>MUGG01000212.1 GCA_002148405.1 Alkalinema sp. CACIAM 70d | reverse complement strand
GACCACCCAAGTTTATCGGTTTTTCCAGTCCGTCGATCGTGAGCAATTCGATCACCAAAATCCCAAAGCGACTGTGAATCCGGTTTATCGGTTCCTGCACGATCGTATCCAACAAGCTGCCTATTCACTCATTGCCCCCGATCAGAAACAGAGCACACACCTCAAGATGGGGCAGACACTTCTCGGGGATGCGTCCCCACAGGAACGGGAAGAACGACTATTTGCCATTGTCAATCACTTCAACCTTGGCAGCACCATCATTACATCACCCCAAGAACGAGAAACTCTAGCTGAATTAAACCTAGCAGCAGGACGCAAAGCAAAAACTGCCACCGCCTATCAAGCTGCAATCGCCTATTTTGAGCAAGGCATTCAACTTTTGCCGACAGATAGCTGGCAGACTCACTATGACCTCAGCTTGGCACTTCACGAAGAAATTACTGAATCCAATTATCTCACATCTAACTTTGTAGAATTGGAACGCTGGGCTTCTTTGGTTTGTCAACAAGCAAAAACTTTGCTAGATACCATTAAAGTACAGCAACATCGAATTCTTGGAGTCAGTGTACAGGGTCGGCTCTTGGAATCGTTACAAATTGGCTTGGAATTGTTACGAACCCTAGGACTAGAATTTCCAGCCCAGCCAACTCAAGCTGATATTGGACAAGCCCTCAGCGTAACGAGAGCGCTATGGGCAGAGAGAGAGATTCACGATTTTCTAGAATTACCCTCGCTGACTGATCCTTATTTACTCGCACAAATGCAATTAATGAGTGGATTATCTGCTAGCGCTTATATTGCAGCCCCACTTTTAATGCCATTACTGATTTGTAAGCAGATTGAAATCTCACTTCAGTTTGGTAATTGCCCCATTTCTGTTTTTACTTACAGTGACTATGGCGTAATTCTCTGTGGTGTAGTGGGTGATATTGAAAATGGCTATGCCTTTGGAGAATTAGCATTGACTTTGCGCGATCGCTTACATCTAAAGAATTCCTACAGTCGCAGTGGCTTTATTAATTACTATTTTATTAAACATTGGAAAGATGCTTTATCTACCGTAATTCCCGCATTGGAACGAGCTTATCAAGATGGAATTGAGACGGGGGATTTAGAATCCGCAAACCTCAATGCGGGTACCTACTGTGCCTATGCTTATTTCCAAGGACAGGTACTTTCAGATTTACTACCGAAAATGGAAGCCTATCGACAAATTACTACCAAGCATGAACATTTACATTCCCTACTGCTAGAAACAACTTACCAACAAGCTGTTTTGAACTTACTGGGATATAACCAGCACCCAGCGATTCTAAGTGGAGAACTCTTTGATGCAGAGACTCATTTATCAGTACTGCAAGTGGATAACAATTTCACTGGGTTGTTCCACTGGTATATCAATCAAGCCATTCTTTATTATCTTTTTAACGAGTATCAGCCCGCTGCACGTATTTCTAAAGAGGCGAGGCAATATCTCCAAGGGGGAACTGCAACATTTACCGTAGTTCTCTACGTTTGGTTTGATGCCCTCATTCAACTTCGCTGCTATCCCACTGCAGATCCCGAGGAACAACCCACTATTTTGCAGCAAGTCCAACAACAACACGATCAGTTACGTCATTGGGCAACCTTTGCACCGACCAATCACCAACATCGCTGGGAACTGGTTGCGGCAGAATATTATCGAGTCTTAGGTGATAGAGGTGAGGCGATCGATTATTACGATCGCGCGATCGCCAGTGCTAAAGCGAATGGATTCATCCAAGACGAGGCACTCGCGAATGAACTGGCCGCTAAATTCTATCTGGATTGGGGCAAAGAGAAAGTCGCCATAGGCTACCTCCAAGAAACCTACTACCGCTATGCTCACTGGGGAGCCAAAGCCAAAGTTGCTGATCTTGAAACTCGCCACCCCAAGTTACTGCACTCCATCTTAGAGCCAACAGACTCATCAGTAAGCCTCTCGAACACATTAATGACGATCGCTCCAGCAACCGTAACAGTGCCTGCCACCCCTCACAAAAGCTCCAGTAGTACTAGTATTAACCAAACCTTAGACTTTGCTGCCATCCTCAAAGCCTCACAAGCCCTCACAAGCACCATTCAACTAGAAGAACTGCTCAATCAATTGACCCAAATCATTCTGCAAAACTCTGGAGCCGATCGCTGTGCCTTGATCCTCCCTAGTGATACTGGAGAATGGCAGGTACGGGCAATCGCTATCCCTGAAGTCACAGACCTCTGCACACAGCCACTAGACAGCAGTCTGGATGTGCCGTTTAAGCTGATTCAATATGTCAAAAACACCTTGGAAACGGTGGTCATTGACGACCTCAAAACGGATTTACCGATCATCGAAAGTTATTTACAACAGCAACAGCCTAAAAGCTTATTGTGTTTACCGCTCCTTAACCAAGGACAACTGATTGGTCTTCTATATTTACAAAATCAACTCACTAGTGGCGCATTTACCCACGATCGAATTCTGGTACTTAATTTCCTCTGCACCCAGGCTGCGATTTCTCTGAAAAATGCGCGACTTTATCAACAAGCTCAAGACTATGCCCAGCAATTGCAACAGTCCCATCTACAAGTTGTCCAAAGTGAGAAAATGGCTTCGCTCGGTAACCTAGTTGCAGGCGTAGCCCACGAAATTAATAATCCCATCGGATTCCTGAGTGGCAGTATTAACAATGCCAGAGATTATGTTCAAGATTTACTGGATTATTTAGCCCTCTATCAGCACCACCATCCTGATGCAGCAATGCCTGTCCAAGAGAAGGCTGAAGAGATTGACTTAGAATTTTTGACGGAGGATTTACTGAAGTTATTGAACTCCATGGAAGGTGCCACCGATCGTATTACCAATATCAGCACCAGCCTGCGTACCTTCTCGCGGGCCGATCGAGAACACAAGGTTAAAGCCAATCTTCACGAGGGAATCGATAGTACCATTCTGATTCTAAAATATCGCTTGAAAGCCAATGAGTATCGACCTGCGATCGAAGTAATTCAGAACTATGGCGAGATTCCTGAGATTAAGTGCTTTCCAGGGCAACTGAACCAAGTCTTTATGAACATTCTCGCCAATGCGATCGATATGTTTGACGAAATGGCACAGCAAACAACTTACAGTGAATTACAACTCAATCCTCAGCAGATTATGATTCAAACAGCCCTACAAGGACAGCATACTGTTGAAATTCGGATTCGGGATAATGGTAAAGGCATGGGTGAGGACGTAAAAGCTAAAATCTTTGAGCATCTATTCACAACCAAGGGTGTGGGCAAAGGAACTGGATTAGGTTTAGCGATCGCTCGTCAAATCGTAGAAGAAAAACATGGAGGAACTATTTCAGTAGACTCAACCCTAGGACAAGGCGCAGAATTTACAATTCTGTTACCAATGGATACATGATTCACTTCGGCAAAATAATTAAAAGCAGCATTTCTGATTTGATTCGAACAATACTCCAAGATATTCTTTCAAAAATTATTTATTAGAGGATTTCTTCAAAGTAGTCATTATCAATTTTTTTGACTACAAATCTTTCTTTCTCATCAACACCAACGTCATTTTCAATCATCAAATCTGCCAGCATTGTTCCGTTAATCAATATGATCTTTTTTTCAATTCTTGTTACATAATCTTTGGCCTCTTTAGAAAATTCTGAAGTCGTAATCATCACCCCTTTTCTAGAACGAAAGCCTTCTAAACTTCCGGCAAATGCCTGGACGACTGGACGACCGACGGTGTTTTCCCACCGTTTGGCTTGAATATAAATGCTATCTAGTCCGAGGGGATCTTCATTGATGATGCCATCAATTCCACCATCGCCAGTTCGCCCGATCGCACGCCCAGCCTCTTTCCTGGAACCACCGTAACCCATGGCGACCAGTAGATCTACAACAACCCGTTCAAAAAAAGCAGGTGAACCCAGCTTCAGCCGTTGTAAAATTTCTTCTTTCAGCTCTGACTTTAATGCTTGATAACTTTCCTGCAAAATTTCTTCAGGTGTTTGGGCATTATCAGACTCCAGATTTTTTTCAAAATCCTCTTGCGTTTTAGGAGTACGCTGCTTAAATTGTTGGAACTCGGAAAATTGCAGGAGGAATTTATTGTCAATTTTTGTAGGCTTGTTCTGCAAAACTTCTTGTCCACGCTGCGTAATGATAAATTTTCCCCGAGCAGGCTTGTCACATAGTTTTGCTTTATTCAAATAAGTTAATGCCCAACCAATTCGGTTTTCATAGGTTGCTTGCTGCCCACTAGGAAGAAGCTGTTTTCTGTCTTCATCAGTTAGTGAAAATACCAATGCCATTGCATCGTAAACCTCTCGGCTAGAGTGCTCCAAACCATCACTCAAAAACGATAGAGCAGGTAATAGAAAGCTTTGATAATCTGGAACAGCCATGATGATTGACGAAGTGACAACTAGCAGTACTTTCCATTAAGCCATATTTTACTCAAATCGAAAATTTTGCCTCCCCTCGCATTGCTGTATTTTTTCAATTGCTTATTGCATCTTTAACAAACACATCACTCGATCAAAAAAGGAGGCCATAGAGCCTCCTTAGATGAATCAATTAAGCATTACTGAACAACAGAACTATTTCTTGCCAGCCAGCTTCTTCTTCTCTAGCTTGCGAAGACGAATGGACTCTGGCGTGATCTCCAGTAGCTCATCCGGCCCAATGTATTCCAGCGCCCGCTCCAAACTCATCTCTTCCGGAGCTTTCAACTGCACCAACTCATCTCCACCCGCAGCCCGGTGGTTCGTTAGTGCCTTCGCCTTACAGACATTTAGATCCAGATCCTGCGGACGGTTGTGCTCCCCAATAATCATGCCCTTGTACACCTTGGTACCCGGCTTGATGAAGAACACCCCACGGTCTTCCGCGTTTTGCAACGCATAGAAGGTCGCCGTGCCCTCT
The DNA here is from genome assembly GCA_002148405.1 of Alkalinema sp. CACIAM 70d. Taxonomy (GTDB): domain Bacteria; phylum Cyanobacteriota; class Cyanobacteriia; order Leptolyngbyales; family Leptolyngbyaceae; genus Alkalinema. The sequence continues at coordinate 165,932 of MUGG01000212.1, read as the reverse complement.
TCAAAGGAAATAATCACCCCGTTGTAGCGAGCCTGAATTTCACCCACCATAGCACGGTACTCAAAGAAGCTGTGGTTCATGATGCCTTCCCCACGGGTCAGTCGGATGAACTCACCCCGGAAGCCGATCAAGCCTCGCGCTGGAACCACAAATTCCAACTGCGTCCGACCGTTGCCGCCTGCTTCCATGTTTTGCATTTCAGCCTTGCGGGTTCCTAGCTTCTCAATGCAAGAACCGACTGCATCATCAGGCACATCCAGCACCAAAGTTTCAAATGGTTCACAAGGTTGGCCATTGATTTCGCGGAAGATCACCTGCGGCTGCGACACTTGGAACTCGTAGCCTTCCCGCCGCATCGTTTCGATCAGGATGCCCAGGTGCAACTCACCCCGGCCTGCCACGGAGAAGCGATCGGGGGAATCCGTTTCCTCTACCCGCAGCGCCACGTTGGTTTCCAACTCCCGCATCAAGCGATCGCGCACTTGGCGAGAGGTGACAAACTTACCTTCCTTCCCAGCGAACGGTGAATCGTTCACCATAAAGGTCATTTGCAGGGTCGGTTCATCGACCTTAATCAAAGGTAATGCTTGGGGATCGTCTGGATCCGTAATCGTTTCCCCAATGTTAGCATCAGCAAAACCTGCCACTGCCACCAAGTTACCCGCAGCAGCTTCTTCAATTTCTACCCGCTTGAGGCCATCGAAGCCCAGCAGCTTGGAAATTTTGGCCTTGACGATCTTGCCATCATCCTTAACCAAGGCTGCTTGTTGTCCAGCTTTGATCGTGCCGTTGTGCACACGACCAATGACGATCCGACCTAAGTAGTCGGAGTAGTCCAGGGTTGTCACTTGCAGTTGCAACGGCTTGGTAGGGTCACCAACGGGCGGCGGAACGTGGCGTAGAATCGCATTAAACAGCGGCTCCATGCTGTCGGACTCTTCTTCTGGTTTTTCCTTAGCAAAGCCACCTAAACCAGATCCGAAGAGGTAGGGGAAGTCACACTGATCGTCATCTGCGCCCAGTTCGATAAATAGATCCAAGACCTTATCGACAGCAATGTTGGGATCCTGGCGGGCCCGATCGATCTTGTTCACAAACACGATCGGACGTAGACCCTGTTCCAGCGCCTTCTTCAATACAAAGCGGGTCTGGGGCATCGGGCCTTCATTGGCGTCCACAATCAGCAGACAGCCGTCCACCATGCCCAGAACCCGTTCCACTTCACCCCCAAAGTCTGCGTGACCCGGGGTGTCCACAATATTAATTAAGGTTTCCTTGTAACGGACAGCCGTATTTTTAGACAGGATCGTAATGCCTCGCTCCCGTTCCAGATCGTTGGAGTCCATCACGCAGTCCGGAATATCCTCGTTCTCTCGGAAGGTTCCCGCTTGCTTCAGCAACGCATCCACGAGGGTCGTTTTACCATGGTCAACGTGGGCAATAATCGCAACGTTCCGAATCGGAAGAGACATGATTGTTCACTTTAAGGTAAAAGGGTAAGACTTGCTTCTTCGGTAGTAAAATCAAATGCTTCCGTAACGAAGCGTTAACAATTCTAGCGTAGCGTTTACCGATTTAGGCAAGTTTGGCAAATTGAGGTAAGTCTTTCTTGACACAAGTGTTCCCGATCGAGCATTTCCCATCATGACCAAGGGGATTTTCTACTACGATCGCCTGCCATCTAGACCCTGTCCTGACCAGTGGCAGATAACTCATTGGCTGAATTCCTTCTAGAAAAATGCTGAGTTTTTCCACAGTTTTCAGGAAAATACTGAGATACCTTGGAAAGAGTGAAATATTATCAGTCATTTTCAGGGAATTCTCGGGAAAAGTCATTGATGAGTCAACTGCAATCGACCAGTCTTACCAGTCTTACAAGGCTTGCACCCTTATGATGCGCTTCTCCCTTCCTCCTTGGTTTAACCGCACCTTTTGGCAGTCTCCATCCGGTCAAACGTCGTTAACCCGCAAAACCTTGCTGAAGATTGGGGTAGCCATCGTTGGGATCTCATCCACCGCGATCGGAGCCGTCTATTGGCATTCCTTCAGAACCTTAGAAGACAATATCAATCAACAACTGTATCAGCGCATTGTAGATGAAGGAAGACAGAACAGCGAAGTTTTCCGGCTGGCTCAAGAGAACCAGCAAATTCTCAAACAACACCTTCTGCAAACCCTGAAAGTCGATCCAGCTCTAAACAACCAAGCCGAATTCAAGCAATTGATGTATGCCTGGAGGGATGGTACCTGGCGTAATTTTCCCCAGGGGAAGTCATTGGCATTTTTTGATAAAGAACGCGCCGCTACAGTGTTTCTAGGCAGAAGCGTCCCGATTACGCCAGATTTACAACATAGGATAGTTGTATTTCATCGGTTAGCCAGCCTCTATGGTCGTGCTTTCACTAGCCGCTTTACCAATACTTGGATCAATGGCCCTGAGAACCTTTCGGTAGATTATCGTCCCAGTAGCCCCTGGGGATTGGAAGCGGAGTCGGATTTAGATATTCTCCAAGAAGAATATGGCTACGGAGCCGATCGAACCCATAATCCGGCTCGTAAACCCTTTTGGACTAAGGTGTATTACGATACGGTGCCGAAGCAGTGGATGGTGTCTCTGGTAACCCCAGTGGATGACGATCAGGGAAACCACGTGGCCTCGATCGGCAATGACATTGTTCTGAATGATCTGCTGGCACAAACGCAGAAGAACCTCATACCGGGCACCCATAACCTTATTTTCCGCAACGATGGCACCCTAATCGTTCATCCCCAGTACACCGCAAAAATTCTGGAACAGAAAGGCCAACTGACGATTCAAGACACCCACGATCGTCACCTTCAGCGCATTCTGGCCCAAGCCAAGCAACTAAATCAGGAGGCAGCGGTCTTTGAAGATCCAGATGGAGAAGCCTTTTGGGCCATCACCAAGCTTCAAGGCCCCGATTGGTATTTCGTAACCGTTTATCCCATGCCCCTGTTAATTCAAGCGGCATTTCAGGAAAGCTTGCTGTACTTGGCCATCGGCTCGTTAACCCTCACCGTAGAATTGCTCATTCTCTACCGCATCCTGCGCCACCAAGTCCATCAACCCCTGAACCAACTATTGCAAGCAACCGAGAAGGTTGCAAGGGGCGAGTTTGATGTCCAGCTAGATTGCGATCGCACGGATGAGTTAGGCCGCTTGGCCCGATCGTTTACCAGTATGGCAGCACAACTGCAAGCATCCTTTCACCAACTGGGCGTCCAGAATGAACAGCTAGAAGTGCAAGTCCAGATGCGGACAATGGAACTGTCCAATGCCCTGCAAGAATTGCAATCGACCCAGTCGCAACTGATTCAAAGCGAAAAAATGTCCAGTTTAGGACAGATGGTGGCAGGCATTGCCCATGAGATTAATAATCCGGTGAGCTTTATCTATGGCAACCTCAGCCATGCTGAAACCTATATCAAAAACTTGTTAGACCATTTAGCGCTCTATCAGCAGCAATATCCTGACTCCGATCGAGTTATCCCTGATCACGCTGACGAGATTGACCTGGAATTTGTCCAAACGGATCTGCCCAAGCTCCTCCATTCCATGCAGATCGGTACTGATCGGATCCGGGAAATCGTAGTCAACTTGCGTAATTTTTCCCGCTTGGATGAGGCCGAGCGCAAATTGGCCAACATCCATGACGGGATTGAGAGTACGCTACTGATTTTGAATCATCGCCTCAAGCCCACGGGCCGATTTCCAGGGGTCACCCTGCACAAAAGCTATGGCGATTTACCGGAAATTGAATGTTATCCCGGTCAGCTGAATCAAGTGCTGATGAATTTGCTCAGTAACGCGATCGATGCCCTAACGGAGCATGGCATAGAACAACCTACCATCTGGATTGAGACAGAGCATTGCCCACTTTACTCGCCTAATGCTGTGGTAATTCGAATTCGGGACAATGGCCCTGGTATCCCGCCAGAAATTCGGGATCGCATTTTTGATCCGTTTTTCACCACAAAACCGGTGGGTAAGGGGACAGGGTTAGGGTTAGCGATTAGTTACCAAGTCGTTGTCGATCGCCATCAGGGCTACCTCTCCTGTCGATCGGAACCCGGTATGGGCACGGAATTTTGCATTGAACTCCCCATCCAGTCCAGCTACTCCGCCGCTCCTGTCCTCAGCAGTGTGACTCACGCCGCCCATCCCGAGCTCGGGCCTCAGGATGTATCGACTCCACCCACAGCGGCGGAACCCTCCGCAGTCATGACTCAATACTCTCCTGCAGAACCCGCTAGGGGGTAGTCTGAAACGCCCCAAGTTGTAGGATTCGCTGGGCGACCGGGGTTTCCACCGGCATGACCGAGAGACGATTGCCTGGGCGCACCACTAGTAATTCATCGGGAGAAAAAACCGCTTTCAACTGTTCTAGGGTAATCAGCTCCGGCAGAGTTTCCACATATTGACATTTGACGGTGTGCCAGCGGGGCGCTTCCGGCGTGGATTTGGGATCATAGTAGGGATTGGCGAGATCAAATTGGGTCGGATCAACCACTTGGGTTTCCACAATTTTCATCAACCCCGCGATGCCCGGGGGTTTAGTGTTGGAGTGGTAGAAAAAGGCCAAGTCGCCTACCTGCATTGATTTCAGGAAGTTACGGGCTTGATAGTTACGCACCCCATCCCAAAGCCCGATGTTTTCCGTTTGCAAATCATCGATCCCATAGACATCGGGTTCCGATTTCATTAACCAATAAGCCATAACCAATCCGCGATCGTCGCAACGTCCAAACCAGCAATTTCCTACTATACGGTGAAGTGACTTGCCCAATGACCTGAATGACCCGGTGAAGTGGCTGACCCGGTGAAGCGTTAGGTAAAGCGTTCGGTAAAGCAATCGTCAACCAAGGGTTCACCCCTTCAGGAATTGGAGCGATCTGGAGCAGAACAGGTTTGCAGTTGCGTCAAGCCACATAGGCAGTTGTCCTGGGCTAGCCAGCGTTGCCCCACTTGGTACAGCGCGACCAAAACGGGTTGAATTTCTCGCCCCTTATCCGTTAGCCAATACTCCACATGGGGCGGGACTTCTGCGTAGATCTGCCGATGCACCAAGCCATGCTTTTCCAACGATCGCAGTCGTTGCATCAAGGTTTTGGTACTAATTCCCGGTAAGACTTCTAGCAGCATATGGGTACGCTTTGGCCCTGCAAATAACTCCCGCAGAATGGGTAAAGCCCATTTTCCTTCCAGCACGGTGAGTGTGTACTGGATTGGACAATGCTGTTCTGGTTCGGGACAAAAATTTTCCATGCGATCGCAAACAGGGTTAATAGAACGTTGCCGGAAAGTTGACAGAAGAAAGGTAATAGAAGATCGACGGACAATCGCCCTGCTCCTCCATTCTGGGGGGTGGTTATGGGAACCCTGCACTTTTTCTAGAAAATTTTCAACATTCCTTCAGAGTCTCCCAAAGGTCCGATCTCGTACCAATCTTTTACTCCGAGTTACTAAGGGGCTCCCTGAGTAAGGATCTTGCAAGGTTTGAGGGGATCGCTAGGATGCGAATATCACTCATCCACCGTTGATTAACTCTCCCGGAGCTACTCTATGATTCGCTTTCTCGTTAGTATTTTGGTTTTTGTGATGAATACGGTCTACCGCGATCGACCGATCCAACGGTTCTACGTCCTGGAAACCGTAGCGCGGGTACCCTATTTTTCCTACCTCTCTGTCCTGCACCTGTACGAAACCATTGGCTGGTGGCGCAAGGCGGACTGGCTCAAGGTTCACTTCGCGGAATCGTGGAATGAACTGCACCACTTGTTGATTATGGAAGAACTGGGGGGGGCCGATGTCTGGATCGATCGCTTCTTGGCTCGCCATGTGGCCTTGCTGTACTACTGGATCATTGTGGTGATTTACGTCCTCTCACCACGATCGGCCTATCACTTTATGGAACTGGTAGAACAACATGCCTACCGCACCTATGACCACTACCTGAAGGACTGCGAAGCAGAGCTAAAGGCCGCTCCTGCACCCCAAGTAGCCATTAGCTATTACCGGGATGGGGATTTGTACATGTTTGACGAGTTCCAAACTGGCTATAAACCTGCTGAACGTCGTCCCAGTGTAGACAACCTCTACGATGTCTTTGTCAACATTCGGGATGACGAATCAGAACACGTCAAAACCATGGTGGCCTGCCAACGCACCGATGCCCAGACCACCTTCAAGAGTCCCCACACTTCAACGGCCTTACCCGCCAACTGAGCCCTGGGCCGCAGACAAAAAACAGACTAAACCGATACTAAACCGAGCAGTGGGAGCGCAACCCACTGCTTTTCTTGTCCAATGCTGGCTAGAATCGAAGCTACAGATATTCAGCGCCAAACCATGAATTTCCTAGATAGCCCTTGTCAGTAACTAGATTTAGGGTTTTATTTTAGGAAGAAATACCCAATAGGCGTGGGTTTCATAGTACGCCGGGTCTGAAGTGAGGAGTAACCACCAGCATGAGCCACCACGGTCAAACCGCCCTTGAGGTCTTGAAAGAGACGAGTCGGACGTTTTTCATCCCTATCAGTCGTCTACCATCAGGGCTGTTGGAGGCGGTCGCCTCGGGCTATCTCTGCATGCGAGCGATCGATGAAATTGAAGATCACCCCGACGTGGATAATACAACCAAAGCCCTTGTCCTTCGTGAAATCAGTCAAGTGTTGCAATCGGGAGTGACCGGATTTACGAACCCAGATTTCGATCGAGCCTTTGGGCCGTATGCGGATCAGTTTCCGGAAGTCTCCCGTCGCTTAGGCGAATGGGCTAGCTATGCCCCCAGTGAGATTGCGCCGCGCGTGTGGGAAGCCACCGCTGCCATGGCCGATCGCATGGCCTACTGGGCAGAGCGCAATTGGGATGTGCAAACGGAATACGATCTCGATCGCTATACCTTCAGTGTGGCAGGATCCGTCGGCTTATTACTATCTGACCTTTGGGCATGGCACGACGGCACCCAGACCGATCGGATACAAGCGATTGGCTTTGGGCGAGGCTTGCAGGCGGTGAATATTTTGCGGAACCACCGCGAAGATTTGGAGCGGGGCGTTAGTTTCTTTCCCGATGGTTGGACGGTTAAGGATCTCGATGAATACGCTCGGCGCAACTTGCAATTGGCCGATCGCTACACCGAAAGTTTACCCAAAGGCCCTGCTCGGGACTTCTGTGAACTCCCCCTAGCGCTAGCCCATGCCACCCTGGATGCCATGACCCACGGTTTCCCAAAACTGACGCGCTCCCAGGTGATGGCCGTTGTTGCTCAGTTCACAGGCTTACGAGGATAGGAAGTTGCTCTAGGAGAATTTTTAGAAAATCCCTAGAAAATCCTGGTGGAGGAGTGCGTCGGTTGCCAAAATTCAGGCTATCCTGTGGCATCCGATCGCACTAACTGAAACCCCTGAGGCAACGGTGGCCCTTCTGGTTCACCTTTCGATGATCGCCAATGGTTCCATTTCGGTTGTTCCCATTCAAGAACTAGGTATCCATTTCCCATGCGTCATTCTAGAGCTGCTGGACAGAGCGTTTCTGCGGAAACTTCCTATTCTCCCTCGGTACCCATTTCCCTGTACCGGGAAGTCTCCTCTGAACTGCAAGCCACCAAGGCTGCTATGGAGTCTGTCAAAAATCAGAACCGCCAGTTACTCCAACAAAACCAGCAGCTCCGTCAGGAAATCGATCGACTGGCAAAACTGGTGATGTATACCCAGGAAGCAGTTAGCCATCTGCCTAGCTTGAAAGATGATCCCGTAGAAATTTCGATCGCATCTATCAGTAATAGCCCATTTGTGATGCCTGGGATCGCAGAACAATTCACGGATCCTACGATCGGGCAATCTCCCGTCGCCCCCAAATCTGTCAGAGGATCTCAGGCCATGGGGAACCGCTCAGGCAAACTCGTCACAAAAACCGTTACCCTGGCGAACCCGCGTAAGCCATCCCAGGCAGTCAAACCATCCCACACAGCCTGGGTCATGGAGCAGCCTAGTCATCCCTCCGGGGGCACGAGCCACGCCTCTGCGACAACGGGCACATCCCTCCCCTTAAGTGGCTGGAAGTTGGCGATCCTAATTCCGCTGATTGTCCTGACGGCCTTTGGTGCAGGCTTTTTGTTGGTGCGTCCGCTGCTTTCTTCCAAGTAGTGCCACCGCTAGGCTCCTCAGAGCGTCAAGAGAACTCCTGGAAAACCCAACAGTCCAAATTTCAAGGGCTCGGGGGATGGTTACAGAACTTCTCAGGAATTTCGAGATTCGGGTGAATCTGATACCATCAGCTACAGTGGGGTAAAATCCGCTACAAAGTTTATGGTTTAGCAGTGATAGCAATAGGTTTTGCTATCTACATAGCAATCACATAAAAGATCGACAAGGAGTGTGGAACCTTGAAAAAGGTTGAAGCAATCATCCGCCCATTTAAGCTGGATGAAGTTAAAATTGCCCTCGTCAATGCTGGAATCGTCGGCATGACTGTTTCCGAAGTACGGGGATTTGGTCGCCAGAAGGGCCAAACAGAGCGCTACCGTGGCTCTGAGTACACTGTTGAATTTTTGCAGAAACTGAAGATTGAAATCGTTGTTGAAGACGCACAAGTTGACATGGTAGTGGATAAAATCATTGCCGCTGCTCGTACAGGCGAAATTGGAGATGGCAAAATCTTCATCAGCCCAGTGGATCAAATTGTGCGGATTCGGACTGGCGAGAAAAACGTAGAGGCTATCTAAATTGCTTCTTTCCCCTAGGATCGAGGTCAATTTACGATCGCTCATTTTGAATCGTTGAAATCCTACGAACGCATTAATGCGTTCATAGGATTTTTCTTGTTTCCGTGAATTCGATCGAGGCGTGACATAACGCGATCGTCGAAATGGCTCCCCAACAGCGATCCCAACGAATGCACAGGATCCCATCAAATAAGTCCCATCAAACGGGATCACATAAAAAACGTCAATTGAGACCCCAGCTCAGTTTTGTGGACTTCAACGCGGGATTGGAAGGCATCCCGAAAATAAGGCATGTGGGTGACGGTAAGGATGCAGGCAAAATCCGGCGCGATCGCGTTAATCGCTGCAATTAATCGATCGCAGCCTTCCTGATCCTGAGTGCCAAAGCCCTCATCCACAATGAGCATTTGCAGCGCAGTCCCCGATCGTTGGGATAACAGCCGTGCCAACGCTAAGCGAATGGCAAAGTTAATCCGAAAGGCTTCCCCGCCGGAATAGGTTTCGTAGGGCCGAGTTCCCTTGGCATCGGCAATGACAATATCCAGGGTTTCCGCCAATTTTGCGGTCTGGGGTTTGCCTTTCGCGTTGCGGCGCTGGGTGACAAATTGCACATGTAGTTGGTTATTTGTCAACCGGGTCAAAATTTGATTTGCGAGGGTTTCCAACTGTGGTAGGACATTTTCGATCATTAAGGCTTGAATGCCATTTTTGCCAAAGGCTTGCACCAGTTCTTGATAAATGCGGTACTGCTGGCGGGTGGTTTGTAGGCTTTGTTGCAGTGTGATTTGGTCTTGGAGCAGGTACGATCGCTGCTGTTGTTGTTGTTGCAATTGCCCCAGTCGCGAAAGCGTCGCATCCAAAGTTTGCCGCTCCCGTTGCAATTTTTGCTCTAGCTGTTGAATCTGGGCGGTGGGTTCCGGAGCAGCGGCCAAGCATTTTTCTAGATACTGGCACTGCTGGCCTACACTTTCTAGGCTGACCAGCTTAGTTTGCAAGGACTCTGCCAAATCTTCCAGCCGTTGCCGCAGGTGGGGATATTGCTGCTGAGCCTGTTGGAGTTCTTGGTAGCGCAGTTGGCTCGCTTGCACCTGTTTGAGGGCTGCTCTGAGGGCGTTGTGCTGCTCTAGGCTGTACCCGAGGTCGGTCAAGTGCTGGTCATACTGAGCCAATCCCTCCACTAAGGTCGTTTCGAGGTGGGCAATGTGGGCGGTGCATTCATCCTGCTGCGCTTGCAGTTCCGGTAGCCGTTGCTCAATTTGGGTTTGTCGCCGCTGGGCTTGCTTAATTTCTGCCTGCTTAATTTCCGCCCAGCGCCAACGATCGACCAGTCCCCGCGCAATGGCATGGTTACGATCGTCGTAGTTTAAATGCTCCAGGGTTTGATCCAACAACCGCAATTCCTCTTGCAAATCGGGTGCAAATTCTCCGCTCCGCAATTGGTGCTCCAGATGCTGCACTTCGTCGAGTAATTGATCCAAACTGTACCGACCCGATTCGTTGGCCTGTAGCTGTTCCTGAAGCTGACCCCGCCGTTCCAACACGGAACCATACTGTTCCAAGCGTTTTTCAATATCACGATATTCCTGGCGCAGCACTTGAATTTCCCGCTCTGAAACCGCTAATTGTTCCCGAATCACCCAAATTTGCTCCAGAATCTCCTGCTGTTTCGCCAAATGTTTTTGCACCACCAGTTCCCAGTGCTGTTCATCCAAAGGCCGATCGCAGAGGGGGCAGGGCGGAAAATCTGCTAGGTTTGCACCAGCATTCGCGCCAAGATTTACCGCTAAAGTTTCTTCGGCATTGCTTGCAGAATTAATCGCAGCATTGCCTGAGCCATAACTTCCAGCAGCTTCCTGAAGCGTAACGATCGATCGATCGCGGGTCAGGGCCAGGTCATCGGCATCTGCGAGTTCGGCGATAGATTCCAGGGCTTCATCTTGGTGCCGAAGCAGGGCCGCTTGCAACTCTGTGGTGAGGTGGGCGTCTTCGCTGCGGTGTTTAAGTAATCGGAGAATTTGATCGACCTCAGCCAATTGTGCTTCGTAATCCCGTTGGTGAGCCTGCAGCCGTTCCATAAAGTTACGCCGCTCTAAACCCTTTTCCCGCACCCGTTCTTGGTATTTTCGCAGCTTGTCCAGTTCCTCAATGCGATCGCAGACCTCCAGCACCGCCTGCTGCAATTGGGGCTGTTGGGATTGTTGTTGCTCCATTTGTTTCGCAGTGGTGCGGAGTTCTTCCAAACGAGCTGTGACGCGGGCGGTCGCTTGATCGATCGATCGTTGTAATTGCTGTTTTCGTTGCAGCAGGGGGGCAACCTGGAGTTGAACTCGATCGAACTGTTCCAACTGCTGACGAGCGCTGTGCAGATTAGCCAATCCCGCTTCCACATCAGCCATGTGACTGAGGATGTGCTGGTTCTCTTCCATTTGCTCACGCAAGGTTTCCGTTTGTGCCCACAGTTGCTGCTGTTGCTGTTGTAGTTCGTTCAGCCGTTGCTGGTATTGATTGAGGTACTGTTGTTTGCGGGTTTGCAAGTCTTGATAGAGTTGGAAGCGGTTGGCCAAAAACTCTTCCTGGGCCTGCAACTCCTGGCTGTGGAGATAGGCGGCGTAGATGGCTGATTCCGCCTGCAAAAGTGCCACGATCGCTTGATAACTCTCCTCAGCCTGTTGATACTCCTTCTGCAATCGTTGGCAATCCTGTTGATGTTGTTGGTGCTGCTGACGGTGCCATTGTAGTTGTTGTTGCCAAATTTCCCGCTGATGCTGTTGTGTTTGCAAGGTTTGCAGCATTTTGCGATCGCGGATTTGCTGTTCTTGCAGGGTGGAAAGTTGCTGTTCTAGTTCAGTCTGCTGGATTTCGAGATTTTGTAATTGACTGAGTTGCTGCTCGATCGAAGCTTGCTGGCGTTCCAAAGCATCCACTTCGGCTTTAAACTGACGTGCCTGCTCCTTGGCTTTTTCGGCCAGTTCGTCGTACTGTTGCAGCTTCAGCAGATCGGCCAGAATTTGCTTACGATCGCTGGGGCGCTTCAGCATGAATTCATCGGCCCGCCCTTGGCGCAGGTAAGCAGAGTTAATAAATGTGTCGTAGTCTAACTTTACGTGTTCCAAGATAAATTGTTGTGTTGCCCGCAAACCCTTTTCCGTCAGGGGCCGAAACCGTTTGGGAAATTCGTCAGCTAACGGATCCAAGGCAATCTGAAATTCCAAGACCATGCCCTGACCGCGATGGCGGCTGCGAATCACGCGATAGATATGGTTATGAATGCGAAAGAGAAATTCAACGCGGGTTTCACTTTCACCAAAATGAATGATGTCATCTTCGATCGCGGCGCGACTTTCACCCCAAATGGCCCAAGAAATCGCTTCCAGCAGCGAGGATTTGCCTGCCCCATTTGCACCGGAAATACAAGCCGTGTGCAGCCCTCGAAAATCCAAACTGGCTTCCCGATAACTCAAAAAGTTATTCAATTTGAGTTGCAAGGGAATCATGCTACTCGCCTAAGGAATACCTATACTGATCAAACCCTACTGATCAAATCCTGCGCTCACCAATACAAACGCTCACCAATACAGATGCACGTCAATACATACGAACGCAATTTACAGTGTAGATCGCCAAAGGCACGATCCGTAAGGGGTTGAGGCAAATTTCTCGATCGTTGGCTGATCACCCAGCAATCGATGGAGGGATCCTTTGGGTGAAGATTGGGCAATCGATTGGGCGATCTTAGCGAGATGGAGGCGAGGTGGATTAGTCATTGCGAGACGATGACCTTGAGATCGCCCCCTAGCTGAAGGCCGTTAGGCAGGCTATGGGAATCCTATCTGACAGAGGGCAGGAACCTTCTGGGAACGCCTGCGTCAAACTGCTTAAGAACCACTCCTCCACAGAAACTCTAGATTATGGTTAGCTCACACACGTTGGATCAAACGTTGGATCAAATGTCTGATCGCATGGCCGATCGCACGAGTCATCACCCGACTGCGCCTTCTAGCTTCAAGCGCTGGCAGGCAGGAACGGCACTCATGATTGCCCTGGGAACCCCGATCGTGAACTTGGCTCCGATCGCCACACTAGGGGCTCAGGCTCAATCGACACCCACCACGATCGCCCAAACCTACAATCAACCCGTTCTCTTTTCTCGCACACTGCGGATCCCCGTCGGAACAGTTATTCCGGTGACCTATGATAAGGCGGAAAAAATTTTGGTAACGCCCGATGAAACGCAGAAGCTTGATTTGACGGTTCCCAGCAACATTCGTGCTAGCAACGGCACGCTACTGATTCCAGCTGGCAGCAAGGTGGAAGGTGAACTGCGGCCTGCTACAACGACGGACAATGAAAAAGGTTCGCGGTTTGTCGCCAAGACACTGATCCTCAAGGATGGCAGTAAGGATGGCCTGCGGATGCCCCTCGATGCTTCGTCCAATATCATTACCCGCAAAGAAACGATCGAAAAGGGTAACCAGACAGCTTCAGTATTGACCGGAGCCGCGATCGGAGCGGGGGCAGCGACAATTATTTCGGGTGTGACGGGGAACCGGAAAATCACACTGGGCAAGATTCTGATCGGGACAGCAGGCGGTGCCCTGGGTGGCCTGTTGCTGGGTAAGCCGAAGAAAGCTGAAGTTGTAGTGATTAATTCCGACAGCGATTTGGATCTGCGGTTGGATTCCCCCTTGGCGTTTAATCGCTATTAAGAGCATCGCTCAACCCGGTGAAAATTTGAGGTGAATTGTAAAGTTTCAGGGTTCATGTTTTGGGTGTGAGTCTGGGGAGTGAAAGTCCCTCGCTACCATGACTTCACCATTCCGGTTCTTCTCCTTGTGTCATGGTTGGTCTTCTCATGGTGAGCCTCTCCAAGTTTGGGGAGGTTTTTTCTTGGCAGTCCGATGAGTTCGCGAGTGAATGATTACAATAGCCACAGCCACCCAAGCTCCAAACTAAAAATCATTGGCGCGATCGCATGCAGTCTAACCATTCCTCACTCCCCACTCCTCCCGGCAGAAAGGGTTTACCGCTGATTGGCGAAACCTTAGAATTTGCGCGGAACCCGAATTACATTGCCGATCGCTACGCTGAATTTGGCCCGATTTTTAGTACCCGATTTGCAGGCAAGGATACTGCCTTTATGGTCGGGCCGCAGGCGTTAGAATTTGTTCTATCGTCGGGCATGGATCACCTGACCTGGGGCGATGGCTGGCCGCAACCCTTTCGATCGCTCTTGGGCCGATCGCTCTTTCTCCAAGATGGGGCAGAACATCGGCGCAATCGCAAGTTACTCATGCCTGCCTTCTATGGAGCAGCCCTAGGGCAATACCTGAAAACTATGGATACGATCGCTCAGCAATACCTACAACGCTGGGAACAACAACGCCAATTTCAATGGTTTCTAGAATTCAAGAAATTCACCTTTGAAGTGGCCAGTAATATTTTTCTAGGCACGGAAACCGGCCCGGAAAATCAACGCTTAAGTGAATTATTCACCCAACTCTCCGACGGGTTATTCTCATTCATCAATTTACCAGGCACTAAGCTCAACAAAGGATTAGCGGCACGACGCAAAATTCTGGCCCATGTCAATCAAGTCGTTAACCAACGGCGGGAAAATCCCACCCACGATGCCCTTAGTTTACTGGTGCAGGCAACAGATGAGACGGGCGATCGGCTTAGCCAAGAGGAACTTTGTAACCACGCTATTCTGATGCTGTTTGCTGGCCATGAAACCACAACGGCAATGCTAACGTGGTCAGTGTTGGAATTAGGTCGCCATTCGGAAATTCTACGAACCCTTCGCGCGGAACAAGATGCCTTGGGGAATGCTCCGTTAACGTTGGAAATCTTGCAGCAAATGCCTGCCCTCGATCGCTTTTTGCTGGAAATTGAGCGATGCCATCCTCCCGTTGGGGGTGGATTTCGGGGCGTGGTCAAAGGCTTTGATTTTAAGGGGTACCATGTGCCTGCCGGATGGCTAGTGCAGTATTCGATCGCCTATACCCATCAGTTAGCAGAATTGTATCCAGAACCGGAACGGTTCAATCCCGATCGTTGGCTAGAGGAAAAGCCAAAACCCTTTGGGCTGGTGGGCTTTGGTGGAGGGCCACGGATTTGTCTAGGCTTGGCCTTTGCCAAGATGGAAATGAAGTTAATGCTGGTGCATTTGCTGCGGGGTTATGAATGGCAACTTCTGCCCAATCAGCGCTTAAATCCCGTGATTATTCCCGTGCGTCGTCCCCAGGATGGCTGTCGCGTGGTGTTTCAACGGCGATCGTCAGAACTGAATTTTCCTACTGAATCATCCTAGGAGCCTATCCAGTTTTTTACGGGATGCGAGATAGCATCAATCAATCTAAAGCTTACTTCTTCCGTAGAAAAACTGCGATCGTAGACTGTCCAGAGCAAACCTCGCCATTAATCCCGAAGCCCAGAAAGCTTAAATTTTATGACAATGATGACAAACCTAGGAGTTTGCGTGTAGTTCCCATGAAGCTTGGGCAATTTCACCAGATCTTTAAAATTCGTTCGGTAGAATCATTCAAAAAGCACCTGTTAATCCCCCTCCCTCAGCTTGACTCCAACCCAGTCCGATGCTGAGGCATTCGTCAGTACATTGTGACAGTTTAGAAGAGATCGAAGTACCATGTCAGGCCGAAAAATTATTCTGTTTGAGTTGAACGAAGTTCCTTACAAACTGGTCGATCATTTTTGTCAAACCCGTCCCCAATCCCACTTGGCAAAAATGCTGACCAAAGCTCAGCAATACAAAACCTACGCAGCCGACTCCGGGGAACTTTCACCAACCAAAACCTGGCCCACCGTGCATCGTGGCGTCAACAACGATCGGCATGGCTTAACCAACTTCGGCCAAGAACTCGATGAAGTCAACCGCGCCTATCCCCCCCTGTGGCAAATCCTGGCCTCCCAAGGCGTCAAAGTCGGCGTGTGCGGATCCTTCTTCACCTTTCCCGTTACCGACACCATCCAAGACTACGCTTTTTATTTGCCTGATGTTTTCGCCGCAGAAAGCACTGCCTATCCCCAACCCCTAGAAGCGTTTCAGGCGTTTAACCTGTCCATGTCCCGCGCATCGGCCCGCAACGTCTCGAAAAAAATTGATGTATCCGGGGCACTCAAGCTACTACCCGCCCTGCCCCAACTCGGTCTCACCTCCAACACGATCGGGCAAATTGGGCAGCAACTCTTAGCAGAACGGAAAGATCCCACCGTTAAAACCCGTCGTCGTACCTACCAAACCCTACTGAGCTTCGATATCTTCCTGAAGCAATTACAGAAAACCAAACCCGACTTCGCCACCTTCTTCACCAACCACGTCGCCGCCAACATGCACCGTTATTGGGCAGCGGCCTTTCCTGAAGACTATAAGGTATTCAATCTCAAGGACGCATGGATCAATCAATTTCGCCATGAAATCGACTTTGCCATGCAGAAAGCCGATGAACTTCTGGGTCGCCTGATTGCCTTCGTCGATCGCAATCCCGAATATGTTCTATTAGTCGTTTCTAGCATGGGCCAAGCCGCCTTCAAAGCCGAACACGTCTCCTCCTGCGTGGGCATTGTGGACTTTACCCGCTTTATGGGACAACTCGGGCTTAATCCCAAAGATTACGAAGAACGTCCCGCTATGGCTCCCATTTTCAACGTCGCAGTCAATCCTGACAAACAGGACTGTCTACGGCAAAAAGTCGGAACCTTAGCCATCAACAACCAACCCTTTGCCCAAGAACTAGAAGAAGGCTTCTTTGAATTCTGCTTCAAGTATTTCCAAAACTACACTGGCCCGGAAGTGATTCACGTAGAAGGGCAGCCACGATCCTTTGCGGAAATGGGCCTTGCCAGCGTTCCCCACGAAGATGGCGTCTATCTCACGGGCGATCACATTCCTGAAGGGATCCTGTTCACCTACGATCCCAAACAGACATCCCCAACGCCTACCCAACGGACTAAAATTTCAACCTTAGATATTGCGCCTAGTGTTTTGGAAAATTATTCCGTTCCGATTCCAACCTATATGAATTCCCCATTCCAATTAGTGGCCTAGGAGATCTGCTTAATACCACTCCTAGAAGATTCAATAAGCTGATATAGGATTGCCCCGATCGTTTGTTCGGGGCATTTGCTTTAGCATTAATAATTAGCCGTTAGGACTCATTCCAAGCTGGGAAAAAGTGCTGACCTACCGATCGTTTCAGGCGATTCATAGCCCGTTCTGTCATTTCCGTAAAGTGCAACTCATCACAGAGCAGTTGCGTTGCAAGGCGCGTACTGCGTTCGTATTTCACGCCATACTTGTAGCAAATCCCTGGCCATTGATAGAACACCTTGGCCAAAGCCAGTGCTGCATCAAAATTTCCCGCAAACTCCCGATGAATCCGTTGAGTATAGTCCTGCGCCGCATCCTCCGCCAAACATTGACCTGCAATATGGCCACTTTTGACCGCGTGCAAAATGCCATCCCCAAACAAAGGATTCACTAAGCCCGCAGCATCCCCCACTAACAGGATCCGTCCTTCATGCAAGGGTTCCTTGCCAGACCAGGTGGGCAAGGGATGGCCATGGAAGCGCAATTGCGATCGATTGTAGGCCACACCCACCGCCGTCAAATAGTCACAAATCGTCTGTTGCAGTTCTGCCCGCACGGTGGGATCGCGGCGAGGATCAAGCTTACCTGGTCGAAACAGTCCTGCTCCCACATTCAAGTGATCGCCCTTCGGAAAAATCCAAGCATAGCCCTGCTTAACCGCACCATACTCTAAATGCACCACTTCAGGTCGTAGATCAGCATGCCCAGCAGAAACGCCCGTATTCCAAGTATGGGGATGCTCAACTTCCAGGGCGATCGCGATTGCACGTTTTTGGCGCAGTTGGGTGGATTTAACCACGACTCCATTGGCTCCATCAGCTCCGATCACATAGCGAGCCTTGGCTGTAAAGTCCGCCCCAGTTTTGATTCCCTGGGCTTGCACGACGACCCCATCAGCCTCAGGAATCACCGATCGTACCGCCAAGCCATCCCGCAGTTCTGCCCCAGCCCGAACAGCCCGTTGCGCCAGGGCCTGATCAAAAATCGATCGCTGCACCATCCAGAGTGATAACTTGGGCAAAACTCCGTCTGGATTGATGGCTCCCAGATAGGAATCAGCAAAATTCCAGGTATGGCGCATGTGCGTCACATTCGACTCTACAAACGCTTCCGGTGCCAAGTCCCAGAGAAATTTCTGGAGCGTCATGGGCATCCCGCCGCCACAGGTTTTATGACGCGGCAAAAATTGCTTTTCCAGGAGAGCAACCTTCAGGCCCGATCGAGCCGCTTCCGCCGCCGCCATCGCCCCCGCAGGCCCTGCTCCACACACCACCACATCATAAGTTTGCATGTTCACTTCCATCCAATCGTCTAGGGAGTCTAGGGAATCTAGATAGTCTTTGCCTTCAGCAGTCTAACTTAGGCCATTCTGCATTGGAAACAGTTGGATCCTAGTCACAACCACGCTGCCTCTCCAGACCGATCGTATTGCAATAACCTGAAATTAAATTTCTCCCAAGGAATTTACAGCGAATTAGAGCGTAAACTTAAGCAATTTAGGCATGATTCAGGCATTTTGCAACAGTTTTTGGAGCCCCTGCTGCTGCCATTCTTCCCCCTGCATGGCCAATCCGACCATATAAGCATCCAGCATCCTCACGATGACTACGGAGTAATCTTCATCCGATAGCTGACTGCCAAGTTCATAGGCTTGATCTTTTCTATGGAGCGGAAATATCTGTAACTTCACGAATATTTCACCCTGACAATTCACCCCATCATGGACGCGATCGTCCAACCAAAATTGAAAAAAAATACAATCCGATCCATTTGCTAATCTCAAAGCCATGATGATGAAATCGTTCCAATCTGTATAAAATATAACGATCCTTTCTTTAGCCCAACAGAAAAACACAAGAACTCTTTAGCATTGTTCCCCCAGACGTTTCTTTGCCTCAATCCCTAGAAAAACCGGCTAGGAGACCAATGCCAAGAAACTGACATTCAAGAATAGACAAAGTTTTCCCTTTGTCACCATTAGAATAACGAAATCAACCTAAATATTAGTAACGCTTTACAAAAACCACAACGTTCCTTCTACACTTAGACAGTTTTAAAGGAAGTATTAAATCTGTAATACCCCTGCCCCTATTTAAGGGTATTCCTCCTACTAATTTCTAGATTTTTGTTATGGCAATAGATAAATCCACTGATACCACCCACTACTTTCTTTAAAATATCCCCGTTCAAACATCTCTATATTCAAAGAGTATCCGTCTACAGCGGTTACGTGATCTACGGTGTAATCTGTATGGTCTACCGTATAGTTTCTCAAGTTTGATTAAACCTTACGTATTTCTTACAATCATTTGCAGAATCTTAGTGCTTTCCTAAACAGTTAACTTCTCTCTCCATTTATAATAGTCATTACCTACTGAATGACTCATTTAAAAGTCAGCAGAGAGGTGATTCTAGTAGCAATTCACTACCACTCTCAAACAGTTGAAAACCTGTTAAATTCAATTTTCACAATTTTCGATTCAGACTGAATTACATTTTTATTCAGCCCTTTCACTTTAGTTAATCTCTCTAGAAATTCTCAATAGAAATTATATAGTTATAGTGATTTCATCTGTGCATTCTACAAGTTAATCGTGTCTTAAATGTATATTCCACGACTTAAAGACTCTTAAATTGTGTGACTCGTGAGTTGCTTGTGTTATGTATTTTGATGCAGGGTTGATCGAGGAAAATTGATCGGTGAAAATAATTGAGGAGTGATCGATCGAGGGAGTGTTCAGGTTTGATCGATCAATTTAGAGGTCTCCTCTTGCTCCTTTTTGACAGGGTGGACGTAAAGTTTCAAGCGGTTAAAGGCAGTATCATCAACAGGGGGTTGGGGCAATTATGCGGATCATGGTGATTGAAGACGAAGAAGATGTTCGATCGAATATCGTAGAAATTCTCGACTCCGGCGGCTTTGAACCGATCGACGCCAGCAATGGTGCTACAGGCCTGAAAATGATTCGTCAATATCATCCAGACCTCGTTCTGTGTGACATCAAAATGAGTAATGGCGATGGCTATGCGGTTTTGCAGGAACTGCGTCGTGATCCGACAACCGCTGCCATTCCCTTTGTCTTCTTAAGTGCCAAAACCGATCGTTCTGATGTGCGCCATGGTATGAATCTCGGTGCAGACGACTACCTCACTAAACCATTTCGGCGCGTTGAACTATTGGAAGCGATCGCTGCAAGACTGAAGAAACATCAAGCTTGCAGCCAACCCCCATCGGTGGCATTCCCCCCCTATGTCTCCTCTGATACCACCCCGTCTGATACCGTCACGTCTGATACCGCCACGTCTACTACCCCCACCACGTCTGACACCACATCTGACACTGCCGCATTTGATGCTGCCGCAACCCAAGATTGGGTCAGCGCCATCAGTCATGACCTACGCGCACCTTTAACGACGATTCGCATGGCCCTGCGGATGATGGAAATGATTCCCGATCGCTGGCGGCAGTATCTCAACGTAGCGCAATTAGCCTGTGAACAGGGCGATCACTTAATTGAACAGTTGCTCGATCAATACGTTGCAAGCACTGCCGAGGTAGAACTGTCTACCACAATTCTGGATTTACAACCTTGGGTTCAGCAACGAATCGCCGCTTTTGAAGTCCAAGCTCAAGTGAATCAGCAGATCCTTACCTTTGAGCTGCCACCCTCCCTTGCTCGCATCGATATCAATGAGATTACGCTCCATCGGGTGCTGGTGGAACTGCTGCACAATGCTTGCAAATACACCCCATCGGGAGGAAGCATTCGCCTCAAGCTAGAAATGCCCCCTACCACGCCACCCAATGTCCGAATCACGCTGAAAAACTCCGCCGAAATTCCAGCATCTGACTTAACCAAAATCTTCGATCGCTTCTACCGTGCGACCCCTTCCCTCATCGGCTTTCCCAAAACCCACAGCGATTCGTCCCCTAAAGGGTCTGGACTGGGCCTTGCCTTAGTTCAATCGCTAGTCAAACAAGCTAATGGAGAAATTTCGGTACAAAGTAGCCAAGGCTGGACAACTTTTTACGTCAGTTTACCTTGCACCATTGTGGCAAACCCATAAACCCTGCACAATAATACGATATCCGCATAGGATATCTGCCTATGATCCGCGCAAGGATCTTCGCCCATCCTTGGTCAGCTTTGAACAATTACTCCCTTAACGCAATTGTCTCTCCCCTATGATGCAAGACGAGGCTAGGGTTATCTCCCGACTATCCCCCCCATCGCAGAAGTCATCACAGATGAGTGAAGCCCGATACCAAGCCTTAGTCAATACCTTAATCCATCATAGTTCTGATTTAGTTGGGTGCTGCCTCCAGGATGGAAGCCTCACTTTTGCCAATGCTGCTTTCTGTGACTTTTTGCAAATCCCACGGGCAGAAGCGATTGGCAACAACTTACTCCACCTTTTACAGCAACCGGCCAACTATCCCACCTTGGCGGAACAGTTTCAAATTCTCTTAGCTCAGATGGGATCTCAGTGTTGGGTCGTAGAAGCAGAATGGACTCCTCCTAACACGCTAGATACTGAAAGGGGCCCTAGCAATTTTCCCCAATGGCAGGTGTTGAAATCGCAGCATTCATGGCGTTGGACTTTACAAGCCATTGCGGACAATTTAGGCGAAATTGCAGAAATTCAGGTTGTGGGGCGTCCCATCCTGACCCCAGACCCTCGCCCTCCAGAACTAGCCCAGGCGCAAATCCTTCACTTTGTGCAGAGTATGACAGATGGCGTCCTCATGCTCGATCGCCAGTGGCGTTTGACCTATCTCAACCCAGAAGCCGCGCGGATTCTACGCCAACCCGCTACGGCTGTAATGGGACAAGTGCTGTGGCAAGCTTGTCCTAACTTTGACCAGTTGCCTGTGGGTCATTGTTTGCGACGGGCCATGGAAATGGGCACCCCTCAGGAAGGCATTGAGTACTCAATTGATGATCACTGCTATACAGTGCACGCTTATCCGTCCGAAATCGGATTGTCTGTCTGCTTCCGCAATATGACAGACATGGCCAAAACTGTACAAGCCCGGAACCAAGCAGAAGCGGGTTTACGAGAAAGCGAGGAGCGGTTTCGCCAATTAGCGGAAAATATTCAACAACTCTTTTGGATGTATTCCGTTGAAGACAAGCAGTTAATTTACATGAGTCCCGCCTGCGAATCAGTGTTGGGTGAAACCCGTGAAGCCTGCTACAGAAAGCAGTGGCAGGACTGGTTAGAGAGTGTAACGTTGCCCGATCGGGCGGCAGTGCTCCAAGCCAGTAAACAATCCCGGCGAGGCCAGATCACGGAAGTCGTTTGTCGGATCCTACGGCCTGATGGAACTGAGCGCGATCTGTTAACCCGAGCGTTCCCTGTGCGCAATGAGGCAGGCAAAGTCTACCGTGTCGCGGGAATTGCGGAGGATATTACCGATCGGCAAAAACAGGAAAGCTGGCTACGTCTTTTAGAATCTGTGATCGTCAACGCCAATGACGCAGTGGTCATCACAGAAGCAGAACCGGTGAAACTCCCCGGCCCCCACATCATCTATGTCAATCGTGCCTTTACCCGCATGATGGGTTATGAGCCGGAGGATGTCATTGGTAAAACGCCCCGCATTCTCCAAGGCCCGAAAACCGATTTGCACACATTGGAACACATTCGATCGGCGTTACGCCAATGGAAATCAGTCTTGGTTGAAGTGATTAACTATCGCAAGGACGGGTCGGAAATTTGGGTAGAGCTCAGCATTTTTCCCGTCGCCGATCAAACCGGGCGTTATCACTACTGGGTGGGGATCCAGCGGGATATTACTGAACGGAAACGGGCCGAGGCGGACATGAAGATCGCCCTGGTGAAAGAACGGGAACTCAGCGAATTAAAATCTCGCTTTGTGTCTACCACCTCCCACGAGTTTCGCACCCCCCTAAGCACCATTCTCTCATCAGCGGATTTACTGGAATACTACGCCGCCGACGGATCGCCCAAAAAGCAACTGGAACACATCAACCGGATTCAGAACGCTGCCCTCAATATGAATCATTTGCTCAATGACATTTTGATTATTGAACGGGCAGAGGCGAAAAAACTGAAATTTGATCCGATCGAACTCGAACTTCGGAGTTTCTGCCAAACCCTGATTGAAGAAGCTCAACTCAACGATCGGCACCAGCACCCTATCCTATTTTCCCTCACCCCGGAAACTACTACGCTGCCTGTCTATATGGATGAGCGACTTCTGGGCCAAATTATCAATAATCTACTTTCTAACGCGATTAAGTATTCCCTGGCTCCTAAAAGGATCACGGTCAACCTCAGTTGGACAGCCAGTCAGGTCATGTTACGCATACAGGATGAAGGCATTGGGATTCCCAAAGAAGATCAAGCGCGTCTCTTTGAACCCTTCCATCGAGCAACCAACGTAGGATCCATTTCAGGTAACGGCTTGGGGCTGGCGATCGTCAAGCAATCTGTAGACATTCACCGAGGCCAGATTCAAATTCATAGCCAGGTCAACGTTGGCACGACGATTCAAGTTATCTTGCCCCGCTTTGCGTCCCGATCGTCTCCCTAGAGAATAGCGTGCCAATAAAATCCCAACTGGATAGATGGGTAGGTGGGTAGACGGGTAGGTGAGTGACTGAATCAGGGACTAGCTGACTTGGCGTTCCAGGACGGCTTCCATGGAACTGGTCATGTAATGGCCGGACAGAATGCCGCTGGACATATAGTACTGGGTGTCCCCAAACCGATACATCGTTTCAAAGCCGCTGCGTCGTTGCTTATCTCCGATCGCCCGGTAGTGCTGCACGATCGATTCTGGAGCCAGCCAACCTTCGCCTTCGACGTGGCCCATATCGCTATGTTGCAGGACGAAGGTATAGCGCCGATCGCCCATATCAAAGCGGCCTCGATATTGAAAATCGATGGGTTCGCGATCGCTGTCCACAAAGATCAGTCTCATCACCATGTTGAACCACTCATCCCGGCTCCAACTGACAAGAACCTTTCCTTTAACTGTAATGGGGAGGCTATTCCGCTCTGTCCAGCTACCCTGCAACAGCCAGACCCCAGGCTCCATAAGAAATGTGTGGTTCACAATGACAAATTTGCTATAAGGATGAATTGATCTCCCAATGGGAACCTATGCTATCACGCAAATTTTCTCAGTAACTTGGTGAATTTCCCCTAAAAGCACAGGTTGTTTGGCTCCCGTCACCTCCGGAAGATTACCAGGAAGCTTCAGAACATGCCAGTAGGCTAACACAGCAAAGGCGATCGCTTCCTTGGCGTCACCATTCAGGCCCACGTCATCGGTAGTCATGACCTGACTCTCCGGAAGATGGGCTTGAATACGCGCCTTCAGGTAAGTATTCCGGCTCCCCCCTCCACAGAGTAAAACTTCCTGGGGAACGCTGGGAAGGAATGTCCGGTAATTGAGGGCGATCGAGGCGGCAGTCAGCTCCGTCAGACTAGCCAGAAAGTCGGCATCGGATAGGTGGGCTAACTTGGCATCAGCCCAACACTGCTGGAGATACTCGGGGCCAAACAGTTCTCGACCCGTCGATTTGGGCGGCGGTTCGCAGAAAAACGGTTGGGTCAGCCAGCGATCGACCAGCTCCTGGCAAGGCGTTCCCTGGGCGGCCCAGGCTCCGTTGCGATCGTAGGTTTGTTGGCCTTGAGATAACTGCGTCACCGCTAAGTCGATGAGCACGTTCGCAGGCCCCGTATCCCAGCCCTGGAGTTTCAGGTTGGGATCCTGCACCTTGGACTGCACCGAGGGCAAATAGGTAACGTTCCCGATACCCCCGAGGTTTTGCACCGCGCGATCGCGGGTGGGATGGGTCAGCAGCGCGGCATCCACGGGGGGCACCACCGGCGCGCCTTGGCCCCCGACCGCAATATCCGCAGCGCGAAAGTTACTGACCGTCGGAACGCCCGTTTTTTGGGCAATCACTTCACCCCGCCCCAGTTGCAAGCTGTAACCGAGGCGATCGGAGGTAGGAGGACGATGGAACACCGTTTGACCATGGGAACCAATCAGTTGGGCGGGGGGCTGGTTGTGATTGATCGCGATCGCTGCTTCGGCAAAACAGGTGGCGATCTCATCGTCCAATTCCGCTAGTTCGGCCATGGATAGGAGTGACCCAGCGCATACTGCCAGGATACGATCGCGCAGATCCGCCGGATAGGGATAGGTGGCAAAGGATAGCAGTTCCGCTTGCAGGTCATCCCGTTGGCCGGACAAGTTGACCAATGCTGCATCAATGCCATCAACCGATGTTCCACTGATCAACCCAATGACTCGCATGGTAGCTCCCTTCCTCAGTCCTCAAAGTTGCCCTTAAAAATTGCCATGGTCTGCGTTGGCCGATTGTAGCCGATCGCAGACTTCAGCCACCGGAATGGATCCCAATTCCCCGGCGGCACGGGTGCGGATGCTCAAGGCGTTGGCTTCCACTTCCTTAGCTCCCACCACTGCCATGACCGGAATTTTGTCTTTCTCGGCATTGCGGATCAGTTTGCCCAGGCGATCGCCACTGAGATCAACCTCAGCGCGAATACCGAGCATCTGCATTTTCGCCACTGTTTCCTTGGCAAAGGGGACAAAATCATCCCCTACGGGTAACAGACGAATTTGCACCGGGGCTAACCAGGTGGGGAAATCCCCTGCATACTCCTCGATCAAAATGCCAATCAACCGTTCCAGGGAACCAAAGGGAGCCCGGTGCAGCATCACAGGCCGTTTGCGTGTCCCATCTTCCGCCACGTATTCCAAATCAAACCGCTCCGGCAAGTTGTAGTCCACCTGCACAGTCCCCAACTGCCACTCCCGCTCCAGGGCATCCTGGAAAATGAAGTCCAGTTTGGGGCCATAGAACGCCGCTTCCCCAATCCCTTCAAAGTGCTCCATCCCCAATTTTTCCACGGCATTCCGAATGGCTCCCTGGGCTTTTTCCCAAGCGTCATCGGAACCGATGTATTTGCCTGGATTTTCCGGATCGCGGAAGCTGAGACGGGCTTTGAAATTCTTGAGTTGCAAGCTCTTGAACACACTCAAAATCAAGTCCACCACATTCATGAACTCATCGCTGAGCTGCTCCGGTGTCACAAAAAGGTGGGAATCATCGACAGTAAAGCCCCGTACCCGAGTCAGACCGCCCAGTTCGCCCGATTGCTCGTAGCGGTAGACCGTACCAAATTCCGCTAACCGCATGGGCAGTTCGCGATAGGAGCGCAATTCACTCTTGTAGATCTGAATGTGGAAGGGACAGTTCATCGGCTTCATCACAAAACCGATTTCTTTGTCCTTCTCTTCTTCGTTGTCCGCCATCATCGGGAACATGTCTTCTTTGTATTTCTGCCAATGTCCCGAAATTTTAAACAGATCAACGCGAGCAATGTGGGGCGTGACGACGGGAAGATAGCCGCGCTTGGTTTGTTCCTGTTTGAGGTAGTCTTCCAAAATCGATCGCAGCAGGGTGCCCTTCGGCGTCCACAGGGGCAGACCGGGGCCAACGGGATCAGCGAAGATAAACAATCCCAATTCTTTACCCAATTTCCGGTGATCCCGCTTTTGGGCTTCTTCCTTGCGGCGTTTGTACTCGTCCAATTGCTCTGCGGATTGCCAAGCGGTACCGTAGATCCGTTGCAGTTGGGCTTTGGTTTCATCCCCGCGCCAGTAGGCTCCAGCGACGCTTTCCAGTTCGATCGCCTTGGGATCCAACTCGCTGGTATTGTCCACGTGCGGCCCCGCGCAGAGATCCCACCACTGATCGCCGAGGTGATAAAGCGTAATGGGCTCAGTTTTAATATCTGCCAGAATTTCCAGTTTGTAGGGCTCGCCGAGGGCTTTGATGCGTTGTTCGGCTTCTTCCCGACTGACCTCTTCGCGAATCACAGGCAGTTTTTTGTTGATGATTTTAATCATCTCTTTTTTGATTGCCTTGAGATCCTTATCAGTAAAGGGTTCCGGGCTATCAAAGTCGTAGTAAAAGCCGTTCTCAATCCAAGGCCCGATCGTCACTTGGGCTTTGGGAAAGAGCTTTTGCACAGCCATCGCCATCACATGGGACGTGGTGTGGCGGATTTTTTTGAGGTCTTCTGATTCGCTGGTTTTGGGGAGATGAATTTTGTCTTCGGACATGGTGTGACTCCAAATACGGAAGGCCAAGGGATGGCCTAGGGATGGGGAAAAACGCTAGAGATTGGGGACTCGTTAACGTCCCACAGTAGTTCGGGTTCCCCGATCGCCCCAATCGAGAATGGCGTTCCAGTTTTGGAGGTTCCAAAAATCCATAATAATTGTCTACAATTTTGACTGTACGACTGCCAAAGCACTAGTCTAACGTATTCGATCGCCTCTGAACGAACTGTTGGTTTTCTTGAGAGGCAGTGGCACATCTTGACGACTATCTGGCTAGCAATCGATCACACTCAAGTTTGTGCGGACTCATGCAGTTGTTGTTGAAGTTGCTGGATTTCTTGGATCGACAGCCCTGTTCCACGCGCAACAAGCTCAACCGACAAACCTTCTCGCAGGAAGTTGAGTGCGATCGTTCGCTTCTCTTCAATCTGAGTCTCTCTCTGGATTGAACGATAAACTGTAGATTCCTGCATAATGTCCCTCCGGAGAATGCGATAAACTACCTCATCCTCTAATTTTAACCCAGCTAAAATTCCGGATGCTGCCATAATATTTGATTGTGTAATCGGGTCTTCAATCTGATCAACTTTTTGAGCAGCTTGACGCAATGTTTCTTCTGCGTCTGCACTTTGGCCTAGAACTGCAAAGGGGAGCAACCCCGGATATTGTAAAAACAGTGAAGCAGGTTGCTCCCACAATCGAATCACCTCAAACTCATGGCGAGTGCGTTCCATCGTGAAGCTAGTTTGGTAAACCAACTCTGAACCCGTCTGTTTTAGGTAAATCACGATTTGTCGCATGGGTTTGGCTGAATTTCTGCGATACCCTCGTACACGATAATCCAGAATACGGAATGGAATGTTGTCTTTTGGGAGCGTTTGAAATTCGAGATGCAAAATAGAATCGTCCGATTCCAGAAAAATTAAGGTGTCGGCACGAATCGGGTCGAGGGAGAGTTCAGAGGGTTGGATTTCTGTGAGGGTAACAGATTTTCCTAATAGCCAACTGGCGAAGTCAGCAGAGAAATTTTCAGCCAGGAATCGGCAAGTGTCATCATACATAAAGAGAGATTTTGCAATCGACTAAACTGCCTGGAAACTATGATCAACCAAAATCCGGAATGAGAAGACAATCAGGTCAGCTAAATCTCATCGTTTAAAAACGGGTCTAAATCGGGTACTTCCACCCACTGGTGCATTTCGTTGGATTGGTGGCAGCAGTCCATGATGAGTTGGGAGTAGACCCCTTCTCGCAGGGAGGGCGCGATCGCGGTTTGCTGATCGATGCTGTTGACCCATTCGTTAACGACACGTACGATCGGGGCAATGCGGCCATCGTCAAACACGCGGGGAAAGGCCAAGCGATCTGGCACTGGTAGTTCTGCCAGGGGTTGACCGCCCTGACTGCCCCAGACCTGGAACCCGTGGACGTAATCCTTCTGGTTGCTGCTGCCCACCACCAGGGTACCGCGATCGCCATAGACCTCTAGGAAATGTCCCCGCCCCTGCATCGTGACGGAACTGAGACAGACTTGAATGGGCGTCCCGTCCATCAGTTCCAGGGTGATGTTGCTGGTGTCGTCAGCGGTGACAGGTTTGAGGGTGCCTGTAGCCGGATCGGGCCGTTCCAGAATCGAGGTACTGAGGCGAGCGGAGACACCCCGCACCGCACCGAAGAGCCAAGTTAGGTAGTCAAAGGCATGGGATCCGATCGCGCCCAAAACTCCACCCCCTTGCTCCTTTTGGGCGTACCAGTTCCAGGGGCGCGAAGCATCAGCGCGGCTGGACACGAGCCAATCGACTTTGATGTAGCGGGGTTGGCCAACGTACCCTTGCTGGATCAGTTCCGCAAAAAATTGCCAAGCGGGAATGTAGCGGAACTCAAAGTTCATTGTGGCCGCGAGAGATTTTTCAGCAGCTAGATGGTAAAGTTCCCGAGCTTCGATCGCGTTCAGAGCAGTTGGTTTTTCCAGCAGAATATGTTTTCCCGCAGACAGTGCAGCTTTGGCAATGTCGTAATGGGTAAAGGGAGGTGTGGAAATGCTAACAGCCTGTACCTCAGGGAGCGCTAGGGTTTCATCGATCGTGGTGCAGGCGTGGGGAATCTGGTGGGCTTGGGCGATCGCCTGGGCTTTGTCCGGATCCCGATGATAGATGGCCACAACTTGAGTGCGGTGGTGGGTTTGCAGGGCAGGCAAATGAACTTTTTGGCCAAACCCAGTGCCCACGAGGGCTACCCCGATCGTTGAAGAGTCCGTTGAAAAGCCAGCCACCATAACTTTTTCCCGCACACCTTTGCTCGCAAAACCCTTCCCATTGTACCGGAGGGAGGGAATGGCTCTATGCCAGTTAATAAGATTGCTAGAACGAAAACTACAACAAAATTACTTTGAGTAAATAGTACTAGTGTATTGACAAGCCCAACCGGATCAACTAACGTACTATTGTACTATTTGGGTCGAGATGAATGCAACTGGGGACACCCAATCCCTAGAACCCTGGAGAAACCATTTACCAAAATCGCCACTGGAACGCTAAATCCACTGGAGTATAAAAGAAGGAGAATCCCATGACGGCGACCTCAACACGTCCCCCTCGCGCCAAAAAGGAAGCCCCCCCGGTCATCGCGCCACCCGTTACCAAAACCCTTGCCCTAGATGCGGGGAACTACGAATTGAAGTATTGGGATGGTACGGGCAATCCGAGAGCTATTCGATCGATGCGCTTTCAACTGCCCAAGGGCCGGGATCCCGTGCGCTATTCTGATAGTTCACCGTTAGTCGAGTTACCCAATGGCCTGCGCTTTCACTTCGGAACCCAGGCGTACAAATACCGCCGTCAACAACAGACGGTGATTGAGAATAAAGTTGATTTGGCTAAGCTGCACCTCTATGCCTGCGTGGAACCGGGCGCGATCGTGGATGATGTTTGCCAGATGTCCTTAAACCTGTTTGTGTCCACACCGGAACCTGAGAAACACCGCGATGCCATTAAGTCGCAACTCTTGGGAATCCATGAATTCAAGCGCAATGAGATTCAGTTTCAAATCACGGTTGAGAAAGTTGAAGTAGAGCGGGAAGGCTTGGGTTCCTATCGTTGTGCTCAACGGATGGGCATCATTAGCGAGACAGGTTATACGATCGTGATTGACATCGGGGGCGGAACTTGGCTCAGTCGCTTAATCGATGCTGAAGGTGAAGTGATTGATGAAAATGTCATGGATCGCGGAGGAGCCTACGAATTGGCTACGGCGATTAGTTTTGACAAGCGACTAACCAATGTTTTAGGAACCACAGCGGATCCCGGCGTAATTATGGATGGATTTCGCCATGACCATATCTATGCAGATACTGGACAAGCTTGGAAGGAATGGTTGGAGGAATACTTAGATCCTTGGTATAAGAACATTTTCCGCACGGTGAAATCGCAATATACGCCGTTTATGCCGCGCGTTACCCGATTTTTGATCACAGGGGGGAGTTCCCATTTGATTGCCGATCGCTTGCAGGGCTTTAAACTGTTTGCGGTCATGCCGGAACCCCAATTTGCCAACGTTCGTGGTTTATTTCCTGGAGACACCCAACTATGCATGACAACAAACTGAGACTCAGTGCGGATGTGTTGGAAAAGGCTGAGCAAATTGCAGAGGAATGGGGCTTGAAAAATGCCCGTGCTGCGGTGGAAGCAGTGTTTCGCAAATATGCCGACGAGTACCTGTATGGACGGCAACAGCCTGCCTATGGTCAGCCACAGATGTATGGTCAGCCGCAGATCTCTAGTCAGTTAAACTACCCTCAACTGAACACCGCTTCCCAAATTACGATGCCTGCCTATGCGCCTGCCACGCCGAGTTTAGTTCCCTCGCAAACGTTCGCGTCCTCCAGCTGTGAAGCGGTGGATGAATTAGATGGATTACTGAGTTTGTAATATTTGGGTTGACGTTAACGTTGAATCCAACGTTTATTGAGTCATCGATCGCACGATCGCCCTAATCCCCCTGAGGGATTTCGTTCCACAGTGACGTTTGTTCTCGCAGACTAACAAAATCTCCATTGCCCAAAATTAAGTGATCGAGTAAGGGAATGCTGAGAATCTGGGCCGCTTTCAACAGTTGTCGAGTCAGGGAAATATCCTCTGCACTGGGTTCTAGGCTACCGGAGGGGTGGTTGTGGGCAATAATTAGCCGTGTCGCCCCTTGCTTGATCACTTCGCGGAAAATTTCTCGAGGATGGGCCAGGGTTTCCGTGGCCGTCCCGATCGTCACAACCTGGGTTCCCAGCAAACGATTTTTCACATCCAGCAACAGCACCGCAAAGTGTTCTTGACTCTGCCACATCAACTGATGGCTCAGGGCAGCGGCAGCCACGGCGGGATCATCAATCAACGTTTTCTCCGGTGGGCGAGATTGGTAGACCCGTTTGCCTAGTTCGATCGCGGCGAGAATGGTGGTTGCTTTGGCAGGGCCAACGCCGTGGATTTGGGTGAGTTCTTGGATATTGACTTGGCGCAGAATGCTGAGGGGATCCTGTTGATGTTGACTCAGTTCCTGCAAAATTAAATGCCCAAGTCCCACAGCGGACAGTTTTCCTGGCCCTTGTCCTGTCCCGAGCAAAATCGCCAATAATTCCGCCGTGGCCAAGACTTGGGAGCCGTGGGCCATCAAGCGCTCCCGAGGGCGCTCCGTGGCGGGCATGTCAGTAATTCGCAGGGAATAGGTCATGGAGATGCAGGTCGATCGCGCTTCCCTTTAGTAATCCCCAAGTGATTTTTTGCGTATCAGATCTGGGTGTATCAGTCTTGGTTTGAGCAGCTTAGCGTGGCAGCGAATCGGGAAAGTTGAGATGTCGAGCGTTCCGCATCCCACTTCCCTGACCTCACTGCCACGGATAGAACATCAGACCCTTTAAGTGCTCATAGCGCTCATAGCGATCGACGCGATCGTTAGTAGGCGTCGTCTACGAGAACCGGAACCCGGAAGGTGACTTGTAGAGCTGCATTGCCTTGGTCGTCATTGCCGGGGCCATCGACCTTAGCACGGGCAGTTTGGATGCAGGAATTCGGGGCATTTACACTAATTTCATTCCACTGATGATTTTCACCCACAAAAGTGGTTTGCAGATAGAAATCTGTGACATCTGCCAGTTGCAGAACCTTAGCATTCCAATCTAATGGAACGGGAATACTCACATCTCCTTCATAGCGTAGATGGGTATTATTAGTTCGCATTTCCTTGACATCATAGGCAAGGCGAACTAATAGGGCTTTCCCATCTTCCCGCACGCGCAAATCGTTCGCTTCCAGGATCATTCTGGTTTTACGACCGGATTTGCTAAAAATATCAGGATCTCCTCCTCCAATCCAAGGTACAGAAGGCACTTCATAGAAATGAACTAGCGTTTTGAGTGCGGTCATTGTATATTCTCCTAAGCATTAATTATTGATTGAGTTAGCTATCACTTTTAGATTGTTGCTGCGATTGTAACAGCGATTAAAAATGATTTTGTTTGCCAACTCATTTAATCTTAGAAACTAGATCGGAAGATGACCTTACCCTTATGGGTAGTTCCGAAATATTTTTGCAAAATGTTTGCAAAAATTTTGTTGCAATCATAAATTCTCTTTTTTTCTAGCGTTAGTGGCGCGTATTTTCTAGCGTTGGCGGCACGTAGCATGGGGGCAAGATGATGCCGATCGATGAAGCGTCTTGGGGTAGGGTGCTGAATGTCAATATTGCTGGGTATTGCGGAATTGTAATGTCTCGTAACACGGTTGACAGAACCCTGGTTTCTCTGTAGGGTTGTTTCTCATAGCTGAGTACAACCGTGTTGAACTGCCCGATTGATCAGCTTAAGCTCCCGAAAATTAAGGCGCTACCCAACGTTGCTACGAACAACCAAGGGTAGCTAAACCCCCAAGCTGAACCAGGCAGCGAGGCGGTCTGACACGGATTGTAACATTCGATCGGGCCACCCTACTTGTCCTGCGCAAAAGGGTGGCTTTAATTTTTGGGGTTTCTTCCCGTTTCTACAATCAGGAGAAATCCCATGTTTATTGGTTTTGGTGGCAGCGATCGCCCAGAAACTTCGATCGACGATTCCCGCAGACCCTTCCAAATTTACCTCCTCGGCACCCGCGAAGAAATTCAATCCACGATTAATCAACTGCAAGTCGTGCGGTTTTGTGAACGCATTCGTTGGAGCCCCCCCATTCCCGTTCTTGGCTCCGATTGGAAATACATCAGCATGATGGAACGCGATCGGGCTGCGGAGTAAGTTCGTCCCTTTAAAAACCCGGTTTTTCTAAAAAACCGGGTTTTTGGAACCCGCGCGATCGAAGAACACACCCTCACTTGCAATCGATAGGGCATCTCGTATAGCAATCAAAATTGTCGTCTCGATCGGGCTCGACTCCCTATTTTGACACCCTGCGCGATCGAGTCGTTTTCCCGAGGGGGATCACAACTGAGGCAAGAATCTTGGTTTTGGCCCAGTTACTCCCTAGAAACCACTTTTAATCATGCCATCAAGCCCTTTCCTCACAACTTCCTCAAGTATTCAACCTACACTAGGCTGTCATCGCAAACCTTGTTCAACCTTGGTTTTCGTCACAGTGGCAAAAATGGGTCTGCTGACACTCCTACTGCCTAAGCCAATGGGGTATGCCACGAGTGAAATCAATTCTAAAGTAACTTTGATTTTTTATGGTTACACCTACGCCGAATGGACAGTTTCAAGGGTTATCTAGGCAGGAAGTCCTCGATCGCTTGCAACAAGATGGTCACAATGAACTACCCGCAACTCAGCAACGCAACTTCTTGACGATCGCCCTAGAAATTTTCCAAGAGCCCATTTTTTTATTACTCATTGCCTGCGGTGCTATCTATTTATTTTTAGGCGATGCCCAAGAGGCTTCTATTTTGTTAGGATTCGTCTTTTTGATCATTGGTATCAACCTCTACCAGGAACAAAAGACTGAGCAATCGCTCGAAGCCCTACGAGATCTATCTAGCCCCCGAGCCCTTGTTATTCGCGACGGAGAACACCACCGAATTGCTGGACGGGAAGTGGTTCGAGGGGATTTAGTGGTATTAGCTGAGGGCGATCGCATTCCTGCTGATGCCGTTCTGCTTTGGTCTACTCATCTCACCGTGGATGAATCACTCTTAACCGGAGAATCCGTGCCTGTGAGAAAACGGACTATGCGATCGGACGGAGATCTCCCCCACCTGGCAGCCACCCTCAGACCCGGTGGCGATGATTTACCCTGTGTCTACTCCGGCACCTTGGTTGTTCAAGGACAAGGCATTGCCCAGGTGGTCGCAACGGGGATACATACGGAAATGGGGAAGATTGGAAAAGCGTTACAAACCCTTGAACCCGAAGCCACCGTTTTACAAAAAGAAACGCGACAAATTGTAGGAAAGTTAACAATTTTAGCCCTAGCAATCTGTGTGGCAGTAGTCGTCATTTATGGATTAACCCGCACGGATTGGTTAAATGGCTTTTTGGCGGGACTCGCCCTCGCCATGGCCATTCTACCCAATGAAATTCCGGTGGTTCTCGCCATTTTTTTAGCACTTGGAGCGTGGCGCTTCTCCCAACAACAAGTTTTAACCCGCCGCATTCCTGTTGTTGAAACACTGGGGTCTACAACCGTCCTCTGTGTGGATAAAACAGGAACCCTGACGCTGAACCAGATGGCAATTAAGCAACTCTTTGTATATGACCAGGGGAATCCCTATCTTTATGATGTTACGCTCCACGATCGTGAACCCTTACCCGAAACCGTTCATCTTTTGATTGAGTTTGGCATTTTAGCCAGCCGTAAAGATCCCTTTGATCCCATGGAAAAAGCATTGCAGCAGATGGGCCAAAATTACCTTGCCAAAACTGAACACTTACATCTCGATTGGCATCTGCTGTATGAATATCCCTTATCGATCGATCTATTGGCAATGTCCTGTGTTTGGGAAGATGCCACGGGCGAACTCACAGTTGCAGCCAAAGGGGCACCCGAAGCGATCGCGGATCTTTGCCATTTCAGCCCCCAACAACAACAGGAACTCGAACAACCTATTCAAGCTATGGCCAAGGAGGGCCTACGGGTTTTAGGCGTCGCCAGAGGACGAAAGACTGGCAAAATTCCCACAACCCACCCTGTAGCAATCAACCAGAATTTGTCCCGATTAGATGCCGATGATCGTCTTCCCGTTCAGCAACACGACTTTGAATTTGAGTTTGTCGGGCTTGTGGGCTTAGAAGATCCCATCCGTCCAACCGTTGCCCCAGCGATCGCCGAATGCTATCGTGCTGGCATTCGAGTAGTAATGATTACGGGAGATTACCCCAGCACCGCCCAAAATATTGCTCGCCAGATTGGACTCACTCCCACGGATCAGGTGATGACGGGTAAGGAATTAGAGCAAATCAGTACAGTTGAATTGCGCGATCGCATCCAAACTACCAATATTTTTGCCCGCGTTGTTCCTGAACAAAAACTATTAATCGTCAACGCCTTCAAACAGCGGGGCGAAATTGTAGCTATGACGGGCGATGGCGTCAATGATGCTCCTGCCCTCAAAGCGGCTCATATTGGGATTGCTATGGGCGAACGGGGCACCGATGTGGCAAGGGAATCAGCGGATTTAGTTTTACTCAATGATGATTTTTCATCCATTGTAGAATCTGTCAAGCTGGGGCGGCGTATTTTTGACAACCTCAAAAAAGGAATGGCCTATACCTTAGCAGTCCATGTTCCGATTGCGGGAATGTCTCTCATTCCAGTCATCTTTGGGTGGCCATTGGTGTTGCTGCCTATCCACATTGCCTTTCTGCATTTAATTATTGATCCTGCTTGTACGATCGTATTTGAAGCTGAACCTGCTGAAAGCAATATTATGCACCGCCCACCCCGGAACCCCAAAGAACCGTTGTTCAGCCGTCGAACCTTACGTCTAGCCTTGCTTCAGGGGCTGAGTGTTTTAGGGGTACTGGTGGCAGTCTTCGCGATCTCCTACTACAGTGGCAATGGCGAATTTGATGCCCGTGCCCTGGCATTTACCACCTTGATGATTTCCAACTTGGCAATGATCCTGACCAATCGATCGTGGTCTCGAACTATTCCGGAAACCCTACAGTCCCCAAACACAGCATTATGGTGGGTTATGGGTGGGGGCATTATTTTCCTGGGATTCGTTCTCTATATTCCGTTACTACGCCATCTATTTAGTTTTTCATTTCTGCATACCGATGATTTGCTGGTGAGTCTTTGTTCCGGTGTTTTCAGTATTTTCTGGTTTGAAGGACTCAAATTGTGGAACCGCCGAAGCATGAATATTTAACTGAGTCAATGAATGGTAGCTAACCAACAGCTGATGCTTTACCGAACTTCAGGCAAGAACTTGCTTTGAACCACCAGCCTCTTGGTAAAATTTCGGCAGACTGTTACCACCCAACTATTGCTCTGAACAACCATGGCGAATTCGTCCGATTCCTCCTCTGAACCCACTGTAGTCCCCTCTGCCCCCGCAGCCCCACCCGAAGTGCCCAAAGACTACCGCGAGCAACTCAAACAAGACTTCAAGCAGATGATGGGCACGATCGACCTCGACGAACTCCAAAAATACTACCTCACCGCCCGGTGGCTCGACCAAGTTCTCTGGATCGAAAGCCGCGCCTCCCAATCCCGCGACTGGCACTATCGCCTGCGCGTCACCGCCATCATCGGCAGCGTTCTCGTTCCCATTCTCGTTGGCATTAACCCCGGCCTAGAAGGGGGACAAAAAGATGCATGGCGCTATTTGACTACCGGAATTAGTGCAGTTGTCGCTGGAGCCACCGCGATCGAACAATTTTTCAACTACGGAGAACGTTGGCGGAACTATCGCCGCGCTGCCGAAGAACTCAAAAGCCAAGGCTGGCAATACTTTGAACTCTGCGGCCCCTACAGCAACACCAACCATCGCCAAGGCTTTCCCAAATTCCACGAAGCCGTTGAAGACATCATCCGCCGCGATGTCGCCATCTACTCCACCCAAGTCATCCAAGGCCAACAGCCCGATGGACGCCCCGATCGTAAAGACAGCAACGATTAACCCACGCCTCCAACCTCAACCCAAGACCCTATCCCCCCTCCTTCGCCAACGGAAGAAACACAATAAAAGTACTGCCTCGACCCACCTGGCTCGTCACCCGAATGGAACCCCGATGGTCTTGCGCGATCGCCTGGGCAATGGCTAGCCCCAACCCAGACCCACCCGTCCGGCGCGATCGATCGGTTTCCACCCGATAGAACCGATCGAAAATCCGCGCCTGCTGGGCGATCGGAATGCCAATGCCCGTATCCTGCACCTGAATCACCCCATAGCGATCCTGTTTACAAAGCGCCACTGTCACCCTTCCCGCCGCAGGAGTATAGTGAATCGCATTCACAATCAAATTTGTCAATAATCGATAAATCTTTTCCTCATCCCCTTGGATATACAACATCTGCTGCCTAGGCAACTCCGATCGCAAATCCACTTGGGACGCCAACGCCAACGCAGAATACTCTTCCACCAAATCACTCACTAAATCATTCAAACAGCACCGCTGTAACTTCTGAGGCCACGCTTGCAGATCCATCTTGGATAGCAAAAGTAAATCCTGAACCAATTGCGACAGCCGCAGGGCTTGGCGTTCCACTGTTTGCAAAGTCGTCCTGGCATTCTCCTGCGTTAAATCAGCATCCGCCAACGTCACCTCCACCGTACTGCACAGGGCTGCCAACGGCGTTCGCAACTCATGGGCAGCATCGGCAGTAAACTGTTGGATCTGGTGATAGGCCAGATAAACCGGGCGCATCGCCAACCCCGCCAGCCACCAACTCGCCCCCCCAATCACCAACGTCGCGATCGGCAGTCCAACCAACAAAATCGTTTTCAGCGTCGTTAAATGTTGGTTGTAACCCGCCAGCGATCGGCCCACCTGCAAATAGCCCCAAGGCTCGCCCGTCGCGGTTTTCAGCAGAATAGTCGATTGATGTACCGAGGGATTCAGAAAATTAATGAGGGAAATCTGCGACTTGGAGTGGGGGAATGCAGAGACAAACCGAGGGGAAGGCGGAGGGGTATGAATCGTGGCAACGACGTGCGAGGATAAATTAGTCAACCGCACGTAATAGGGTTCAGGTCGATCGCTGCCAAAGACATGCAGATGGGAACTCCCGCTAGCACTGGGGCAAGGCTGACCCACCAGACATAGCTCGGGTACCGTTGGAATGCCTTGAGACGGTAACATTCCCGGCGTGTCCAAAACCGGCTGAATGCGATCGCGCAAACTGACCGCAATGGTTTGTAACTCACCATCGATCGCCTCAAAGTGACTACGCGCCATATGCACATAAACCATCCCCCCAAACACACTCAAAATCACACCCATGACGCTGGCATACCAGGCTGCCAACTGCAAACGAGTTCGGTTGAACAATTGACTCTGACGCATGAAGAGAGATAAGGGGGTTTCAGGAAAAATCGGCAGCTAGCAAGCAAAAATAGAAGGATTCTGGCAATCTTGGCCACAGCAATCTGGCTACGACAATCTTATCCCGGAGAACGGGCAATATTTAACCGATAGCCCAGTCCATGAACCGTTTCGATCGCGGAATCAACCCCTTGATCGGAAAATTTACGACGTAGTAACCGAATTTGAGCCGCAACCACATTACTAGAAGAATCAGAATTGATCGGCCATAACTGATTGCGAATTTGATCGCTACTGACAATTTGATTGGCATGTTTCATTAAATACTCCAACAATTGAAACTCCTTCGCCGTCAGATACAGGGTGAGCACTGTCTCCGGCAGGGAAACTTTCACCGTCGAGGTTCCATAGTCCAACGTCAGCGGCCCCACCTGTAAGCTTTGGGATTGCAATTGGGGCGATCGCCGTTGTAACGCCCGCAATCGCGCCAGCAGTTCCACCATGCCAAAGGGCTTGACTAGATAGTCATCCGCCCCCGCATCCAACCCCGTCACCCGATCGGTCAAACTATCCCGCGCCGTCAGCATCAAAATCGGCAGTGCACTCTGGGCCTTGCGGAGCCGTTGGCAAATCTCAATGCCCGATAGCCCCGGCAGCATCCAATCAATCACCGCGATCGTATACTGCACCTCCGGCTGCATCAAACAATCCCACGCCTCCCGGCCATCTTGTAGCCAATCGACAATATAGCGCTCCCGCGTCAGAGATTTCGCAATGGCGGTGCCCAGATCCGGTTCATCCTCCACGAGTAAAATTCTCATAACGTCATTAAGCCCTAGTGCGCCGTTTCCACAGGAGACAAAGCACTTCCGATAGCATTGCCACTACCATCGCGATCGCCGCCGCGAGGGATCCCGGCACACCCCGATCGATCGCCACGATCGCAATCAGAAGTAACAACCCCGTACCAATCCAAGTCGCAAAATTCACCGATCCCGTGCGCCCTTCACTCACCAAAAAGCCCTGGGTTGCATTCTGCATCGCCACCAGCAAAGGCACGCCCGCACACACCAACAGTACTGGTTTAATGCGATCGGCCAAGATGACATCATTGCCAATGAAGCTCCGAACAACTTGTTCACCCACAGGGGTCGCACTCATCAGCAGTAACAGCGCCGAACAAGCACCCCCCACCGTCATCGCAAAGATCAACAACTGCCGATCGGCCACTTGGCGACGATATTTAATCACCATTTGCTGCACCATGCGGGTGGAATTAGCAATCACCAACACCAATCCCCAGGCCGCCGACCAAGCCGCGATCGCCACAGTGGCATCCTGGGCCCGCGCCAAAAGGCTAATCAACATCGCCCGTCCCCCCCAGACGACCAGCATGGAATTGGCCAGTGGAAAGTAAAATCGCCACACTGCTTTGAGGGTCTGGGGCAGTTGCTTCGCTGTTTTTGTTCTTGGTTGCGTTGCAGACTGCGTTGCGGGTTGTGTTGCGGGT
The DNA here is from genome assembly GCA_002148405.1 of Alkalinema sp. CACIAM 70d. Classification (GTDB taxonomy): domain Bacteria; phylum Cyanobacteriota; class Cyanobacteriia; order Leptolyngbyales; family Leptolyngbyaceae; genus Alkalinema. The sequence goes on along the minus strand of MUGG01000212.1, from coordinate 125,975 downwards.
TGTGTTGCAGTCAGGGGATCGGGGGGCGGCAACGTCGCGCCGGAACGGTAGGCAAATATCGTTACGACGATCGCCTCCACCAAGACGCCGATCATTAATGCGGCTCCAGCGAGGAGGGCCCCGGACAGTTTGAGCCAAAAGCCGATCGCCATGATGGCAATCAGGGTGGTCAATCTCGCCACACTGGCCTTTGCGAGGGCTTGGGACTGGCCATGGTAGATCAGTAAGCCTTGAAAATAGCGCCGCCACGCGATCGCAAACGTCCATCCGCCCATCAGGAGCAACACCTGACTCACAGTCGTCAATAACTCGATCGGAATGCCTAAGACCGTTGGCCCCACCTGGTTAAACACGATCGGCAACGCCAAAACCGTTAGCAAAAGACTCAGCCCACCCCCCGCCAAACAGGTGAACCGCCAAAGGGCTTGCCGTGAAGCCGATGACCCCGCCAAGGCATTGGAGGCATGCAAGATCATAATGATCGGACTTTCAAAAAAGACCGCCAAGGATTTTGCCAACCCGACTGCGGCTAAGTTGAGTCGTGCTTCCGGCAAGTGGGCCAAGGTGGTCGTAATCACCGGATCGCCACAGGCCATCGTCACATCACTCAGCGACAGGGGCAAAAATTCCCGCCATAGCTGGGCAAGGCTAATGTTTTGGGACACTGGAGGGGTTGCCTGGGGCGATTCCTGAGGCAATTCCTGGGGGGCTGATTGAGAGATTTCCTGGGGGATTTCCGGGTGTGATTCCTGGGGCGGTTGCGCCTCCTGGGAAGGGATGGAAGAAGGCTGAGACATCTGCGGCTGAGACATCTGCGATCGTGTCTGGTCTAATGTCACTGAGCCGCCCTCCGAACTAAATCTAAGGGCACGGGTTGAAGATGATTGATCGCTTGCACGAGATCCTGATCCTGCAAAATAGTGAGATGGTGTTGTTTTAACCAATCCGCATCATAAACCGTTTCTAGGTAGCGATCGCCGCGATCGGGATTGAGCAATAGATAGGTTTGGGGTTGCGTAAACCGTTGGACATCCGCCAGCGCCGCCGCCACGATCGCCCCTGTCGAAGCTCCCAGTAACATCCCTTCCCGCTGGGCTAGGGCATGGCACACGGAAAACGCCAATGCATCAGAGACGCTGTAGGCCGCATCTAAAACCTGAGGGTCATAGTTGGGCGGAATAAACGAAAGTCCCAGCCCCGTCATTTTGTAGGCATGGCGTGGGGTTCCCAGAATCGCCGATCCCGCTACGTCAACGCCAATAATACGAGTTTTCGGAGAGTGTTGTTTGAAATAGCGACTGATGCCCGTTAGTTGGCCCGCCGTACTCACGCCAACGACGATCGCGTCTGGCCCCGTTGGAAAGGCCGCTGCAATTTCCTGGGCCGTCCAAAGGCTGTGGGCTTCGACATTTTGCGGATTGGTGTGTTGTGCGGGATACCAGGCCCCCGGAAGAGTGCGTTCGAGTTCCTGTGCCCTTTGCATCCGCGCCACCTGCATCGACCCATGGGCATCGGCGGCCTCCAAAGGCACCTCCACCAACTCTGCACCATAGGCTTGGAGCATCCGGCGAATGGTCGGTGAGGTTTTCGCATCAATCACAATCAGGACACGATAGCCACGGGTCGCCCCCACGATCGCTAACCCAATGCCAAAATTCCCTGAACTGGATTCTACGATCGTTCCCCCAGGACGCAATTGTCCAGACTGTTCCGCTTGATGCACCAGGTAAGCGGCATTTTTTTCCTTAATGCTGCCTCCCGGATTGCAGGATTCCAATTTCAGGTACAGATCGTGCTGGTTACAGCTTGGATGCAGGCGATTTAAGCGAACAATGGGAACTCGGCCCAAAGCGTCGGTCACTGAAGCCGCTAGAGGCGCAGATGCTACAGGCGCAGCCCCTAAAGGCGCAGAAGACAGGGCGGCAGAAAATGCAGATGCAGCCGCCACTGGCGAGCCTAACCCCGCATTGAATCGATTTCCCGGCAGTGAACTGAGAGAAGCCATGATGGTTCAACGGATTCAAAACTCTCTACAGTTACTAAGATGACAACTCGAAATGAAATCAAGATGAAATCCTCCCACAGTCACCACTCAAAAATTACTGGGAATACCAAAGTTACTGAGAATACCAACGCTTCCGCCAGGTTTTCATCAGTTCAATTTCATTGGTTTGGCTGCTCACGATCGCCTTAGCGAGTTTCTGCATTTCAGGCCGCTTTGACTTCTGAAGAGCTTCCTGAGCCATGGTGACTGCTCCTTCATGGTGCACAATCATGGCATTGAGAAACCGCAGATCAAACTGCGCATCGGCTTTGCCTAAATCCATCGTCATTTTCATTCCGTGGATCTGTTCCTGGGACATGGGCATGGAATGCTTCATCGCTCCGTGCCAAGCGATCGGTTCCTTCGACGCTTTAGGATACCAGGCGGTTCGCCATTTCTGCATTTGCTGAATTTCTGGATTTTGGGCTGCCATGATAGCCTGCGCCAGTTTTTTCAGCTCAGGCCGCCGAGATTTTTCTAGCACGTCCTGGGCCATTTCTAGCGCCCCTTGGTGGTGGGGCGTCATTGCATCGATAAACCGCAAATCGAATTCGGCATCCGCTGGCCCCAGATCCATCGAGTGCCCCATCATGCCATGGTCTTGGGGTGATGGCGTTCGGGAGGTGGCGGGATCTGAACTAACCGGACTGGAACTGGCGGGCGGAGAGGTAGAGGGACATCCGGTCAGGCCGATCGTCAGGGCGATCGCGAGGGGAATCAGCTTGGAACTTGTTAGGAATGGGGTTGTCATGGGCAAGTAACGGCCTAGCAGACCGTCATCACGGGTCAATCATAAATTTGATTCTCAGTGTGACATATTTATATGAAATCAAAATGAAATTTAAGAGGGCATCCAGGGACTGAAGGCCAGATTGAGGGGCGAGAAAGTTTTTGCAATGGGGAGAAATCCGATCGAGTTCCGCTGCCGTATTCTTCAGTAACAGATGGGTTCAACGATATCGGAATCCTTCTCAACCATATTCTCGCCAACGTCCTCAACTATTTGCTAAAGCGTTCTATGCTGCTTAATCATTCTGTTTCTGACAATGTAGTTGCCATTGCCACGGATACGATCGCTCAAGCTTTGTCTTCTACGAGCCCAACAGCCCCCTGTGGGATGACAGAGGAGTCTCGCTTGGGTATCTCTGAAATTCCTGAATTGCTGCATCCCAATGACTCCATGGCAGTCTCTCCTGAAGGCACCAAAGCCTTTTTTGCGTTTCTGCGCTTAACCCAAAATCCAGCGGAATTTACTGCAATTTATGACCTCGATGAAGTCCTGCGCCAGCAACCGATTAGTGAAATCGCCTGTGCCTATCTCAAAGCCCAACCGGGGATGGCGGAACTGCTGGAAACGCGCTATCTTCCAGCCCCCCCGGATTTAGACCAATTACTCACCTATCCTAAAAATTCACTGGGATATTGCTACGCCAAACATTTATGCGATCACCAATTCGAACCCGTTTTCTATCGCCAACGAGAGGTCCAAGATGACATTAGTTATCTGACTCTGCGTCGTAGCCAGACCCATGATATTCACCATGTGATAACAGGATTTGGAACAGATCTGGCAGGCGAAATTGGCTTGCAAGCCTTTCAACTGGCCCAAATGCGATCGCCCTTGGCCATTGCCCTGATGGCTAGCGCGATCGTCCATGCCATTGCCCAACCGGAGTTACTGAACGCCATCATGCAACAGATCGCGATCGGCTGGGAGATGGGATGTCAAGCCCAATCGGTGTTTGCCCAAAAGTGGGAAGAAGCCTGGGAAAAACCTGTGGAAGTTTGGCGGCAAGAACTCAACATTCAAGCACTGTAAATATTCAAGCAATATTCAAGCAATATTCAAGCAATATTCAAGCACTGTGACCCCTACCAGGGCAGTCGGCTTCCATCCCAGGAGAAAAATTCGCCGCTGTCCTGTTCCTTTAACTCATCGATGACCCCTAGCAATTGCTGAACCGTTCGATCGACTGGAAACAGTTTATCTGCTGGCACATTGCGCTGAAACGGTTTCGACAATTCAGTATCTGTGGTGCCGGGATGCAAAACCGTCACGATCGCGCGGGGCACCCGTCGTTTATATTCGATAGCCGTTGTCCGCATCAACATATTCAACGCTGCCTTGGACGCGCGATAGCCATACCACCCACCCAGAAAATTATCCCCAATACTGCCCACCTTGGCGGAAATGGTTGCGAACACACTGCGGCGATCGTGCTTGAGCAACGGTTGTAAATGCTTGGCCAGCAAAACCGCACCAATGCTATTCACCTGAAAATATTGCATTAGTTGCTCCGCATTTAATTGCTGCAAACTTTTCTCCGGCTGCAAACTCCCTTGATGGAGCCAACCCACGCAGTTAATCACCAGATGCAAATGGGCCGTTTCCTGCTGAATCCTTTGCATCGTGGTGGCGATCTCGGTTTCGTTCGTCAAATCTAGGGATAAACAGATCAAACGGGGATCTTGAATGGTTAACAGTTCAGAATCGGGATCGCGGTAGGTGGCATAGAGGCGATCGCAGCGATCGTGGGCTAACAAATGCCGGACAAAGCCCAGGCCAATGCCTCCACTTGCGCCAATAATTAATGCCGCTTGGGATGTAGATTGGATCATCGATCGGTCTTTTGCTTCAAAGCAGTGGTGTTGTCTGTCAGATTCTAATCATCCGCTCCCAGAAGCTGCAACTTACCCAACTCATTCTCCCAAGCGTTACTTTTCAGCTAGATCAGGTCATAACCATTTCCCCATAAAAACTCGACCTCCCCGCTATAAGCACAGGAAGGCCGAATTTTTATAGTTGCGCTTAATTTAGTCTAACCTGTATAACCTCCTTTCAGACCGAGTTGGTCGTTTTTAGGTCAATAACATCAAGAACGTTAGCTACAGAACTCCCTGAAACAGATCGCGTTCCATAAGGAGACTAACTAACCGATAGACTAACTAACCGATAAGCTACAGTATCTAACAACGATCTAACAGAATTACGTTCCTCAGATTTAGCGAGTTTGGTTAGAGATGCCCTAACGATGAACCTTCATGACGGCATGAAAATTCGGGATGTTAGAAGAGACATTGCTCTCAAGTGAATTGCAGAGGAATTACTGTGATCCAGTTGCGATACTGCCTAAACCCAAACTAGAAAAGTTCAACACGGCGTCAGTAGCGATCGCCATTTATGAACATCAAACGTACAACTTGACAGACAACTATACTCAGTATCCCTTCGCCACACTCTTTCCTCTAATAGGGTGAGCGTTCTAAGAGTTGAGCTGAACTAGCTGACATTGCAGCATTAGGATTTTTAGGGATATTCAGCGCCGATTCTCTTTAAGCAGCAGAGGAGGAAATCGGGGGAATAGATTTGAGTAGTTTTGAGAAACGAGCCAAAATGCTCTTGTAGAGATTAATTTTGACCTCCTATTTAATTTGTGAAGTGAACGATTGGACTGTTTGGGTAGAAGCGATGGTGTGTTTGCTTCTTGATTACTAAGATAGCCCCAATTGATGGGAAATGGGAATACCAAAAACAAATGTTTACGATCGAGTGAGTGCATACATCTTTCCAGGAAGCACACCTATCTTCGCCCCTCACTCCTTTCCCCATCTTTTATGGGCCGCCCCTCGGTATATTAGGGGGTCTCAATATTCTGAATATTTAGGTCCCATTGAATTAGGTGTCCCATCGCCAGTAGCCGAATATCATGAATTTAGGTATAACTAACAAGATTTCTAGCTCTTAGGGAACTCCCATCCCAAGAGAGGCCTTTTCAACTCTTTCAACTCATGATCCACCCTCAAACTAGCTTTCCAACCCATCCTCGAATCCCTTTGTTAGATCCACCCAACTTATCTGACAAGTTCAACTCATCTAAGCTAGTCTGACTCGTCAATCGGGAACGCAAGTCAGGTGAAGTGAGGGTATCTAGGTGGCATAGGAGTGATACTTCAATAACTTTCCACGAATCATGTACCCAGCTAAGCCTTGATGCCTGAATGGACTGTTTTTCCCCAGTTAAACAAGTATTTTCATAGAATCATCGGGTGTGTGACAAATACTACATTCAATCGGATTGTCCTGAAAGCTGTACGTCATGACGCAATTTAGTAGTAAGATCCAGCCCTGTCTAGGTTCCCGGTCGCGATCGATCTGCGATCGTGTGTTGAGTTCTTGGTAATTTTGAATGTTTAATCTTCGTCGTCGCCCCTCTCCGTCCTATTCCAGTTCTTACTACGGTTCCCGTAAGAAGAAACAGCGCATTCCCAAGTTGTGGATTATTGCGGCCATTCCCCTGGGCATTTTGGGTCTGGAAATTCTTCTGCGAGTGGGAACTGGCATTCTAGGCAAAAGCGACGAGTTAACGTCCTATGTAGGCGAGCCGGAAATCGCCGCAGACTATCACCTCAAGCCCCTCAATCAAGTAGGCCAGCCCATGCAAGGCGTCTCTGGCCACGGCAGCTTAGCGATTCAAGAAACGCCACTCACCGGATTCAAACTGGTTGGGAACCAGAAAAATAATGCCGTTCAAATTAACGCCCAGGGGTTTCGCAGTAAAGAAGCCGTTAATTTGTCTAAGCCTAAAAATGAAGTTCGGATTTTTGTTCTAGGGGGATCGTCCGCCTTTGGACAGTTCAATAGTGGCAACCAAGCCACCTTTCCTGCGTTGTTAGAAACTCGGCTCAATCAGCAAGTCCAAGAGCAAAAGAGCAACACCAAGAAGTTCCGTCCAGACGTTCTACCGTACTATGCGGATGAATTGGAAAAGGTTCTCAAGCTACCGCCCAAAATTCGCGATGGGCAGTACCGAGTCATTAACGCCGCCGTTCCGGGTTACACCTCGGGGAACACTTTGACACAAGTGGCTTCGCAGATTTTGGCCTATCAGCCAGATGTCCTTGTGGTCATGGATGGCTATAGTGATTTATTGTTGCCCAGTCAGCAGGAGGCCGCCAGCATTGAAGTGGCCGATCGATTACTATCCAATGCATCTGGGCATTTCATGGCGAGTTTATCCCAGGGATTGGGCGACTTTTTTTCAAGTCTTTACTTAGTCAAAAGCGTACAGTATTGGATCCTGAAACCCAAAGCCTCGATCGAACAATTAGTTGATCCCCTGTCCAGTTCCAATCAGGGCTTGGCCGATCGGTTAGCAAGCCAGCCGGAGGAACTCAATCGTCGGGCCGATCGCTATGGTAAATATTTGCTACAACTGGCCCGTCTCTCCAATGCTTCCAAAGCGTCACTAGTCATTGCGCTACAGCCAGAAGTGAGCCAACGGCAGAATCTCACTGCCAAGGAAAAACAATTGGTCGAGCAGTTGGGAACCCCCTATCGGCAGCGGGTACAACTGGGCTATCAACGGCTGCAACAGACGATTGACCAAGTCAATAAACAGGCTCCAGGGATCACCACGGTTCAATTGCAAGATGCCCTCAATCAATTCCAGGGTAATGCTTTTCAGGATCCGATTCACCTGACGGACGCAGCCAACCAAACCATCGCCGATCGCCTTTATGACAAGATCGTCACCCAACTCCAAGTCCAGCCGAAACCCTTCACCGGAGGCCAACCTTAGGCAGATCGATATAACGTCGTCATAACGTCGTCATTTTACGAGGCTAATTGTCAGCGTTAATGGGGCCTTGTAATTAAAATTTACCCTCTTCGAAATTTAGATATGTCAGGCTGTTATTACTAGAGAACACCAAAGGGAAATTCTGATATTGTCTGCACGATCGCAGAATGCCCAACCTTCTCTAATATTCATCCCTATGCCACAGTTGCCTCGTTCCATTTTTGCTGTCACTGCGCTACTGACCCTTGGGATCACTCCTGCGGCTCAAGCGGGCCCAGCAGTTCCTAGGGTTCAAGCGGATACAGCAGTTCCCATTACGCGAATTTCCTTTAACAGTGCAGCAGGTGATTTTACCCATCGGACAGCCATCTTTACGGTACCCGATCGGGATACGACCGTTTCTGCCTATGGGGGTAAGTTGCGCCGCTACGATGTCCACATTGCCAAAATGATCGAAATTACCCATGCTCAATGGTGTAGCGATCGACCTAAATTTGAAGGCGTGTATTGGAACTACCGAGCCGATGATGGAAAGATTGAGATGGGGAAATTTTACGTCACTTGTAAATTGGCCAAACAGATGGTCGAGGCCTATGGGCTAGGGCGATCGGAGCGAACAGTGATGTATTTTAATCCTGGGGATGTTAAAGATACTGCTGATATTCCAGTTCTCAATCTGAAGGGAGACAAAATTCCTAAATTTATCAAATGGGTGCAAACCTTTAAGCCCCAGTCCAGCTAAGCCCCAGTCCAGCTAAGCCCCAGTCCAGCTAAGCCCTGGGGCTTAGCTCTAGCTCCAGCCCAGTGAAGCTCCAGTCAGCGACCCATACTTTTTTGCGATTCCGGGAGTAGATGCTCTATGCAAGAAATTCGCCTATCTGTTCCTCACTATTACCAAATCGATAATGCCGAAGAATTTTTCGGGCCAGGATGGCGGCAGTGTAACCTAACGTCCCATACCATGGCACTGGATTATCTACTGAATGGATTACTGAGCCAGAAAGCGATAGAAATGGGCTATCGCCAACCCGAAAGTTACTATGGCTATCTTCTACATCAATATGGGGATACGACCAATCACGAGGCGCATACCGCTTGCATCAAACAGGAATTTGGGATTGATTCCGAATGGCGCATGGATTTAACGAAAGAGATCATCATCGAGCAATTACAAAAATCCATTCCAGTGCCTGCGGGAATGGCGTACAAGCAAGATGGCCATATTGTTTGTATTGTAGGTGTTAATGATGATGGCTTTCTCATCCATGATCCCTACGGAACTCGGTTGGGAGCAGATAACGAGTATGACGTAGGGGTTGGAGGAGAATACGATTTCTATTCCTGGGGCTTACTTGACCAGATTCTCTTTGTAGATGGGCCCCAAAGTGCCTGGGGACGGCTCTTGAAGCTGCCTTCCACCGCAACCAGTATACCCGCAACCAGTGCACCTTCAGCGTAAGATGAACAGGTTTATGCTTGTCGGCTCTGGTTCATGTCTGAAGAATTTCACCCATCGCTTGATTCATTTAATCACCCATTGCTTCCCGATCGAACCCGCATGCCCTTAGTGGAGCAACTCCAGCAGTGCGCCCACCGGAGTTATGCGCCTTTTCATACACCGGGTCATAAGCGAGGACGGGGGTTGGGGCTGAATTCCGATCGTTCTTAGGGGATGGAGTTTTTTGTGCCGATCTGCCGGAACTGCCCGAGTTGGATAATCTGTTTAACCCGGAAGGGGTGATTCAACAGGCCCAAGCTTTAGCGGCTGAAGCCTTTGGAGCTGATCACACCTATTTTCTAGCCAATGGTTCAACAGCGGGATTGCTGGCTGCGATTTTAGCCACCTGCCGACCGGGGGATAAAGTGATTCTGCCGCGCAATGTCCATCGCTCAGTAATTTCTGGGTTAATTTTAGCGGGCGCAATTCCCGTTTTTGTTTTGCCGGACTATGATTCTGACTTAGACCTGGCCCATGGAGCTGCACCCAGCACGATCGCGCAAGCTCTGGCAGAACATCCCGATAGTAAGGCAGTTTTACTCGTTTCCCCCACCTACTACGGCACCTGTAGCGATGTAGAAACCATTGCCCAGCTAGTTCATCAGTCTGGCTTACCGTTGATTGTTGACGAAGCCCATGGTGCCCATTTTGCATTCCATCCAGCGTTACCCATTTCAGCTTTGCAGGCAGAGGCTGATGTTGTAGTTCAGTCCACCCACAAAACCCTAGCCGCCCTGACTCAGGCTTCCATGCTGCATTTACAGGGTAATCGCGTCTCGCCCGATCGCATTGCCCAAGCGTTGCAACTGGTACAGTCCACTAGTCCGAACTATCTCTTGCTGGCATCTTTGGATGCAGCCCGGATGCAAATGGCGACCCAAGGAGAAGCGTTACTCGATCGCGCCCTTCACCTTGCAAACAATGCCCGATCCCGGATTGCCCAAATTCCGGGACTTCAGGTTCTCGCCAGCGATCGAGCGGCCACTCCAGGATTTTTCGCCCTCGATGCCACCCGGTTAACCGTGATCGTGGCAGGCTTAGGGATCGATGGATTTACGGCGGATGAGATGCTGCATCAAGACCTTGGCATAACCTGTGAGTTACCTGCGATGCATCACCTGACATTCATCATTACCCACGGCAATACTCCGGAGGATATCGATCGCTTGGTTGATGCCTTAGAAACCCTAGCCCAACGCCACCGCAACACTGCCCAGTCTGATACTACGCGATCGCTGCCCACCTTCCCTATCGCGAGTCTTCAAACCCAAGCGACCTATTCCCCCCGCGATGCTTTTTTCGCACCTCGTCAAACATGTGCAATTACTGACGCGATCGATCGGCTTAGTGCAGAGCTAGTCTGTCCCTATCCACCAGGCATTCCCGTGCTGATGCCGGGAGAACTGATTACCCAAGCCGCGATCGACTATTTGAAACACATTCAGGCGATCGGCGGATTTATCACAGGCAACAGTGACCCTAAACTTAACTATTTACAAGTGATTACTGAACCTTGATTAGCAAATCACCATGAGTAAATTACTACGAGTAAATCACCATAAGCAACTGTGAACCCATCAACAAAAAGCCTAGCATTCTCCATCACTTGAAAATGCTAGGCTCGATTGTCGGATGATTCGTGTCAGAGGCTATTCGGTCAGGTTGACTTTGGGATGATTCTACCGTCGATTACTTCACCGCAACCGTTCCATTCGTTACAACAGGCTGACCCACTTGCTGGGACATGAGAACTTCCAGACCTTCAATTCGTTCGGTCATGAGATTCAGTGCCTGTTGCAAGCTGTCTGCGGGGATAGCGGGAGCCATCCGCACGGGATCTACCCCTGGACGGGTCAACAGTGCTGGATTTTCCTGGATTTGACGCAGCAAATCCGGATCCAATTCCAAGAGTTCGGGAGAGAGGATTGGAGGACGACCGATCGGGAAGTTGATCTGGGCCAAGGTGATTTGGGAACCGCCGGTTGCCGTGGGCAAGCCATAGGCCAGTTGGTCAAAGTCTTCGCGGGTGCGGGCAGCCGAAGCTGGGGGCACCGGGGGAACGGTGTATCCCTTAGGCAGGAAGGTTCCCCGCTGTTGCGGCGTGACCAGTAGGTTAAAGCTATTGGAACCGAAGGGCGTCGCCAGGGACAGCGTTGCATAGCCTCGGACTTCTACATTGGCATTTTCTACGACACTTTTTTGAGTTACGTCCGGTTGCAGGATAAATAATCCCGTATCACCGGGTTCGATCGTAAACGTATAGGTGCGGCTTGTTGCGCCCGAGAGGGTTGGGACTAGCAAGCTATTGGTGCCATTAGCGTCCAGAAACGCTAATAGAGGCTGGCTATTTAAATCAACCGATTGTGCTCGGAAATTCAGCCGCAACCGTGCAGCAACGCTAGTATTTAGGTTCGTAATGGTTAAAAAATAGCCTTGAATAATCGTTCGACCTGCACCCAAGATATCTGCATCAGGTTGTACGAGAGGCTTAACGAGCAATTCATAATTCGACACGACTGAGGAAATAGCCATTCTTGTCAATCTCCAAGATTAGATCAATAACTGGATGGGTCGTCTTTCGTTTCGGGTAACGCCATCCGGGATGTTCTTAGTTTCGTCGCAGATCTAACCCTTTGACAGTACCCGCGTGGGTGATTCCTTAAACTTTCATGAATGCCAATATAGAGAAACCTTTCTTGTGCATAAGTTACGTAATACTTCTAGAGATAACTATGTATAACTCTGTATCGATCGAGCCACCATTTCAGCCATTTTCCTCTAGCTGGGTTGCTATTCATCCCTATCCCAAGGGGGTGATTCAATTTATTGGAGGAGCATTCTTTGGTTCATTTCCTACAGTGAGCTATCAGTATTTCCTCAAGCAGCTTTTTCAGGTTGGATATACTATTATTGCTTTGCCCTTTCGGTTTACCTTTAACCATTGGTCAGTGGCCTTAGATTTATTAGAAGAACACTATGCAGTTCGGTTAGGGATTATTGAGAAATTAGCAGAATTAACAGAAGAGTTATCAGAAACCCCGGATTCCAGCAGCGATCGAGCCTACGATTATCGCCCCTATTTAGCAGCCTCTAATTATTGCTGGATTGGGCATAGCTTGGGATGCAAATATATTGCGTTACTAGAACTTCTGAATGATGGGTCAGAGCAAGTATTGCAGGATATGGCAACGATCGCTGATGCTAAAACTGAAACTCAGATGATCCAGTACCGCTTGCAACAAATGGCCCAACGCTTAGACCAACGGTTGAAACAGTTGCCCGCTTGTGCAAAGTTATCGATCGAAGCCATGCCCATCGGTATTACCGATCAAGCCTCCTTACTCCTAGCCCCTGTTATTCAAGATTTAAACGCTGCGATTCCACTTCCCCTACTCCAGCGAACTTTTCAGACCGTTGGCCTCCAAGTTTTGCCGACGGTGGAACAAACCTATCAACTCATTGATCGCAGTCAATCATTTAACTTAACTCGGTTGATTACCTTTGATGAGGATAAACTCGCGATCGAAACCCGCGATCGATTGCTCCACAAACAACCTAATGCTCTATTTCAAACCTTGGAAGGAAAACATCTAGAACCTGTAGGCATGCAGATAGGGAATGCTGTAGTAGATTTCAATCCGTTAGACAAGTGGAGCGAACCCATCGCCGATCGAACCCTGGAAGCAGTGACGATCTCAGCTCTCGAAGAACTCCAGCAAATTCAAGCACAGATTACGAATCCCATAGTCCTACCTGTGGAATGCTGAATGACTTCTCGTTGCACACATCTAGTCACACCTAGTTGAACATACTCTATTCTGCCCAGGTGCTTTAACAGCGCTTTCTTAAAACGTCTAGTAACTTGGTGAGGGACTCCGGCAGAGGGGCGATCGCTTCAATCCAGTCAGCGGTAACCGGATGCTGCAAGCGTAAACGCCATGCGTGGAGGGCTTGTCCTGGGAGGTTAACCCCGATCGCTTTGCGGCCAGTCGCATAGACCGGATCACCCACGATCGGATAACCGATATGTGCGATGTGGACTCGGATTTGGTGGGTTCTGCCCGTTTCTAACTCAAAGTCGATCAGGGTGAAATTGCCCAATCGTTCTTTGACGGACCAGTGGGTGACGGCTCGGCGACCGCCCCGGTCTTCGGGTACAATGCCCATTTTTTGCCGATCGCGGGGATGCCGACCAATCGGTTCATCCACCGTGCCAGAGTCGTGACTGGGTGCGCCATAGACCACCGCAACGTAACTTCTGCGAGCCGTTTTCTCACGAAATTGATCCTGCAAATTTTGCAAAGCTTGCTCTGTTTTAGCCACCACGATCGCGCCCGTGGTGTCTTTATCCAAGCGGTGCACAATGCCGGGACGCTGAACGCCATTGATTCCTGGTAGTGTTTCTCCCTGTGCCGCACAGTGGGCTAGCATTGCATTAACTAACGTTCCCCTCAAATGTCCGATCGAAGGATGAACCACCATTCCTGCTGGCTTATTAATCACCACGAGGGAAGCATCTTCGTAGAGAATATCTAAGGGAATGGCTTCAGGTTGTAAATCTAGAGGTTCAGTTGGGGGAATTGTGACTGTGAGGGAATCTCCTAATTGAACCGTTGCTTTCTTAGCCGTACAAGTTTGTCCGTTCACCTGAACGCAGCCTTCTGCAATTAATTTTTGGAATCGAGATCGGGATAAGTCAGTAATACGATCGGCTAAGTAAACATCTAAGCGCTGTCCTGGAGACTCAACTTGAAGTTCCAAGATATCCAAAGGATCAGCCAATAACTCAGAGGACAGCATAAAAAGAGAACAGGAAAGCGAGTTCGTTTTTGGAAGGGTGTGCTTGAATCTGAGTATACCGTTCGTGGGACTGGATTGTGTGGTTAGATTGACAGTCTCTGGTGATTGAAGTTTCTGATGATCAACGATCGTTAAATTTTTAAGAAATTGTAGAACAATCTGGATTTGATTCCTAGCATGGAGAAAACGCTCACACCAAGGTCGTCAAGGGGGCGAGCATGCTTAAATCTGCCTGGAATTCTTTTTTTCTATCGCGCAGAGCAATGTTGGGATTGGGTTCTACCATCGTTGCCGTCAGTCTTGGGCAGAGCCAATCTCAGGCTCAAATGGTCTCAGTCCATAAACCACCAGTGCTGAGACGGGGCGATCGGGTGGGCATGGTTGCGCCCGCGAGCAATGCCTACGAGCCCGAGGACATTCAACTGGCAAAGGAAACCATGGAGCAGTACGGGTTCCAGGTGATCCTGGGTCAGCATATTAACGACCAGTATGGCTATTTGGCAGGCCAGGATCGCGATCGGGCTGCGGACATTAACGACATGTTTCGCCGCCCTGATATTCGCGGTATCGTTACCTTTTCCGGAGGCTACGGTTGCTGCCGCCTACTGCCCTACCTGGACTATGACTTGATTCGGCGCAATCCTAAAGTCATCGTTGGCTATAGCGATATCACCAGCTTGCTACTCGCCATTTATCAAAAAACGGGGGTTATCACCTTCCATGGATCGTCCGGTTTAACGGGGGTTGGGGACTACGCGATCGCCCATTTCAAACGCGCGATCATGTCCACCGCCACGATCGGAGAAATTGCTAAACCAACTACCTCCGAAGGGGTAGAACGCAATCACCGCCTCGTCACAATCGTTCCTGGAGAAGCCACAGGGCCACTCATCGGGGGCAATCTAACCCTACTGACAAACCTGCTGGGCACCCCCTACGAACCCGATACTCGCGGCAAAATTTTGTTTATTGAAGAAATCGGCGAAGAACCCTACCGGGTCGATCGCATGTTAACCCAATTGTGGCTAGCGGGCAAGCTGCAAGACGCCGCCGGGATCGCCTTGGGACATTTTGTGGACTGTTACCCCAAGGAATTTCAACCGTCCTTTGTGCAAACCTTGAGCTTGGAGAATGTATTGCGCGATCGATTCAGTACCCTCGGTAAACCTACGCTCTACAATCTGATGTTCGGTCACGTTCGAGAAAATGCTGTGTTACCGATCGGGATTAACGCTACATTAAATGCAACCCAAAAAACATTGATTGTTAATGAAAATGCTGTAATTTAGTTTTGGGAGCAATCCGTCTGTCGCCAAAAATGACGACAGACAGTGCTGGCTAAAGAGCGCTGAAGCAACAGGACAGGTCTACAGTATCAAATTCTCATAAAAACTGTTTTAAGCATAACAAAATGCTTCCTGGTTGCGGAAATGCTGACTCTCCAGCCCAAAATGTTTAGCGACAGCAGAAATTCTGTCTGTCCCTCGCTATTCTAAAGACATTAAGCATCGGTTGATAAGGGGCCTTTTACATGAAAGTCGCTGTCTTCAGTAGCCATTCCTACGATCGCCAATTTTTGACCGTAGCTAATCAACCTCACCACCATGACCTTATTTTTTTTGAACCTCGATTAACCCCAGAAACGGCTCCCTTAGCGGCGGGATTTCCTGCTGTTTGTGCTTTTATTAACGATACACTCAGTGCCTCTGTATTAGATATTTTGGCAGCCCAAGGCACGGAATTGCTGGCCCTACGATCGGCGGGATTTAACCATGTTGATCTCGATCGGGCTCACCAGCTCGGTCTGAGCGTTGTCCGGGTTCCGGCCTATTCTCCCTACGCCGTTGCAGAGCATGCCGTTGCCCTGATTATGGCACTCAATCGTAAAATTTATCGAGCTTATAACCGAGTGCGGGATGATAACTTTGCCCTAGAAGGCTTACTCGGCTTTGATCTCTATGGCAGCACGGTAGGAATCATTGGAACCGGTAAAATCGGTCAATGCTTCGCCAAAATTATGCATGGCTTTGGCTGTCACCTCTTGGCCTATGATCTCTACCAAAGTCCGGCCTGCCTGGAATTGGGAACTCGCTACGTGGGTCTTTCAACCCTCTTAGCCGAGGCCGATATTATTTCCCTCCATTGTCCGCTGACGCCCGATACCTACCATTTGATTAACGAAACTTCGCTACAATCCCTTAAACCTGGAGCCATGCTAATTAATACCAGTCGGGGCGGCTTGATGGACACCGCTGCGGTGATTAACCATATCAAATCTGGTCGCATTGGCTATCTAGGAATTGATGTCTATGAGCAAGAGGAAAATCTATTTTTCCAAGATCTGTCCGATGAAATTATTCAAGATGACACCTTTCAACTACTCCAAAGTTTTCCGAATGTTTTGATCACAGCTCACCAAGCATTTTTTACGCGCAACGCCCTCTCGAATATTGCAGACACGACCCTCGCTAACATTACTCAATTTGAGCAGGGGCAACCGCTTTCTAATCAAGTTCATCCCAAATTGGATTAGGGGTTACATTGATTTTAGAGAAGAGCGTATTAATAAAATTCCAGGTAGGTGGGTAGGTGAGTAGGTAGGGGCTCTGGCGTTGCTGTCACGTATAACTGATGGGAAGTTCGATCGTAAATTCAGTCACCAAATTCTCACTCTGTACTTGGATAATGCCTTGCAAATGACTAGTTAAGCGTTTGACCAGAGCCAGTCCGAGCCCCGTGCCTCCCTGCTGCCAGCGATCGCCCTTGGGAATTCGGTAGAACTTCTCAAAAATCTGCACTTGATCCTGCGGTGAAATTTCTACACCCGTATTCCGGACTGAAATCAACACACGATCGCCGTTGAGTCGCCGAGCAAAAATCCGAATTTCTCCTAAAGGTGGCGTATATTTGCAGGCATTGTTAATCAATTCCACTAGAATACGTTCTAAACTTTTGGCTTCCGTAAAAATCTCGGGAATATCAGATTCAACATAACAGGATAAATGTTGTTGCCGGGTGCGAGTCCGTGCTTCAAAGGAATCCACAACCTCGGGTAGCCAAATGGTGAGATTCAGCGCAGATAACTCTAAAATATTTTGGCCTAATTCTAGTCGTTGCAGATCTAACAAATCATTAATTAAATCCCGTTCTCGATGACATTCCTGTTCTAGAATGCCTAGATACTGTTGTCGTTGCTTATCAGATTGTGCCACTTTCAGCATTTGAATAGCTAAGCGCATATTTGTAATAGGTGTGCGCAGTTCGTGAGATACCGTACTCAGAAAATCATCCTTGAGTTGGCTGATGCGTTCTAGTTCTTGAACTTGTTTTTCGAGATTCCGCTCTACTTGTTTACGGTCGTTGATATCTTCAATCACCAATAACAATCCCTGTTGAGGCATCAATGCAAAATCAGTGACCTTTTTAGATTGCTTATATTCTAAAAGTTGTAGCGTTAAACTATAGTAGCGATCGCGATACTCCACTTCATGAGGCTCAATGGCTTGGCCCCGACAAAGGAACCAAACATCCTGGTGCCACTGATCCGCACTGTACCAACTGGGCACTAAAACCGCTTCAAGATTTTGACCAACCTCAACGCCAAGCCATTCCTCAGCCAGTGCATTACAAAACCAAACATTACCTTTAATATCCAACGCCACTAGGCCAACGGATAAACTGCGAGAAATTGCACTTTGGGTGGATTGTGATCGCCCCAATTCTTCTGCAAGGTTGGCTAGGTGCACTACAGCACGGATAGAGGTAGGATGGGAAGACGGTAACAGCAAGCGATCGGGCTGCCAATCAGGTCGTTGCTGCATTAAATCAGGCACATAGGCTTCCCAGAGATAGCGAACGTGTTGTTGTAAAAACCAGTTCATGCGCAATCGCTCACACAGCGCTACTGTGATCGTTGTGCCAACAAAAAGACTACCGGGAAGTGCCACAGGGATCCAAATATTGTGATGCAATAGCATTAATGCTGTAGCAATCCAGATACCATAGCAAGTTGTGCCGATCGCCAATTGAATCTCCGTTCGCCATAGACTCAGAATCAAACTAAATCCCGGCATTAAAAGTAACAACACTGCAGTCCAGATCGGGTTGAAATAGACCTGTAGAGAATTGCCCTGAAGCAAATTGGAGGCAACGGCTACATGGAGATAAACCCCGGTCGTGGGAGGAGACTGATCAAAGGGCGTCAACATCGTGTCAAAGCCCGTTCCCGTCACCCCAATAAAAACCAACTTATCTTGGAAGGCGCTGGCCGGAACTTGTCCTTCCAAAACATCCACAAAGGAATATTGCTGCAACCGCCGAACTGGTCCAGGCCAATTCACCCAAAAAGGTTGGGTTAGATCAGGAAGCGCAACGGGCTGATTCACCAGACTATAAACTTGAGTTGCCATGGCTCCTAGGCTTAAATCATCTTTGCCTTGAAGCGGCACCTTGCGCGTAATTCCATCAAGATCCGGTTGCCCAAACAAATGGCCGGTGGCAATAGCAGCCTCTTGGAGAATAGGCACTGGCTGGAGCGGTAAGCCATTGGCATCCGTTGCCTGGGCGAGAACAACTCGTCCATTGCGCAACATGGCCTCTGCTAACTGGGCATCGTCAGGACTGGATTCTGAAAAAATTAAGTCAAAGGCAATCACGCTCGGATTGCTCTTAGTTAACACATCAATTAATTGAGCATAGTATTGTCTGCGCCAAGGAAATCGTTCTAAACGACGAATGCTGTCATCATCGATCGTGATTAGCACGACACGATCGTCCCACGATCGTTCCCCGCGCAGCCAAAACAACGTGTTGTAACTAAGCAATTCCAGAGGCTTGAGGGCCCCAGCCGCCAGGAGAAGCCCCATGGTCACTGCCGTGATCCCTCCCGGCAGCAGCCGCCATATATACTCCCTAAAGCGCGATGTCATATCGTTTTTCTGTACCCAGTGGTGTTGTAACCACAACCTGAATTTTTAGATGGGAGGGGGCAGGAAAGAACACAGTAAATTGACCAGTTGCATTGGTATCTAGGGGGGTACCGTTGACAGTCACGAGATTAACTGGGTCAACTTGGCCTACAAGCTTAATGCGCCGAATTCCTCTATTCACCAATTTTTGCAGTTGATAGTTCAAATTGGTATCTTCCCTAAGTGAGACTACGGGGGCCGGAGCATTCCCAGGTACCGTAAAACTTTGAAACCCACCCGGTACACTAACCTCTTGGCTCTGAGCTTCACTGGCCACTGTTCCCTCGAGAACGGCCACGCCAGTTTTTCCACTGGGTTGAATGGCTAACCCAAACTCTGTGCCTCGAACACCATTGATACCCGCAGGGGTTTGAATTTCCAATCGGGAATTGGGGGACGTAAATTTTCGTAACTTTAACCTTGCCCGACCATAGGGCATGACTAATCGAGTAATTCGTCCCTGATCAGTGACTGCACTGAGATTTTGCACTTGTAGCTTGGTGTTTTCCGCAACCTCGATCGTCCCGATCGCTGTATCTACCAATAATTTGGCGCGCGATTGCTGCCCGGTTGTAATACTGTCACCAACTGCTTGTAAGCGGTCCCCTATTTTAGCGGGGCGTGTCCCTCGAGGTGTGGCAATCGTGACTGTCCCTGAAATCTCTTGGACTTGCAGCCACTTCTGTACCCGCACAGAAATCGCAGACTGACCGAGACTTACACCAGGCCACCCTAGGACGGTTGCCACCACCAATCCTGCTGTTCCCCATTGCTTGGCATGAACCCCCATTTTCCCAATCCCTTCTGAAACTGTTGCAGTTCTTCCCTTTGCATTCTAGTGAGGGATCTCATTCCTATGGCAAGTATTTTTGTCTACCCTTATGTAAACTTAATAACTTAATGAGGAAAGCGAGGTACGTAGATATGCATACTGACCATCATCGGCATACCCTACTTAAAAAATTGCTTCTTCTAACTGCTAATGCTGAATTAACCTAATGCTGAATTAATCTAATGCTAAATTAAAAAGATTGTACTTAGGCCAAGCGTAAGCAAGATTTTTGGAAGAGCTCTGAATCGTATGACATAAATGCACTACATAACACCGACTGAAAGAGTGACTCAAGTGTTGCCAAACTTCGTGAAATCATGGCTACAATACATCAAGATTAACGACTTAAGTGTAAGTTGCAATGTTTTGACGAAATACATCACGATATACAACAGTTAAATTCACAAAAGAGCTGTTTTCCTATCAAGTGCTGAGATCTTTCCTAACAGAACAAAGCTTGATCAAGATTTCTGTTTCTTCATTTCATGATCTGTTATAGATAGCAATCCGTAAAGCATCTTAAAAGCAGAATTCATAGAGGTTACAACTTCTAGACTATGCACGATCGTCAATCATATCGGCAAAATGGATCACCCTATCAAACTTATCGAACAAATAGTTCAAGTTTGATGAAACGAATGGTTCAAGTCGGATGATTGAATTTCCTAGGTACAAGACTCGCGGATCCAGCTAAATCCTAGCAGTCGCCATGTCTAACCAATAATTTAACCGCTCCGCCAATGATTACCTAACAGCATGGATACCATTTTGCTGGCACCTATCTGGACAATCCAAGTATAGACAGTCTTATTATGCCCTTGCGGGATATCTGGTTATGATGATGAGCCTTACTGTGTGCACTCTTCTCCATCTCAACATCACAGGCTAGGGGCTAAAATCTCTACTGCCAGGGCATCTGGAATCTAACTGATGACAGCCCTTAGCATTCCAGGAACAAATTACTATCACGCGTGACATTGACAAGAATCACATCAGTATCACAAGTTACACAGGTATATTGATTTTCCAGTACGACCCTTTGGAGACTCGATTCCACCCCAAAAAAGCAGAGCTACTCATTATTGTCCAAATAACTTATTTTTTCCAAATATTATCTAAATATAGTTAGCGAATCATCAAACTCACTAGGCTAGATCAAATGCAATTTCTTTGCTATGAAACCTATTTGGGATCTTTGCTGTAACCCTTTCTGGGAGCGCATTTTCAAGATGAATTCTCGAATTATGCTAAAAGTCTTGTGAAGTTAAGATTCTAGCCATAGATTTCAGATAGGCTCTATGTCGATGCATAGCAATTTGAATATAGCAATCTGAGCTGATTTATGAACACACTCCGGTTTACAGCCTTCACGAGCCAATAACCGCGAGCCAATAAAAATGTAGAGATTAGAAACCGTCAATAATTGAGAAGTAGCTTGTGACTCCACCAGATTAGTAGAGAACAAGGGACTTCGTAGTACAACAAGGGAGCCTCATACCTCATTTCAGTGATTTAAGCGATTTATGATTGAAGAGAGGGTTTTAGACTGCACGATTATTCAGGTTCGATCGAAGTTTGTTGGAATGCTGACAGTCTTGATTCCCTGTAAACTACTAGTACCTGTATTGAATGGTACCTGTATTCATGGAATACCTGTAAGCACCAGGAGATCGAGGAAAGTAGCATTAGCGGCTGTGGCTTATCTCTTTAACTTAGTCTTTCTAACTTCAAGTTACTCTCGTTGGGAGGAGTCAGTTTTGGCGGGGGCAGTCCCACCAGTAATAAGGATGGCCAGTCCCTTAAGACTGGACTGTATCTAGTGATACTACTGAATTGAGGGATACCTATGTCTATCGGTACTTACCCTATGTCATGATTCCTGTTTATTCTTTGATCCATAGAGTTCCTTAACAGAGTAGTCTGTAATCTATAAGTTTTCTGGGTAAGTCATCGTTATGGAACAAGCCACTCACTGAATCACAACTTAAGTTCTTTCTTCTTGAGAGTAGAATTTGTTCGCTTAAGAACAGTTCAATCATTTTTGTCCATAATTATGCTCCAATAAAGCCTTCTCTCATGTTGACCAACATGTCCCAGTCAAATCAACCCGCAAAACGTAAACGAGGTATTCTGCTTAGTGCCAAAGGTTGGCAGCGTTTACAGGCGGCGGAAATGCGCTTAAGTCAGCAAGACAATGCAGGAAAGCCCTACACGCTTCAAGATCTCAGCGATCGCACAGGGTTGAGCTCTAATACCTTAGCCAGGGTTAGAGGCCGCAAAGTTCCGGTCGATCACCAAACCTTGGATTGTTATTTCCGCGCCTTTGAACTGGTGCTGAATCCTGATGACTACACCGACTCTGAAAGCACAGTTACCGCACAACGGCCCCTATTACCACCCAACGGACAACTCGCAGTAGATTCGCCATTCTACATTTCTCGATCGCCTGCCGAAGGGCTGTGCTACGAGGCGGTTCTGCAACCGGGCGGACTAGTACGCCTGAAGGCTCCTCGGCAAATGGGAAAAACCTCCTTGGTGGCGCGAACCCTAATGCAAGCGCGGGAAAATCAGTTCGCTACGGTAATGCTCAACCTGCGTCTTGCTGATGCCAGTATTTTTAGGGATTTATCTCGCTTTTTGCAGTGGTTTTGTGCCGTTGTAACGCGGGATTTGGAATTGCCTAATCGCCTGGGAGAATGCTGGGATGACCTGTTTGGCGCAAGCTATAACTGTACCCACTACTTTGAAACCTATTTGCTGCCTGCATTAGATCGACCCTTAGTGCTAGCCCTCGATGAGATCGATGCAGTTTTTGAATATCCCGAAGTAGCATCGGACTTTTTCGGTATTTTGCGAGCTTGGTATGAAAAAGCCCGCTATGGCGACGATCGTAGTGAACTTTGGCAGAAGCTTCGGCTCATCCTAATTCATTCCACCGAAGTCTATGTCCCCCTCAGCATCGCCCAGTCGCCCTTTAATGCAGGGTTGATGGTGGATTTGCCCGGATTCACCGAATCCCAAGTTCAGGATCTGGCTCAGCGCTACCACTTGCCCAATTCTGCTGAAGTCGCCCGCCAAGTCCTTAAATTGGTTGGGGCAAATACGCACCTGACTCATTTAGCCATTTATTACCTCAGCACTGAGCGAGTCAGCCTTGAGCAACTCGCCAGTTCTGCCCTCTCCCCCGATGGGATTTACAGTTCCTATCTGCGACAACAATTGTCCGAGCTCCAGCAGTACCCTGAGCTACTGGAAGCCTTTCGGCAAGTCGTTTTGTCGGAGACCCCGATCACTCTGGAGCCCATTTTAGCCTTCAAGCTCCAAAGCAAAGGATTGGTACAGGTTCGGTCTCACCAAATTGTTCCCAGTTGCGAACTGTACCAGCAATATTTCTCCCAAGTCTTTCGGAGTTTATAGGTTACGTTGCCAAGCGGGGTCACTTTTATCCCGGCGATGGGATAGTAAGGGCAGGCTGTGCTCCGTCATTTTGGTGCTCCGTCATTTTAAAGTTAACGAGCCAGTTAAAGTTGACGAACCAATCGGTTGCGCAGAATGATTAAACATTTGCTGGAGGAATCACCTCAGCAGACCCACCCGATCGCGCCACAACAATCCAGCCAACTTTCTCTGAGTCCACTGCTTCAGGATCTTGGGTGACTTTGAACAAGAGATCACCAGCTTTGCTCTCGACCACAAAGTCTGCTTTGGGCGAAAACGTGACCACCTTAAATCCCCGATCGCGCAGGCAGTAAACGGCCCAGCCCTTCAGCGTTTGGTTAATGGGATCAAAGGGCTTGGGTGGGGCTTGAAAGACGGTCTGAATGAGCGCGATCGCAGGATTCATGGTCTATATTCCAGTCAAAATTCCAAGGATTGAGCCAGCAAGTGAGAACAATCACAGCTTGCATCCTTCCCAATCCTACAAGAAGTTGGTCTTGCATCCCGCGATCGCTC
The DNA here is from genome assembly GCA_002148405.1 of Alkalinema sp. CACIAM 70d. Taxonomy (GTDB): domain Bacteria; phylum Cyanobacteriota; class Cyanobacteriia; order Leptolyngbyales; family Leptolyngbyaceae; genus Alkalinema. The sequence goes on along the minus strand of MUGG01000212.1, from coordinate 102,301 downwards.
AAGCTGGCAATTGACTGAGTACCCAAGCCCAGGGTTTTGCAGTAACGGTTTTGCAGTAACAGTTTTGCAGCAACGGTTTTGCAGTAAACTAATTCTGCTTTCTTTAATATTCGCTTTCTTGACTCTCTTTTAATACGAAAGTACCATCTAGGAAGGAGTTAGGTCGGTAAACTTTCTAGGGAGATAGGCCCTCTAGGGATCCGCTACAGCAAAATTTCTAGCGCAGGGTAAGCCCCCAAGATGATTTGGACTATTCCCCCTAATAGCACTACTAATAGTTTTGTAAAACTATTGACCTACTACATATAGTGACTATAATCTGATTACCCTTTGCAGAGTCCCTCTAGCGAGTACCCTCTAGCAATGTGAGTTAAGGGTTGCTCAACAGGCTTCCCTTAGCTTGCAGTCTGTTGTGGTTTCAGCCTGTTTCAGCCTTGAAAAACGTCCAGAGAAACGCCATGTCTTTTGTTGGTTTGCATATCCATAGCGACTACAGCCTTCTCGATGGTGCTAGCCAGTTACCGGATTTGATCGATCGCGCAATCGCACTGGAAATGCCCGCGATCGCGCTGACAGACCATGGCGTCATGTACGGGGCGATCGAAATGCTGAAGGTCTGCAAAGGCAAGCCCATCCGCCCGATTCTGGGCAATGAAATGTACATCATCAATGGTGACATTACGAAACAGGAGCGCCGCCCCCGCTATCACCAAATTGTTCTGGCAAAAAATAAAATTGGCTACAAAAACCTAGTAAAGCTGACCACGATTTCCAACCTGAAGGGACAACAGGGGAAAGGTCTATTTGGTCGGCCTTGCATCAACAAAGACTACTTAGAACAATATCGAGAAGGGCTGATTGTCACTAGCGCTTGCCTAGGGGGCGAAATTCCCCAGGCGATTTTGCAAGGCCGTGGGGACGTGGCGCGGCGGGTGGCCCAGTGGTATAAGGATCGTTTCGGGGATGATTATTACTTAGAAATCCAAGACCACGGTTTGCCGGAAGAGCGGGTCGTCAATCCCGAAATTGTGCGGATTGCCCAGGAATTGGATATCAAGCTGGTGGCGACCAATGATTCCCACTTTATTTCCTGCTATGACGTTGAAGCCCACGATGCGTTGCTCTGCATCCAAACGGGTAAGTTAATCAGCGAAGAGAAACGCCTACGGTATACCGGAACGGAATATTTGAAATCCGCTGAGGAAATGAGTTGGTTATTCCGCGATCACTTGCCGGAAGATGTGGTGCAAGTTGCGATCGCGAATACCTTAGAAGTTGCTGCAAAGATTGAAGACTACAACATTCTAGGAGAACCCCGTATTCCAGACTATCCCGTGCCCACAGGCTATACCCTGGCGAGTTACTTTGAAGAAGTGACCCGCAAAGGCTTGATCGATCGCTTCCAAGTCTCCAGCTATGCAGAAATTTCCCAGGACTATCGCGATCGCTTGGAATACGAATTGCAACTGATGCAGCAAATGGGCTTTGATGCCTACTTCCTCGTGGTTTGGGATTACATCAAATATGCCCGTGATAACAACATTCCCGTAGGGCCGGGGCGTGGTTCGGCAGCGGGTTCCCTGGTCGCTTACGCCCTAGGCATTACCAACATCGATCCAGTCCACCACGGCTTACTGTTTGAGCGTTTTCTCAATCCAGAACGGCGATCGATGCCGGATATTGATACGGACTTTTGCATCGATCGGCGGGAAGAAGTCATCGACTATGTGACGCGCAAGTACGGCGAAGAAAAGGTCGCGCAGATTATTACCTACAACCGCATGACTTCCAAGGCAGTGCTGAAGGACGTGGCGCGGGTGCTGAATGTGCCTTACAGCGAATCGGACAAAATGGCGAAAATGATTCCGGTAATGCGGGGTAAGCCAACTAAGCTCAAGGTAATGATCTCCAGTGACACCCCCACGAAGGAATTCAAAGAGAAATACGACAGTGGCGCGATCGTTCCCGGAACAACGATTACTTACAAAGATTGGATTGATACCGCTATTCGCATCGAAGGTACCAACAAGAGTGTAGGCATCCACGCAGCGGGAGTGGTGATTTCTGCGGAACCGCTAGATGAAATTGTGCCCCTCCAGAAAAACGATGATGGAGCGGTCTTTACTCAATACTTCATGGAAGACATTGAGTCCCTGGGTCTGCTGAAAATGGACTTCCTGGGCCTGAAGAACTTGACCATGATCCAAAAAACTGTGGACTTGGTGCGGCAGAATTATCAAAAAGAAATTGACCTCGATCGGCTGTCCTTGGAAGATCCGGAGGTTTACAAGTTACTGGCCCGAGGCGATTTGGAAGGGGTGTTCCAGTTGGAATCTTCTGGGATGCGACAGATTGTGCGGGATCTTAAGCCCTCTGGGATTGAAGATATTTCATCCGTCCTAGCGCTGTATCGACCGGGGCCCTTGGATGCGGGGCTGATTCCCAAGTTCATTAACCGGAAACACGGACGGGAACAAATTTCCTACGAACACAAGGTTTTGGAGCCGATCCTCAAGGAAACCTACGGCATCATGGTCTACCAGGAGCAGATCATGAAAATTGCCCAGGATATGGGCGGCTACACCCTGGGAGAAGCGGATTTGCTGCGCCGCGCCATGGGTAAGAAAAAGAAAGCCGAAATGGAAAAGCACCAGGAAATCTTTGTCGCTGGGGCCAAGAAAAACGGTATTGATGAAAAGGTGGCGGCGGATCTGTTTGCCCAGATGGTTCTGTTTGCGGAATATTGCTTTAACAAGTCCCACTCCACAGCCTACGGGTACGTCACCTATCAGACGGCTTACCTGAAAGCGCACTATCCCGTGGAATACATGGCGGCGCTGCTGACGGCCAACAGTGGCGATCAGGACAAGGTGCAGCGCTACATTGCCTCCACGCAATCCATGGGCATTGAGGTACTGCCGCCGGATATCAATCGATCGGGTGTGGACTTTACCCCCCATGGCCGCAATATTTTGTTTGGCCTGTCAGCGGTGCGCAATGTCGGGTTTGGGCCTGTGTCAGCGATTTTGCAAGCACGGGAAGAGGGCGGCCCGTTCCAGTCGCTGGCGGATTTGTGCGATCGGGTCGATAGCCGCACATTAAACAAACGGGCTTTAGAATCGCTGATTTACTGTGGAGCCTTCGACAGTATTGATCCCAACCGCCACCAATTGATTAAGGATTTGGAAGTGGTGTTGGACTGGGCGCAGTCGCGGGCCAAGGATCGGGAAATTGGTCAGGGCAATCTGTTCGACTACATGGCCACGGTTTCCGCCACGCCCCGATCGACGGTGGAATCAGCTCCGAAAGCAGCTCCAGTGGCGGACTATCCCCAGCAGGAACGGCTGCGGTTAGAAAAGGAAGTTTTGGGCTTCTATATTTCCGACCATCCGTTAAAAACGATCGGGAAATCGGCTAAAGTTCTGGCTCCCATCAGTTTGGGTGACCTGAAGGATATGCCCGATAAACAAAGTGTCAGCGCGATTGTGATGCTGATCGGAGTGAAGCACGTTACCACAAAAAAAGGCGATCCGATGTGCATCGTCCAGATGGAAGATCTGACGGGTCAAACGGAAGCGGTGGTCTTTCCGAAGTCCTTTGAAAAAGTTGGCTATTTAATGCAACCGGATGCCCGCTTGATGGTGTGGGGCACGGTCGATCGGCGGGATGAGCAAGTGCAGTTCATCATTGACGATGCGGAACCGATCGATCAGGTACGACTGGTGATGGTGGAACTCGATCTGAAAAAGGCCAGTGATGGAGCGGAACAACATCGCCTGCGGAGTATCTTGAAATCGCAAACCAGTGAAGACCGTAGTGCTAAAGTGCCTGTCGTTGCCGTCGTTTCGGCCAACGATCGCCGCCAATTTGTTCGCTTTGGCCAACAATTCCGGGTCAAAGATAGTGCTGCAACGGTAGCAGCTCTGAACCAAGCGGGATTTATGGCCAGAGCCACGACGCTCTTGGGGGCTTAGCTAGCTGGGGCTTAGGATTTAGCTGAAAGATTTAGCCTAAATATCTATCAGCCTAAATATCAAAGTAATAGCGAATCGCGCCTGTTTGAGGATCATTGGTAATTTCGGCACAGCCAATCCGCACTGCTTCCAGCAACAGTTCCTTCACCTGTTCCGGCTCTAGCTCGGTGTAAATCGCAGCTTGGGCGATCGAGAGTTGGCCCTGGTGGTGCTTGGCCGCTTGCAGGAGCTTCTGCATAGGAGTGACTGTTGGCACCAAGGGCTGAACCGATCGGTCTAGCTCATAAGCCGCCAAGTTACGAATTTTTTGCTGCTGGAGCACGGCATTACGATCGGCCACTAACTTGGGAATCAAGATTAAATCCACCAATTGTCCAATCCCAAACAATCCAAAGGTGAATAGGTAAATCAATCCACTAATGGGACGATTGGTATAGAACCGTTGTACACCACAGATTCCAAAAAAACAAAGGAGCCAAAGCAAATAAGCGGTTCCTGAATTCACGGTTTCCATAGATTGACCTTCCCATCTCACCTAGTGGCTGCTCTCGGGTCACGATCGTTCCCCGTCAACTTCGCGCGATCGACCCATCACCAAATCGTCCCAGTACAGTCCTAACGCACTGCAATGATCTACATCAGCCCAACCCCTCAATTCGCAATTAATCTTGAAGTTTCTGATTGAAGTTTTTAATCGAAGCTTTACAACTCTGCTTGAAGATCGGGACAAGGGGAATCCTGTTGCCAACCCATGGGATGAAAACCACAGACCAACAGCGATCGTTGCTCTCGGTTCATCCCGTAGGCCACACCATGGTAATGAACGCAACCTTGACACCCGATCGGCTGCACAAAAAACGTGGGTGACTCTGGATCTGGATCCTGGGCAAATCCCTACTGCGATCGTAAAATGTGCTGCTGGCGATAGTAGCGATCCCAGGCACGATAACCAGACCGACGATAAAGATAGTCAAACGAACGGGCAGCGTTCACAGCACCTCCGGGGAAACTCATCCCTCTGTGGGGGAAATGTGGGTCAGATCGGTGTAGAGAAGGTCGTGTCAATGAAGCTGTTGATTCCAACCTAAAACTTCATTGACCAAATCCGCACTGTACTATCCGATCCCGCCGAAGCAAACCAGCGTTGATTGGGACTGATGGCAATGGCATTCACTGGACTCGTATGATCCATCAACGTCACCACAGGATCCCCCGTCGATAATCGCCACACCCGCACACTTTTATCGCTACTCCCACTGATTAAAAAGCGCCCATCGGGACTCATAGCGACCTCGTTCACGGTGTCCATATTGCCTTGCAGCGATCGAATCAATTCCCCAGTTTGGGTATTCCAAACTTTAATCGATCGATCTTTACTACCGCTGGCTAAAAATCGTCCATTTTCGCTCATGGCCACGGACATTACAGAATTCACATGGCCCGTGAGCGTTTGCACCAACGTTCCTGCATTCAAATTCCAAACTTTAATTTGATTATCCAACCCGCCACTAGCGATGAATTGACCATTGGCGCTAATGCAAACGGATTTCACCATCGCTGAAACCCCTGGAAAACTCCGTAGCAATTCCCCCGTACTGAGCCGCCAAATACAGACGGTGCGATCCTCAGAGCCACTGGCAATAAACTGGCCATCGGGACTCACAGCCACTGAAGTCACATCCCGGATATGCCCCTTTAAGACCCGCAGCAAACGACCGGAAGAGGTATCCCATAATTTAATCGTCGTATCGTCACTACAACTGACGATCGTTTTACCGTCGGGGGTAAACGCTAGCCCATTAACAGGTTTGTGATGGCCTTCCAACACCATCATTTGGTTACCACTCACCAAATCCCAAACAATGATGCGATTATCTAATCCAGCACTGACCAAAACCTGCCCGTTGGGACTAGCGGCTAGGGCTAAGATCCAAGAGGAATGGCCCTTCAGAACATTAATGCACAATGAATCGCTATCACCACCCGTCACCCGATGACCAGAAGCCGCTTGAGCACTGGAAAATCTCTCTGGGAGGGACTGCGAAGCTTTTGGGGAACCGGAAGGGCTACTGGGAGGCACGGAGGGGCTACTGGAAGGGGGGTTAGAGGAGGGCGTGCCGCTACTAGTGCCGCTGCTAGCTTGGGAGGAAGACGTGGGTATTCCTGATGACCTCGTCGTTCCCGAGCTAGAGGGGGAACCGCTAATAGGATGGGCCCGAAACCCTGTCGTTGGAAGATCACTAATGCTATCCGAGAGGAAATCGCTGGAGGTTGGCTGGCCACCCGAGGATTGTTGGGAAAGGGGCAACTGCGTCACATTTGACGAGGATTGGGACGTAGCTGGTTTTCTCTCAGGATTAATCAAGGGTTGAGAAAGCGCTACCCGCAAGTCTTGCATGACTTCTGCGGCAGATTGATACCGTTCGCTGACGAGATCCTTCAACATGCGATCGAGGATCCGCCCAATCCCATCTGTAAACGTAACCCCCCGCTGTTCTAAATTTTCTCGCCAGAGCCATCGACCCCGCAGAGGATCATACAGTTCCTCGGGTTTGGTTTGGGTCATGAGATAGAGGCAAGTTGCACCCAAGCTATAGATATCACTGGCGGGATAGGCACAGCCGCTGCGCAGCTGCTCAATCGGTGCATACCCTTCCGTGCCAATCTTGGTGCCGGGTTGAATGGAAGTCCCGCTCTCTTGCAGTAACTTGGCCACTCCAAAGTCAATCAAAACGAGGCGGTGATCTAACTTGCGGCGAATAATATTGGCAGGGGTAATGTCCCGGTGAATCACATTGCGATCGTGGACAAACTTTAAAATCGGCAGCAGACCCGCCAAGACTTCTCGAACTTTCTGTTCACCGAAGCATCCTGTTTTAGCCAACTCCTGAGCTAGAGTCGGCCCTTCAATAAATTGTTGAACTAAGTACAGGCGACTATCCTGCTCAAAGTAGGCCAACAGCGCAGGAATATGAGGATGTTCCCCCAATTCGTAGAGACGTATTGCCTCCTGCTCGAACAATTGAATGGCCTTTTCCAGGGCCTTAGTCCCCTTAAGTTGGGGTGAAAACTGTTTGATGACACATTTTGCCTTGAGCCGATCCTCATCCACTGCCAAAAAGGTCTTACCAAATCCCCCCTGCCCCAAGGTACGCAAGACACGATAGCGGGCTCGAAGCAGGGGTACCAGCTTTTTACCACAGCTTTCGCACTGCTCAACACCGTCAGGATTGAGCGGTTGCTTACAGTCAGGATTCAAACAGTAAATCATAGGGAAGGAGCACTCTGGCAATCAGGAGAAGGACGGATTCAAAAAATCCGATCGACAACGGTCAACAACAAGTCAGGGAAATACCACTTATTGGCAACAGTGAGCAACAGTCAGAAACAAATTATCAGCAACAGATTAGGGCACCATCTCTAGTCATTCTACTTCCGATACCTCCGACGATATTGACTGCAACTACAGAAAACTGTGGAGAAGTTGAGGGGATGATTGACGATCGGCTGAAATAAGATCAGCCCCGGCATAATGTCACCCCCAGCTTTGTAGGTCTAGATAACTGGAGCGCCAGCCTCCGTGAGCCAAGCACTCATGCGTAAGTCAAGCACTTCAAGCATCGAGTAATCGCTATCGCACACCCTTGAAGATCATGGGACGAGGATCGCGTGACAATGAAAGCTATGAAAGCTAAGAGGTCAGACACGCTCAGAAATATCAAGGCAACCGGAAGGTTGATTATGCCTGAAACCAGTCAGTTTGGAACACAACTGCCGAAAATTCAACCCTTTGAGATAGCAGAAACTTATGATTCACATCACGATTAAGCTCTTTGCGGTGTATCAAGAAGCCTACGGGTGCGCCGACCTCCATTGGCAGCTTCCGCAAGGCATGACCGTGGGAGAGCTATTCGATCGCATCCTGGCCGAACATCCACAACTGGAAGCTTGGCGAAACCTGACTCAATTTGGGGTCAACTTAGCCTTTGTTTCTCCAGAAACCCTACTTCAGGACGGTGACGAAGTGGTCTTGATCCCGCCAGTGAGTGGGGGCTAAGTGGACAGACAAAATCAATTCCGACTAAAAAAGTCGGCTATATTTGACGTGCGTAAAAACCCCGTGATACTATCAGTGCTCAAATACAGTGAAAAACCGCAAAGCCCTTATCTAACGGGAGTTTTAAGCCATGACCGCCACCGTTTCCCTGAACAATACTCAAAACTTCACCGCTGCCTTTGAAGCCCTCAAGTGTAAAGAGTGTGGGGCAGAATACGAAGCCAAAGCGATTCACGTCTGCGAACTGTGCTTTGGCCCGTTGGAAGTGAAGTATGACTACGAAAAGCTGAAGCAGACCGTTAGCCGCGAAACGATTGAGGCTGGCCCCAACTCCATCTGGCGCTACCGGGCCTTTCTTCCCGTCGCCACCGATAACTACATTGATGTGGGAACGGGGATGACTCCTTTATTAGAAGCGAACCGTCTCGCCCGTCGTCTGGGCTTGAAAAAGCTTTACATCAAAAACGATGCGGTCAACATGCCCACCCTCAGCTTCAAGGATCGGGTGGTTTCTGTGGCGCTCTCTCGGGCTCGTGAATTGGGATTCACCACGGTTTCCTGCGCTAGCACTGGGAACTTGGCTAACTCCACCGCTGCGATCGCAGCCCATGCCGGGTTGGACTGCTGCGTCTTCATTCCCTCGGATTTGGAAGCCGGGAAGGTATTGGGAACGCTGATTTATAATCCCACCGTAATGGCGGTGCATGGCAATTACGACCAAGTCAACCGTCTCTGCTCAGAAGTAGCCAATACCCACGGTTGGGGCTTCGTCAACATCAACCTACGGCCCTACTACTCTGAAGGTTCTAAGACCCTGGGCTATGAAGTGATTGAGCAACTGGGTTGGCAACTGCCTGACCATATTGTTGCGCCATTGGCTTCTGGATCGCTCTACACCAAGATTTACAAAGGCTTCCGCGAATTTGTAGAGGTGGGCTTAGTGGAAGACAAGCATGTCCGCTTCAGTGGGGCCCAAGCAGAGGGTTGCTCCCCCATTGCCAGCGCCTTCCGCGAAAACCGCGACTTCATTTCTCCGGTGAAACCCAATACCATTGCCAAATCCATTGCGATCGGCAACCCCGCCGATGGAATCTACGCCCTCGACATTGCCAAGAAGACTAATGGCAACATTGAATCGGTCACCGATGCCGAAGTTGTTGAAGGGATCAAGTTACTGGCAGAAACGGAAGGGATCTTTACCGAAACCGCCGGCGGCACGACGATCGCCACGCTGAAGAAACTCGTGGAAGCCGGAAAAATCGATCCCGAAGAAGTCACCGTCGCTTACATCACAGGCAACGGCCTCAAAACCCAAGAGGCAGTTCAAGGCTACATCGGCGAGCCCCTGACGATCGAACCCAAGTTGGACAGCTTTGAACGGGCGTTGGAGCGGTCTCGCACCCTGGATCGTCTCGAGTGGCAGCAAGTTTTGGTGTAAGTTTAAAGCTTGAGTTTCAGATTCTGGGTTGCCCCCATAGCGCCCAGAATCTAAGTTTGTCCATCTATCCTTCCTAGCAGTAATTTTTCGAGACATGGCAATCAAGGTTCTAATTCCCACCCCTCTGCAAAAGTTTGTTGGTGATCAAGCCGCGATCGACTGTGATGCGGGCACGATTGCGCAACTGGTTGATGAACTAGAAAGCAAGCATCCCGGCATCAAAGCGCGGCTATGCGATGACAGCGGCAAGCTGCGACGCTTTGTCAACTTCTACCTTAATAGCGAAGATATTCGCTTCATGGAAAACGAAGAAACGGCATTGAATGATGGCGATGAAGTCAGCATCGTTCCCGCGATCGCAGGGGGCTGACTCTCCTGGCAACGCTCAAGCTCCTGGCAACGCTCAAGCAATGGGATTTCGGAATTGGGAGACTAGCATCTATTGTCTGAGCAGTTCTGTCTGCGCTAGCCTCTCAATTTCAATTTAAGCTCTGGGCAAAAACAGCATTAAAAGCTGCGTAAACACGATCGATACAAGGATTCCGATACCAGGACTCCAATCCGTTGAGCAGCTTATATCCGGTGGTTTTCACTGTACTTCAGGACTTGGAAGGTCATGCTTCTAAGTCCTTTTTCTTGCTAAGGGATGTCCGCCTACAGTGTGTAGGTTAAGTCTTCAATCAACATACCCGGTGCCCAGGTGCCTCCGATCGCCCGGTGCCCATAGGTGCCCACTTCGGGAATATACGACTGATGAGCAGTCAACGCTAGCAAATTATCTCCCCAGAACGTATAAAAACTATCGTCAAAGCGCAGATTTTCGATCGGAGCCACGAGTTCACCCCCTTCAACCCAAAAGCAGGCATAGCGCGTCATCCCCGTCATCCGGCCCGTGGGTCGATCGCTCCAGTTGAGATAATGCAGATTTGAAATATACAGCCCCGTATCTAGGGCTGATAGAATCTGATCCTCCGCGAGATCCCCAGGCGCAATATCTGGTGATCGTAGATTTTCGCCCTCTGCTGCACCATTGGCCACTAATTGGTATTCCTTAGCAGTTTTGGCAGAAATCAGTGTATTTTGTAGCTCCCCATTCTGAATAATCGCAAGCATCGCCGGAGCAATTTCCCCAAATTCATTAAAGCGAGGCACCGAACCGTGGGCGAAATTCTCACTCAGCGTAAATTTTGGAGATAATCGCTTCTCACCGCTGCGCATCACGCCAAAGCAACTATTGCCCTGTTGAATATCGGCCTCACTGACTCCGCCCCAAGACATCATATAGACCATTTCGGCGATCGCAGCGGGGGCTAAGTAGGTACGATACTGACCCCGATCGATCCGGCGAGGGGATTGCGAGAGTTGCTGGAGTTGACGCCGAGAATTTTGAATCGTTTCCCAATAGGCGGCTTGATCCCAATCCTGTCCCGCAAAGGTACCTTTAACAGCCATGCCCGTCCCCGTAAATAGCGAATAATCCAGGGAAAACGTTTCCGTCGCAAACCAGTGGAACTGCCCTTGGGAATCGGCATAGGCCCGAACCATCAGCCCCCCGGCATAGATCCCAGCAAAGTCCAAATCGGCTACGGCAGGTAACACTTCCGTCACAAGGGTTTGAAGCGGCAGGAGGGAGCCAAAGTTTAATTCGTGGCTGTGCCGATCGCCTTGGGGTAATACAAGGTAGGGATTTTCGGGTAATTGGGGGAGTTCCCAGCGTAAAAATTCGAGGGTAGCTGCAACGGCTGCCCGATCGGTTGGCCAATCACCCGTCAATGGAAACTCTCGATAACTACTGCGCTGATTGGTCACCCAACCCAAACGAAGAACCGCATCCTCCACCTGACCTATTTGGCGAACTTTGGCTTGATTAAACCTTGTAAATTGGCTCTTTTCCGCAATTAACGTTAGGGTAAAATGCTCCTGGCCTTGTCGCTGGTGGTTTAAATACTCGACAACCCGCTGAAAAGAGGTTTCCAAATTGTACGAAAGATCAATAGACTGACGCGACATTAGCCGCTGGGGCATCACCAAATTCATGCGCCTCCTCCAAACACCTCAATATTTGCAAACGCTGCTACCGGAGAACCATGGCCAACGGAAATTAGTTGGTTGGGTTCCCCTTTGCCACAACTGGGGGTGCCATACATTTGCCAAGATTGGCGATCGCCCACCTGCACCAAACTATTCCAAAATTGGGGTGTAATGCCCCGATAGTTCGGATTGCGCAGCGTTTTTGTAAATTGCCCATTTTCAATTAGCTTGGCATATTCACAACTGAACTGAAATTTATGGCGCTGGTCGTCAATAGACCACGATCGGTTGGCTTCCATATAAACGCCTCGCTCAATACTGGCAATCATGTCGGCAAAGGCAGTCTTTCCCGGTTCAAGATTCAGATTGGCCATGCGATCGATGGGGGGACGGTTCCAAGTACTGGCCCGTGCACAGGCCACTCCCGGCACACCGAGGCGATCCTGACTTTCCAGACTTCCCAATCCCCGTTGCAAAATTCCATCGCGAATTAAAAACTCCCGCGTCGCAGGCACCCCCGTATCGTCAAAGGCGTAGCTGGCGTATTCTCCGGCGATCGTGGGATCAAACGTAATATTCATCAACGGTGATCCATAGACCAAGTGACCGAAATCCTCAGGCTGCACAAAACTGCCACCGGCATAATTGCGTTCATCACCCAGAATGCGATCGAGTTCCAGCGGATGCCCCACACTTTCATGGATTTGCAATAGCATTTGGTCTGGCGCTAACACTAGCATTGTTGTTTCCGTTGGACATTCTTCCGCCGATAGCAATTCAATCGCTTGTTCTCCAATGCTGTGAACTCGTTGCCATAAGTCATTCTCGACAAAAAATTCCAGCCCGCCTTGATAACACCGCGCAAACCAGCCATGATCCGATCGACGCTGGACACACAATCCCTCCTGAGCTGTGGCTGCATAATCGGTTCCCACACGAAAGAAGCGTTGGTAAACTTGGGATCCATTGCTACTCACAAACCAAGATTCGGTTTCGGTAGTCATGGCAGCAGCACTGGTTTGCACAACTTGGTCACTGATTCGTAGCCGTTGGCAAATTTGCGTCAGAATGGCGTAGAGTTCGCTAGGAGCCAACGCATCAAAGTCTGTAATTAAGGGTGACACGTACTGACCCACCACTTTTGGGCGGGCCGCGACTGTAACGGGATGCAGATTCCAATCACTCGCCGCGATCGCTTGATAGTAGGCATCCCAAAGGGCTGCTCGCACTCGCTCGGGATGCAGGGAATTGGTGGCCGCATAGCCCAGTTGGCCTTTCACCAGAACTTCCACCATGATGCCTTGGCTCAAGGTGCTGCCATTACTTTCTGGCAAACCATCCCGGACAGTACGGGTGGTGGTCGTTTCTTTAACCGATCGCAGACCTATCCAGTCCACGGGTAAATCAACGGATTGGATCAGAGATTCAAGTTCAGCAATCATGCCTGTGGTAGACGCTCACTGAGGTAACGATTTTCAGCTAGACTCGGATGCAAGTTCCCCTGTCAAAAATTAATTAACAGGAATTTAATTCTAATCGCAGAATTACACAGGCGAGGTGGGTAGAAACTCGGCTTGTAGATTTCTTCATAGCATTGCTTTTCCTGCAAAGGCAGGAACGCGAACTATGAATTAAATAATTAACCTGACCAGCCATTGCCCGTCAAATTAAGACTGAGAAGTTTTCATATTCTACGCCAAACCCTTTCCTAGGCAAGCCTCTGTCGGTAGAATCTGATATTTTAAATAACCAGAAGTGCAAAACTCTTCTAGCTTGTAATTCAGAAAAAGCAGTGTAGAGATTGGTTTAAATTTGATTATTTGTTTAAAAGCATTCTAATTAACTTTTAAACAATGATTCCCCGATTTAAAAGGGTTCAATCTTGTGTTTTTCATCATTTCTCTTGCCCGATTGGTCAACTAGGATGGAAGTATTCACTAGCTAAGAAAGCCACTCACGCAGAAAAGAACTAATGAAGAATGCAGCTCTCCCACTACAATTTCACGATGTCACCTTTCAGCATCATTGTCGTACCTGATTCATACTCTTTAATCCCCAACAGATTGGCTATTGTAGCAGCTCTTGCTAGAGCGCTTCCCTCTCCATTAAGGTGGACGATCGAGGAAATGGTGGGGAAAATGAAGGAACGCCATTCAGGCTTAGATTATCCACACTTGGATAATCTAAGCTTAGATCGTTTGTTAGCTTAGACCGTTCGGTGCCAACGAGTTCCTCCCCCCGGCTGATCGATCAAACTAATGCCTTGGGCTTGGAGATCATTTCGGATCCGATCAGCTTCGGCAAAATCCCTAGCTTTTTTCGCCGCCGATCGCTGGGCAATCAGGTCTTCGATCGCATCGTCAGACAACCCCGACACCTCTGCTTCTTTCACCATCGGTTGCACCTCCAGCCCTAAGACATCCGCTAGCGCCACTAGAGTATGCCATTGCACCTCCAGTTGGTCGGACGCAGTTTCTGTCTGCCCTTGGTGGATCAGCAGATTCGCTTCCCGCTGCAATTTTTTCGCGAGGTCGAATAAAACAGCGAGTGCCCCTGCGGTGTTGATATCGTCATCCATGGAGGTTTGGAAGGCCACGATCGCTTGGGGATCTAACTTATCCTGGGGCCACGCAGTCGTGACATTTTGCCAACCCAAGGTTGCGCCAGCTTCGTAACCAAACAGTAGACCGTCCTTGAGGGTTTTCCAACCGTTGGTCGCAGCAGCGATCGCCTCATCGGTGAAGTCGATCGGTTTGCGGTACTGGGCACCCAAAACAAATAGGCGCATCACCATAGGATCCACGCCTCCTTTATCCAGCAAATCGCGAATCGTGGTGAAGTTGCCCAGGGATTTGGACATTTTTTCGCCACCAACGTTGACCATGCCATTGTGCAGCCAGTAGTTAGCCAGGGGTTTACCGGTGGCTGCTTCGGACTGGGCAATTTCATTTTCGTGGTGCGGAAAAATCAGATCGCCCCCGCCAACGTGAATATCGATCGAATCTCCTAGGCGATCGCGCACCATAGCCGAGCATTCAATGTGCCAGCCGGGACGCCCTTGGCCCCAAGGTGATTCCCAAAAGGGTTCCCCCGGTTTGGCAGCTTTCCATAGGGCAAAGTCGAAGGGATCCTTCTTTTTCACCACTTCCTCATCCACGCGGCCACTGGCTCCCGCTTCCAAGTCCTCTAGCTTGCGACCGGACAGTTTGCCATAGTCTGTCTTGGAACGCACAGCATAGTAGACATCGCCATCGGTGGCATAGGCGATCCCCTTGGTTTCTAACTCATGGATCAGACGTTGAATGCCGTCGATCGTATGGGTAGCGCGGGGATATTCGTCTGCACGGCGGATGTTCAGTCGATCCATGTCCTCAAAATAGGCCGCGATGTACTTTTCTGACACCGCATCCATGGTGGATCCTTCTTCCCTAGCTCGCCGCAGGATTTTGTCATCAATGTCGGTGAAATTTTGCACATATTGCACTTGGTAGCCCCGCCATTCTAGATAACGCCGTACCGTATCCCAGGCAATATACGATCGAGCGTGACCGAGGTGGCAGTAGTCATAAACCGTGACCCCGCAGCAATACATCTTTACCGTCCCCGGTTCCAAGGGTTGGAAGGCTTCTTTACGACGGGTTAGGGTGTTGTACAGGGTCAGGGACATAATTGATACTCAGCGATAGCAAAAACAGCGGTAGCAAAAAACAGCGGTAGTAGAAAATCAGGCCAGTTCGAGTTGCTTAATCCACGAAACCTAGACCCCTAGCTAGAGCAGAGATTATGGCTAGAGTTCTCATCGGTTCGTGAGGGTCAACTTTCGTGAGGGTCAACTATAGACTAGCGATTGCGACCTTTTGTTAGTCGATGGGCTACTCGATCGATTGACCGATCAATTTCAGTGCAACTCTGCTTCAGTTTCATCCCTCCACGCAACAAGCTAAAGCGATCGTCTGGATCTAGCCGTCGATCGCCGAAGTAATAATCATCGCTAGACCTCAACCCAAGGCTGGATCCAAGCAAGATTACTGAGGTAAATCACTTGAACTTTCACAACCTGACAGTTGCTTAAGGTAAGCTAGACCATGGGTAGGTGCGATGACTTTGATCGCCCGATCGCGCACAACGATCGCCCAAAAGTATATTCCAGTGTAACTACTTTCTGTTGCTGCAAACTTGCCATGTCTTCAGTTGCTGTTCTCGACACCATGGATACGCCCAAAACCGGAATGCCCGTCACCATCATCACCGGATTTTTGGGCAGCGGAAAAACCACGCTCCTGAACCATATTCTGTCGAATCAGCAAGGACTGAAAACCGCTGTGTTAGTCAACGAGTTTGGCGAAATTGGGATCGATAACGAGCTGATTATCCAAACCGACGAAGACAATACCATGGTGGAACTCAGCAATGGTTGCATCTGCTGCACCATTAATGAGGATTTGGTCAATGCGGTTTATAAAGTTCTGGAGCGATCGGACAAGATTGACTACCTCGTGGTGGAAACGACGGGCTTGGCTGATCCGCTGCCTGTGGCCTTAACTTTTTTGGGAACGGAATTGCGGGATTTGACCCGATTGGATTCCATTATTACCGTGGTAGATTCCGAAAACTTCAGTTTGGATTTGTTTAATAGCCAAGCCGCCTATAGCCAATTGGCCTATGGCGATATTATTTTGCTCAACAAAGCAGATCTAGTAGATGAAGCGGATCTGGACTTATTAGAGGTGCGGATCCGTGAAATGAAAGAAGGTGCACGCATTCTCCGCACAACTAAGGGCAATGTGCCCCTGTCCTTACTCCTAAGCGTTGGGCTGTTTGAATCCGATCAATATTTTGAAACTGAGTCCAGCCAGTCAGGACAACACCACAGTCATGACCACAGCCATGACCACAGCCATGATCATCACGATCATTCCAATTGCGACCATGAGCATGGCCACTGTGAGCATGCACATCAGGGGCATGATCACCACAGCCACGAGCCTCACGATCATTCCAACTGCGATCATGAGCATGGTCATTGCGAGCATGATCACCATAGCCACGATCACCACAGCCATGATCATCACCATCACCACTCCGATCACTTAGAAATGGATGGCTTTACATCGTTGTCCTTTCAAAGCGATCGCCCCTTTGCCATCAAAAAGTTTCAGCACTTCCTCGATAACCAATTACCCGAGAATGTGTTCCGTGCGAAGGGCATCCTCTGGTTTAACGAAAGTCCAAAACGCCACATTTTCCACCTGAGTGGTAAACGGTTCTCTTTAGATGATGATCAATGGAAAACCAACGACCGTAAGAACCAACTCGTTTTGATTGGTCAACAGCTTGATCACGAAACACTACGGCAACAATTAAATGATTGTTTAACAATCGCGAGTCAAAGTCGTGGTAAAGGATTCGGGCGGTAATTCTGTCGTTAACGCTAAAGTTTGCTCAGGGTTTCACTTGGTATTTTCTCAGTACTTCAATCAGTGTTTCACCCAGTACTTTATTCAATATGACTATCCCTCTACGCCAAGTCCTAGTCTGTCAATATCGAAACTGCATGGCACGGGGTGCAGCAGAACTTTTGGATCAATGGCAAGCACGATCGGTTCCAGAGAATGTGCAAGTGGAAGCGAGTGGGTGCCTAGGTCAATGTAATTTGGGGCCCTCAATGCAAATTCTGCCGGATCAGGTTTGGTACTGCGAAGTCAAGCCCCAACATATTGAACAAATTATCGAGCAACACCTGCGCAATAATCAGCCCGTTTCATCCCTGCTCAATCCCCGCTTTCACTTTGACTGGTCTCGCCTCCAAGAGTCATAAGTTTGATTTTGGTGAGTTTTGTGTTGAACAGCGTTGCAACCTTAGCGGCGTAATAACCATCACAGTAACCTATGAGAGTGATTGTGCAACGAGTGTCCGCTTCCCAAGTCACGATCGCTGGGGAAGTGGTTGGCCAGATTGGACGTGGGCTCAATTTATTGGTGGGAATTACCGATAGCGACACCGAAGTCGAGTTGGATTGGATGGCACAAAAATGTTTAGAGCTGCGCGTTTTTCCAGAGGGTGACGCAGGACGCTTCGATCGCTCAGTCCAGGACATTGCGGGAGAAATTCTCGTGGTTAGCCAATTTACTCTCTACGGCGATTGTCGCAAAGGCCGCCGCCCTTCCTTCGATCGGGCGGCCAGTCCAACCTTGGCAGAACAACTCTACGATCGCTTTGTCGAAAAGTTGCGAGCTAGTGGCCTGAAGGTCGCAACCGGGAAATTTGGGGCCAAGATGCAAGTGACGATCGAGAATGATGGCCCAGTGACGTTAATCTTAGAACGTCATCATCCAAGTGCAGGACAAGTCTAGGCGCATCCAACTGACTTACTCCAAGTCAGCAGCGATTTTTGCATCACGACCTTGAATGGCTCCTAGGGCCTAGTAGCCATCCTGGCAAGCCATATCAACTTGGCGATCGTAGCTCACCCGATGAACGATACTCTGCCAAGACCCATCGGGATAGAGATCTACAGACCGAAACCCTGGAGAACAATTGTCCAACGCAAAGGTCGCACTTCCCCGCGCAAATTGGATGCAAGTGGAAGGACAAGCTAAATAGGTCACTCCGTTACGCTCAATCTGAAACTCTTGATGAATATGGCCAAACAGAACGAGCTTGACCTGGGGATGACGATCGATGACGGTAAATAAATCATCGGGATTCTGGAGCGCACTATTGTCTAGCCAGTCCGTCTCTAAAGAAAAAGGTGGATGGTGAAGAGAAAGAATCGTTGGGGTCTTGATAAGCTGGCTGAGTTGTCGATCGAGCCAGTCCAGGGTTTCCTGGGATAAATAACCGGGAACATCCCCTGGAATTTGAGAATTTAATAAAATAAATTGCCAGTTTCCCTGCTGAAACTGCTTTTCCCCTAAAAAAGGAGACTGGGTGAGGATTGGCAACATGTTTTCTAGACAATCATGATTGCCAGGGAGCCAGTAGATGGGCAAATCCAGCAACTTTAGACTGTTATAAACATGTTCATAGGAAACAAGGGAACCATCCTGGGAGAGATCGCCTGTTAGCAAAATTAAGTCTGGCATTGCGGGCAATTCCATAACCTGCTTAACGACATTGTCTAAAGACTCCGCCGTAGGAATGCCAATTAAATTTTGATTACGCTCACGAAACAAGTGCGTATCGGTCAATTGGACGATTTTGAGGGGAGAAACAGGAACCATCAGTCATTTAAATCTTATAGAACAGAGAAGAAATATTGGAAACCAAGATATGGAGAGATGAACGCTGACTTAAATTAGCTCAAAAGTTCACTTAGCAAAGAATCTAGCTCAGAAAATTGATTAAACCCGCCCCCCCAATCACGAGCTTTCAGGATGAATGACAACTGACTTCTGAACTTTGTAGTTAAAACCACGCCTATATAACACCAAGCGTTTTTAACTGCAGTAGGATGTTGAGCAATCAATTAGGAACAGGAAACTGAGTGAAGGTAGACGATGACAAAACGGGTGCAAGTGTCCAAGTTGGGGATCTTGGCTCAAGGATGATAGAAGACCTCGATCGGACAGTCGGGTGAATAAATTAGATAGAGCACCTGAGATAATAATTGATTTTTTGTCATCAGTATAACGAGATGTCAGAGAAAATACAGAGATCAAACTCAAGCTAGGGATTGATCCACATCACAAATTTCAGCAATCGGGTTTGCCTGTAGTCAACAGGCCCTACACTGCAATTGGATAGAAAGCGCTGGGAGTCGATCGAGTTGCTACGATCGCAGGGAATAGAGATTAGGGAGTAAATCGCAGGGAATAAATCGCAGGAAATAGATCCCAGGGAGTAGAAGGAAAGTCATCAATCTGATTAATCTAAGCACCTTGTTCTCACCTTGTTCTCACCAAGGATTACCAATCATGGTGAATGCAGCCCAGTAATAGGGATGTCTAAAGTTAGAATCACTAGTTGAAAGGGAACTCGGAATGCTAATGCTGGCACCTGAGGATAATCCCATAATTTTTCCATCCTTGAAGGTAATTATACCCTTCGCCATCGCCATTTGGGCTTGACGCAGTGCATCGGACTTCACAGGAAAGGTTTGCATAGAGTGGTAAAACTGGCTAATGAGGGACATCGTAGCTGTGTCATTGACGTACCATAGACTTGCGATCGCGGTCTTTACCCCCGTTTGAATGGCTAAACCCGCAAATCCTAGCTCAGCTTCTCGGTTGCCTAAAGCGGTTCGGCAAGCACTTAAAATCAGCAACTCAACAGGGGGATTATTCCAATCTAACTGGCGAATTTGGTCTAACTTCAACCGATCGTTCCAAAGTTGAATATAAGCATCCTTAGGAGATTCGGCGGTAAAGTTAGCATGGGTTGCCACATGGACAATTTGAAAGTCCTGGTTCTGTCGTGCAGTTTTGAGTTGGTTAAACGTAGCGGCTTGATTCAGGTAGGTGGTTTGCTTTTTCCAGAGTTGGGAAATGGTGGCTAGCTCTGTTTTCACCATGGGTAACGGGAGTTGGCCTTGGGTGACTTCCGAAATCCCGATCGCGAGTACCCGGCTCTGGCGCAAATCTAAGTAATTGGTTTGGGTTAATCCTAAACTGGGCATCAACCCTACGCTGTATTGCTCAATTAGAAATTTTTGCCCATCATGGAGTGCAGCATAGGGCAAGGCCCGCAGGCCCGATTCCGGCAGAAAGACAAGATTGGTAATTGCTTGATGATCTAAATCAGCCTTGAGAGGATTAATAATCCACTCATATAACTTTTTGGCACTGGCTAAATAGCTGGTACTGTGGGTTTTTAAAGGATTGGTAATTTCTCGTCGAAAGCTTTTCACGAGATCTAACAAGCGATCGCGGCTGACAGGAACCCGTTTCCGAAACCGTCCCCGTGCAGTGATTAACGTCAATTCTAATTCATTTAATTGAGTGCGAACGTAAACTAATGCAGGTCGAATTTTCAACTGCTTTTCAATTTGTCGAGCCAACTCGGTTCCATCCACAAATTTAGGTAGTTCGCCCCCAAACACAGAAATATATTCCTGGCTCAGTTGGTTATCAGTCCGTGCAGCTTCTTCTACGGAAACATTGGAAAGGGAAGAATTTAAGTTCAGTGAAATTTTCGTAGTGTTGAGGCTGGGAGCAGGGGGTTCCTCAGTGGGGAGGAGCGGAGCGGAGAAGAGTAGCGAAACCCGAGGGGCAGTTTCTAGGGCTTCTATGGTAGGAGGAAGATCTAGAGCAACCACTTCAAACTGACTCGGATCTCCACCTTGGGGAGGCGCAACATAGGTGAGTCGATCGGTTAAGCGGATCGGAGTTGTGCTGGTGATTAATCGGCCACTTGCATCGAAGAGTTTCCCGATCGGCTGCCGAGCAGAATCAACTGGACGAAGATACAGTTTCACCTGATCGCGATCGGGGTCTACTGGAATCGTCAGTCCTAGATCTGCCAACGTGAACACTGAACGACTTCCGGGATCAACGGTTTGGTAGAGGAGAGTGCCTCCGCCTAAATCAGGGAAATAGGGACTTCGGTTCTCCGCAGTTAGGGTAAAGTTCTTAAGCGGTTGATATTGAACCGTTTGGTTTTGCAGCGAAAACGTTCCTGTTTCCACCGCTTGCCCTGCAACAACTATTTTACGATTGCTGCCATTCAAACTGGCATCTCCAATAATGAAAGGCTGATTGGTGATGCCTCCCCGTTGGGTAATCGTTAACGATTCGCCCACTTTAATACTGCTAGGTTCATATATCGGATCCCCCTGCGTACTTTTCCCGATTTCGTCGTAGCGGGCTCCTACAATGCGGACGCTGTCTCCTTGGATCTCTACATTACCACCCCCACTGCCGCCGTAGGCTTGGATGCTCTCTACTATTACATCCCCTGAAGGATTAATTAAACGAATATTGCCTGAACGTCCTTGCTCCTGTCCATTAGCTTCAAGATGGCGAGTGACCAGATCGGTATTGGCTTGTAATGTAATGTTGCCTGCTTGAGGAAATTGGCTAGTTATTCCAGTAGGTGTCGTCCAAATAATTCCTGTTTGAATGCGATTCGCAGCCATTTGAACAGAGCCACCAAAGGTGATAACTGGCCCCACTTGAATTTGTCCTGTTGTTTGGTCTAAGCGACTAGTCAAAGTGACATCTTGTCCTTGGGTAATGACACCCGAAAGACTCAATTTTCGGCTTCCTGTCACTGTAACTGTTCCCGTAGGCAACACCCTATCGGTAGCAGACGTTAAAATAAGGTTGCCATTAACACGATCGGCATCAATGATAACATTCTGACCAGGGGTAATAATATTCTGGAAAGCTACTTGAGCTGCTTTTGTAGAACTAGATGAATTACTAGATACATTGCCAGAGATATTACTAGACGAATTAACAAGTCTATCACTCGGTAAACCCTGCAAAGTAACCGCTCCCTGACGATTTTGAGCTAGGGTGGTATTAATAGTTTGCACTTGAATTTTAGGCGCTTGAATCAGCAGCGATCGACCTTCACTGATCAAAGCCACATCTGCGCGAAACTCTGCACCAGCTCGAAAGGTAATTTGTCCCCCAGCTCCCAAGGAGACATTATTTTCCGAACTGTTGGGACTGGCTTGAAACCAAATACTGCGATCGGCGGTTAGGGTTAAATTCCCAGTAATTTTAGAAAGGGCATCGGGGCTAATTGTCCAAATGTCACCCGGAGCATCGGAAGCGGGTAAAGTATTACTTCCCGCTTTGCTAATCAGGATATCGGTGGGATCTAACAAAACCTGTCCCAACGTTCCTTGCGGTGCGCCAGCATCCAGGGTACCTGCCATGCGCAACCGCTGCTTACCCGACACTTCCACAAAGCCACCATCGCCTTGCTGTTGCCCTCCCCGTGCTTGGATGGTTCCGGCAAATTGCGTATCCCGATCGGCCCAGACAATGACTTGCCCACCATTTCCCTGGTGAAGCGCGTTGGCATTGATCACACTTTGCCGATCGACCTGGGTTTCCGTTGCATTGATTTTTCGTCCCTGCCCTTGTTTTTCCCCGCCAATCAGAATCGTGCCGCCCCCTGTATTACCATCAGCTTGGATTTTGGCTTGGGCCACTTGCACCCGATCTCCCAAAATTTCCACCCGGCCACCCTGGTGCTCAGAAGTTGTGTCCAAGGTTCCCGAGGCCAAGACGGTTCCTGGAGTCGGTGCGATCGATACACTGGAGCCTTTCAGGTGAATTTTGCCGTCGGAAGTGGTTTCTAATTGCGTGGCATGGTGGATATTTTGGGTTTTGGTGAGGAGTTGCCCGATCGTTTCCGGTGTCCACTGAGCGATCGGTTGCTGGGTAGACAGTTCCAAACCCATGACGCTGCCCGCTTGACTCAGACGCACCTGCTGCCCACCGGGAACCGCCGTCAGGGTAATTTGTCCCCCAGAAGTCTGTAGCGTGCCTGTATTGACGATCGTGCCCGCCGACAAGTGAATGCCCTGCCCCGGCTGTACTGCAAGATGGCCCGTATTCACGATCGCGCCGGGTTGCGTCAAGGCAAAGCTAAGGGAGGTGGGCGCACTGGTGAGCTTTTCGGGAGACTCGTTGGATTGGATGTCCCAGCGGCCTTGGTCAAAGCCAATCCCCGTGGCCGTTGTTGCCGAAAACATGGCGGGTAAGTTGAGTCGGGCATTGGGGCCGAAGAGAATTCCCGCCGGATTCATTAAGTACAAATTGGCTGAACCGCCACTGAGCTTTAGTAAGCCATCAATGACGGAGGCGTCCCCGCCCCGAACTCTCGCAAAGACATTGCGGGTCGCTGCATCCACTTGAAAATCGGCGGTTTGGTTGGAATTAAGGTTAAAGCGATCGAAGCTGTGAAATAAGTTATTGCCATTGCGCGATCGGGTACCCCCCTGAATGTCGATTTGATTCCCCGTTGTTTTCACCTGGGTACCCAGACCATCGGGAATGACTTGAGCGATTGCGGGGGTGCAAACCCAACCTAGGATGCTGCTCCCGATTAGAACGTCCATCCAACAAATTCGGAATCCCATGGCACCCTCTTAGGCAAAGCGTGATCGGGCAGAGCAACCCATCCCTTAACATGCCCCAAACCACGACTCCCCTAAAACCGAAAATCCCCCTGAACTTGGAATTCCCAATCTTCCCGTTGCCGTCCGATCCGTAATTGCCAGGTATTTCCCTTGCGGCTGCGTCGTTGAAGAATCACGCCAGCTTGGGATCCATCCAGACGGCGGTTTAAACCTGTTCGAGTTTGATAATTTTGATAATAGACTCCCACGGCCCAGCGGGGACTGATCGTCTGCATGGCTTCTAGGGTCACATAGCCCCGATCGCTCAACTCCAAGGAGGCATTCACATTGAATCCAGAGGCGAAGTTAAATTGACTGGTCAAAAAATGAGTCAGCATCACTGACTTTTCACCTTTTTCCGCACGGGAATTCGCTGCGAGAAATAACCCCGCACTCAGGGTGTAATTTACCGAGGGCGTTTGGTGTAAATAGACATAGCTAAAGTTCGCATAGGCCGGATTGTTGCGAGTTTGGGCACTATTCCAAGACAGTTGTAGGGTGGCAATGTTATTCGTAACCGCAACAATCTTTTTATCCGCATTGAGCTTGACTTGGGGATTGGCCCAGTTCACAACGGCATTGGCATACACCCCCAGTCCCGGCTCGGGTGTGCCAACGTCATTGCGCAAGACATTCGGGGCAACATTTTTACTGAAATTCAGCCACGCGCCAGCAGCCACTGCATAGTAAAACTTACCGTGGGACTTTTGCCAGACGGCTTCCATCGCAGGCAGTTGAAGATAACCTTCAAAGCTTTGCAACTCGGTGGTGACATAGCCAATTTGGGAAAGTTCAATCCGATCGAAAGCCATATCAAAAAGTCGAATTCCCACAGGAACTGCAACCAAATTTAAGTCATCTGATAATTCAAACTGAATCGTTTGTTTGTCATTTGCGACAATCGTTTTGACCGCAGTGGTGCGATTCTTATCGATCGAGGTGAGTTTTGTGGGCACAGGGAGGCCGATCGTGGTCAAGGGGCCAAAGGTTTGATCCGATAAGCGTAATTTAGAAATATAAATTTCGCTCGATCGTACGGATTGATCGGCTTGGATCAACTGCACAAAGCGACGGTGGGTGCCTGTGCGGACTTGAAATAAATGAGATTGTGTTGGGGTAATGGGACTGGGGTAGGTAAAAGAACCTGAAACAATATGCAAGCCAGAACTTAACTGAGCAATATTGAGAGACTGGTTGATCCGGGCATTAATCTGCTTGCGCTGTTCTGATGTCGTGTTGGTTCTGAGGGGGGCAAACGGTTCTTCACGCTTCCGGCGCAGATCCGCTTCCCAGAGACTTTTTTCTAACCGATAGGGATGCACAAAGGCAAACACCCCGCCTAGCAAATAACCCAGGCTGGCATTAATACTCTGGGCTTGGTGAAACTCATTGGCATCTTTTGAAAACGCCACCGCCACCCCAGGATTGATGAACAGATTATAGTAAGTCGCTCGTCCCGGTTGTTTCTCGTATTGCAGAAGGGTTCGGTTATGGGGCCGACTCAGCCGAGCAAGATACCAGTCTTGCGCGCTTTTGGTCACCGCTGTATCTAGAATCCTAGGCTTCCGAAGTCCCAGGGAAACCCAGTAGAGCGAATTTAGATAATACAATTGCCGTTGCTTTTCACTAATAAATGGATTAGATAAAACATTCAGAAAGTCATAGTTATCGAATTGATTTCGCTGCAAAGTTTTGATCCCCGGCAGCGATGTGATTTCTGGATTGAATGCGAACCCTTTTCCAGTAAAAGGATTGCCAAAACTGATACCTGCCCTATCTAATAAGGCTGCATCAATCCGGGCCCCTTCAAATAATCCATCTCCTTCTAGCAGCACCTGTAAGTTATTAGTGGGAAAGGCTTGCAGAATTTTAGGCGTATTAATCGGTAGCAGCGAATCAAAGAGCGAGCCGCCTCCCTCAGGATTATAGGTGGAGGCTTTGCCTGGGCGGGGCGGACGAACTATAATAGGTTCGTTGCGGTTAGCGGTTTGGCCAGATAAAAAGCCATTGGCATCGAGGGCGATCGAAGAGACATTGGCACCGTCTAAATTGTTTACTTCTCCCGCGATCGATAAAATACTAGTATTTTGTGCACTTTCTTGATCGATCAAATCAATCAAAGGTTGAGGCAACATCCAAGCCGCCTGCATTCCCCATAATGTCTGAGTGACTTTGAATTTCTGTTCGATCACAGTATCCGTAGCCCGTCCCATGTAATCAAAATCGCCCACCCATCCCTGGGTTTCCATCACAATGCGATTTCCTGGCAGAATCCAATACAACTGCTGATCCGGCGCAAAGGATGTCACGGAAAAGTCCTTGACGGTGAGTTGCTGACCCACCAGGGAAGTACTAAAGCTCACTGCATTACTTTTTTTGCGTTGCTCCCACCAGTTCAATCGAGGTTGCGATCGCCCATAGGGATTGACTAAGGCAGGATAGCGTTGGGAGCTATTAGACAAGGCATTAAACACCTGGTTTTTCTGGGCTTCCTCAGGGGAAACGATCGTCTCTGCGCCGGGTACTGTTTTGGGGACGAGTTGCACGCGCCCATCTTGGACGGTCGATTCTAAGGTAGGAACCGTTTCAACAGAATTAATGGGTTGACTGGCGATCGTTGGAACAGAGGGGGAAGATTGCGACGGGCGAGACTGCGTAGCCCCTGATGCACGGGTTGACTCAGCAATGGATGCGTTATTAACAGATGCGTTATTAATCAATACGCTATTAGAAGAAACTATCTGATCCGCAGATTGGGCTGAACTCACAGGTGGAGAAGTCAGACTAGTTAGTCCTGTATCCGATGCTAACCAGGAATTTGCAGCGTTGAGTGGTGCGGGATCAACCGAGATCACCTGCCCTGCAAACGAATCGGGACTCAGAAAGTCCGTTGAAATTTCGATCGAACGGCTATTCTCCAGCGATTCTGCTCCAAGTTCCAGCAAACTAGCTGAAGATTTTCCTTGCTGATCAAGAACCGTGTTTAACGACGCGGGTTGATTATATGGGATTGGATAGGGATAAGGATGGGAATTAGCATTAACTGATTCGTTCGCGGCTCCTTGCGAAGGCTTTATTGGCGAAGATTCTACAATAGAAGCAGGTTGGGGTACGGTAACTTCCCCCGCAAGCGCTTGCTGTGCCAAAGCCCAACTGACGATCGATGCGCTAATTGATGCACTAATTGATAACCAATAACGCATGGGGGAAATACCTGCGTCCAAGACAGCAAACCGAAAAAGGGGCATCGTCTAGAGTGCCCCTTTCTGTTGCAATTCTCATGATTTAGCGCAATTAGAAATCTCTCTATTCAAGAGTTCTGCTTACATGAGGTGAATTTTCGATCGGTGATGTTTGATCGCCCTATTCCAACCCATCGGTACCCGCTGCCGCTTTCAAAATCGCGGTGTAGGAATCTAAGCCTGCCTTTGTGGAGACATCTAACGACCCTAGAGTGGTCAGCACATTTTCTTTCAAGGTATTGCCTGCGGTCGAGCCAGTGACAACAGTGCTCATCGTGCTGTCTAGCGTCATACCAGAGGGTGTACCATCCGCTGCCCCAGGAATCGCAGTAACCGTTACTGCACCATTAAAGCCATAGCCTGTAGGAGCTACTTTTTCAGCAGAGAAGGAGGTGGTATATCCTGCAGGAGTCGTGTAGCTAACAGAACCACTGACAGACGCATTATCAGCCAATGCCGAACCTGTCGTCAAAGCGATCGCGCCCAACATTCCAACAGAAGCCTGTGCGATGACCCAAGAGGATTGAACAAACCGTTGCATAAATTGTGTCCTAGAGATGAATACCTGACAAATTTCTCTGCTCTCTTCCAGATGCATAGAAAAGATAATGCGCTCATAGTGACCGAAAATTTTCAGATTTAACGACCGCAACTTTACGGAAATCATCAATGGTGACGATTAGCAATACCGATTTTCGGTGATTAATGCCCCTAGGTCATTCGAGATTTTTCGATCGCAATGATCTCTCCCCAGCAAATTTCGGGCAGTCTGTAAGCTAGGACTCCAGCGATTGATAGGTTTATCTTCTAGACGTTAAGCGAGTCCTGTCAGCAACCAGTCATCTGGGCAAAATCATGGATGGGCCGCTATTCATTTCTCGTATGCAACCCGTGATTGGAGGACTGGGGCTCTTGTGCACGATCGGGGTATCGGCGACTTCCTGCTTAGCCCAAACCGCTGGGCCCCCAACAGAGTTACATCCCTCTGCGTCAAGCCCAGAAATTGCCTCCAAAGCATCACCCGTTATTCAAGTACGGCAGTTTGCGGTCAAAGGCAGTACAGTGTTCCGACCTTGGGAATTGGCAAATGTCACACAACCCTATGAAGATCAAGCCCTGAAGCTAGAGGACTTGCAGAAAGCAGCGGATGCCGTTACCCGGTATTACCTTGATCATGGCTATCTCACTTCGCGGGCGATTTTAGCAGATCAAACGATCGAAAATGGCACAGTTACCATTCAGGTAATTGAAGGCCGTTTAGAAAAAATTGAAATTGAAGGCACCCAAAAGATTCATCCCAATTACATTCGCAAACGCATTGAACGGGCTGGAGTGCTGCCCTTAAACCAGGAAGCCCTGGAAAATCACCTCCGACTGCTGCGGGCCGATCCGTTGTTGGACAATATTGAGGCTTCCCTAAAGGAAGGCAGCAGTGCAGGCAATAGCATTCTGAGCATTCGCGTCAAAGAGGCTCCTGCCACCTTTGGGCAAGTCACAGTCAGTAATCACAATGCCCCCAGCGTGGGTCGTACAAGTTTGGGGATTGTGGCAGGGAGTCGCAACCTGTTTGGGATGGGAGATCGGGTGATCGTTAGCCTCGATCGATCTACGACAGGTGGCTCAACCCTCGCCAATTTAATTTATCAATACCCGCTCAACAGCAAGCAGGGAACGGTTTTCTTTCGACTGTCCCCCAACCAATTCCAACTCACAGATCCAGCACTCAAAGCCTTGGACATTACCGGGAGTTCCCACCTGACGGAGATTGCCGTTCGACAGCCCATTGTACGAATTCCTTCGGAGGAAGTGGCTCTCTCCCTGGGTGTTGTCCATCGTCGCGGCAAGACCTTAGTTGCGAATATTTTGTCTAGCGAAAGTCAGACCAAAATGTTGCGTTTTGGGCAGGAGGTAACTAAGCGCGACAGTCATGGGTTTTGGCAGCTTAATTCCCAGTTCAATTTAGGCAGTACTCAGACAGAATCAACCGCTGGGGCTACTAGTTTCTTGACTTGGACAGGTCAATTTCAACGTCAACTCCTTGTAGGCAAAAATCACGCCCTATTAGCTGAACTGAACTGGCAATTGGCTTCTACGGAATTACATGCCTCCCAACGATTTAGTTCAGGGGGCGCGACTTCTTTAAGGGGATACCCCTATAACTTTTTCAATACCGATAATGGAGTCACCTTTTCGCTCGCGGAACAGTGGGTCTTTAAACGCAATGCCAAGGGCCGATCGGTTCTTACAGCCTCACCTTTTCTGGATTTGGGCGTGGCTTGGAATCATTCGGGAGTCATTGCTAAAGATACAAAGGGGTTAATGAGCAGTGCGGGCATTGGTCTACTCTGGCAACCCTCGGACAAGGTATCCCTCCAGTTAGATGTGGCATTTCCGCTTAGGTCAGTTGGGTCGGTACGATCGTTTTCACCAGCGTTTTACTTTAATTCTAGCTATGAATTCTAAGCCTAATGAATGATTAATATTAACAAGTAATTTTTCTAAAAAAATTAGATGAGTCCTTTAACAGTTCATTGAGTTCAACAAATTGTGCACTTTTTTGCGAGATACAGAAAGAATCTCCGTGGAGCGATCGCGGGAGTAGAAATTTCCAGGATGAGGTGCAACACAACCTTGAGAGTAAGTCCTAATCGACCTGAGGGCTTCATGAATAATGGCCATGGCTCCCAGTACAAAATCCCTCAGTATAAGACAGTTGCTACGATTGCTCTTTAATTTAAATTTCTACCTGGTATTTTTATCATGCGGCGTTCTCTCAATCAACTGTTAGATAAACCTCTTTTAAAAGCAAGTTTGCTGAGCCTGAGTATTATTGGTGGCATTCTATTGATGGAGCAAAAGGGTGTCTTGGAACCCTTGGAACTCCGAGCCTACGACCTCATGGTACGACTACGCCCAGGCCAAGAACCGGACTCCCGCTTGCTAGTTGTAGGCGTGACCGAAACCGATCTACGCCGCCTCAATGTAGCAACCCCGAGCGATCGTACCCTCGCCGAGGCCTTATCTATCCTGCAAGCGTCCCAACCTCGGGCGATCGGATTGGACTTCTATCGAGACTTACCCCAAGGCACTGGACAGCCAGCGCTGATTCAGCAACTTCAGGCCAAAAACGTAGTAGCCATTCATCGCATTTCTAATATTGCCGATGAACAGATTCCTCCCCCACCGGGGATGGCACCAGAGCAAATTGGCTTTAATGACATTT
The DNA here is from genome assembly GCA_002148405.1 of Alkalinema sp. CACIAM 70d. GTDB lineage: Bacteria > Cyanobacteriota > Cyanobacteriia > Leptolyngbyales > Leptolyngbyaceae > Alkalinema. The sequence continues at coordinate 72,259 of MUGG01000212.1, read as the reverse complement.
CCATTGATCGCGATGGCGTTGTTCGGCGAACCCTCATCTTTGCCCAAGAAGACACCTCGTTTGCAATGCAGCTTGCATTTACCTATTTAGAAAAAGATGGCGTGATGGCGGAGGAAAGTCCTGAAGAAGCAGGGATTTTAAAACTGGGACAGAGCACATTTTGGCCGATCGAAAGCACCTCCGGAGCCTACCGCACAGCCGATACTCGCGGCCACCAAATTCTTCTGAATTACCGCAATTTACAAGTTGGTCGTCGAGTCACCTTATCCCAACTGCTCGATCGACAGGTTCCTGCCGATTGGATTCGTAACAAAATCATTCTGATTGGCAATGTTGCCACAAGTAGCAAGGACTTTTTCTACACACCCTACAGTCCCGGCCAAACAAATGAACACCAAATGAGCGGTGTGGAAGTTCACGGCCAAGTCATCAGCCAACTTTTAGATGCTGCTACTGGTAAACGGCCTTTAATCTGGGCTCTTTCCAATCATACTGAACGGGTTTGGATTGCCATCTGGGGAATCCTGAGTGCCATTATCGCTTGGCGAATGCGCAGAATTTTTCCCTGGGCGATCGTACAAGCGTCTCTCCTTGCAGCCTCTTCCAGTTTGGGCTTCGTCGCCTTGATGCAAGGACTGTGGGTTCCCGTCGTGGCCCCAATGGTGAGCGCGATCGCAGGGGGAGGCTGTGTGATTGCCTATCGGGCACAAATGCTACAACGCCAAAATCGGATGGCCATGACCTTGTTAGGCCAAAACACCTCACCCAAAGTAGCCCAAACCCTGTGGGAAAATCGCCATGACTTAATCCAATCCGGTCATTTAACGGGGCAACAGGTCATGGCAACAATGTTATTTTCTGATTTGCGGGGCTTTAGCGGCATTTCTGAAAATCTCACACCGCCTGATCTGATGCGCTGGTTGAATGAATACCTCAGCACCATGACCGCCGCAATTCATCACCATCAAGGGGTTGTGAATAAATTTATGGGAGACGGCATTTTTGCGGTATTTGGCGTGCCGATCGCCCGCACTACACCGGAGGAAATTGCAGCCGATGCGGAAGATGCTGTCAACTGCGCGATCGAAATGGCAGAACGGTTAGAAAAATTAAACCAAGAATGGGGAGAACGGGGATTTGGGCCGATTCAGATGCGAGTGGGAATTTGCACCGGAACTGTCGTCGTTGGCACCTTGGGCAATCGGGAGCACTTGGAATATGGGGTGATTGGCGATGCAGTTAATACGGCTTCTCGCTTAGAAAGTTGTGAAAAGCATCGTCAGTCTGATCCTTGCCGGATTTTGATTAGTGAATCGACCCAACAATATCTGGGGAAAAAGTTTGCGTTGGAAGCTTGGGGCATGTTGGGTTTAGCGGGAAAACAGCAACAGGTTAGCGTCTACCGAGTCATTAATCATCAACCCACCGTAGTGAACGCTGAGGCAATCTCTATTCCGTAGCCCTACCTGGTTGATTCAATTGTTCCATGTATTTTTCAGGACATTCTCGGATTGATAAATGATGTCCATCTCAAACAATCAAGATATTGATATAGGTGAGTCATTGCTATGGGTTTTCTGCGTTCAGGTTTGCTCTGCCTTGTGGCTGCAACCGTAGTAACGGTAAGTTTGGTAGATGTTGCCTCTGCTCAACGATTTACCCCAAAAAATCGAGGGTTACCAGGGCGTCGTGAAGGGGGTGGTACCCGTGGGGCTTGTCCTACCTTGCAAACCGATCAGCGGACTCTGCAAGACTCAGTAGTGGCGATCGTGCCCCAAGATAATGTCATTACCACCGCCTCTGATCATCCCACTCTGATGTGGCATGTGCCCAAGACCAGTGCGACCTCGGCATCCTTCATTTTGCTGAATGAGAAGGGTGAAGAATTGTATGCCCAAGATTTTGCATTGAGCGGGAAAGCCGGAATCATTCGCTTAAGTGTACCTCAGACAACCCAGCCGTTGCAAGTTGGGAAAACCTATCAATGGAAGTTTGCACTGGTCTGTGATGCAGACGATCGATCGGGCGATATGGTGACGGAAGGCTGGATTGAGCGGGTTAACCTACCGGAGGACGTACAACGCAAATTACAAACCCTACCCGCAAAAGACCATTCTGGCCTTTACGCAGAATCTGGAATCTGGCAGGAGGCCTTGAACAGTCTTGCGGATCTGCGGTTACAAAATCCTGACCCGGCTGTACAAAGCGATTGGAAGAGTCTACTTCAATCCGTTGATCTGGGAGATCTAGTACAGGATCCCGTCATGCAGTAAGGGTCTCGTACTTTGGCATAATCTTGTGCTTCGGGGGTTGCTAGGCCTCATCATCCCAGGTACCTAGATCGGCGGGCAGGTTGATGGGTGCCCCCTTTCCTAACGATTCTTCGGCGATCGTCAATCGAATCGTGCGGGAAAATCTTTGTCCATTGGGATCACCCAAGGTCACTTCCACCACATCACTGGCCAGGGTATCCAGCCGACTCAACAAACCGCGCAGATGGGGCGTGCTAGCTCCCGTATCCACATAAAGCCGTTCGGACAACTGATTAATCCGTCGCCAAGTGGTGTAGAGCTTGGCGATCGTACTTTCCAAGGCCGCTGCTTGATTGACTAACTCCGCCGTCGAATTGAGCACTCCCACCCGCAGCGCTTCTTCCAAGGCCAGTTCTAGGTCAACATTCGACTCGCTCAGCGCCTGCACTTGGTTGGCCGACTCTAAATACCGCGCCAAATAACGGGCTTCAGCGGTCACCTGTTTCAGCGTCTCCACATCAGGGCTATCGGCTACAGCGTCACGGATCGTCACTTGGTGCACTTCCGGTAACCGTTCCATCTGCTTGACCAGCGGGGCCAAATATTTCGGTGGAATCGTTTGATCCGCCGCCTTGGCTCGCACCTCATCTGGCAGCAGGTCAGAGGTCATAGCCGTCCACTCATCGGACAGTTGCCGCACTTCCCGCCGTGTAATTTTGTTGCCTTGCTTGGCAGAATCTGCAATCATCTGCTGCACCTCTGGAGCCGATTGGGCAGTAGCCACAAAGGCACGTTTGGTGAATTGATTGACATCCTCCGCCTCCAAATAGCCCTGCTCTAACAAGTGGTCAGCGCTATTGGCAAGATCAATTAAGTTATAGGCATGGCTACGGCTAATTTCTCGATCCTTCAACCAGTTGAGAAATCCGGCACTGCGTCCTTCTCCCAAATGCTTTTCCCGATCGCGGATGGTTCGCAGAATCCGTCCCCGCCAGATATCGGTTTGTAGATCAAAGCGATCGCAGACCTGCCAAGCAATTTCAATTTTCTGCTGAAATTCAACCTCGGAAATTGCATCATCCTCGGGGTCTGGAAGTTGGAAGTGAAATCCATCTTTCACAACTTCCATAAGATCCATTGAAAGATCGAACAACTGTGACATTGGGATGATCGGGTAAGAAGCCAAAGCAATATTATTGCATGCCCTCGAACCTATCGGATTGGTCTGCCCAGTTGCTCAACCCTTCCTCCAAACCGTGCCCTAGGTCACCATCAGCCTGCTCAGAATCGGTCGATCAATAATTATAGGAACGCATCCGATCGCGCAACATAGATTCTGCCGGGAGGCAAAGCAAATTATCGTCCTGGGTGATAATCATGCCCTTCTGACGCAACTTACCCATGAGCCGCGTCACAGTGACCCGAGTAGATCCGATCGCGCTACCAATTTGAGCGTGGGTCAGCGGGAAGGGCAAACAATAGCCTTCGCTGGTGGGTTCTCCATATTCTTCAATCAGCAAAGTCAGAAAGCCAAAGAGTCGATCGATCGTACGACGCTGCCCCAAGGTACTTAGCCACAGCAGTTTTCGCTGATGCTGATAGCGAAAGGCATCCAACACTTCTCGCCGAAAGTGAGGCCAGTTATCCAAATCATTCCAGTACATCCAGATCACAGCCGTTTGTTCGACATGGGCAAAACTTTGTAAGGTAAAGGGGGACTGTGCCACCACTTCAAAGGGCTGCCCTGCCCCTACAAAGCCCAAAAACGCTTCTTCTGGTGCCATACGAGCCAGTCGTGAACTTGTACTCGTCCCTGTGGCATTCATTTGAGCTGTGCCGACTAAGCGAACCGCTCCCCGTTGAACTAGATAGAGCAGCCCCGGTCGGGTAATAATTCTTTCATCTTTAGTAAAAGTGCGACAGCGGTAGTGCTCCTGAGCCCAGTCAATAATACGTTGCCAAGTCAAAAAGGGGCGAGATGAATCTGGGGCTTGTGATACTGAATACATAGTTATGGGAGTTGTGAGAGAACAACTATCGTTTCCAAATATGAAGTTAGCGTTCGCTGTGTCACTAGAGAGAAAGACTGTAATAACAGCCTCAAAAATTCCGAACAACCACTCAATGCCCAATGGCTGTGACGAATCCTGATTCAAGCCAATTCAATTAGGAGAAGTAGGAATAATAAACCCGCTCGAATTTCGATCGTAGCAAGCTAGATTAAGGCTGTATGACGAAAAATACAATGTATTAATAAACAATTATCAATAACATGTATCAATAACAACTAACTTAACGATTTTGCTCTAACAACTCCACCCTGATGCTGTGAATCACCCAAAATCACCAAAAGAATCATCAATTGCTAGCTAGCGTAGTCTACTTGAGATGCTCCTCTATAGTTTGCGTACATTGTTACGGGTTCGACTTTATACAGCCATCTACCCATGGATTGATCTTTGTGATGCCGAATTTGTACCGCTTTCAGCGAGTCCTATGTCGGCAGTTTTGGCCCAAAAAGTGCGTCCTATCAAGTTACCCATCAAACGCATTGAACAGACTGGTTGCCTATGTTACCGGTCTACGATCGCGATGCAAATTGCAGCAAAAACTGAACAGTCTGCCACCTGCATTGCCCAGGCGATCGTGGAGCACTACAACTGCGCCACGGATTTAGGGAGTGCATCATTAGATACTTCAGAAGAGGCCTCAGACAACTTGTTCTCACAGGTTGAACAAGATTTGGCAACCCTCTGGATGCACATACCGGCGCAGTGGGATCAACGGGGAGGCATTGTACTGGAAATCAACGACCGTGCCCTGGCCCATTGGTTAGCCTTACTTTTACAGAGTCCCACGCCGACTTGCAGGGCGATCGGTGAGGCCAAGGATGCTTCTTCTGCGCTGCCGAATGCTCAGGAGATTCCCTGGTTTGTCCATTGGGTTCATGCACGCTGCCATCTCCTTCTACGAGCAGGCGTCGCCCAAGGGTTGCCCCAGTTCCCGCCTCATTCGACCCAATTAGCAGATAGGTTCAGTCTGACTCCTTACCTAGGGATAGAGCGGCAGGGGATGGTGCCATTTCTGAATCATCTAACCGCTTTGGCAGAAGGTTCTTTGCAACGTCCACCCATAGCTGATCCACTTCTACAGTCTTTAGTAGATAGCTGGGATAGCTGGGACGTAGATTTGCCTTTGAACAATCGGCTCAAAGTAGTAGATAACCTCTGCCAAGCCTTTCACCGCTTCGATCGGCTGTACCAAGTGGCACATCCTCTCAATGCAAATCCCGATCGTGCGTTTGAACGCCAATTTTTACATTTTTTAGTTTATTGGATCCAGGCGACCCTGCATCTTTACTTGGGTGAGCAACTGGTGGCATCCCTCTAGGTTAATAACTAATACGGATGCAAAAAATAAGAGATTCTTATTTTTCAAACTAGTGACAATCCTGTGAACCTCAGTTATATTATGGAGGTGTGAGGAGCGAACCAGAAAGGGCACCGAGACGAAACACGGCCAGTCGTCGGTGCCCTTACTGATTTTTAGACTTTTTGATTGTTCAGAGTTTTCCTTTGAGCCTGTTAAGGCTTTGTATTATCATCCATCTTTGGGCCCGAAACAACGAGCGCTGATAGATAATGGACGGATTTTACTGAAGCAAGAATTTTTGAATTGCCACTGCTGCACCATCCGCTTCAACCGTCGGTGCAACCCAGGTGGCCGAAGCTTTAACAATTTCAGGGGCATCACCCATCGCTATTCCCAGTCCTGCATACTGGATCATTTCTAGATCATTGCAATTATCCCCGATCGCCATTACCTGTTCAGGTTGCAAATTCAAATCCTCTGCAAGACGTTGGACAGCGTGACCTTTAGTGGCGTGGGGGTGGGTCGCTTCTACAAACGTAGCGACGGAGGTGGTGATGTGTAAATCCTGAGGATTCGTGATGGCTTGCAGATCGGCTAAGACCATTTGCATCAATGCAATGTCTGCACTCAGGGCTAAAACTTTGGTCGGAGACCGATCAAGAACGGAGCGCAAGTCGCCAACGGCGATCGGCGCAATGCCTGAGCGCTGAACGTAGGCTTCGGTGTCGGGGGTCATTTCCCGGACGTAGAGATCGTCATCAATATAAAAATGGACAGAGAGACGATGCCGCAGATCCGCTTGTTCTAGATACGCTAATAAGTCCAGAGCCTGGGACGGAGTCACTGGGGTATGCCAAGAGCGTTGATGGGTAGCTGGATCTTGGATCCAAGCCCCTTGATAGGCAATCAGGGGGAGTTGCAAATTTAAGGCTTGGTGAAATCGGAGGGCAGCTCGGTACATTCGACCTGTGGCGATCGCGACGGCAACCCCTTGGGCTTGGACAGCTGCGACTGCATCTACAATCGGTTGATTGAGTTGGTTCGATTTCCCAGCAATAGTTCCGTCAATATCGAGAACTAGCAGTCGGATCTTTTGGGTATCTCGAGCATGGGTCTGCGATCGAGGATTTTCAGAACGGAGCATAGCCACAAAAAAATTCCTCCACAGGTTGCATACCTCTTTCGTTGAGATTATGCCCTATGGAGGACTCCTTCAAGTGTAATTTTGCTAGCTAAGCGGTTTAGAGAAGGTTGGGTTTTCCTGTTCCCACTCAATCACTTGGGATAAGCCAACTTGCTTGAATAGAGAAAGGAGTGAATTCAAGGGTTGTTGCTTTTGAGGGTTCGTGTGAAGAGATTGAATGTATTCAGTCAATGCATCATACCAAAGCCCCGTTTCCGCTAAGAAATTAGCCCGCTCCATCGGCGATTGAAGGGCCATCAGTTGCTTCGATTGAGCAGGAGCCAGCTCAACTCGCTCAATCCAGCCCCGCGTAACAAGGTTACTGACTGAGCGATCGGAGGGATCCACCAGAGACACAGTCCAACGATAAAGATGTCCGGGCTTGAGTTCTGATGCAGAAGCAGGCACTTGAACTTGATTGAGGCCAGACTTCAATTTGGGGAGTTGTCCAACCCAAAGGGGTTGATTGACACCTGGTTCCACTAAGGCAATTTGAATGGGTTGATCACTGGCGTGGGATGCATACCAACTCAAGACGGGACGGGATGTTGAGGTTAAGCCTATATGATCGGTGGGAACTAGGGCCGTTAGTGAAAGGGTACAATCCTCTCTACCGGTAGCAAGGGTTTGACAACCTCGTGATCCACCCCCTTGAGTCCGCTTTGGAATCCCCCGTCTTTTGGGCGGAATGTAGCGAGGAGCCTTCGCCAGCGCTACTCCAGAGCCGCTCCATTGCTGAAAAAATTGGCCCGCAGGTGACGTTGATTCAGCGATCGAACCACTGAGTTGAAGCGACAAAATCGCCAACGTTCCCAGCAAAGCAGTGGCTAATCGACAGCCGTGCTGGGAGGAAGTGGGTTTATCGAGGACGGTCAGGTGAGTGGTTTGCGACATCGGTCTTGTCCTGCTGCAAAAGATCCCAAAACCAGAGTATTGAAATCTTTTTCAGCCAAGCGACCGTGCATCCCGTAGAGTTTCTATGAAATTACAGCAAAGCTAGAACAACTCGCCATGAAGCTAGGGCAATGGACAACAAGCAGCTGTAGACAGCCGTTACACTCTCGGGTTAGCTAGCGACGTTGCAGAATCACCATTTCTGACCCTACGATCGGACTCCGAGCTAAGACAGTCCCTTCTGAATCGATGAGTTCTAGTTCCGTCAAGTTTTTCTGTTGAGCTTGCTGCAATAGTGTATTGGCTAGTCGATCCTGATTGTCTGTGCTTAGGGATCGCCAATTATCGCCCATGAGCAGCTGAAGCCCCTCCGCCGTGGCTTGAGGTTTAACAGCCATCACGACTTGAGCCAGATCAGGATCCTGCTTTTGCAGGGGCTCCTGCAGAAACGCCAACAATTTTTGCTCTGGGGATAGGGGCACAGAGGAGCGGGTTCCTGCCAAGGGTGCTGGCGAGGGAGTTGGAGCGATCGCGCTAGAGGGCCCAGGGGATGCCAAGGTAGACCGCTGGTCGGGGGCCGTTAGGCTTTGGGGCACTGGTTGGGATTGCCCCCGGGGGCTCTCGATCGATCTCGCGACGCCAGTAGCAGGAGATTTTGGCGTAGACCGACTGATGGAGGGGACAGGCGCAGAGGGAGTCGGTGCAGGGGTAGCTTTGCCGGAGGGAATGGCAGAGAGCAACCACAGTAACAATAACAAGGTTCCCAGTACCACGCCTGACAGTGCCCGATCGGACAGGGGCTTTAACGGCTCAGGCAGACGAGGCCGCAGTTGGTCGATCGCGAATCTCCAGATGGGATAGAGCTTTTCCCAAACGGTTTGGGTGGTGCGCACGACAGGTGTGAAATCGATCGGATCTACTTTGTTAGGATCCGCTTCCACTTGAGTTTCTAATTCTGTAGTTAACTTTTGCAGTTGTTTCGTGACCCCACGTAAGCCTTGGATTGCCGTTGGTCGCACTTTGACCCAAGTGGTTTGGGCGATTTGCCGAGAGGTTTGCAAAACTTGCGCGACGCGATCGGACTCACGCCCAGAAACAGTGGCGTCGCTAGAGGGCTGGGGGGTAACGCGCGGTGGCGTTTCCGACGCACCCATTGCAGGTGAAGTTGTAGGCGAACCAGTCGAGGATGCAGCAGCAGGTACCGGACTCGGTGAACTGGTCGGTGAACTGGATGGTGGAGTCAAGTCTTGCGGGGCAGAATCTTCCGGGGGTTGAGCAGGGGGAGTGGGCGGGGTGGGCTGATCAGACATGAATCTCTCCTCATTTTGGCAGCACAACCTCAACAGAAAGCGCTACAGTCTTAAACGTGCTACCCTCCAGCATCAAATCTACCCCAAATTCCATCGCATTGCGCACTCCTATGAGCTTTAAACGTCGTCGATTTTTGATCCTTGGTGGTCTGAGTGGCTTGGGTCTGGCAGTTCTTGGGAGACAGTCCTTACGTCCGGGGCAAACCACCACTGCTACGACGCCAGAAATCACGCCCCTCCAAGTTGCCACGCCGACAGGACAACCCCTGCTGCGATTTGCCGCGATCGCGGATACAGGATCCGGCGATCGTAATCAATTTGCGGTGGGTCAAGCCATGGCACAGTATCGAGATCGTAATCCCTACGACTTGGTAGTGTTAGCAGGAGATAACATCTACAACAGCGGCGAAATGAGTCGCATTCAAGTGGCCTTTGAAGAACCGTATCAGCAATTGTTACAAGCAGGTGTTAAGTTTCGGGCTGGCCTAGGAAACCACGATATCCGCACCGAGAATGGTGATCCTCAGGTCCGCTATCCAGGGTTCAACATGCAAGGCCGTTTTTATTCCTATGTTGCTGAATCTGCCCAGTTTTTTGTCCTAGATACCAATGGCAATGCAGACTGGAAAGGTCAAATGGCTTGGTTAGAGCGAGAGTTAAGCCAAAGTCAAGCCCAATGGAAAGTGGTTTATGGGCACCATCCCATTTATTCATCGGGACACTATGGTACCAATTCAGAATTTGTGAAGTTATTTACGCCTTTATTTAAGAAATATCGAGTACAGCTTTACATTAATGGTCATGAACACGATTATGAACGATCGCAACCCATTGATGGAACGACTTACTTAGTAACTGGGATTGGAGGCGCGACCCTGCGGCCTGTCGGCAAATCTAAATGGACTGCTGCCTCAACTTCGCGTTTTGGATTCTCTGCGATCGAACTATATCAAGATCGACTGGTGATTCAAGGCATTGGAACCAACAATAGTGTATTTGATACAGGTACTATATCCATTTGATGCAGAAACTAGACCAGCGTGAGAATGGTATATATCCCAATTGTTGCCAGTAAAGAATTCACGCAAGCGATAATTTAAAGCAATAATTTTGTAAAAAATCTAGGTGAAAGTTCCAATAATGGAACTCTTCCTAGAATCCATTGTTGTCAATTGAGCGTCACTTAAGTCATTGCACACCAGAGTCATTGCACACCAGAGTCATTGCACACCAGTGATCCCATTAACTAACAAGTGATTACATCAAATTATGAAGGCAAAAGTACGAAATTAAATGGCTCGATAAACTACCACAAACCTGCCTTTTGATTCATCCTTCTAAAGACTGGATAGTGAGTTTTGAAAGACTGTAATAGAAAAAATTTCTTCCTCATTTTTTCCAGATAGTTTGGCTGCATATTATACGTAAGGATTTACGATCGCTCAGCAAATTCAGTAAAAACTTACAAAGAATTCCTAAAGGCCACAATTTTTCTCAAAGGTCTAAATTTTTGGTGAAGAATCTACCGAATATTACGGATATATTGCTTAATCTTGTTAGATGCATTGGCAAATTTTCTAGGGTGTAACTCAAGATCTGCGTGTAACCCCTAGAGCAAGGATCAGGAACAGTGAACGTGCTGAATCTACCTTTCAGTAGATGTTCTATAGAGGTAGGTTGTCTCTTAAAGTCAATAGAAACATCAAAAACCTCTATCCCAAAATTCCGAATTCTGGAATGGGATCGGCTGACTTAATTGTCGGATTGATTGTCGGATTGAGAAATACGGTTGGAAATACATCATGAATTCATATGAGACCTTAGCTGGAACCACAATCTTGGGAGAATCTCCCTTCAATGTGGTGTCCGTTAATGCGCGTTCTACAGCGACCAATCCTGTCCTGGCGTTCTCTCGCCCCTCCACTAACCTAAGTGGCAGCAGTGCCATCATCCTAGATAGTCAAGCAACCATTACGCAACAAGGCGATGCCACAGGGAGCTCGACGATCGATGGGATTCAGTTTGTTCTCCGCAACGTTTCAGCGGGTGCCCTAGCTGCTGCAGGAACGGCTGGTACCGCTAATTCCGATGGCATTACCTGGAACTACAACGCCACAACCGGGCGTCTGAGCATGACTGGAACCGCTTCGATCGCGGCTTACCAGTCCCTGCTGCGTACCGTTGCCTATACGCCAACTGGTGGCAATCAAACGACCACTCAGGCGATCGATATTAACCTAGGTCGTCCCGTTTATCGCTTTGAAAACGGTCACTACTACGAATTTGTTAGCTTTACTGACCTAGGCATTGATCCGAATAACACTTCAACCAATGGCACTGATCCGACTGTCCCAAGTTGGAATACGGCGAAAACCCTTGCAGCAGGACGCACCTTATTGGGCCTGCAAGGCTACCTAGCCACCATTACCTCTGCTGCCGAAGACAGCTTTGTACAACAGCGGCTTCAAGGACAAGGCTGGATTGGTGCATCTGATGCAGCAGTCGAAGGGGAATGGCGCTGGGTCACTGGCCCCGAAGGATTAGAGAACAGCGGAGCAGGGCGGCAGTTTTGGCAAGGTAATGGGTCTGGTAGTGTAACTGGCCCTAACAACTATGCCAATTGGAATAGTGGTGAACCGAATAACTTTGTTCTCAGTGTCACCGATGAGGATTATGGTCATTACCTAGCAACCGGTAAGTGGAATGACTACGAGAACACACCTCGCAGTCGTAGTTCCGATCAAAAGGTCGATGGATTTGTGGTGGAGTATGGGGGGTTTGCCAATGATCCGAATCTGGTCAGTACCCGTGTGACGTTTACCTTAGGTGTTCCTACGGTACCCACACCCGATTTTCTATTCCGAGATGCACCCAGTGGTTCCACCGTTGTGATTAATCTCAATGAGAATCAAGTAACTACTGGGGAAAGAACTCGACTGGCGGGAACGACCGGCAATACAGGGGTCATTGCGCCAGATGCAAGCTGGAAGATTGTAGGAACGGCGGATCTCAATGGAGATAATCGTCGTGACATTGTTTGGCACAATACGACTTCATCTGAAACCTATGTTTGGTTTATGGGAGGGGCGCTTGGTAATGAAATTCAGGCCACAGCGCCGATCGTGTTGGGTAATTCCACGACAGCTCTTCGGCCTCAGGGATGGACTCCTATTCTATTTGCAGATCTTCTAGGGAGTTCCCTACCAGAAATTCTGTGGGTGAATCAGGCTCAAGGTGTGATGGGGATTTGGGAACTCAATGTTCCCCAGACGGGTGCAATCCCGTCCACGATTCAGCTGACAAGTAGTACCGTACAACAGCAGGGTGCAAGCGCGCCATTTATTCTAGGCAGCGGTTGGCAACCCTACTATGGGAATTTTGATGGCAATGCGGCTACCAAGGAGCTATTCTGGCATAATTCGCTCACAGGGGCAGTGGGTTACTGGACGTTGAATGGATCTGTCTTTACAGCAAAGGCCATTGATGGTGTTGTCGGCTTCCAGCAAAATATTGGCAGTTACAAACCTGTGCAGGTTGGTGATATCGATCGCGATGGCAAGGATGACATTGTCTTCCAATCGGGTCAGTTTGTGGCAGCGTGGAAGATGAATGGATCTACGATCGCTGGGCTGCCAACCCTACTGAAAAATAATGACTTGGGTTCACCTTTGAACCTTGTTAAAGGGCTGGTGGATATTGATTTGGATGGCACTAAGGATCTGCTGATTGAGGCACCAGCAAGTGCTGCATTGGGGGTTCAAGGAAAATACTATAGTGTAATTTTCTTGGATTCCCAAACCTTTAGCCAGCGGATTACAGATGGCTTCCGATTGATCAAGTCAGGGGCATCGATCTATGACGCTGGTAGACCGACGATCAATCTCGAGGCTACGGTAGACTTTGACCTGCTGAATAACGGGATTCCCAAGCCTGGATATTTCTCCAATTCATAGTTTCTTTCCCGTTGCTTGATGCTGAATGGATGGTCGATCGCCAAGAGATGACGATCCATTCATCTGAATTTAAAAAGCCATCGAAACGAAAAACCCTCCCTTGGGCATAGCTTGGACGCTAAATTCAGTGGGAGGGTTTTTCAATTAGAGGTTCAAGCTAACGAAGTGCAACGATCGGCCTGAAGCTAAAGACCTGCAGAACAGCATCTAGATTTCTAGAACGGAATGTCGTCGAAATCGGTTTCGTTATTTGCAGGGGGTGGCGTGGCGGCTTTGGGGGCTTTTGAGCGAGTGGACGCGGGTTTGGGGGCAGCAGCTTCGGGGGTAGGATCTGGGCTGGGTGCTGCCATCCCGAGGTCAGCAGTTGCGCCGAGGCTGTAGATTTTAGAGATGGTTAACTCGGCTTGTTTTTCCTTGAAACCTTCAGGGCGTTCCACCGTGTTCATAGACAGCCGACCTTCGATCACCACCCGATCGCCCAGATGATATTGCTGATGGACTTCCTGCGCCAGATTGCCCCAACCGAGAACTTTCAGGCTGGAAGGAGGATCTTCGGGGCGGAGGCCGGGAAACTGCACCCGCATTTCCGCGATCGCCATTTGATTGTCTTGGGTGTAACGCAGTTGCGGCTCTTGGGTAATTTCGGCCATTATGATGCAACTGTTCATGGGGTGAGACTCCGTGGATTGAGGCTACGTGGATGGTGAGCCGTCGATGACTGGCATGAGATGACTGGCATTCCTTGGCTATTGTAGACATTTTTGCTCGATCGCGAACATGGGAATCGCTTGGCAATTTGTTCCGTCTGGCAATTTGCTCCGCATGGCAGCAAACCGTCGATCGGGCGAGCGATCGGTCTAGCCCTTACAAATATTCGGTCTGGCCTTTACAAAAAGAAGGAGGGAACTTAATGAGTTTCCTCCTTCTGATGTTGAATTCACTAGATGCGAACCCCGTGTCATGGGTTCAACAAGGGCGTTCGTTAACGGTTAGACCGTGACTCTCATTAGACCGTGGCTTTAATCCGATCTCCATCTTTTTCCAGGAAGGCTTGTAACTCAGCGATCTGTTCGTCTTCGATCTTGGTTTGCATGGGGCAGAATTTCGGCCCACACATGGAACAGAACTCCGCCTGTTTGTAAATGTCTTCCGGTAGCGTTTCGTCGTGGTATTCCTTAGCGCGTTCCGGATCAAGCGACAGTTCGAATTGCTTGTTCCAGTCGAAGTTGTAACGGGCACGGGACAGTTCATCATCCCGATCGCGCGCGCCCGGACGGTGGCGGGCAATATCCGCTGCGTGAGCCGCAATCTTGTAGGCAATCAGACCGTTGCGCACATCTTCTGCGTTGGGCAAGCCGAGGTGTTCCTTGGGCGTGACATAGCAGAGCATGGCTGTTCCATACCAACCGGCCATCGCAGCTCCGATCGCGCTAGTAATGTGGTCGTAGCCCGGTGCGATATCCGTTACCAGTGGCCCCAGCACATAGAATGGTGCTTCCGAGCACTCTTCCATTTGCTTGCGGACGTTGAATTCGATCTGATCCATGGGAACGTGGCCAGGGCCTTCCACCATCACCTGCACATCGTGTTCCCAGGCGCGACGGGTCAGTTGACCGAGGGTCTTGAGTTCAGAAAGCTGAGCTGCATCGGAGGCATCGTGGGTACAGCCGGGGCGCAGGGAATCCCCCAAGCTGAAGGAGACATCGTACTTCTTGAAGATTTCGATGATGTCGTTGTAGCGGGTGTAGAGGGGATTTTGCCGCTTGTGGTGCAGCATCCACTTGGCGATGATGCCGCCGCCACGGGAGACGATGCCAGTGATGCGACTGCGGGTCAGGGGCAGGTATTCGATCAACAGTCCTGCGTGGATTGTCATGTAGTCCACACCCTGTTGGGCATGTTTTTCGATGATGTGCAGGAAATCATCTTCGGTGAAGTTGTCGAAGTTGCCATGGACGCTTTCCAAGGCTTGGTAGATGGGGACGGTGCCGATCGGGACTGGGGATGCGTTAATAATGGCGGTACGGATTTCGTCTAAGTTGCCACCCCCGGTGGAGAGATCCATGACGGTATCTGCACCATATTTCAAAGACTGGTGCAGCTTAGCCAGTTCTTCGTTGATATCCGAGGAGTTGGGAGAAGCCCCAATGTTGGCGTTGACTTTGCACTTGGAGGCGATGCCGATCGCCATGGGTTCCAGGTTGGGGTGGTTGATGTTGGCGGGGATGATCATCCGGCCCCGTGCGACTTCATCCCGAACCAGGTCTGCCGGCAGGTTTTCCCGTTTGGCGACATAATCCATTTCTTCGGTAATCAAGCCTTGGCGAGCGTAGTGCATCTGAGAGACATTGCTATGCCCCTTGCGCTTGGCGATCCAGTCTGAACGCAACATATTCGTTTCCTCAAGTAAACAGCTTCCCTGCGCTGGTATTACCCAGAAGACGAGTTCACGGGTTTGGCTAACGCGAATCCGTCTGTTTCAGGTTCTAAGGGTGTTTCTCAGCCCATGTCTTTAGGCACCCCTAGCTGATTGCAGATCGTACCACCTCTAGCTGGAGATCCGGCAGGAAGGGCTGGAGAACGGCTGCTGGTGCGGCGATCGACAATGTTGCGAACCATCAATTGCTTTGTAATCAAAGGTTAAAGTCTTTGATAATTATTGATTAAAGTAGATAATTTGGGACGATCGGCGGCGTGGGTTCCGGGTTTGCATGAGTTGTCGGAATGGAGAGACATCAGCCTGTAGTTCCAAAGAATTTGATTCCAGAGAATTTTGGCTTTAGACAATTTGGTTCCAAAAAATTTGCGAATAGTGGGTCGTTTATGTTTTCTTCTCGACAGAGTTGGTATGTGGTGGGGGTTGCCTACGGGTTGACATTTGGGCTGATTTTATATTTGGCCTATCAGGGATTGTTGCCAACGTATTTGACCCAGAATGATAAGTTGGCACATTTTGTTTTGTATGGATTGATGACCTTTGTAGGGCAGCGGGTTACGAACGATCGCTGCATCCGATTAGGTCGGTTACGAATGCCGCTATTTCCGATCGGATTTTTCCTCTTCACCACGATCGAAGAGGCCTGTCAGGGGTTGTCGCCCAATCGCAGTTTGGATGCGGGGGATTTGGTAATGAGTTATTTGGGCATTGTGGCGGGATTTTGGCTCGATCGTTGGCTCAGACGGCAACAACGCTAAAATTTGGTAGCTCACTCAAGCTGAAGATCAACTAGATCCTTATCATTTAGGGCAAATCCAGAATGCGCAAATTTCCTCGGATTCTTCCCTGGTTGTATTACTTGATTGCTCTGCTGATCAGTGTATTTCTCGTTAAACTGAACTGGACTCTGTGGACGCTTTCTTCGCGTCATTACGATCGCTTGGGGGCAGACGTTCTCCCCCAACTGAATAACATCAAACAACGCTTACAGGCTGGGGAGGGCGATCGAATGCAAGCCCTTTTCCCGGAGGGTTATTTCTTTAGCCATGCCATTTATGGATACAGTTGGGTCAATGTGGGGTTGGCCAATGAATCGCTGCGCCAACGGGCGATCGCAGAAGTGGAATGGACGCTAGAGAAACTGGATTCAGACAAAGGTCGTCGTCCCTTTCAGTTTCAGACTCAAGTGCCCAATGGGGTGTTTTATTTAGGCTGGAGCAATCGGCTACTGGGAGGACTGCTGAAGCTCCAGCGGCCAGAGGCGCGATCGCCGCAGAATTTGGGGCGTTTCCACGTTCAATCGGCACTACTGGCCCAAGCCTACGATCGGCGATTCATGCTGGCAGCCTATCCCGCCATGACTTGGCCCTGTGATCAAACCGTGGCGCTGTCCTCCTTGGCTTTGCATGATGAATTATTTGACAGCAATTATCGATCGATTATTCAACGTTGGATTGATCATATTCAGCAAAACCTTGACCCCAAGACCCAACTCATTCCCCATAAAGTGGATGCTGACACAGGGGCAATTGAAATTGCGGGGCGCAGTTCCAGCCAGGTTTATTTGTTGCCCTTTCTCCTCGAACTTGATCCAGCATTCGCGACCCAACAATATCAGCGATTTCGGCAGCAATTTCCCGTGGCAACCTTCGGGTTCTTTCCGGTGCGGGAATATCCGATCGGGATTTCAGGCAAAGGTGATGTGGACACAGGGCCATTAATTTTTGGCTTCAGTGCAACCAGTACGATTACAAGTTTGGCAACAGCGAAAGCATTTAACGATCGGGAATTATTTGACAGTACTTTAATGATTACGGAAACGCTAGGGTTGCCGTTGCAAGTAGGCGATCAGAAATTCTATGGATTGGGATCTTTGATTGTGATTGATGCCTTTTTGGTGTGGGGCAAAACCTGGGTTCCCTGGACAAAGGTACCGCAACCTGTGGTCAACGATCGAGCTTTAACCATCCATCGTGGAGCTTGGTTGGGGGGATCGCTTGTAGGATTAGTCTTATTGTGGAGTCCGTTAATAGGGCGATACTGGCGCAAAAAACGGAGCCTTTCCTAACCATAGAGTTGATGGTTAAAATAGATTAAAGAGCCTGTTTAATGATTGGATGATTATATTCATTATGCAGCTCAGCAAATAAATCAAAAAGTTCTCCAAGTGTATTAATACAAGCTTCAGAGAATGATTTGTCAATGTACCTGAACTTACCATTATGAAGGAAGTCATTGCGTAGCTTGGCAGCTTCTTGCATATGTTGAGAAACCCGTTTAAAATCTTGGCCTGTTCTCACATGAATAGCAGTCAACGCCTTGTCCCACTTAGTACCTGTAACTGAGCAAAATAAGTTATTGAACTTCTGATGGGCCAATTTATTATCATCTAAAAGTCTTTCAATCAATAGTGAGTCAATTTTTCGAGTTCTCAAGTTTTTGATCAAGAAGCTGCTTAGCAAACACTCACGCAAAGTGCAGTAAAAAAGAATGGTTGCTATATCTGATCCCGGCAACATGTTAGAAAAAGTAGTTTGTGGTGTATGAGAATGATATGTTTGTTGGATTAAATCAGCAAGATTACGAATATCAGGGGTAAAAGCAAATGTACCGCATTCATTTGGTGTTCCGCACGTACTACATAAATGTCCTGTACGCTGTCGATCCTGATCATTGTCAATAATTTCACATGTTTGACAAATAAGATGAGTACATACAAGAGTACTAAGTGGCTGCTCTTCAACTTCAATATGAGATAGCTGACACATCTGCTAAAAACCTAAATCATGGATCAGATAAAATGCACTACAACTTAACACGCCAATTAAGTAATGGGAACAAGATTTTGCCAATCTGATTAGTGGTATACCCAGGTTAGATTGTAGCTGAAAACTTAATTTTAAAGTCGTTTTTAGATTTACAGCAGAATGAAGTTAAGGCTGAATCGTAAATGCTTGCTGGGGGGATTGGAGGAGAGTTTTGCCATCGGAGCCGATCGCGGTGACCTGCCATTGTAGAGGTTTGCCGACCTGTTCCTTCAGCAAAGGCGGTGCGGAATAGCTTGTCGTGTTGGCGTTGAGCAAAGCGGAAAGCACCAACTGTTCCCCCTGGTGAATGGCAAGGCGATAGAACTTGGCATTGGCGATCGGCCCCCAACGAAATTGTAGACCCTGGGAAATGGGTAGGCTTGCATTGGCTAGCGGTTTCAAAAGGCGTAATTCCTGCTTGGACTGGGACGAATTGGGGGAATTGCCCACGTAATACCGCAAAACTGGCAGCGAAAAACCCGCAACTCCCCCAGTTTTGACCGTGCCAATCCCCGTTTCAGAATCCCCTTCTTTGTCGTCCGTCGCTTCCACCCGAAATAGAATCAGGTGCAGCCCATCCGTTCCTCGGGGAATCTTGCGCGGATCAGGCCCCGGAATCACAGTCCGCCCCGTGGGCATCAGATAGGTTTCAAAGCGATCAATGACGGAATACCGTTGCTGCAAAGCCCGTTGCTCGATCGGTAAAGTCGCCTCGGTGAGCAAATCCTCCTGCGTCGGTGGGATATCCCCTGGCAGCACCACTTCCCAGCGGCCCTTCAGCCGTCCTGTACCGTTATAGGTAATTTCGGCGTGGAAGGGAGGAATGGGCTGACTGCGATCGATTACGGGAATGGGCTGTTCAGGCCGAGCCGTCTCAAACCGGAGACGCACATTGGTTAACGCCAAAGGCACCCGTGCCCCACCGCCCGCCAAGCGACAAGTCACCGCGATAAACTGATCGGGCAAGCCAGCACTACTGACAAACCGCCGCACATAGAAAAACTCCGAAGAGGAGCCCTTGACGGCATCTTGGTAAGCTTTGCGGGCGACCGATGGGGGAATGGTCATAATGTCAGTGTAATTATTACCACCGCTGAGACGACCGCGATCGCTGCGTTTGGGTAAGCGACCATACACCGTTCCGGGAACGCAAGACTGATCGGCATTGATGGCACCACACCAAATGGCTTCCACAGGTTGGTAGTCATTCAAACTAATGTAGGTCAGAAAAACGGTGGTTGCACCAAAGGTATTGATATTGACTCCAGTTGGGCTCACGGTGAGGGCTTGGGCTGCGGGTAGAGAGGTGATTGCAAACGGAATGGTTGCCAAGCCCAGGAGAAACGTTTTCCAACAATGGCTAGAGAATTGAGAGATTAATTGAAATCGTTTTAGGGAAGTAAATGGTTTTAGGGAAGTAAATGGTTTCATAAACTCGCTCACACGCAGGGGATCTGGAGAAGGTGGGGTCTAGCCAATAATAAATATCTCTATTATGGAACTTAAAATCATGGAACTCAAAAGCTCAGGCTTAAGCCCGCATTGACAACATGAATTGTGGCATCGGTATTGAGATTAAAAACTCGATCTTGGTTACGAGTTGATTGCAGACTGTAACGAATGAAAAACGTTCCCAGCAGTTCCCGCTGGGCCGCTAATACCTTGAACTTCCAGGTCAAAATGGATTCAAGACTATCACTGCGGTTAAAATTTTGATCGATCGAATCAGTATTATCCGTTCGATTAATATTAAAAGTCCAAGTCAAATCGCGAACAAATTCCCAGGTGATTCCCAAGGTAGGGGCCGTGGTGAATTGGGTCACATTCGTTTCAAAGTTTTTCGCACTAGTGAGGTTTAATCCTAGACTAATTTGTAGGGTGGGAGAGGCTTGCCAACTGGCGTTGATTTGATTGGAAATATTGAGAAAATCACTGGTTTCCCGACCCAGTTGACGGTTGTCTTGCAAGGTGTTGCTGTGTTGAAAAGAGAGACTCAAACTATCGATCGACCAACTGGCTCCGAGTTGATGGCTGGTGGTGACTTGGTTGGGAATTTCGCTGGCATCAAACTCCGACAGTTCAGGAATGGGAACATTGGCTCCAAACTGGCGATTCAACTGATAGGAATAGGTCAAAGTCGGCAAAAAAACGTTCGTAGTTTTGAGGACGGTTTGCAACGGAACGGTGAGATTAAAACTCGTTGCCCGATTTTTGGTTTTGAGAATGGTGGGGATATTGGCTAGGTTATCCTCACTTTCGCTATGTTGTAGCTGGAAAGTTACCCCTGCCAGCGAACCGTTTAAGGCCAATTGGGTTTGTAACTGGTCAGCACCAATGGCGGCTCCTAGACTCTTGTAGAGGGGATTGATGCGCTCATGACGACCACTGAGGCTAAGGGAAAAAGTCCGATCGCCCCCGATCGGTACATCTTTCAAGAGTTCATAGCTCGCTTCCAGATAATAGGCATCTTTTGTCACTGGTTCAACTTCTACGACATTCAACCCATCAGTTAAATCTGGATCAAGTTCACTGGGATTGGTAAACGTGCTTAAAGCGTATCCCATGTCGAACTTGAAGCGATTGCTATTATCATTGCCAGTCAGTCGTAATCCAAAGCCACGACTCTTTTCCGCATCAACGACTTGGCCTTCATTAAAATTTCCTTCCGCTAGTTTCGATCCATCCATAAAGGTGGCCTCAAACCGCACGCCTCCCCCCGCTTCAGATTTAAGAATTTGATAGCCTAATGTAATCGCGTTTGTGTTGTTGTCTGAGTTCTCTAAACCAAAGAAATTATCAAACCCAACAATGCTTTCCGATCGTAGTGAACTCAGATCTAAACTCAAGCGATCGGTCAATTGCGTTTTGATGACCAATCCACGGCTACAGGCGTTATTGAGTAAAAATGGGTGGTTGCCGTGGCAGGTATGCCCTAACAGCGCTTGCACAGGCCCCCAGGTGGTATCTAAGAGATACTCACTCAGATCAACGGGAGGTGCGTTTTCACCTAACTCTCCGAACCGTAGTGCCTCGTTTTGGAAGGTGCTGCCAACGAAGGCAAAGTTGCTTTTGCTGGTAAAGGTGCCCGCAGTCAAAGTGGTGGAGAAACCACCTTGAAACGTTAAATCCGTAAACGTGGGGCGATCGGGCACTCCTGCATCAGGGGTACGGCGTTCTAGGAATTGGGATTTGAGATTTAAGTTAACCGTGGGTTGAAGTAGGAAAGCGGCTTGATTTGACGGTGCTGCTTCTGTGGGTTGTTCCGCTGGTTTTTCGGCAGGTTGATCAGCAGGTTTCTCAGTGGGTGACTCTGTAGATTGTTCGGCTGGTTTTTCAGTGGATGATTCTGTGGGTTTTTCCGTTGGCTGTTCGGTCGGTTTTTCCGTTGGTTTCTCTAGGGATGGTTCTACAGGTTTCTCAGCTAAGGGTTCATTCGGTATTGTTTCTGCTTGAGCTGGCTTGGAGTCCGGTAACGGTTGAGAGACGGGAGTTTTTTCAGAACTGCTCTGAGCGAGTGCAGAGTCTTGTGTGACAGTCAAAGAAAGTTGAGTCAGAACTTGCCAATCGATCGGGCTTTTAACAAGGTAGACCACAACTTCAACATCCCCCAACGGTAAGGGAATGGCGTCGGGCTGATACACTAAATCGCGATCGATCAGTTTGACTTGGGAAGTCACATCGGTGGTGCCCACCAGTACGGCCAGGGATTGACCCGCTTCTAGGGTTGGGAATGGATCAAGGGGAATGCGAAGGGTGTCGGTGGGCTTGACGGTTTGACGAGTGGGAACAGTAGGCGTGGCTGTGGGTACTGGGGTAGGCGTGGCTGTGGGAGTGGTACTGGGAGCAGGTATAGGTGTGGGAGCAGATATAGGTGTGGGAACAGACATAGGTGTGACGGGGGATGGGGCATTGGTAGATGCTTGGACAACGACGATCGTTTCTGGGCGAACGTTCGCAATGGGGAAGGATTGACGGTGGGTCTGAGTATCTGTAGAACGATCGGAAACCGGGTGCTTAGAAGGTGGTTGGATAGAGGAATTGAGAAATTTGGGCAGTCGTGTGGTAATGGATGAATCGAATGCTGAATGGGCCGATGGATGGGCTGCGATCGCGCTCTTTGGGAACCAACTAGCAATGAGTAAACAGATGGAAATTGGTGGAATGACTAACTGTAACCGTAACATACGTTAATCCCAGTGCATTTTGCAAATTCAAAAGGCGCGTCACAACAACCCAATGCTGAAGTTAATGGTTAGCGAACACTGGAGGAAATTTGGCGAAGGGAAACGGAAATAGATGAGTCAAATCATACCGTTGACTTTTAAATTCCCCGCTTCCCCCTCATTCCTCTTCAGGTTTTAGCCAAATTCATATTTTGCCAGCGTGCCACCTACTGAGCATTCAGCTTGAACTTCATGGTTTGTAGAGCACTGCCAATACCGTTCAGTTGAACTTGCAGAATCTTGTCCTTTGCCCCTGTAACGGTCAGGTTTTTGCTGACAGCATCCCGCGAGCCATCTTCAATTTCAATTTCGCCTAGTTTAGTGGTGCCATTGGCATCGGTGGCGCAAATCACAGCAGCAACTCCGCCTTTACCACCCGTTTTATCAAGGGTAATTTTGACAGAATCCTTATCAACCGTTTTGAGGGTCGTGAAGCGAGGATTACCCGCCGCCGAGAAACGCCCGGATTCCGGAGTGCCTAGGGTGAGCCAGTTATTGCCCACCGTGACGCCTAAATCTGACAATGTGGTCTTAATTTTAGCGATCGCGTTAACAATTTGTCCGGCTTTACCACAGGCAGACAAACTCCCGATGGAAGCGGTTTGGCAGGCGGCTTGAAACTCTGTGAAGACTTTGCGAGCCAAGCCTTTATCATCCCGGCAGGGAGCAGCCATGGAAGGAGCCGCGATCGCGAGGGAGAGAACGGTAACTGCAACGGTGGTGGAAGCGGCTTTCTTGAAACTAGACATGGTCGTAAAACTCCAAAAAGATAATGTGTGCGATGTTTTTAGAAGACAGAGGTGGAATCCCTGGATGACTGAGAAGGAGATTTCCATAGCTCCTTGCCTTAACTTGAGGAATTACACGGAGCAGCCTCGGAGTTTATGCAAGCCTGCTCAAAAGATGCATAGGTGTCTATCTATGTCTTGCGAATTAGCACCATTAATGGCTTGGGCTGAAAGGAATCCCCAGACCCTCTTTAGGGGTGGGTTGTCAATCAGGCATTAACTTGTACTGCCTGCCATTTTTCACCCAGCAGGCAGTGCAAGCGCGATAGAAACTTCACTAAAAGATTTCCGTTGCTTTAGATGGATTTAACCTGATTTTTACTTCAATGAACTACTATTTCGATGCTGCTTTGATCCAGGAATTCCAAGTTTTTTAACCGATATTTTGATTCTGACTCTGCTGATAGCGAAAATGATTGATTAAAAATTTTGCTTAGTATTTTGAATACTAATTCCAACTGTTGGCTAAACTATTCCCTTCGCTGAAGCTAGATGATTTTCAATAATCTTTGCGCCCATTCTGTGAGTTACCGTGTATTTGCCAGATTCTCTAGACATTTTTGGCCCGCGATCGTTGTGAGTGCTGTGTCATTGGCCTCACTGAACGAATCTGCGAAAGCGGCACAGGTAGGACGTTTTACCTTTGAGTTGCCGATTTATCGTGATACCGCTCACCCGGATCTGGTGCAACAGGTGGAGCCATTTCTGACCCAGCAGATTAACCAGCGGTTTCAGCAAAACCCGCAGCTCGATCGGTTGGAAATTCAGATGATGGTAAATCGCCAGGGGGATGTTCTGCCATTGCTAACCACAACAGTGTCCCGTCAGCAGTGGCAGCGAGCCCCGCAGATTCGGCTGTGGAGCCAGTATCACAGTGCCTATGCAGGCTTTCAGCGGCCTCAGCCGCCGTTGACCCAGCGCCCGATCGTGGCTAGGCGGCGGAGCGATCTGCCGAACTGGCCCGCGATCGCGAATGCGATCGATCAAGCCCGCGATCGGCGTCAGCTGGCTGGTCAGTTGGCTCAGCAATATTTGAGCCATCTAGACTAGCGATCGCTTTTCCTGGCGATGTGCTCTATGGAAAAGCATCCCCAAGCACAACCTGTTGCTCTATTGAGAGGAGATATCCATGGTTCAGAACATTGACGATAACCAAATTAGTAATCGTTCCGGTAATCGGACCTTTGAAGATGTGTTGCGGGTCGGAATGTCGCGGCGACACCTGTTGGCCCGCAGCGCGGCTCTGTCAGTAACCGGATTCCTGGCCTCCATGGTGAGCCATAAAGGCAATGGGTTAGGAATGTTAACGGCCATGGCCCATACCAAACCTCCTCGCCCCGCCATCAATTTTAAGCCGGTACCTGCGGCGGCAGGTAGTGGCCCCGTGCCCAATATTTCTGCGGATTATCAATATGATGTCCTGATTCCCTGGGGTACACCGCTCAAAGATGGGGTGCCAGAGTATGACGGCAACCCGGCAACTCGCCCCACCGCTGCCCAGCAAGCCCAACAAATTGGGATTGGCCACGATGGGATGTGGTTCTTTCCCATGGGCAATGGCAGCACTCGCGGCGTGCTAGCCATTAACCATGAATTTGGCGGCAACACCCATATCCTGGGCAAAGCTAACCCAGCCAGTTTGGAAGATGTGCGCCTTTCCCAACATGCCCATGGCGTTTCCGTTGTGCAACTCAAAAAGCAGAATGGCAAGTGGGATGTTGTGCGGAACAGTCCAAAAAATCGCCGCATTCATGTCAATACGCCGGTTAAGTTCACTGGCCCTGCGGCAAACAGTGACTTACTCAAAACCCCCGCTGGCAATGCACCCCTTGGAACGCTGAATAACTGCGCCAATGGTAAAACGCCTTGGGGGACTTACCTGACCTGTGAAGAAAATTTCAACGGGTACTTTGGCGATAAGGCTGGAACTTGGACGGCTACGCCGGAGCAAGCACGCTATGGTTTTAGCAAAGCAGGCTTTGGTTACGGGTGGGAGAAATTCGACGATCGCTTTGATTTGTCCAATGCCCAGTACAAGAATGAGGACAATCGTTACGGTTGGGTGGTTGAGATTGATCCGATGGATGCTTCCCGGAAGCCGGTGAAGCGCACGGCCCTCGGTCGCTTTAAGCACGAAAACGCTGAATTGGTTGTGGGTCGGGGTGGACGGGCTGTCGTCTACATGGGCGATGACGAGCGGTTTGACTACATCTACAAGTTTGTGTCAGAAGCCAACTGGCGATCGATGCAGGCACGGGGAATTAGCCCATTGGATCGCGGCAAGTTGTATGTGGCCAAATTCAATGATGATTTCACAGGCGAATGGTTAGAACTGTCGATTAACAATCCCAAACTGAAGGCACGGTTTAAAACTCAAGCTGAAGTGTTAACCTATGCCCGGATTGCGGGGGATTTGCTCGGGGCCACCAAAATGGATCGGCCTGAGTGGATCTCGACGGCTCCCAATGGCGATGTCTACTGCACATTGACGAACAATAGCCGCCGAACCGCTGCCCAGGTGGATAAGGCCAATCCCCTAGGGCCAAACCCCGATGGTCACATCATCAAATGGCGCGATGCAGATAACCATGTAGGGCTGACCTTCAAATGGGATATTTACGTGCTGTCCCAGGATACCCATGGGGCCACGGACGAACGAACCTTCAGCAGTCCCGATGGGCTATGGGCGGATCCCGATGGACGCTTGTTTATCGAAACTGATGGAGAGCAGAAGAAGGGCCTGAACGATCAATTGTTAGTCGCTGATCCCAATGACAATCGAGTGATTCGACGCCTATTTACGGGGGTGACGGGCTGTGAGGTGACAGGGTTAACGGTAACGCCCGATCGCCGCACCATGTTTGTGAACCTTCAGCATCCTGGCGATGGCGATCCCACAAAAACCAATTTCCCAGCCGCCCAGGGAAGCGGTAAAGTGCCTCGGGATGCCACGATCGTGATTACCCGCAAGGATGGCGGCATCATTGGTTCTTAATAAGTTTTGACATGCATTGGGGCTTCTGACGAAGCCCCTTTTTGTATTGCCAGTTTAGATTATTTTTTTATTGACTGACAGAGGAAGCCGTCAGTGAGAATAGAGTAGACCCTTGAATCTGGGCCAGAAGTAGTCCGCAGTGCTCAGAGTCTACAACACCTAAACGGCTAAATGCTTCGTGCCCGTCTCCGTGCGCTGAATCGTACTGATAAACGCATCCTCCAACGAAAACGGCAACCCTCGGTGAGACTGCAAAACAATTCCTGCTGACTGCAACACCGCCCCCACCCGCTGCAAATCCCCCTCCGGCTCCTCCAGCACCACATGCAACCGATCGCCAAAAATCGACACCCGCCACGGTTCCAACACCTGCTTCAACAGATTCGATGCTTGCTGCGTCCGATCGACCCGCAACTCCATCAACTGCCCCGGTTGCGCTGCCTTAATCTCCCTCGGCGACCCCTGCAACACCACCTCCCCCGCCACCAAGAAACCCATGCGGTTGCACTGCTCCGCTTCTTCCAAATAATGGGTCGTTACTAAAATCGCCGTCCCCTGTCGCGCAAAATCATTAATCAACCGCCAAAATTGCCGCCGCGCCAACGGATCAACCCCCGAAGTCGGCTCATCCAAAAACAAAATCTCCGGCTCATGCATCACCGATGCCCCAAAGGCCACCCGCTGCTTCCAGCCCCCCGGTAGCTTCCCCGTCAGCAGCGTCTCCCGCCCCGCCAACCCACAGGTTTCCAACACCCAGGCAATCTTCTCCGATCGCCGCGCCGTAGGCACCCCATACACCCCGCAGTAAAACTCCAAATTCTCCACGATCGTTAAATCATCGTACAGCGTAAACTTCTGGCTCATATAGCCAATCCGCCGCCGCAACTCCCGATCGCGCAAATTCTGCGTCTGTCCTGCCAGAATCAACTCCCCACTAGTTTTCTCTAGTAATCCACACAGCATCTTAATAGTCGTTGTCTTGCCTGCACCATTGGAACCCAGCAAACCATAGATTTCCCCATAGCGGATTTCCAAATCTACCCCTTTCACCGCTTGAAACTGCCCAAACACCTTACGTAAATTCTTTGCTCCGATCGCCACTGTTTCCTGCTGCAATCTATTCCTCGCTTCGCCCTGCGATCGCTGGCGCGGAAAGGGCACATAGGTCGGATCAGATCCCTGTTGCCGTAAGCGAGTCACGAAAACATTTTCTAGCGTCACTTCTGTTGTTTCAATTTCGGTTAAATCCTGCGTTAACTCACCTGTTAAATTAGCATCCCTCAAACCTCTCTGGGACTGTAGCAACTGCTGAACCAAGGGTCGATCGTGCAACGGATCACGCACCAACACATCTACCCGATCTCCAAAGGTCTGCACATCCACAATCCCACCATAGTCAGTATCCTGGGACTGCACCGCCGCCAACAAAGCCTCCTCAGTTTCAACGATCGCCGACGTACGCACCTCCAACCGTTGCAGACCCAAATTACGCCGCAATTCCGGCAACGTTCCCACCTCATGAACTTGCCCGTCATACATCAACGCAATGCGATTACAGCGTTCTGCCTCATCCAGATAGGGCGTCGCCACCACGATCGTCATCCCCTCATCCGCCAGCGCCGCCAACACATCCCAAAACTCCCGTCGTGACACCGGATCAACTCCTGTCGTCGGTTCATCCAGCAACAAAATCTGCGGCTGCGACACTAGCGCACAGCACAACGCCAATTTTTGCTTCATGCCGCCAGATAACTGCCCCGCCAAGCGATCGCCGATCGCCGAAATTCCCATCAGCGCCAAATATTTATCCCGCCGTTGCTGCAATACCTCCTCTGGCACCTGCCGCAGCCCCGCCGTATAGCGTAAATTCTCGTCTACACTCAGATCGAGATAGAGGGAAAACTGCTGTGTTAAATAGCCTGTGTAGGGACGCGCTAACCGGGGCGATCGGCCCAAGATATCCACCGTCCCTGCCGTCGCTTCCATCACCCCCGCCAAAATATGGAACGTACTGGTTTTTCCTGCACCATCTGGGCCAATTAAGCCAAAAATTTCCCCCGAATAGACTTCTAGGGAAATCCCATTGACTGCCCGCAATTCCCCATACTGTTTAACGAGATTCTGCACCTGAATCAGTGGCGCATCTGGGCTGGATGGATGCGATCGCTGCCAGGGTTCTACGGACGTTAACGCAGTTTCATCCAGAGTCATAACCGTTACTGTGGAATTACGATCGTACTGGCCATTGCACACCTATTTCAGCAAAATTTCTGCATCCGCTGGCATCCCCGGTTTCGCCAAGCCCTGGGACTGTTCGATCGTCAGTCGCACTCCAAACACCTGTCGCACCCGATCTTTCTTGAAATAAATATTCTCCGGTGTAAACGATGCCTTGGCATCGATCGCGCTCACCTTGGCATCGATCGGACGTTTCCCATCCGAATCTAAAAAGACTCGCGCCTTCATTCCCACCGCGATTCTTCCCACATCTCCCTCCGGCACATACCCCCGCAAATACACATCCTGGGGATTAATCAACGTCAGAATGGTTTTCTGCGGCGTCACCACCGCTCCTGGCTCCACCAACCGCTGCAACACCACCCCCGCGATCGGGCTTTTCAAGGTGCTATAGGCTAAATTGGCCTGGGCTTCCTTTTGGCGGGCTTGGGTGCTTTGTAAATCCGCTTGAGCCGCTTTCAGTTTGGCCTGATAACTGCGAGCATCCGCCTGGGCCGATCGTAAATCCGCCAGCGCCTGATCCCGCTGTTCCTGCAACGCTGCCAATTGGGCATCGCGAATACCGGGATTAAACCCCTTCGTCTGGGCTTGGGTGAATCCGCCCTGGGCCGCCACCAACTGCTCCTGCGCCGCCTTAACACCCGCCTTACGCGCCTCCACCGCCGTCCGGGCCGTTTCTAAGGCCGTCTGCGCCTGGTCATACTGTTGTTGATTGATTGCGCCTTCTGTAACCAACTGGGCATAGCGATCGCGGGTGGCTTGGGCCAGCTTCAACTCCGCCTCGGCTTGCTTTACTTGGGCTCGGGCTTGGCTGAGTTGGGACTGGGCCACGGATACCTGCGCCGATGCCTGACTGATTTGCCCCGAGGCATCGCCCTTGGACTGCTCCAAGTTCAGCCCCGCCTCACGAATGCGATTGTCCAATTCCTGCACCCGCGACTGCGCCCGATCGACCCGTTCTTGAGCCCCCGCCAAGTCCGATCGGGTCTGCTCCACCCGTTCCTGAGAGGACTGCACATCCGCCCCTGCCCGCCGCACCTGGGCCTGGACTTCATCGGCATTGATTTTGACGAGTACCTGCCCGGACGTGACCTGATCCCCTTCTTTCACGGTGATTTCAGCTACCTGTCCCCCATTTTTCGCTTGGATATCCGTCTCATCGGACTCAATCCGCCCACTCAACGCCACCGCTGTGATTTCCGGCTTCGGCCCCCACGCCTGCCACGCAAAATATCCCGCCACGCCGATCGCCGCAATCCCTAAAATCAACAACCGAGGATTCGGCTTAGAACGCGCTAGCTGCTGAGACTCCGCTTGAGGAGATAGGCTCTGATCAGGGGCGGAATCCGGCTTGGGAATTGATGGCGAGGACATAAACAAATCACGGTCTAGAACGGTAGATAACCTAGCGGCAACCCAGATCAGCTAAGGTTGATCCCTAAAACTCATTAGGGCTAAAATCCTTTCCTGCAATTGTAATTTCTGACAAAATTACCTGCAATTCCACTGGATTGATCTCCTCTATACTAGATCGTTCATTTTGCCCCGACCCAATCTCATTGACATCCCTTAAGATTTCTAGGGTCGATCGCTACAAGTTTCGCTACACCACTCGATCAACCCTTCAATCGGCCATCGGCCTAGGAGCCTTGAATCATCGCCGAGGGTGTCCTCACAAGTTCCTCATAATTCATTAATAGAGTAAAAATTAAAAGATAGCTCTACCCTTCATACAGCTATCTCCTCTAATACAGTTAGAGCAATCAGGAGGAAATATGGTGACAACTACAGTTGCAAAATCGGTTGATATTTTAATTGGCCTCTCTGATCAAGCCCTGCGAACAATGGATGCAATCAATCAGGAATGCTTTAAAAAACAACTACCACCCGCTTTTTCAATGGAAGAAGGTGTTCCGAAAGGGAATAAACACTATCGTTTTGAAGGACTTGGCGTTATCCTCGGCCTTCCTCCAAGGTTATCTTTCTGGGTTCACTATAAACCAGACAGTCCTGAACATGTCAACCTAGGAAGGTTCACAATGCCATTAGTTTCCAATGGTGGAAGCCCATAGAAGTTGAGGATTAGTCTTCTCATATTACATCTGCTGTGCATCTATCTCATTTTCAATCATTCCTAATGCTATCTAGGAACTTAAATAGCTAAGTTCAGCAAGCTGAGCTCCGATTAAGCCTATCAAAACAATCCAAATATTTGCAGGAGGACTGGTAATGGATAGAGCTAAATTTTACAATATTGTCCGGGATTCCTTATTTAATGGAAGGTTAAGCCAACAGCAAGTAGAAGGGATGGAGGCTATCCTAAACTTTTGGGAATCCCCCCCCGTTCAGCCCAAGGGAGAATTTAAAGTTAATTGGGATATTCGCAGTCTTGGATGGTTAGCCTACATGCTAGCTACTACGTATCATGAAACAGCACAAACAATGCAACCAATCTCAGAATATGGAGATGATGAATACTTTACTCGAGAATATGAAGGTCGTGTAGATCTAGGGAACACTTGTAAGGGTGATGGGGCTAAATTTCATGGACGTGGTTACGTTCAATTAACTGGACGGGCCAACTACGCCAAAATGACAGCGGTTGTGAGGAGCTTCTATCCGGAAGCCCCAGACCTTACGGAAAACCCAGAAGCTGCCAAAAACCCTAGTTATGCAGCCATCATTATGTTCTATGGCATGTTTATAGGGACATTTACAGGACAGGCTCTCAAACATCACATTGGCCATCCAGAACAAGGACAAAGGGTCGATTTCTACAACGCCAGAACAATCATCAACGATTTAGACCAAGCTGACCTCATTGAGGAATACGCTAGCAAATTCAATTTCGCCCTAGAAAAGGCGGGAGCAAAAACAGAAGTTCTCTGTTAAAGACAGTTTGGCTTTTAGATCAAGTTCAATCCTTGAGGATTGAACTTGAATCCATATTTGAGATAGTCAAGATATTGCATTATTGATGATAAATATGACTAATCCTAAAATTCATCCATTTTCAACCGTTATCATTAGAGTTCATTAAAAAATAAATACTAGTCGAAGCACCCAGTTTTTTCCATCTCGCACTAGTTCAATCGAACGCAGAAATTCACGAAAATAAAAGCGCCGCTCTGATTCCGATAAATCCAACCAAAACTGCGGCAGCGAAACCGTTTGCGCGATCGCGGGTAAATTTACCGGCGGCAACTGAGCCAAGCGACTTTGTAACGCAGCCATTTCCGTACGCAACTTGTATTCCCGTAACTGCGCCGTTTCCCCATCCAAAATACCACTGTCAATTAACCCCGGCAATTGCTCAATGATCTTCTGCTTACCCGCGATCGCCCCATTAATTCCCCGTTGCACCTGTTCCAAATCCGGCAATTCCAACGCCGCCACCGCACGGGGTAAGTCTTCACAAATGCGTTCAATCGCCTGTTGCAAAATTTGTTCATAGGCAATCGCCTTACATTTCGGTTTGAGTGGACAAGCCGTAGGCCGTAGGTAGAGATACTCCTTCATTTCCTTAGCATTTTTCCGCACCACCTTGGGCGGCACCACCCGCGTCACCGTCATCGGCGACTGGCACCCTTGGCACTGCACCAATCCCGCCAGCGATCGCGGTGCACTAGCCGTCCGACTGGGCAACCGTCGATTGCGCCGCAACAAGCGATCGATTTGGGCTGCCTCCTCCCGCGACATAATGGCCTCATGGGTATCCGCCACCACTTCCCCACCCTTAAATTCCAAATCCCCTCGATACACCGGATTCGTTAACCAGCGCTGCCCCGTAGAGGGCGAAATTTTCTTGCCATACTTTTTCGCAATGTGCCGCACCGCCCCCCTTAAAGACCCAAAGAGTAAAAATTGCTCAAAAAACTCTTTTACGACTGGAGCTGTCGTACGATCGACCACATAGCGATTGCGGCTACGGCGATACCCATAGGGAGATCGACCAGGGGGCGGAGCCGCCTTAATCCGATTGCGGGCATGGCCTTGCTGAATCCGTTGACTGCGCTGATTCCGTTGCAAGGCTTGAATCAGTTTTAAAACATCCGATCGAATTTGACCATCAGCAATCACGTCAGAATTATTATCTGAGCTATCTCCAGCAGTATCTATCGGATCGATCGTCACTACCCGAATCGATAACTGTTTTAATTCCGCCAAGCGATCGCCGATCGCCTGAACCGAATCCCCTAACTCTTCCAATCGCCTTAATAACAAATAATCAGCAGGTTGTGTTTGACAATCATTGAGCAATTGCTGCAACTGCGATCGAGCATTACCCTCTACAGCAAAATCCTGATAGACCCGATCGACCTCCCAGCCCCACAACGTCGGATCAGGGCTAGATTCCAACAAAGGATCACTATAGAGATACGCCAAAATCCGCATCGATCGTTACCACTACCTACCTCTTTAGCCAACACAGAAGTTTCCAGCCTCCATCTCCCAATTCAATAACTTAACTCTAACTTATTCACCTAACGTTCCACTGCACCTACCGCTAGCAACCTCTCATTCTCAATCGATAACTTTACTATGGTCTGGCGTACAAGCAGGGTATTATGCTTCGTAATAGCAGTAACTATGCCGCTTCATATTCATTAATATTGGGCGGATATAAATCTAAACTAAGCGACAAGCCATACTCTGCAATACGCTTCAACAATTCAGGCGAGAAAATCGCGCCACCCTGACCATTACCTGAACTAAAACCAAGAAACAATTCCCCTTCAACATCTGGTAACGATAAGAGTTCCTTCAATGCATCAGCCTTGGGCTCTAATGTATCAAGCAAGCCTGCTATTTGCTCCTCGAACGGAACATCAGAGTTCACGAGATACTTCGACACCCAAACATTAATTGGATACTTAGCATACCGAGGGTTGCCGCGTAGATGTTCACCTTTTCTGCCAAAAGATGATGACGCGAGACCAAGACGCAATTCAATTTCTTCGACAGGTAAACCGTCGCCCATCAAACGCAGACTCACTCTATACCATTTTTCATCTTCAGATAGCATAAACATTTAACGAAAAAAGAAACCCGACAACAATTTCACCGACAACAATAGGGATATCTCTGTCCTTAATTCTGGACTTCCCCCAACTCAACCACATGACCATCAGGATCTTGAACAAACAACGCCGGTCGTCCCGATGCACTCATTTGATAGACATATCCGGCCCGATCGAGGGTTGCTTTTACCGCTTCTAAATCCGTCACCGCAAAGGCCAAATGCGGATTCCGGCCCCACTTTTCAGCCAATGGGATCGATCGCACCGGCAGCTCCGGAGCTCCATCAACAACCGCTGCCTGCATTAAATGAATTTGTATCCCCGCAATCTCATACCAAGCACCGGGAAACTTGAGATTACGCTCCACCTTCGGCAAGCCCAACACCGTGCCATAAAAATGTTCCGATCGGGCTAAATTCGTCACCACGATCGCAGTATGTAAAAAATGTGTGATTTGAATCATCCTGTTACCTCATCGTCCCAACCTGATGCCATCATCCCCTACCATAGATCATTCAATCCAGCCAACAGCAGATCCATCAATGGCTTCAGCCCTTAAGAACTTATTAAATATCCGCCAAGTTATCAATTTCTTCGCTACGGTGGAAGAGTAAAGATACCTCCTAACTGCGTCTCCCGCCCCGATCGAGTTGCTGCTTCTTTTCAAAGCCAGCCGCAATTTGACGGGGTTTTAGTTTGCCCATCGATAACCTGGCATTTGACGCCCCCGCATCACAATAAAAAACCTGGAGCAATTCACTCCAGGCAGTTAGATCACGTAGGATTTCATTGAATTTCAACCAAAGGCTTTCTGAAATTAATACTGAAACAGGAAGCACAATCTTACATTAAGCCCAATTGAGCTAAGATCCCCCGACCTGTCAACAGTTCGGTAGCAAACCCGATCGCCAGACCCAGCATTGCCAAACGACCGTTCCAAGTCTCCGCAAAATCGGTAAAACCCATCTTTGATTCTTGCTTCTGCATGTCCCGAATCCTCCAGTCGTGGATTGAGTTTATAGATTTATATTAACATTTGTAACAGAGGTTGACAACCGATCGGTTTTAGTAAGTTGCATCAATCTTTTACAATGGCTTGCATGGCTTGTCTAGAATGCCCCATCGCACCCTTTTCGCGATCCATCAGTCCTTTTCTAGAAGCGGCAATGTCACAATGAACTCTGCCCCTTGCCCCCATTGGCTTTGAAATTCTAGTTTTCCTCGGTGGTGTTCCATAATTTGGTAGGCGATCGGTAACCCCATCCCGGTTCCCTGCCCCACCGGCTTCGTCGTAAAAAAGGGATCAAAAATACGCTGGTGGAGTTCTGGCGGAATCCCTGGCCCATTGTCCAAAATGCGAATTTGCAACGTTTCTCCTTGGTTAAGGGTCTGAAGACGAATGATGGGTTCTCGATCGGGGGATGTTTCTATCCAGAACCGATCAATCGCTTCGATCGCGTTAAGAATCAAAATCATCAAGATTTGATTGATCTGTCCCGGATCGCAAGTCACAACGGGCAGAGCAGGATCGTACTGCTGCATCACTTGAATCGCCGGACGCTGCAATGTCTCTGCCAAGCGTGCCCCCAATAACATCACAATATTTTCTAATGCCTGATTGAGCTGGGTCGGCTTCTCACCGGCTTCATCCAGCCGCGCAAAACTCCGCAGAGCAGACACAATATTGCGAATTCGCTGCGATCCTGTTTGGATAGATTTCAGAAGTTTGGGAAAATCCTGCAACAGAAATTCAATATCCAATGCATCAGCTTCTATGAGTTCTGGAATAGATTCTGGATAATACGATCGATAGATTTTTACAACGGATATTAAGTCCTGAATATAGTCTTCTGCATAGACAAGATTGCTGTAGATGAAACTAATGGGATTATTCATTTCATGGGAAATCCCAGCCACTAACTGCCCCAGACTAGACATCTTCTCCTGCTGGATCATTTTGATCTGGGTTTGTTGCAGATGGCGCAGGGTCGTTTCCAATTGTTGTGTTTTTTGCCGCAGTTGAATTTCCGATCGTCGCAGGGCCATATCCGCCTGCTTGCGCTCCACAAATTGCCCAAATTGCTGCACAATCGTGGCGATCGTCTGCATCAAATTAGCCTCTAACTCGACCAGCGACTGGGCATAGAACACTACCACCCCAAAGACTTGATACCCCTGCAGAATCGGAAAACCCACCGCGCTTTGAATGCCCGCCTGTCGAGCCAAGCTCAACCGTCGGAGGTTCGGCAATTGCGTCACATCCGCCACCCACATCGGCTCCCCCTCCTCTAGCACGTAGCCTGGAACCTCCTCTCCCCACAAGAGATGCAACCCCTTAGCCTCAGCCAGAAAGGGGATTTCCCCATCTTGCGATCGCTGCCAGGTTTGCACACAGTGGAGTTGTTGCTCCTCCATCTCCATCATCCACAATTCACCCAAGGGCCAGCCCAAACAGGTCGCGATCGCAGCTAAGAGATATTGATTAGCTTGGTGCTGTGTGGGATTAGTCGCCAACATTTGGGTGACCTGATGCTGGAGGGCTAAGCGTTGATCCAGCCGTTTGCGATCGTCAATATTCCGCACAACCCCTTCGTAGAACAGCAATTGCCCCGCCCCATCCCGCACGGCTCGCACATCCTCTGAAATCCAGATACAGCGACCATCCTTACAAGAAATTTGCGATTCAAACTCCGTCACTTGGTCGTGCACACTCAGATAAGCCATCAACTCTTCCCGCCGATCGGCCTGTACATAGAGTTGTTCTTGAATATTAGTCACCGTAGCCAGCAAGTCCTCCGGCGAGTCATAGCCATATAATCGTGCTAAGGCAGAGTTAACTCGGAGATAGCGGCCTTCCAATGAGGATTGGAACATCCCATCAACGGATTGTTCAAAAATCGCCCGATAGGTATTGCCTTCCTCCTGAGATTGCCGCAACTCTTGATGAAACTGGAGATTTTGGGCAGTGAGCGTTCGGAGCAGGGTGCTGACTTTCACGTGATAGGCAATCCGGGCTAGCACTTCCTCCTGCTGAATCGGCTGAGCAAGGTAGTCCACAACGCCTCCCTCAAAGGCCCGCAGGGTTTCCGACAGATCCTGCGGAGCACCCATCACCATGACAGGAATCTCTCGTCCCTGCTCCAGCTCTTTCAACCGTTTAACGATCTGATGCCCCCGGCTATCCGGAAGGGTCATGTCCGTAAGAATCAAGCGCGGCTGTTTCGCTTGCACAGTTGCGATCGCTTGGGCCAGACTGTGGCTGGTAATTTCAACGCTATACTCTTTCCGGACTAAGGCTTGTGCCAAAGAGCCAACTGATTCTGGATCAGCCGTCACAATCAAGATTAGGCATTGGTTCACGGTGGCTTGAAATTTGTAGCCCAAAAGCCAAAAAATTTGTGCTTCTAACTTTTGAAGCTCCGACTCATAGTCCCCCGAACAAGCCGCAAGCGCCTGGTGGGAACGGGTCAATCGCTCTAACTCTTGGACTGTTTGGGTGATTGCATCTGGCTCAAGATAGAGGCTTGCCAACACTTGGTTTAGATCTCCAACTGGATCAGCCTCTAACGCTGCGCCATGACGCACGATCGATCTCAGCCGATCCAAATTTTGGCGTAACAGTTTCCGTAAATAATAAGCCGTAGTAGGAGACAGCTGCGCCATAGCAGAGAGACTTCACCAAGAGAGAACCAATAGAAATTGCACCTATAGCTTGTTGCTATAAGGCAGCATTTATAGATTGCCCTGAATTCTAAAGCCAGAACTCAGATCCAAGGCTATAACCTTTAGCACTCCTTGGACAATCGTAGCTTGATTCATCTCCTAGGGGGATGCAGCAGACATAAGAGAAATGATTTAGTCGTTAGTACAATCTTAGTAGCTCAATTTTGCGTACTTGATTCTTCGTCCCTTTTGTAGGCAAGAATATCCTCCTAAGCACGCATTCTCATCCTGGAAAATCAGCTTCTCTCTTCTTCGTAGAGCCGTCATCTAGCAATAGGTAGAAGGTCAGCTTAGAAAGTTGCAACTTATCAAGTAATCCGTGAAATTTTGCAAGAAAATTCTATGAAGATCGTGCTAAATCCGTATTATCCAGTAACCTTTAAAAATAGATAGATGACAACTGTCCATCAATATAGTTGTTCGTCATAGCTGTTCGTCAATACACCATCCATCACATAGAGGGAGGCAAGATAGGAAGCGGTGCATGATTGTGCGATCGAGATTGTGTGATTTAGGTCATCTGAGATTGACAATTTTATGCTGAATCCAGCTTTGAGAAAATTAATTTTTTGAAGAACTTGATGTAGGTGATCAGGGTATAGGATTTGTTATTAAACAGATCTTCAACCTCGTCAACTGATGCCTTTTTATCATCAATTTCATTGATCGGTTAGCATTCTTTAGTTCATCGGCGTAGATTGCTCAGTAACAATTCACTCTTGGACAAGCGGAGATTGCTCTGTTTGATTCAGTCATCTATCAAGCTCATTAGGATTAGCCATGATAATTAATCATAGAGAATTTTCCTGTTAACTGCTTACTGCTAATTTTGAAATCCTGCCGCTAAATTGATGAATAGATCAACTTTAAGCGCTACTTGACTTTAATTAACTTTTGGGTGCATCACTTTAACTATTTAAATCAGGGCGTTTATACCGTTTTATTGGGTGATCTTCGATGATTTTTCAAACCCATTCGTTGGGTAGAGGGTGGCTGTATTGTTTGGGAAGTTTAATTAGCTTATGGGGGGGAGTCGGTACTTTGGGATTCCCCAGTCAAGCCGCTGAAGTTCCCATTACGATTAACAACACCGCCACTGCTAACTTTCGCACAACCCTCAATGGTTCCACGCCTGTAGGCGTTAATTCCAACCCAACCCAAGTTCCTGCGATCGTCTCCATCATCAACCGTCCTGCTTTAGAAATTATTAAAGCAGGCGATCGGGTTGCGGCAGAACCGGGCGATACCGTCATTTATCGCTTGTTGATTCGCAACACGGGGTCTGCTAATGCTAATAACATCACGATCACCGATACATTACCCCAAGGGTTACAATTTTTGCCCAATACCGTGCGGGCAGGCATCAGTAATACTAACGCCCCCCTCACGCCATTGGATAATGTCACTACAAGCGTTAACGGTCGCGTCGTCACCTTTCGCTATCCTGGAACACTCGTTCCTCAGCAACAAACACTCTCGCTGGTCTATGGTGCCTTGGTCACCCCCGATGCTATACGCGGCAATGGTCGCAACCTAGCCGTCTCGGAAGGCACCGATCCCCTAGGCCGCTATGTCAGCAATACGGCCAGTCACCAGCTCCAGATTCGGCGCGGGATTCTGTCGGATTGCGGCACGATCGTCGGTCGGGTCTTTGTGGATAAAAACTTTGACGGGCAGCAACAACCGGGAGAACCGGGCGTGCCCAATGCGGTTCTGTTCATGGAAGATGGCAACCGCGTCACCACCGATAGCAATGGTTTGTTCTCGCTCAGCCAAGTTCTGGCAGGCACCCACGTCGGCACACTGGATCTAACCAGTTTGCCCGGTTATACGATCGCCCCCAATCTCTACCGCATCGAAAACAACAGCACCTCCCGCATGGTCAACCTGGCTCCCGGTGGCCTCGCACGGATGAATTTTGCGGTCACACCCACCTTTGGGGAGGGACGATAATG
Organism: Alkalinema sp. CACIAM 70d; assembly: GCA_002148405.1. Lineage (GTDB taxonomy): Bacteria > Cyanobacteriota > Cyanobacteriia > Leptolyngbyales > Leptolyngbyaceae > Alkalinema. The sequence goes on along the minus strand of MUGG01000212.1, from coordinate 33,108 downwards.
AAGGCTTCTACCGTTTTGATCAGCCTCCTAGGCACCTTCGCACTTAGCTTCGCCAGCAAACCTGCCGTCGGTCAAACCCAAGCCACCGATCGGCCCCTGGGCTCTCAATCGGAAGCGACGACGGCTTCACCTGTCTCCCTGGAGGAAGCACAGGCAACTTGGGGCAGTTCCAACCCCGCCGATCTGCTGGCCCCCGACAGTGACGATGCAGCACCGCCAGCCCTGGAGCTTTCCGGGGAGCTTTCCGGGGAACCTGCGTCCCTATTCGCCCTCTCCCCGGCAGAACAGCCCCTAGCAGAACAGGCTGGAGAAACCCTAGCCCAAAGCCCTCCACTGGATCCACCCACAGCCACGCCCAGCAGCTCGCCTACGGCACCGGCGATCCCCACCGTCCTGCCCCCCAGTCAGATCCAACTGACGCCCAGCAGTGATTCGCGGATTCCCGCCGATGGCCGATCGCGGGTTAGCTTAACGGGCCGCATTCTGGATGCCAATGGTACCCTTATTAGCCAAGATGCCTTGGTGACGCTGACCACCACCGCCGGGAAGTTTATCGGAGCTGACTACGACACCGATCTGGCCGGATTTCAAGTTATGGCCCGCAATGGCGAGTTCAGCGTGGACTTGCAGGCCAATCTCATCCCCCAAAGAGTACGGATCCGTGCAGGGCTCGATCAAGTGATCCAACCCCAGCAAAACGCTAACATCCCGGCAGCAAAATTTTCCCTACCGCCGTCCACACCTGTGGAAGTCTACACGTCGGTGGAGTTCATCACCAACCTGCGGCCTGCCCTCGTCTCCGGAACCCTGAATCTGCGGATCGGGGCGGCGGGGACGAACTACTACGGCAGCTTTCGGGACTTTCTGCGGGATGATTTGACTGGAACCGCCGTAGAAGCCAACGCTGCGGTCTTCGCGATCGGCACTGTAGGCGATTGGCTTTTTACCGGAGCCTACAACAGTCAACGCAACCTCAACGAAACCTGTTCAGGCACAACTAGCTTATTCCGAGCCGATCAGTTTTGCGATCAGGTCTATCCCGTCTATGGTGATAGCTCTACGGTTGATTTCCTAACACCGTCGATCGACAGTGTGTTCCTCAAGTTTGAACGCACTTCTCCGGTGCCGGACGCAGGTTCGGACTACTTCATGTGGGGGGATTACAAAACCGACGAGTTTGCCCGTCCCTCCCAACTGTTCACCGCCACGCAACGATCGCTGCACGGCTTTAAGGGTAATTACAACTTGGGCAACCTGCAAGCCACACTAATGTATGGCAATAACTTGCAGGGTTTCCAGCGAGATACGATCGCCCCCAATGGCACCAGTGGCTACTATTTCCTATCGCGACGCTTAGTCCTAGCCGGGAGTGAAAACGTTTTCATTGAAACTGAGGAGTTAAATCGTCCCGGCACTGTTGTTAAACGGCTAAATTTATCCCGCAATCGCGATTACGAAATTGATTACGATCGCGGCGCATTAATCTTCCGCAAACCCGTTCTACAAACGGAGGCAGATCTATTTGGCCAAACGTTGGTGCGGCGGATTGTCGTGACCTATCAGTACGATGGGGGAGATAATGACACCAAGCTCTACGCCGGTCGATTGCAATACAATCTCGCCCGAGGATTGGGTCAGGAAAGCTGGTTAGCCACGTCCTACCTGCGGGAAGATCTGGGGGGACAGGACTTTGAACTCTACGGAGCCGATGCCCAAATTTCCCTTGGTAAATCCAGTCGTATTGTGGCGGAGTTTGCCCGATCGAATAACAATTCCCCCTTTGGCTATGTCAGCGGTACTGCCTATCGCGTGGAAGCGATCGCGCAGTTTTCGCCCGATATCGCCGCCCGCGCCTACTACAAATCCGTAGACGAAGGCTTTGCCAACAATGCAACCTTCAGCTTTGCACCGGGACAAACCCGCTACGGGGCCGAGTTCGCCGCCAAAGTGAGCGACTCGACGCAATTCCAAGCGCGGGTCGATCGGGAAATTAACTACGGCATCGCCACCCAGGTACGCACAGTCTTTGAGTCACTGTTTGAACCAGGGGTACAAGCGCCCCCCGGTAGCCCGGTGGATAATTCCCTGACGACGATTAGTGCAGGCGTGGCCCAAAAGTTTGGCACGGCCTCCCTCAGCCTGGATTGGGTCAATCGCACCCGCGAAGATCGCATCGCCAATCGCCTGACGGAGGATAGTAATCAACTGGTGTCGCGATTTACCTATCCGATCACCGACACCTTACTTTTCCGAGTCCAGAACGAACTGAGCCTCGGCGGACAGCGCGATCCCCTCTATCCCGATCGCACCACCGTGGGCCTCGATTGGAAAGCCTTTCCCGGCGTTACGCTGCGGGTGGCCCAGCAGTTCCTCTCCGGCGGAGACTTTGCCCGCAATTCCCTGACGACCTTTGAAACGCTAGTCGATCAAAAGCTCAGCGAAGATACGACCCTAACCGGACGCTATTCCGTGTTGAATGGGATTAACGGTTGGTCGAGCCAAGGGGCGATCGGCTTGCAGCACCAGTTCAAGCTGTCACCAGGACTGCGGATGAATCTGGCCTACGAGCGGATCTTTGGCGACATCTTTACCTATACAGGCACCGGGCAACAGTACGCCCAGCCCTACGCCGTCGGGCAGAATGCGGCCTCTCTGGGTGTCACCTCCGGTGATAGCTACAGCATTGGCTTTGAATATACTGACAATCCTAATTTCAAGGCCAGCGCCCGCTTTGAAAAGCGCAACTCCAGCGAAGGCAACAATATGGTGATTTCCGCCGCCGCCGTTGGCAAGGTGTCACCCGCCCTGACTGTGCTGGGACGCTTCCAGCAGGCCAATTACGCCAACCAAACGATCGTCGGCCTGGGGGATACGAAAAATCTCAAACTAGGACTGGCCTATCGCGATCCCAACGACGATCGCTTTAATGCCCTGCTGCGCTATGAATATCGCGAAAATCCCGACATTAGCCCCAGTACGCTGCTATTCGGCGTGGGGTCAGGCTCGAAGGTGCACCTGGGAGCTGTGGAGTTAATCTACGCACCGAGTTTCCGCTGGGAGTTCTACAGCAAATTTGCCCTGCGATCGACCACCTCCTACCTAGCACGGGATCTCGTTGGCAAAAATACAACCACGCTGACGCAATTCCGGGCGGGCTACAAACTGGGCTACAACTGGGATCTGGTCGGCGAGGTACGCTGGATTCACCAAACCCAAACCAGTAGCGATGAGTTGGGCTTCCTTCTAGAAGCAGGCTATTACATCACACCCAACCTCAGGGTGGCCGCAGGTTATAGTTTTGGACGCACCGATGACATTGATTTTGATGGTTCGCGATCGCGGGGTGGGCCATATGTTGCCCTGTCGGTGAAGTTGAACGATCTGTTTGGCTTCGGTCGCCAACGCATTGCGCCCAAACAACAGCAGGAATCCGTGATTACTCAAAAACCCAACCCGCCCTTGAGCGTCTCGGAAGCGTCCTTCAGTCCAGCGATCGCGCCGTCACCGCCAACGCTCTCTTCCCCATTACCCCAGACGTTATCACAGCCATCCCCAGATCTATTGTCTCAATTGACCGCAAAACCAAAATCTGGAGAGATCAAGCTTTTTAACGGATTGACTCGTATGGAAAAATTGTTGGCGGAGGGTGCACAATGAAGATTCACTTCCTAGGATTTGCAAGTTTACTCGCCTACCTTGCGCCAACGCTCGTTTCACCGAACGCAGCCATGGCCAATCCGATCGAGGCAGCCGTGTTAACGGTCAATAGTGCAGACGACACGATCGCCCCCGACGATCGCTTGACCCTGCGGGAGGCCATCAGCTTTGCCAACGGCGATCTGGCCCCTGAGAAACTCAGTCCAGCAGAACAGCAACTGATTACGCTACCCACGAGTCCCTCCGGGCAACCACCGCTGGTGACGATCGGGTTCCAGCTTCCTCCAGGACAAACCATCATCAAATTACAGCAAGCCCTGCCAGAAATTAAGCGTTCCCTAACGATCGACGGTACAACCCAAGCGGGCTACGCGGGAGATCGGGCTGTTCTGGCCCAAAATGCCAACCTACGCCAACCGATCGTTGAAATTACCCCAGCGAACGGAGTGGAAGTTCTGCGCGGCCTGACGATTACCAGCGATAATGTCACCATTCGCGGTCTGAGTCTCTACGGCTTCACCTCCAGCCACGGGGAAACCGCCAGTACGCCGCCAGCGGATATTTTCATCGCCCACCTTTCGCCCCCGCCGGACACCCGTACCCAGCAGCCCCCCGCCAGCAATGCGCCCTTTTACGATCGGGACATTCCGCCGAAAAATATCTTGATTGAAAACAACTGGCTGGGGATTCGGCCTGACCAATCCATGCCTGATCGCACCTCGGCCTTTGGCGTATCTGTGTTTAACAGTACGGGAACCACGATTCGCAATAACTGGATTGCCAACCATGACAGCAGTGCCATTATTACTGGAGTCAAAGCAGAAAACACGTTAATTACGCAAAATGTGATTACTGGCAATGGCATTGCAGGTATGCCCGACGCTATTCGCTTGGAAGGTAAGGTCGATCGTACGGACATCACTGGCAACCACATTTGTGGTAACGATGGTAGCGGCATTTATTTGTTCAAGCCCGACGGCTCAATCAACATTTACGAAAATTCGATCGTGTACAACGGTCGTCGGTTACGTCGTGCTGCGGTTTACCTAATGGGCAATCGGCATCACGTGACTCAAAACACGATTCAGCACCAAACCGCTGCGGGGGTTGTTGTCGCTGCCGCCCCTGCGAGTGTGGGTAATTTGATCGAGCGTAATCAGTTCAGTGATCTGGAAGGGCTGAGCATTGATCTCAACACCCAACACAATACCGATGTCTCCGATTATCAACGGGGCGATGGCTTAAATCCCGATCGTAACAGTCCCAATCGTCGCCGCGATACGGGTAATGCAGCGATTAATGCCCCGCAATTTGATCAACGGCAAATTCCAATGCAAGGCGATGCCGTTGTCCTATCCGGTACTGCCGATGAGGGGTCTACCGTTGAAATTTATCAAGTCAAAGACAAACCCACAGACGCCGGGGCGCTAGGAACCTCGCTGTTAACCATTAGCGAAATCAAAAATGGTAAGTTCTACGCCACCGTTAAAAGTGGGTTGAAAAATGGCGATCGCATTAGCGCGATCGCCCACCATCCCCAGTACGGCACCTCGGAACCGGCGATCAACGCGACGATCGGCCAAGCCATCCCTGATAATCTGGCTCCAGCCACCCCACCCGTTTGCGTTTCGCCCCCAGAGCCCCCTAAGCCCCCCGTACAGCCACCGCCTGTACAGCCGCCGGAGCCGATTCGCTTAAAGGTTCCCAGAAATATCCACTTTGCGCTGGATAAGTCCTTCATCAGCGATCGCAGTGCTCAAGTTTTAGATAAAGTAGCAGCCGTTCTCAAAGCCAATCCCACAATCATCATCGACCTCCATGGCCACACCGATCCCCGCGCCAGTGATGCGTACAATATTGAACTGGGCAAACGCCGTGCCTTGTCTGTTCGGAATTATTTGCTTCGTAAGGGCATCGACCCCAGCCGTATGACCATTCGCACCTTTGGGGAACGGCAACGCCTCTCCGACGGTTCCCGGAAACTCGATTACGCCCGCGATCGGCGAACGGAAATTATCTACAAAGATATTCGTGATATTGAAGTCATTGTGCAGGAAGACGACCTGCAAATCGAACCGTGAGGATGGAACCGTGAGAAACCCTAAGTCTGTGCAACACCCTGTGCAACACCTGACTCAGCAACGCCTGACTCAGCAACGCATCACCCGGTTATTTGCCCTAGTGCCCTTCGCCTGTGGCCTGGTTCTCCTCCCGCGATCGGCCCAGGCCCAAACCGCTTTGTTCCAAGAAACCTTTACAGGCAGTACCCTAACCAATCCAGGACTCTATCGCATCGTAGGCAGTGACAATACCACCACGATCGATGGCGTTGTCAAAGGCCCTAGTGTTTGTCTCACGGGCAATCCCAACCCGGCTGATCCCAGCTTACCGGGCTGCGCTGCCGGATTAGAAGGACTGCCCCCCAGCGGGGTAGATGGCCCTGGAACAGGTGCTTTGCGTCTCACCTCTAACCGAGTCGGTTTTATCGATCAAGGGCGGAACTTTAATACCCAGGGAGAACGGGGATCGATCATTCTCAACCAAGCATTTCCCACTAGTAACGGCCTACGGATTGAATTTGATTTCTTCATCTACAACGGACGGAGCAACGTGCTTCCCCCCGGTGCCGATGGCTTAAGTTTCTTTCTCATTGACGGAAGCGTCGCTAATCCGACCCCTGGTGCGTTTGGAGGTTCGCTTGGCTATGCCCAAGAAACCATTGCTGGAGGTAGTTCCAGTGATACACCGGGGGTGGCGGGTGGCTATATTGGCATCGGGTTCGATGAGTTTGGCAATTTTTCCAACGGCACCCAGGGACGGACGGGTGGAATTGGCCAATCACCCGACTCCGTAGCACTACGAGGAGCCGGAAATGGATTAGGAGGGTATACCTATATTGAGGGTCAAAACTTGGGTACTAGTATTGACGATGCCGCTACGGTGAATACCAATACTCTGCGATCGGCGGTGACCCCCCGGCGAGTTCGCATTACCCTGACACCCGACAGCATTCTGACCGTCGAAATTGACTTTACTGGCACCGGAACCGCCTATCAAACCGTCGTCAATCAATTAGATCTGAAAAATGTACCCGGTCAGCCGCCGGTACCCGCTTCACTCAAAGTTGGGTTTGCAGCTTCAACGGGCTTTTCCACCGCCATCCATGAACTGCGTAACTTAGCGATTAGTGATCTCACAACCCCGCCGCCCCCACCGCCACCGCCACCCCCCAGTGGTCAAGTGGTGCAGCGTTTACGTTTAGTGAAACGAGTTACCGCTATTATTCGAAACGGAGTCCGGACGGAATTCAACCAGTTCGTCAATGATCCGAGTACTGAAGATGATACAGCTTTGGGGTGGAATCAACTGTCTACAGGCGCTCCGATCGGCCTGCTGAATGTCAATGCCAGTGACGCCTTGCGATCGGGTGACGACATCGAATACACGATTTACTATTTAGCCGATGGCAACCAACCGATTTTCAATGTGAATCTCTGTGACCAGATTCCGGATGGCACTACCTATGTTCCAAGCAGTAGCGTCCTCAGCCAAAACAATAGCGCCCCCACCTCAGCAGGATCCTTCTTAAGTCCTTTGCAGCCCTTACCCAGCGGCAATGCTTGCACCAATCAGAGCAATCCCAACGGTTCACTGATTTATGGGTTAAATACCCTTTCTAGCAATCCTGGCGCTAATTTTGGATTTACGCGCTTCCGGAGCCGAGTGAATCTAGGTCAGTAGCCACCCTGGAACGCACCGTAGGATGTCTCTAATTTTCCCCGCATAGATTTTGCCTGCATGTTGCCCGATCGATCGGCTATGCCACCCATCCTATGGGTATGATCGACAGGCATCTTTTGCAGGCGTTCTGGTCGTGGCTTACCGTTACCTTTTATTTCATAAACCCTACAACGTTCTCAGTCAGTTCAGCGACAATAGTTCGCCGGAGCAACGCCGATCGACCCTGAAGGATTACATCCCTGTAGAAAATGTCTATCCCGTCGGGCGATTGGATCACGACAGCGAAGGATTGATGTTGCTGACCGATCATGGTGCGCTGCAACATCAGCTCAGCCATCCCAAGTTCCACCATCCCCGCACCTACTGGGTACAGGTCGAAAACATTCCGACTCCGACCGCGATCGACCAATTACGTAAGGGCGGCTTGGTCATCCAAAACTATCGCACCCGGCCTACCCAAGTCAGGCTTTTGGAAGAGGAGCCCCCCTTCCCCGATCGCGATCCGCCGATTCGCTACCGCAAATCGATCCCCACCGCTTGGATCGAAATCACCCTCACCGAAGGCCATAACCGCCAAGTTCGCCGCATGACTGCCGCCGTTGGATTCCCCACCCTTCGCCTAGTCAGAGTCGCGATCGGCCACCTGAAACTCCAAGGACTCGCCCCTGGCGAATGGCGCAATGTCACCTCCGAGGAACTACGATCGCTCCTCCATTGGATGAGTCAAACCCAGCCTCGTCCCCGTACACCGCGATCTCATTTTTAATAACCGCTTAAGATTGCGCAATTTCCCAGGTTAGATCCCTAGAGCGATCGGGCATATTGGAGAGGAATTAGTCGGCCAGTGAGTGTTCAATCAGATCTGGGATAGAGGCGTCGGTATGCAAACCATTATCAAGGCAAAAACATTATCCGGGTATCGTCTCGTCGAATGTTTATACCAAGGTAGCCGCACTGAAGTACATCGCGCCATTCAGGAACTCGATAAACAGCCGACCGTTATCAAGTTTCTCCGCGCGGACTATCCCTCTTTTAACGAACTCCTGCAATTTCGCAATCAATATACGATCGCGAAAAATTTAGACAGTGCTGGAATTATTCGCCCCCACAGTCTGATCTCCCACGGCAATAGCTACGCCATGGTCATGGAAGATATTGGGGCTATTTCGTTGCGGGACTATCTCGAATCCCACACCTTAAGTCTGCGCCAGGGACTCGAAATTGCCATCCAACTGAGCGACATTCTCCACGATCTCAATCAAAATCAAGTGATTCACAAGGATATTAAACCTGCCAATATCCTCATCCAGCCCACTACTCACCAAATCAAGCTGATTGACTTCAGCATTGCATCGCTTTTATCCAAGGAAAATCAAGAAGCGACCACACCCAGCGGCTTGGAAGGCACCCTTGCCTACCTCTCCCCCGAGCAGACGGGACGCATGAACCGGGGAATCGACTATCGCAGCGACTTCTATTCCTTGGGAATCACTCTGTTTGAACTGCTTTCGGGGCAACTTCCCTTCCAGTCCAATGACCCCATGGAGTTAATCCATTGCCACATTGCCAAGCACCCCCCTCGGCTTGATCAAGTGACTGGGAATGGCAAAACCAGCCCGATTCCTTCAGTCGTTGCGGATATTGTTGCCAAATTGATGGCTAAAAATGCCGAGGATCGCTACCAGAGCGCCCTGGGCCTCAAGCATGACTTGGAAATTTGTCTCCATCAACTCCAAGAAACTGGGACAATCTCGTCCTTTGAACTAGCCAGCCGAGATCGCAGCGATCGCTTCACCATTCCCGAAAAACTCTACGGTCGCCAAGAGGAAGTGCAAACGCTATTAGCCGCCTTCGATCGCGTGTCCCAAGGCGCAGCAGAAGTTATGCTCGTAGCCGGATTTTCTGGCATTGGCAAAACGGCGGTTGTACATGAAGTGCATAAACCGATCGTTCGGCAACGGGGCTATTTCATTAAGGGTAAGTTTGACCAATTCAACCGTAATATCCCCTTTTCTGCCTTCGTGCAAGCCTTTCGGAATCTCGTCGGGCAGATTCTCAGCGAAAGCGATATTCAACTAGAAGGGTGGAAACAGAGGATTCTGACCGCGATCGGTGACAGCGGCCAAGTGATTATTGAAGTCATCCCCGAACTGGAGCTTCTGATTGGACCGCAGCCCCCTGTTCCTAGCCTGTCCGGCAATGCCGCCCAAAGTCGCTTCAACGGATTATTTCAAAAATTTATTCAGGTCTTCACCACACCAGACCATCCGCTCGTTATCTTTCTAGACGATCTGCAATGGGCTGATTTAGCCTCGCTTCAACTCCTCCAACTGCTGATGGAGACGACCCAATACCTCCTATTAATCGGTGCTTATCGAGATAATGAAGTCTCTCCGGTGCATCCCCTCATCCTAACAGTGACTGAGTTGGAAAAATCCGAGGTGATTACGCAGACCATTACGCTCCAACCCTTAAGTCAGCAGCATATTCTTCAACTGATCACCGATGCTTTGGCCGGGGTGGGAGCAACCCCCAACGCCCAGTTGGCTGAACTGAGTCGATCGCTGACAGAATTGGTTTACCGCAAAACGAAGGGCAATCCCTTTTTCACCACCCAATTGTTGCAAGCTTTACACGAAGAGGGGGGCATTCAGTTCAATGCCGCAACTGGCGAGTGGCAATCGGATCTCTATCAAATTAAATCCCAGGTACTTACCGACGACATTGTTGAGTTTATGGCGCAGCAATTACAAAAACTGCCCCAAGACACTCAAACCATGTTGAAGCTAGCCGCCTGCATCGGGGCGCAGTTTGATCTCCATACTTTAGCGATCGTCTCGCAACAGTCAGAAGTCGAAGTAGCCTCAGCCCTGTGGAAAGCCCTGCAAGAACGGCTGATTTTACCCGTCAACGAAACCTACAAATTTTTTCAAGGCGACAGCAGCGGAACTGACACGATAGATTCAATCAAAGTCCCCTATCGCTTTCTACACGATCGGGTGCAACAGGCCGCCTACTATCTCATTCAGGCCAATGAAAAATTAGCAACCCACTTACAAATTGGCCAACTCCTGCTGCAAGACAGCACTCTAGAAGATCTCCAAAGCAATAAAGTGTTTGCAATTGTCAATCACTGTAATCGCGCCACCCAACTGATTGTGAATCCGCAGGAGCGCCAACAACTTGCAAACCTGAACCTTACAGCAGGGCAACAAGCCAAACGCTCGACAGCCTATGCAGCTGCTGCCGACTATTTCCAGCAGGCGATCGAATTGTTCACACCTGAACTCTGGCAGCAGGATTATGCCTGTGCCTTGTCCCTCTATACCGAGGCTACTGAAGCCTATTATCTGAAGGGCGATTTTGCCCCCATGGATCGATGGCTGGCGGAAATCGATCGCCATGCAAAAACCGATCTCGATCGGGTTCAGGCCCAAGAAATTCACATTGAAGCGCTAGTAGCCCAAGGAAAATTATTGGAATCCGTGCAACTGGGCCTGCAAGTCTTAGAACAATTTGGCATTCAGTTTCCCAAAAACCCCACCTTTGACGACTACACAAAAGCCCTAGCCGAAGCCCGCCAAGCCCTGGGCGATCGCCAGCCCGCCGACCTCATTCATTTACCCCTGGCAACGGATGAACGTGCGATCGCCATCACCCGAATCCTCGCTAAACTGGCCGCCCCCACTTACCTATCCGCCCCCGCCCTGTATCCCCTCTTACCTTACTGTGGATTGGTGATTAGCCTCCAATTCGGTGTGTGCCCAGCATCCACTTACCTCATTTCATGCTATGGGTTACTCCACTGCGCCATGTTAGACGAATATGATGCAGGGTATGAATTTGGAAAACTCGCGATCGATTTGTGCAACCAGTTAGGCGACCTGGAATTTCAGGCAAGAGCCTTCCTAATGAATGGCTTATTCATTACCCATTGGAAGGAGCACATCCGAAATACCCTACCTCAGCTACAAGCCGGCTATACCCAAGGGTTAGAAGGTGGGGATTCCGCCTACACGGCCTATTCTGCCTTTACCTACTCCTTCCATTCCTATGCCTTAGGACGCCCCCTGCCCAGTCTCATTGCCGAAATTGAACAGTACGAGCAGGTTTTAGAACGACTCAATCAAGGAGCCATCCTGGGGTATCAAAAGATCTACCATCAGTTGGTACTCAACCTCATCACGCCGTCAGCCGATCCTTACCGCCTCCTCGGGACAATTTATAACGAAGATGAGATGCTAGCTCAACACCAAGCGGCTAGCGATTACGTCGCTCTGGCCCACTTGTTGATTAATAAACTCATCCTCAACATTTGGTTTGAACGGTGGGACGACGCGATCGCCAGTTCAGAATTCGCTGAGCAGTATCTCGGTGGGGCTGCGGCGTTAATCATGATGCCCCTCTATTATTTCTATGATTCCTTGGCGAGACTCGCCTATCTTCAGTGGCAAACCGATCACGAACCTTCCAAGCAACGGTTAGAACAAAACCTACAAAAATTAAAGACTTGGGCGCACCATGCCCCCATAAATTACCAACATAAATTAGATCTCGTTCAAGCGGAATACTGTCGAGTCTTCGATCGGCAGGTTGAGGCCATTGACCTGTACGATCGCGCGATCGTCGGGGCCAAAACCAATGGCTATATTCAGGAAGAAGCCTTTGCCAATGAACTAGCTGCCAAGTTTTACCTGGGTTGGGGCAAGGAAAAAATTGCCCAAACTTATCTGCAAGATGCCTACTATGGCTATGCCCGGTGGGGATGTACTGCCAAAATTTATGACTTGGAGAAACGCTATCCTCAACTGTTAAAGTCAATTCTGCAAAATCACCCCCTTGACACCATTACCCGACCAACAACCACGACCCAACAGACCTCTACCCTCGTCACCCAAAGCAATCCCACCGTTATTTCGAATCATACCTCCCTCTCCGCAGCCCTCGATTTAACCGCGATTCTGAAAGCCTCCCAATCCCTGTCACGGGAAATTCATTGGGACACTTTGCTGCAAGCACTGATGACCTTAGTGTTACAGAATTCAGGGGCTAAAAAAGGAGCGCTGATTCTACCTCGGGACAATCAATGGACGATCGAGGTTATGACATCCGTCTGTCCTAGCACTGGAGATTACCAAACTATCCTCGCTGAAACCCTTCTGGAAGAGAGTCCCGATCTCCCGATTGCAATTATTCAAACTGTGAAGCACACGCTACGACCAATCGTGCTTGATGATGCCACGAAAACTGATTCAGGGATTGTCGATCGCTATCTCCAAACCCAGGAACCCAAAAGTGTACTCTGCACTCCGATTTTGAATCAAGGGAAACTGATTGCACTGTTGTATTTAGAAAATCGCATCACCGCCGGAGCCTTTACCCGCGATCGCTTAGAAGTGCTGCAACTGCTCACTGCCCAAGCAGCAATCTCCTTAGAAAATGCACGCCTATACAACAACCTAGAACAAAAGGTTCAGCAACGCACCCAAGAACTCCACGAGAAAAACCAACAGCTATCACACACTCTCACCGAACTGCGCCAGACCCAGGCTCAACTGATCCAATCAGAAAAAATGTCCAGTTTAGGCCAATTAGTCGCTGGCATTGCCCATGAAATCAACAATCCCATCAGCTTTATCTACAGCAATTTAGATCATGCTGATAGCTACTATCAAACCCTCATGGAAACCTTGGAGTGCTACGGAGAAACTTATCCCAACCCCAATGACGAACTGGAATCCTACTTAGAAGACCTCGAATTTATCCGCAAAGATTTCCCCTCGCTGCTGAAGTCGATGAAAGTAGGTGCTAGCCGGATTCGGGAAATTGTTCTAGAACTGCGGAATTTTGCCCGTCTCGACGAAGCGGAAGTGAAGCCGATCGATATTCATGAAGGCATTGAAAGTACCTTGTCCATGATTCAGCATCGCTGTTCCGCAAGGGCCGATCGACCAGCCGTTCAAATTATTAAACATTACAGCCAGTTACCCTCCATCACCTGTCATGCGAAACAAATTAATCAGGTGATTATGAACGTTTTGATGAACGGGATCGATGCCTTGGATGCAGTACAACCCCATCACTGGAGCGAACATCACCAGCCCACCCTTACGATTCGTTCAGAGCTACGAAATCCAGACAATCACGATGATTCCACATCACAACAAGGCATTGTGGTTCGGCTCGCTGATAATGGAATTGGCATTCCTGAGGACATTAAAAATCAAATATTTGACCCCTTCTTTACCACCAAAGAAATTGGGCAAGGAACCGGTTTGGGATTATCGGTTAGCTATGCGATCGTTGCGAAGCAGGGAGGATCGATCGAAGTCATTTCTGAACCCAATCAAGGAACTGAAGTAATTATTTTCTTGCCACTGTAGTCAGGATTAATCACAGCACTCTCCACGATCGATCTTGCTCAGGTTGATTCAAGCTGCCTGGTTGAGTGAGGACGTGAATCGTTGGTTGCAGCCTTCGATTGTATTGCCTCAAAATGAATGGGGTACTCTAACAATGATTCAACTACGCACAATCAACGATAGGGTTACTCAAAATGATGGAACTAGCAGGCTACAAATTCCTAGAAACGCTATATGAAGGAAGCCGGACAGTTATCCATCGTTGCCTACGAATCGCCGACCAACAGCCCGTCGTCATCAAGTTCCTGCGCCATGAATATCCTTCATTTAACGAATTAGTTCAATTTCGGAATCAGTACAGTATTGCCCAGGAATTAAACGCCCCTGGCATCATCCACACCTACAGCCTCGAAGCTTACAGAAATGCCTACGGTTTGGTGATGGAGGATTTTGGGGGTATATCACTGTCGCAATGGCTACAGGAGAACCAGCCTACCTTAATGGCATTGTTACAGGTAGCGATCGGGCTTTGTGAAACCTTACAGGTTCTCTACCAAAATCGCATCATTCACAAGGATATCAAGCCTGCCAATATTCTGATTCACCCGGACACGCAGCAAGTTAAACTGATCGACTTTTCCATCTCCTCCCAATTGCCGCGCGAAACCCAGGAAATCCTCAATCCCAACATCCTAGAGGGAACCCTTGCCTACCTGTCGCCAGAGCAAACCGGACGCATGAACCGGGGCATTGATTACCGCAGTGACTTTTATTCCTTTGGAATCACGTTATACGAAATGCTGACGGGGCAACTGCCTTTCCCAACGGATGACCCCCTGGAATTAATCCACTGTCATTTGGCCAACCATCCAACTCCAGCCCATACCGTCAATCCAGCCATTCCTGAAGCATTGTCTAATGTGATCAGCAAACTGATGGCCAAAAATGCTGAAGATCGCTATCAGAGTGCCTTGGGCATTAAACATGATTTAGCAACCTGTCTACATCAACTGAAAGAAACTGGCACGATCGCAGTCTTTCTCCTGGGCACCCAGGATGTGAGCGATCGCTTCACCATTCCCGAAAAACTCTACGGACGGGAAGCCGAAGTCCAAACTTTGTTAGACGCCTTCGCTCGCGTAGCGTCTCCATCAGAGAATCGCGTAGCCCAAGGGAACTCGGAACTCATGCTCGTCGCGGGCTTTTCCGGTATTGGTAAAACGGCGGTCATCAATGAAGTCCACAAACCCATCGTCAAACAGCGCGGCTACTTCATCAAAGGTAAATTCGACCAGTTCAATCGCAACATTCCTTTCTCAGCCTTCGTCCAAGCTTTTCGCGATTTAGTCGCACAACTGTTGAGTGAAAGTGATACCCAACTGCACACCTGGAAATCCCAAATTTTAGACGCCCTCGGGGACAATGCCCAAGTCATTGTTGACCTCATCCCCGAACTCGATCGCATTCTTGGCCCCCAACCCCCAGCACCCGAACTCTCCGGCACTGCTGCTCAAAATCGCTTCAATCTGCTCTTCCAACGCTTCATTCACGTCTTCACTACGGCGGATCATCCTTTGGTGATGTTTATCGATGATTTGCAGTGGGCAGATTCGGCCTCGCTCAACTTGATGCAGGTGTTGATGGCGGAGGCCAAGACGGGCTACCTCTTGATCCTCGGCGCTTACCGCGATAATGAAGTCTTTGCGGCCCATCCCTTGATGTTGACGCTGGAGAGTATCGCAAAGACGGGAGCCTCCATCGAGACCATTACCCTACAACCGCTGAGTGACCAGAGCTTAAATCGACTGGTGGCAGAGACGTTACATACCACGGAATCCGTTGCCCAGCCCCTGACGGAACTGGTGATGCAGAAGACCCAGGGCAATCCCTTCTTTGCCACCCAATTTCTCAAGGTGTTGCACCAAGATCAGTTGATTACCTTCGATCTCGATGCGGGTCATTGGCAGTGCGAGATTGGCCGAGTGCGAGATGCCGCCTTGACCGATGATGTCGTTGAGTTAATGGCAAGGCAGTTACAAAGGCTGCCTGAAGCAACCCAAAGCATCCTCAAACTCGCTGCTTGTATTGGTGCCCAGTTTGATTTGGATACGCTGACGATCGTGTCGGAGCGATCCCAAACAGATGTGGCAACGATGCTGTGGCCTGCATTGCAAGAAGGGTTAATCGTACCCCAAAGTGAGATTTACAAATTCTTTTTGGGAGCCTTGGACACCCACCAGGATCGAACGAGTGAGCCCCTCCGTTATCGCTTCCTCCACGATCGCGTCCAACAAGCCGCCTATTCCCTCATTCCCCTGCCGCAAAAGCAAATAACCCACCTGAAGATCGGACGGTTACTGTTAAGTAATACACCAGACGAGCTTCAAGAAAGCCGAATTTTCAATATTGTCAATCAATTCAATATAGGTCTTGATTTAATTGACGATTCATCCGAAAGATTACAACTGGTTCAGTTAAATTTAATCGCTGGACAAAAAGCAAAGGTCGCTACAGCCTACGGCGCTGCGGTCAATTATTTTAGCACTGGTTTAAAGCTACTCGGGACTCAGAGCTGGCAGGAGCAATACGATCGCACCCTGAAACTCCATGAATTCCTGGCAGAGTCGGAGTATTTAAACACTAACTTTGAAGCCTCGGAAGCCTTGATTCAAACGGCCATTGCTAACACGCAAAAACCGTTGGAGAAAGTTAGATTTTATGAGATTCAGATTCAATCATACACTGCTCAAAACCGGCTTCTAGAAGCGATCACAGCCGGTAGACAAGCCCTTGCACTGGTCGGTATCGATTTTCCCCAGGATTGTGATTTTCCAACAACCCTAGCGCACCATGAAAAACTCAAGACGCGATTAGGCGATCGTGCGATTGAAACCTTGGTGAATCTGCCCACCTTATCCAATCCAGAGCAGGATGCCGCCATGAGAATTCTGGTGGGGTTATTTGCATCCATTTATTTGGCTCAACCCAGTTTGTTGCCTTTGAAAATTTTCACCATGGTGGAGATTTGTATTGAATCCGGTAATTCTCCCCAAGCCGCGATCGCCTATAGCCTCTATGCGCTGTTTCTGTGCGCTACAGGGGAAATTGAGCGGGGCTATCAATTTGGGCAATTGGCAACCACGGTTTTAGAGAAGTTTCAAGCCAAAGATCTCGCAAGCAAAGTCAACTTGCTATTTGGTTTATTTGTCAAGCATTGGAAAACTTCGATTCAATCAACCCTACCCGTTTTTCTAACGGGGCTCACCATTGGGTTAGAACAGGGTGATCTGGAATATGTGGGATATTGTGCCAATTGTTACGCCCAGTTCTTATTTTGGACCGGAGAAAACTTAGCAACCGTCGAGGCTGAAGGTTCCAAGTACTGTCATCTAATCCAGAGTATCAAACAAGAAGCCTCGTTAATCTGGGCAAACACCTGGCAACAGACGGTTGTTAATTTGCAGGGAGATGCTAAACATCCTACTAGGTTGATAGGTTCGTGGTTTGATGAATCAGAAACGCTGCCTACTTTAATTGAAAGTAGAAATGTCAATGGAATTTGCTATGTCTATCTGGCAAAGCTGTTGCTGAACTATCTTTTTGAAGATTATCAGGCTGCCCAGGACTATGCCAGGAAGTTTGAAGAGTATGAACAGGGTGCAGCGGGGCTTGTGATTGTTCCCCTCAAAAATTTCTATCAATCCTTGAGTTTGCTCTCACCTTCAGTCAACATCGATCAAGAAGCCATTACGATCGATCTAGATAAGGTGTTAGAAAATCAAAAGTTCATGAAGGCGTGGTCAGAGACTGCTCCCATGAACTATTTACATAAGTTTCAATTGGTAGAAGCTGAACGCTATCGCGTTTTAGGTAAGCCCTACGAAGCAAGCGATTTCTACGATCGGGCGATTGCTGGAGCCAAAGCCAATGGGTATATCCAGGAAGCCGCAATGGCCAATGAGTTGGCTGCAAAGTTTTACCTGGCCTGGGGCAAAGACAAAGTCGCTGCAGGGTATATGCAGGAAGCTTATTATGGCTATGCGCACTGGGGGGCCGCAGCTAAGGTAGCTGACCTGGTAGACCGCTATCCTCAACTGCTAGCACCCATTTTGCGAGCTTCAGTATCCTCGGGGGATGTCTTAAATACCTTGATGACCATTACTGCGTCCAACTCTGTTGATACAAGCCGTCACCCAAGTTCCGGTGGTACCAGTGTCAATCATGCCTTTGATTTTGCTGCCATTCTAAAATCCTCGCAAACGCTGTCGAGTACGATTCAATTAGATGAATTGCTACGCCAACTGACTCAAATTATTCTGCAAAATTCTGGAGGAGATCGCTGTGTCTTAATTCTTCCCGATCGTAATTCCCAATGGCAGGTTGTCGCTATCACCACCCTCGATGGAACAGAACTCTGTACAGAGCCCCTAGAGGGTAATTGCAATGTGCCAGTCAAGTTGATTCAATATGTTAAAAACACCTCGGAAACGGTTGTTGTTGAAGACCTCCAAACAGATTTACCGGTGATTGACGAGTATTTGCAACAGCAACAGCCCAAAAGCTTGTTATGTTTGCCTATCTTGCATCAAGGGCATTTGATTGGGATTTTATGTCTGAAAAACCGGACGACTAGTGGGGTATTTACAGACGATCGTATCCTGATTCTGAATTTCCTTTGCACCCAAGCTGCCATTTCCCTAGAAAACGCCAGACTCTACCAACAAGTCCAAAAAGCACTCCAGGATATTCAATATCAAGCAGCCCAATTTCGCAGTATCTTTGAAGCTGTCGGAGATGGCCTTTCTGTGATTGATTTAGACACGGGTATGGTGCTTACATCTAATCCGGCCTATCATCAAATACATGGCTATTCCCAGGAGGAGATTGTGAAAATTTCCCCCTGGCAAATCCTCCCCCCGCAACATCACCTCAAGTTTGCATCATTCCTCCAAACTGTGCGAGATGGAAAACAATTCACCTGTGAAGCAGTTTGCAAACAGCCCAATGGCACAGCCTTTCATGTTGAAATTAAATCCGTTCCCTTCTGGTACAACAACAAATTATGCGCCTTGTCCGTGATTCGGGATGTTACCGATCGCAAACAGATGGAACTCGCTATTCAGGAGAAAAATCGCAGTTTGGAACAAGCCCTGACGGATCTGCAACAGGCCCAAATGCAAATGATCCAAAGCGAAAAAATGTCTGCGCTAGGGAACTTAGTCGCGGGGGTTGCCCATGAAATTAATAACCCTGTAGGATTCCTAGCTGGCAATATCAACCATGCACTCAACTATATCCAGGATATCTTTAACCTCTTGGATTTATATGCCGAGAAATTTCCAACACCAGATGGCGATATTGCAGAAACTATTGAGGAAATTGATCTCGATTACGTTCGAGAAGATTTACCCAAATTAATCCAATCTATGGAAACTGGAATCGATCGAATTCGCAATATCAGTACCAGTCTACGCACCTTCTCAAGGGCTGACAGCGATCGACTACTCCCATTTAACCTCCATGATGGATTAGATAGTACAATTTTGATTCTCAAACACCGTCTCAAAGCAAATGAATATCGGCCTGCTATTGAGATCA
The DNA here is from genome assembly GCA_002148405.1 of Alkalinema sp. CACIAM 70d. Classification (GTDB taxonomy): domain Bacteria; phylum Cyanobacteriota; class Cyanobacteriia; order Leptolyngbyales; family Leptolyngbyaceae; genus Alkalinema. The sequence goes on along the minus strand of MUGG01000212.1, from coordinate 13,750 downwards.
TAAAAGACTATGGAGACATTCCCAACATCAAGTGTTTTGCGGGGCAACTCAACCAAGTCTTTATGAACATTCTGGCCAACGCGATCGATGCTCTTGATGAATTCAATCAAGGACGCAGCTTTGACGAGATTAAAGCTGATCCGAATCGAATTCAAATTCACACTAGCCTCGAGGGTAATCAGGTCAACATCGCTATTACTGACAACGGGCCAGGCATGGCTGAAGAGATCAAAATCCATATCTTCGATCACTTATTCACCACTAAAGAAGTTGGTAGAGGCACTGGACTTGGGCTAGCGATCGCCCGTCAAATTGTTGAAGAAAAGCATGGGGGACATCTGACTGTACAGTCAACTTTGGGACAAGGAACGACCTTTACAATTAATATCCCCATCAAAGCAAAAGAATAAGAATTCAAACACTATCAAAAACAACAATTTGTTTCCTACCCCAAGGACGTATTGATGTGATCAATACGTCCATTTCAGCTTGGCAATTTTGAGACCAAGACGTTACGAATAATCCTCACAGAGGGTACTCTAGCGGGAAGCTCAGCGGTCAAATCCTGCCTCTATTCTCAACATTGTCCCCCTCTCGTCATCAACCTGATCGGTTCTCGACAAAGCAAAAAATTAGCCTCTGCCTCTTGAGTCGAGGGCTAACAGCCATAATCTTACAGTCTCCCTGCCCCTCAGTTTGATCCCACCACGTTTTGTCCGATCGGTTTAAACCATGTGCCAACTCCTACAAAAATTACGGGATTTACCCAAACGAGTTTCTTTGCGCCTAAAGTTTATCGCGGTCATCAGTTTGTGTTTACTCGTTTCCGTAGCAGTAGGAACTTGGTATTTAGAAGGTATTCAATCCAAAACCTTTGAACAGGAAGCACGGAATCGTAGCAAGATTGTCTTAAACTTTGGCGAAGCAAATCGTAAGTTTGTTAATCAACAACTACGCCCCACCGTTGAAAAATATACAGGCGATTTCGTATTAGAGGCAATGTCAGCTACGTTTTCCACCCGTAGTATTTTTGAATATTTCAACGAAACTCTACCCGAATACCTCTATCGTCAACCCACTCTCAATCCTTTGAATCCTGCGGATCAAGCCGATGATTTTGAAACCCAAATTATCCAAAATTTTCAAAATGAGCGTAGTCTCCAAGAAATGACAGGCTATCGCAGCTTGAATCATCAAGAAGCTTTTTACATCGCTAAACCGATTCAAGTCGAATCCAGTTGTCTCAAATGCCACTGGAGTCCAGACACCGCACCAGCCAAACTCGTAGAAAAATATGGACGCACCCAGGGTTACGGCTGGAAAGTGGGCGATATCATTAGTACGTTGATGATTTATGTACCAACCCAGGATTTGCGGGCCAATCAAGCAGCCTTAACCCATACCGTATTAACAACGTTTGCGGCACTCACCATCATTTTAATTGGGTTGATCTATATCTTTTTCGATCGCTTGGTCAACCGTCGTTTAACAAGTATGGTTCGCGTCATGGGCCAAGTAGCAGCCACGCCGAACTCATCCACCAGGCTCTACGATCGATCCCAGGATGAACTCGGGATGCTGGCCCGAAGTTTCAATCGCATGGCCCATTCCTTAGAAGGAGCCTATGCTGATCTTGAGGATAAGGTGAATGAACGAACTGAAACGCTGGCGCAAACCCTCACGCAATTACAGCAAGCCCAAGTTCAAATGGTTCAGGCGGAAAAAATGTCGAGTCTTGGTCAATTGGTAGCCGGGATTGCCCATGAAATTAATAATCCTTTGAGCTTTATCCAAGGCAATATTAAACATGTGCGAACCTATGCCCAGGATCTCTTAGCTCTCACTAAACTCTACCAACACCACTATCCCCAGCCAGAATCCACCATTATTGAAACTATCGAGGAGATCGAACTAGACTTCATCAGTCAAGATCTACCCGAGCTCTTAGTCTCTATCCACAATGGCACCGACCGCATTCAACAAATTGTGCGATCGCTGAGAACTTTTGCCCGTCTCGACGAATCCGAGTTGAAAACCGTCGATATTCATGAGGGCATCGACAGCACCCTGATGATTCTCCAAAGTCGTCTTCAAGCCAAACCCAATTTTCCCACAATCACCGTTATCAAAGACTATGGGGAAATTCCTTTGGTGGAATGCTATGCCGGACAACTCAATCAAGTCTTTATGAGCATTATCAGCAATGCCATTGACGCCCTCGAAGAAAGTGTGAGTCCACCCTCAGCCCCACCCCGCCAACCCTTCCAGCCCACTATTCAGATTTGCACCCGCATTGTCGATCGCGAGCAAATCATGATTCAATTGACTGACAACGGCCCAGGGATGTCCAAAGATATCCAGAAACGTCTATTTGATCCCTTTTTCACCACAAAACCGATCGGCAAAGGGACTGGAATGGGCCTCTCCATCAGCTATCAAATTGTGACAAAAACCCACCAAGGCCAACTAGACTGTTTTTCCTCAACGGGAATCGGGACAACTTTTGTCGTCAAAATTCCCATCCAGCAGTCTCCTTAACCTTCTGACCAAACAGATTCAGCAGCCTTGCTGATCATCCGCCTGAATTGAACTTCAATAATCCATCATGATGCTCCATCCTTTGCAGGCACAGAAATGGGAGGAGCTTCCGGTTGCACTATCCATTGGATCGCCAGCCCAATCCCCACAGAAATTCCAAACGTTGCTAAACAAATCAACGCTAAGGTGAAATACATCCGATGGCGATCGAAGGGTTGCTGGACGGCCATGATCTGATCTGTTCCAAGGGCTTTTTGGGGAACAGTTGCTTGGAGCAGATAATTTAGATTATGTTGAGTCAACACAAAGGCAGACGAATCGGGTAATGACTTGCGCAACTGGGCTGCTCTCGACAAAGCATCGTAGGCCGTTGGAATATCCTCCTCACACAAGGCCCGCGTCCCCAACTGGTGCCAAGCCCACGCTTCCGACGATCGATCCCCCAAGTGCTGCGCCGCCTGAAGGGCAAATTGCAAAACTTGCCGCCAACAATCCCAACGCGCCGTTAACACAAGGGTAGGATCTATAAATTTCGCCAGTTGCAAGACCTCTGACCATCCCCCTTCTCCCACCGCCCACTTCAAGGTGTAGAGCAGTAAAGTCAACTCCTGCTCAATGACTTCCACCTCGTGCTGATGGGTATCGGCCCAAGGCAGTACATAGTCCAAAACCCGCTTCATCCAAGGCTGAATCCTGAAGTTAGCCCCTAAGACCTCTGCTACTGCTGCCGTTGTTGCATAGCGATCGCCTGACCTCACTAACAGATCCCGATCGAGTAATGATTGCAGCATGGGCTCAGGGTTGAGCGGCCCAGTAATCATCGCGATTTGTTCTGCGGTTAAACTGACACTGTGACCCAACGCAAGTAAGACCGCCAAAATCCAGCGTTCCGGCGTCCCTAACGGAGCTAAGACATACTCCAGCAAACTAAATTTTGGATCCGGTTTATCCAACAACTGCTGAATAACCGTTCGTTCAGTGCCAGAAGCCACTAAACGATGCACAATCTTGAGTAAACCCTGGGATGATCCCAAACGTTGGTGCGCCACCGTAAAGAGTTGCTGCTCAAGCGTTGGATCATCCTGATTGACGATCCCATCATCCTCTGGTATCGCGAGATTCATCCGAACCCAGTCAGCGGATAGTGCTCCCAATTCTCCTTCTAGTCCCTGCTGTACTCCAGCCACGATCGTACAGTTAGGTAAATGAGAACGCAGGGTTTGAAGGTCTTCCGCCGTCCAAAATAGCCCCTCTAGCAGGATTAAACATTCCAGGGAACCTAGGATTGTCTGCAACTGGTCCTGACTGAATCGAATCACTGGGCAGGAGTAAGCCACTTGCATACCCAATTCTTGCAAGCAATCTGCAACGGTCATCGACTGATTGATGTAAATCAGTCCGTCTTGGTGAGAGGTCGTAACCCTAGGATGATGGGCTAAATTTCTCAAAAATACTGAAAGCTGATCTCGATCGGCCATACTGATGGCCAAGGACTGCCGCTGCAAAACTGTACTAACCACTTCATCCATTAAGCATTGACGGGCACTGGATGAAATTGAGGAAGATTGGTTAACTTTCCCTAGAGCCGACAGCGGCGGCAGCACGAAATAGGGTGCTTTGCGGTGAGCAATCGACCCAGGTTGTTCTAACACTGTTACCAATGCACCCTCGGCAGCACCGACTAGGACTTTGCTTCTTCCCACCGCCAGACTGCCAATGATGTTAGGACAAAGCTGTTGTTCTATTTCCGAGGCCATGTCAAGCAAAGTCGTCATTCCCTAATTTGAATAGGTTGATCTAGCCATCATGTCCTGCCAGCCTTCACTCAGCAATCAAAGATTACCTAGACTAAAGCTAATTAAAGAGGCAACCCCTCCAGGATAGATCCTGCTTTTAACTTGGATACTACCACCCTCAACGCACCCTCACTAGCTAGGCACCACCCCTGATCCGACCACTCATAAAATATGCTCGTCTATTGTAACTAGGTTCCACAAGTTAAACCAAGACAGACCCTACTTATACATCAGAAATATACTCCAAAAATGTTTAGTGATTGGCTAAATAGGTTGTACTGACCCAATCCACGCTTCCTATTTGCTGCTGTTTCAAGCATGAGGCAAGATCACACCTAGCTTAACTAGGTAAAGTTCAGCAGTTTACTTTTAGCATCAGTTGTGACCTCGGGGTGAGCTTAAATTGCCTTCCAATCCTCGACGAGAGATTTTTCATGGGACAGTAACCAACGAAAGCGCCCCCTTTTCTATGAAGCCCCTACCCAATTCTTAGCTAATTGCTTCAGTTTGTTTGAGCTGATTCAGCACTTCTAGAAAATCGTCTAACCCTTGAAACTGAGAGTAAACAGACGCAAACCGAATATAGGCAACTTCATTAACCTGCCTTAGCTGATCGAGCACTAATTGCCCAATTTCCCGACTGGTAACTTCTCGAGAAGCCCGCTGCTGAACTTGGGATTCCACCGAAAGCACTAAGCTTTCTAGAACGGATTCAGGAACCCCAGACTTCTCACAGGCTTTTAAAACTCCCTGAAGAAGTTTATTACGATCGAAGACTTCACGGGTGCCACTGCGCTTGATCACCGTAATTGGAACAATCTCAATCCGCTCATAGGTCGTAAAGCGATGATCACACTTCAAACATTCCCGACGGCGACGCACACTCTGCCCAGAGTCAGCCGATCGGGACTCTAATACTCGATTCTCAAGGTGATGACACACTGGACAGCGCATAGGAAATTGACCCAAAACCCGCAGGGTACAAGAACGAGCACAAGCAAAACAGTCTAGGAGAAAATCACACTAGACCTAACTCCCCTTCATGATACCTATAGTGTGGAAAATGAAGCGATTTGTTTTTTCCTCACTATAGGTAGTGCAAGCGTATTCCCAAGCTCAAATCCTTGAGCTATCCTGATTCAACCCTTGATCCAGAGAAGAGAGAAAGAAAGACAACTTAGTTTAAACTGTTTCTCAGTGGATCATAGTACGAATGAATTATTTTGGAAGGCTAGCCCCAGAAAACTTTTTACAACAAGAGATCATTAAACAAGCAATTGTTTAGCTTCCTTGAAGACACTGTAATTTTACAGATAGATTTCAGAATATGTTTTGGGGTTTGTCCCGGTCAAGCTATACCGGAAGATGGTTAGGTTCTTTCACAAATCCCGGCACACAATGGAAAATGTACTGTAAAACGGCAGAAAAATAGCGCTTGCCAGTGATATTCGTCACTGAACTTTCAATCAGTTGAGTTAGAAATTCGCCTGAAGTGGGCAAGTTTGATTAAGCAGAACTTGGTTGGTAAACTACCTTGGAGCCACCAGTGGACAGAGTTGATGTTTCCCTCAGTCGATGGCAAGCCTTTTGGGTCTTCGCTAATAATCAAAGCATAGCCAGTCCGATCGGGCTACTATCTCAACAGTATGCGGAATGTTCTAGCATCCTTTCTGGTTGTTCAATCAGGGTGTTTCATAGTCAAGTTCAACTAATGTCAACAGAAATGCCCTTGCAGCAGGAGCTTGGTGCATGGTAGCTCGTGATAGTAAAAAGCAGAAGCTCTTGGTTGTCGATGATGAGCCTGACAATCTGGATTTGTTGTACCGGACATTTCACCGAGAATTCAGGGTACTGCGAGCCGAGAATGGGCCGGATGCGCTCAAAATTTTAGAAGCAGAGGGTGACATCGCAGTCATTATCTCTGATCAGCGTATGCCTCAAATGAGTGGTACAGAGTTTCTGAGTCTGACGGCACAGAAATATCCCGATATTATTCGAATAATTCTGACTGGCTATACAGATGTAGAGGATCTTGTTGAGGCGATCAACTCTGGAAAAGTTTTTAAATATGTCACCAAACCTTGGGATGATGAACAACTCAAGCAAGTGGTTCGCCAAGCGGCAGATACCCATAATGTCCTAAGAGCCCGTACAGAAGAACTCCGTCGCAACCTCCGTCGAGAGACCCTGTTGAATGCGATTACCAGTACTATCCGCAGTGCTTTAAGCTATCAAGAGCTGCTCAGAACAATCGTTGGGGTCGTGGGGCAAACCTTTGAGGTGAGCTATGGTGTTTTACGTCCCTGCCAGAATGGCCAGTTGGAAGAGGATGCTTTTGTCTACGATCGGCAATTAGGTAGCGCAGAGGGCAAGTCAGAAGGGGATGCTCAGGGCCAAGCTCAGGCTCAGACTGTCTCGGGTTTACATCCCCTAGCCCGAACCGTCTGGCCCTTGGCAGCAGTGGAAGTGATTCAAGATGTGAGCACGAGTTCCGTGATTGCGGAACAATCAGGGGGGTTGTTCCAGGTCTATACCGATGCCGCAATTCAATCTAGCTTGCTAGTTCCACTCATTTGCCAACAGGAACTGATTGCAGTTCTTGCATTACACCAATGCGAAATGGGTCGTGGCTGGCAGGAGAGTGAGGTTGAATTAATTACCATGGTTGCGGATCAAGCAGCCTTGGCGTTATCTCAGGCCCAGGCTTATGAACGGGTACGAGCCCTGGCAAAACGAGAAGCGCTGTTAAACACGATTACTACAGCAATTCGATCTTCGTTAGATCCCCAGGAAATTTTTTCTGCAATTACCCAGCAATTAGGCTTAGCCTTACAGGTGGATGGCTGTGCCCTTTCCCTATGGACAGCTGAGGATCAGTATGTACAATGCGTGGGCTTGTATGAATCGGGATCCCCGGAGGTGCAAACCTTCGAAGAGCAGACCGATGCTCAATCTCGGCTATTGCCCAAATCCCAGGTGCCGATCGAAGGGAATCCGGTTCTCCAGCAGCTCTTGACCACCCAGCGTCCAGTTATGCTGGAGGATTTGGTTCACCATCCAGAGATGCATGCCCCAGAATTTCGATCGCCGGCGCGGGCCTTGTTAGTGCTACCGCTGTTGGCTGATGGTCGGATTATTGGCAGTATTTCCCTGCGGCAAAACCGGGAACCTCGGCTTTGGAAACAGTCGGAAATTCAACTAGTGAAGTCAGTGTCCGAGCAGGCTGCGATCGCGGTTCAACAAGCACGACTGTACCAAACCACCCGTCAGCAGGCGGAAAAGCTGATGGAACTCGATCGGCAAAAAACGGAGTTTTTCCAAAATATTTCCCACGAGTTTCGGACTCCATTGACGCTGATGGTGGGGCCATTAGAGTCGGCGATCGCCCAGAAACAAGGATTAACCTATGATCAAGCAGGAATTGCGCTGCGTAACTCTCGGCGCTTGTTGCGCTTGGTCAATCAACTGTTAGACCTTCAGCGCTTGGATGCTGGACGGATGCAGGCGAGTTTCCGGCCCTGTGATTTGGCAGACTTTGTCCATCAAATTGTGGAGACCTTTCGCCCCTATTGCGAAAAGAAGGGAATTAACTTAGTTACCCATCTCCACCCCTGCCCTCTGATTTACCTTGACTTGGAAAAGTTCGATAAGGTGGTCTATAACCTGCTGTCCAATGCGATGAAATTTACGCCAGCAGGGGGGACTATTACGATCAGTCTGCACCAAGATCCCCATCGAGATCGGGCCATCCTCAAAGTGCAGGATACCGGGATCGGGATTCGAGAGGATCAACTGCCCCATCTATTTGAACGGTTCCGGCAGGCGGAGGGATCGGTCAATCGGAGTTATGAAGGGACAGGGCTCGGTCTTTCTTTGGTGAAAGAGTTAGTAGAAATGCACGGTGGGGAGATTGAGGTTTCCTCTGTATATGGTCAAGGTAGTGCCTTCGCCATCTCTTTGATCCTGGGAGCAGAGCACTTGCCCGCTAACCAGATTGTCAATGAACAGGCTGAGATTCAAGCGGGTCGGGCTGTCGTGGAATTGGCGGATGTTCAATCCGAGTTACAGGATTTGGAAGAGAGTGAGTCGGAACTCGTTTCTACAACTGTGGAACTGAATGGGCTGCGAGTCTTGGTGGTGGATGATACTGCTGATCTGCGCACCTATGTGTCTGGGATTTTGCGGCAAGAGGGCTACCAGGTCTTTACTGCCCGGAATGGCGAGGAAGGTTTCCAGTCAGCTCAGATGCACCGTCCTCACTTGATTGTGACGGATTTGATGATGCCTAAGGTATCGGGTCTAGACATGATTCGGATGCTCCGCCTGGATGAGGAGTTGCGAGGCACACCGATCATCCTGCTGACGGCGAAGGCGGATGAGGATACCCGACTGGAAGGGGTGGAGCGGGGAGCAGATGCTTACCTATCGAAGCCTTTCACCGATCGCTTGTTGTTGGCGGAAGTGCGGAACTTACTAGCGCTGAAGGAAAAGGAGCAGCGCATGGTGGATCTGAACCAGTACCTTACGGAGTCTGTTCTAAAGCGTTTCTTGCCCCAGAGCTTGGTGCAGCGGGCGGCTAAGGGTGAACTGACCCTGGATCTACGGCCAGAACCGAAGATGGTCACGGTATTGTTTAGCGATATTGTGGGCTTTACTCAACTGTCGAATACGTTGCGATCGCGGCGGGTGGCAGAGTTGCTGAATGAGTATCTGGCGACCATGACCCGCGCGGTGTTTGAGAATGGCGGTACGGTGGATAAGTTCATGGGGGATGCGATCTTGGCGCTCTATGGGGCACCGGAGGAGTTGACGCCGAATGAACAGGTGAAGCGGGCGATCGCGACCGCCCGCCGGATGTATCAATCCTTGGATGAGTTGAATCAGAAGTGGGCAGAACAGGGCTTGCCAAACCTCAAGTTCCGTTGTGGGATTCACCAAGGCACGGCTGTAGTGGGGATGTTTGGCGGCAGTGAGAGATCGGACTATACGGCGATCGGGCCGAGTGTCAATATCGCAGCACGGCTTCAGGCTGCGGCGGATCCAGGCCGGATCCTGGTCTCTGCGGCGGTGGCGGATTATCTGGAGGATGAGGAAATCATCAAGGGGATGCCGCTGCAATTGAAGGGAATCGATGAAACGGTGTTGACCTTCTGGGTGGAGCCATTGCCGCATCTGTCGCCCCAAATGGCCTAGAACAGGGTGGGGGCAGAATATGCCCCTAGGGCCGTTGCAATTTCAGTAGCCAAAATTACGGCTTTGCCAAGCTTCGCTACACTGGGAGAGTTCTTCCAATGTTTTGCGTTTCATTGTGCAGTCTTCGCCTCTCATATCTCCCCCGTTTCGTCGCCGTCCGGAACCTGTGCAGTTCTGGTTGGCGGTGTTTTGTGGTTCTTTGGTGCTGCATTCGGGCTTACTGTTTGGGGTGAGACGCTGGGGAGCGGAAATGTTGTCGGGGGGTGGGGCTGGGACCTCGATCGCGGTGGAACTGGTGGATGCTCCGACCCAGCCGACAACGCAGTCGGACTTTGTTGCGCCGAAGGGGAATCCAGAACAGCCCCGATCGGGTTCTACCGTGGAATCTACCCCACCCGAAACTGCGCCTAATCCGCAGCCGCAGGCATCTGAATCTGCGCCTGAAACATCAGTGGATTCTGTGGATCCTAAGCAGCCGAAGGGAGAGAAGCCCATAACGCCGCAGGCATCGCAACCGAAGTCGCCGAATTCAACGAAAAAAACGCAAGATCCCAAGACTCCAGCGACCCAGAAACCAAATTCTCAAAGGCCCAATACTAAGCCGAGTACGAGCAAGCCTGTGGGGGAGCAGCCTAAGGGCGGCAAGCCAAATGGGGGGAATTCAAGTTCCGGGGATCCCAAGACACCGGATAGTCCTGGGGGAGGGAAGAATAACGGGGATGGCCCGCCCAATGTCCCTAAGGGGCAGTTTGAAGTTGCCGTGGGAACCGCAGGCTTAGCGCCCAAGAGTGGCAATGATCCCAGCTTAGGGAATCCGGGACTGAAGATTCTGCAAATTCAGCAGGGGACAGAAATTGTTCTGGCACCGACGATCCAGCGGGGGCAGACCTTACCGACGATCGTAAAGCTGGAAGTCAGTCCAATTCAAGGGGGACAGCCGGGGACGATCGTATCCGTGGAGGTGCAACCGGAGAGTCCGGCAATTCAATCGGGGATTTTGGGGCAGGAGGCGTTGCAGGATCTGGCGGAAAAGGTGTTGAAGGGGGCAACCTGTGAGGTGATCTCGGATCCCAATGCTACTTACAGTCCTGCGAATAAGCCATCTACAATTTGGCTGGTGACGGTAAATCTCAAAGTTCTCTAGACATTACAAAAAGTTGTGCTAAGATAGCGAAAGTCTGCGGGCATAGTTTAGTGGTAAAACCATAGCCTTCCAAGCTATTGATCCGGGTTCGATTCCCGGTGCCCGCTTTTATTTTTGTACAGTGACTAATTAGTTGTCATCGGTGACAGATTAGTGTCATCGGTGACAAATTAATGTCATCATGCCAAAATGCTGTCGTTGAATTGCTAGTGACAAATTAATGTCATCCAGCGTACTCTGATGATGATTTGGTTACTTCTGCTAGGAGCTTCGTTTGTAGTGTCGGTTTTCTCCCCTCCTGTCTAGTCGTTTGATTCATTTTACCCATAGCTAAGGGAGCGCTGCTCTTGTTGAGGGAATGGGTTGCTAATCTGAGGATACTGAGCAGCCCAACAGGATTAGTGCTATTGGTTAATTCTGTATTGCTCGTCTCACTAAATGCATTCCTTCTAGAGAAACTGCAAACGATCCCAGGCTGGAATGAGGCGCAAGAATTTTTACGAATTCTAGAACTTTCTAGTTGCTTGCGTTTTAGGCGATGTATTTGGAAAATATAGTTGGAATGATAGATTGTCAAAATGCTTACTGGGCTTGAGATTCAGAGGACTGCTAAAAAGAGTAATGAATCATTCAGGTTAAAGAAAGGTTTACAACTTCTTGATTCCAAGATATTCATTGCAGCATATAGCCCTTTGCTTAACGCGGCGTATACTAGCCCTTAGCAGCGGCTTCAGGAGTTGTATCTGTTGCTTGTCGTGACGCAATCCGCTGTATTGATTAAAACTAGATGTGCAAGATGTTCCATATGCAAGATGTGACAGATTCAGTGTCATGTTGGAATCAAGGCCGTAAGCATGTCAAAATGCCCTACATTCCCGAGAAATCTACGAAATAACTGTTCTTGCAATAGCTGTGGTTGCTAGGAAATAAAGTATTCTACTGGCCGCTCATACAATCCAGCGAACTCGACCAGTTCAATTACATCCACTCGCCTCTCTCCTGATTCACACTTTGATACGTAGGACTGAGGAACCCCTAGGCGAAGTGCTACCTCCTTTTGGGTTAAACCAGCCTCTTTCCGTGCCGATCGTAACCGCAAAAGGAATTCTTGATAACGCCTTGAATAGACTGATCTGCCCATTCAAGGAAAACTACAATTCTTGATCAAATATCCCAAAATAGGATATTTTATAGGGCATCGTCTCAGTACTTTTGTATGGACATTACCCTATCTGTCTACCGTAGTCAGGTAAAGCTCTGTAGGGTGGGAAAATCGCTTGCCCAAACCGCAGCTAGCCGGAAATTGATGAAAGATCTGTTCAAGACATATCTTGAACAGCGTGCGAGCCCTTACAGCTTGATTCAAAAAGTTGGCCTCTCGTCTAATATGCTCAAGATGATGGTGCGCAAGTATAGCGAGCAATTAGTTTATCAACCCATTGAAGAAATACAGTTTTGGTTTACGTATTCTAATGGTGTGTTCCTAGAACCTGGCTATCCGCCTCTGTACTATAATCGAAAATCTTCTCAGCAAAGAATAGCGCCTAATACTACAGCGGTAGGTGCGATCGGTGAAGGGATTGCTGGTTTCCTTGCACAACGTTTGTACCAGGCTCGTAAGCTGGCTCGACCTACCTATGATTATCCCGATATCGTTATGGCAGCAGGTAGTTCTATTTATCTGATTGAAGCCAAGGCAACAACTAACTCTGTAGATCAGATGCAACAAGTCATTAAAAATGAATTAGGTCGATTATGTGTCTATGTCTCTGGGTGTACACACCTGGCACCACAAACAGAGGTTGTCGGTATTCTTATGGCAACAGCACTTATCAACAGCAATACTTATAGTACTTACATTACCGAGATTCAACTATGAGTTATATAATTCCACAAAAAAACTTTATCCTCGCTTATGTGAAGGAACATCTTGCTCATCGAGATGATATTAGTGATACAGCAATCATCGCAGATTCAATTATTAATGATTGCTTAATTGAATTAGTTAAGATTCAAATGCGTGATATTGCTGGAGACACTGAGCGGCTCTGGCCTTTGCGAACCAGTATCAATATCTTAGATGAAGCAATCAATGATGTTGGTACGTGCTTGGCTGAAGAAAAAATCTGGCTTGGCCAACTGATGAGCTACTATGAAGAACCTATTTGTGCTCAACTCAAGTATATTGCAAAGGAAATGGAAACTCTATATGAAAAGTTACAAAATTCGCGTCAGAATGGTGATATTTTAGAACGGCAGTTCACCTTCCAGGATTTGGACTGTAATAATCTTGAGGTGCCTTTTGAATTAATCTCAATAGGCTCCCCTGATAATCTTGATGGATTAGTCGTCAAACCTCTGATTCAAAGTGAATTTAGAATCAACATTGACTTAGTTGCAGATATTGCGCTAATTCAAGGTCAATGGTTTCCCTATGATCTAATTATTCAGGAGCTTGTTTTTGTGATTGATGATGACGGAACTCTTTTTATCTCAACCGAAAACTTTCCTGAAACTCTGCTTAAGACTGCTTATCAGACTATCCAACAGCTTGCGATGTCTCTCTATAAACTAGATGAGCAAGATGCTTCAATTTGATCTTTGCTATGGAAAATTCGTACACTGGTTGCCAATTTCGATCGTGCGACGACTGAGTATACGTTTATTCCTCAGCAGGGTGTATAACAGTAAGCTTTTTCTATACGATGCAATCATCCTTCAAGACTCTTTGCGATTTGTATGAATCTTTTGAAGGCTATAGTTTTACCTTTCAACTCGCGATTAGTTTAAAAATATTGATAATTTCACGATTTAGCTCAACTTTCAATCGCCCTTCTTCAGGACAGTTGGTTGCGATATCATCTAATTCATCCAAAGAGATAGAGCAGTCCAACTTTCAATCGCCCTTCTTCAGGACAGTTGGTTGCGATGTTTAGTTCAGCAGATAAATTCCTGTCTTGCAGCCTTTCAATCGCCCTTCTTCAGGACAGTTGGTTGCGATTTATGCCAGCCGGGATAGCCGCGATCTGAACGTGCCTTTCAATCGCCCTTCTTCAGGACAGTTGGTTGCGATGATGTG
>MUGG01000058.1 GCA_002148405.1 Alkalinema sp. CACIAM 70d | reverse complement strand
CGTCAACACTTCAGGAATTTCCAATCCTGATTGCTTAATATATTGTTCAAGGGAAATCTCTCCATGATCCTCCATGATTAGGGCATAGCCCCTTCCCACGGATTCTAGGCTCAAAGGTCGCGCAATGCCGGAAATCGCTAGATTTTTAGTAACCGTATACTGGTTGCAAAACTGGACTAATTCATTGAAGCTGGGATATTCTCGCCGCAGTAACTTAATGACGACTGGATATCCTCGATCGGTTTTCACTGCCCGATAGACCGCTGTGCGAGCACCCAGATATAACAGTTCCACTAAGGTATAACCAAAGACTTGAGGGTACAAATCATGGGAGATAGGGGCTGGACGTGTCATAGGTCTGATGGCAGCGGTGATTCTAGTCGGTTGACTCACCTCCTAGGATGCCCAATTGTTTATACAATCTCATCATAACTTCATAGAGATCATGGAATGTCAGCAATCATGGAAACTGAACCCTGAAGCCTAACCCTAAAGCCTAACCCTGAAGCCTACAGTGTGGCCTGAAAGTAGATTGAAAGTGGATCAAATTATTTTGTGGCCCATTTTTCTTGAGATGCTGCTTATAGTTTGATTCAGCTTAGTCTAGTTTCTACAATCATCCCTAGTTGTTTTGAACGATTCTTCAGCGTGATTATCTTTGATGTAGTGATCTCTGATCATACATGAATTATAAATTGCCGAAAGTATTTAACTATAAATAATGCGGATCAATGGTAGTTTGTACTCTTGATCCGCATTGGAAATTTATAACGGGTGTTGATAATTAGATCATAGAACCTGTAGCTATCCTAGATGAATCTAATGGCTAGCCGAATCAATGTAGTCGGCAGATGAGCTCTCCACCATGACTCCGTTCCCATTGCGTATAGTTCTCTAAATGAATTCGCTCAGGCATGACTTTCCAAATATCCTGGGCGTATTCATCGATCGACCGATCGGATGAAAACTTACCCATCCGTGCGGCATTTAAAATCGACATGCGAGTCCAATGCTCAGTGTCACAGTAGCTATGACTAACTTGGGTTTGGCAGTCAATGTAAGACTGGTAATCTGCCAGCAACATGAATGGATCGCTCGTGAGTAACTTATCCAGCAATGGTTTGAACAAATCCCGATCACCATGGGCAAAATGTCCTGACGCAATTAAATCGATGGCCTCTTTGAGATTGGGATTCATGGTGTAGTAGTCCCAGGGCTGGTAGCCTTGGGCTTTGAGGGCTGCGACCTGCTCTGTCGTTAAACCAAATAGGAAAAAGTTTTCCGCTCCAGCTTCTTCCCGAATCTCAATATTGGCTCCGTCCAGCGTCCCAATCGTCAATGCACCGTTCATGGCAAATTTCATATTTCCTGTCCCAGAAGCTTCGAGGCCAGCGGTGGAAATCTGCTCTGACAAATCCGCTGCAGGATAGACCCGTTGGCTGTTAGTCACGTTGTAGTCCGGTAAAAAGACGACCCGTAGACGATCGCGCACGTCGGGATCTTTGTTCACCATTTCTCCCACTGCGGTGATGAGCTTAATCATCAGCTTGGCCATGAAATACCCTGGAGCCGCCTTGCCGCCAAAAATGAATGTGCGGGGTGGAATTTCAAAGTGCGGGTCTTGCTTCAACTGGTTATACAGCGTGACGATATGCAGAACATTGAGGTGTTGTCGCTTGTATTCGTGAATCCGTTTGACCTGCACATCAAAGAGGGATTTGGGATCAACCAGGATATCTAAGGTTTTATGGATATGGTTGGCTAAATCCTGTTTGATTGCCTGTTTCATCGTGTGCCAATCATGGCGGAAGGCGGGATCATCCGCTAGCGGTTCCAACTGTTGGATGTCACTGAGATGTTTGATCCAGCGATCGCCGATGTGGGTAGTGACCAATTGTGTCATGCGGGGATTGCTCAAGACAATCCAGCGCCGTGGGGTAACACCGTTGGTTTTGTTGCAGAATTTGTGGGGGAAGAGTTGATAAAAATCCTGCAAAACGGTTTCTTTCAATAGTTCACTATGCAATTCTGCGACGCCGTTAATGGTATGACTGCCCACACAGGCTAGGTTCGCCATGCGCACATAACGCTCTCCTGTTTCGTCAATCAACGACATCCGAGCCAAACGATCGCTGTCTTTGGGAAACTTCATGCGCACCTGTTCTAGAAATCTGGAATTGATTTCGTAAATGATTTCCAAATGGCGCGGTAGCAGGCTAGCAAATAGATCGATTGCCCATTTCTCTAACGCTTCTGGCATCAGCGTGTGATTGGTATAGGCAAAGGTTTTGTGGGTGATTTCCCAGGCGGTATCCCAGCCTATACAATACTCATCGACCAACAACCGCATCAGTTCTGCTACGGCGATCGCGGGATGGGTATCGTTCAATTGAATCGTGAACTTTTCAGGGAATTGCTCGATTGGAATATTCTGACCTTGCAAAATGCGGAACATATCCTGCAATGAGCAAGATACAAAAAAGAATTGCTGTTCTAAACGCAATTGCTTGCCTGCAACCTTTTCATCATTGGGGTAGAGTACCTTGGTCAAATTTTCTGAACTGACCTTTTGCTCTACCGCGCCGTAGTAATTGCCTTGATTAAATACCGCAAAGTCAAAGGATTCGATCGCCTCTGCTTTCCACAACCGCAACGTGTTTGCTGTATTGACTTTGTAGCCCAGAATCGGCGTGTCGTAAGGAATGCCCAGCACTTCTCGATCGGGGATCCAGCGAACTCGGTACCGATCGTGTTCATCGCGGTAGGCTTCGGTATAGCCGCCAAACTTGACTTCCACCGCCCATTCTGGTCGGGCAATTTCCCAGGCGTTGCCATAGCGCAACCATTTATCCGTCAGTTCCACCTGCCAGCCATCGCGAATCACCTGGTCAAAAATGCCAAACTCGTAGCGAATGCCGTAGCCTAAGGACGGAATTTCCAACGTTGCCATTGAGTCAATGTAGCAAGCTGCTAAGCGACCCAAACCGCCATTCCCCAGCCCCGGTTCTTCCTCCTGGGCCAATAATTCCTCAAAGTCTAAACCCAGTTCTTTGATCGCCTGTTTAACCTGATCGAAGATGCCTAAGTTAATCAAGTTATTGCCCAAGTGAGGCCCCATCAGGAACTCAGCAGACAAATAGCAAACGGTGCGCGATCGCTTTTGGGTATAGGTTTCAGCCGTACTGTTCCAGCGTTGCAACATACGATCGCGCACAGTATAAGCCAAAGCCATGTAGTAGTCATGCTGGGTTGCTAACGCCGCAGGCTTGCCCTGGACATAGAACAAGTTATCCAAAAAGGCGCGTTTGATGGTTTCAATGCTAAGACCTGTACGATCGGCTTCGAGCTCGCGCAGATTCTCGTTAGCAATATCCTCTACCGAGGAATCGTATTTTGGCAAATTCATAATGCTGTGTGCGTTTGTAGCGGTTGCAAGTGACCTAGATTACCTTTTTCATCAGACTGGAGAAGTAGGGTTAATTTTGTGTGTAATCATACAAACTTTCTAAAGTTTGTGGAAAGCTGGTATCAAAAGTAACGAAAATTGCATTAAATTATGCAACAGTCCAAGGTAGTGCTTTTGCAAAAGCGGTATGGGTTGCCCTGCCTTGGGATAATCTCTCCCGAGGTCAAGCAACCTTCGCTAGAATAATCGTCAGGATTTCATCCGTGGGAGGAGTAGACCAGTGGACGAGCTACGGGCAGCCTTGGAGTTGGCAACCGATGACGAACTGCGTGAGTTGACCGAAATTTTGTTCCGCCCAAAATTTAACCCTCTGGATTACTTGAACAAAACGGATCCGCTCGATATTCAAGCCCTCGATCGGGAGGATTGGATGGATGAGTTAGAAGATCGGTTTCGGTTTTTGGCGGCGGATGGGATGACGGTGCTTCAGCGCAAAACCCACTGTGTAAGTTATCGTCAAGCCTTGTTGCAAGTTTGCCGTTATCTGCGCCTGCCCTACCAAGTTTCGATGTCTACGATGGAACTGGAAGCGGAAATTTTTCTGCACCTGCTCAACCGGGCTTGGAAAAAGCTCCCTGAGGCTGAACAGGTAAGCTTAACTAAGCGGGTTCAGCGATCGCTGTCCCATACCAGTTTGATTGATAAATTGCCCCAAGCCCTGCAAAAGGATCCCATGAGTTTGGTGATCAAAGGGGGTAGTGCGATCGCCGTTAGTTCCGTGGTTAAGCCGTTGTTGCTGCAACTCATTGCCCGCCAGTTTGCTTTACACGTTGCCCGTTACCAAGTGGCTAATTCCACCCTGGCAGCGGGCGGATTGGCAACCGTTTCCCAGTTACAGACCCAATTGACCATGCGGATGGCTCAATACGGTATGGCCATGAATGCTGCTCGCTATGGGGCTGTAAGAACTGCTTTTTCGTTTCTTGGGCCTGCCATGTGGACTTGGTTCCTAGCAGACTTGGGCTGGCGCAGTATTTCCACCAACTATGCTCGCATTATTCCCACGATTTTCGCCCTTGCCCAAATTCGCCTCACGCGGGGCAATGAAGGTGGCGGCATGGTGATGGCCTATAGTTCGTAGCGGTTTCTGGGGAAAGGGGATCAACAGTCGCGATCGAGATGCGCCAAATGCTATTAATCCGAACCGCCTGCGCCCTAAAATGGTGCAATGCTTTTTCAACCCCATCCTGATCCCAATCTCCGCCGCCACTGGTATGTTACGCAGATCGGCCTTGTTCTGCTACCCTTCAGCACCTTGCTGGGGGGAGTGACGCTATTAATTAATTCTTTTGTTTTGTGGGCCAAGTATGCCAATCAGTTGGTGCAGAATTTGGTGAACCAAGTCCTGCTCATGCTGGGCGTTTGGATGATTATCATCGCGCTGTTTGCGCAGTACAAGGGCTATTCCTTACCCGGTTTATTCAACTTTCTGCCTTTTTTTATTGTCTTTGTCGCGCAGAGTCGGTTGATTGAATCTCCCCAACAACTGCGGCGCATGGCTTGGTTGATGGTCTTGCCGTCGATCGCGATCGCGGTAATTGGCCTAGGACAATTGTTTTGGGGGTGGGAGTTCCATCTTAAGTTATTGACCGTAGAAAATCCCAATGGAGCCGATTCCGATGGGATTATTTTGGATTGGTTAGTGCACCGAGGAGGTCGTCCAGAAGGGCGGATGTCGTCGTTGTTTTATTACGCGACGGTGCTGGCCAGCTATTTTGTCACAACCTTTACGCTGTCCTTGGGGCTGTGGATCGAGGCGATCTTTACCCGGCGGAGTCGGGGCTGGCAGCGGTGGCTGTCGATTCTGGGCTTAGGCGCGATTGTTGCCCTGGATGGCGTAGCGCTATTTTTGACGAATTCCCGCAATGCTTGGGGAATTGCGCTGGCGGCCTGTGTGTTGTACGCAGTGTACGTGGGTTGGCGCTGGGTGCTAGGCGTGGTGGCTTGGGTCGTGGTGGCGGTATTGGAAGCGGCCTATGGGCCTCCCCCATTGCGGGATTGGTTTCGGGCGATCGTGCCTCGAATCATCTGGGCCAGAATTAACGACGAGTTGTTCCTCGATCGACCGATCGCATCCCTACGGGCAACGCAGTGGAAGTTTGCTTGGTCGATGATTCAGCAGCGTCCTTTAACAGGTTGGGGATTGCGCAACTTTACGCCCATGTATGAAGCAGCCATGAACTACTACATTGGCCATCCCCATAATTTACCGTTGATGCTAGCGGCAGAGATGGGAATTCCTGCAACGTTAATTTTCTATTCCCTAATTGGTTGGGTGATGTTTAAGGGCGTGATGTGGCTACGGGAGTCGGGACGGTCTTGGGATGATCACTATGCAATGTTCTCGATCGTATTAACGTTTGCAGCCTGTAGTGTGTTTAGTTTATTCGATGTGCCGATTTTTGATGCGCGGATTAACCTGATGGGTTGGTTATTACTCGCTGGCATCTGGGGTGTTGTGTTGCGCAAGGAATAGGAGTTAAAGCCTACGGGTTAGGATCCGGTTTTGGCTTCTCGTGGTGAAGTTGCTAGACTATGGGAAAAACTGGCAGGCTCTGCAAGAGCGTGATAATTCGCACAGGCAACGCCACCAACAAGCTCGAAAAGCCCAGCGAAATCAGCAAATACTTTAAGCAACGCTGGAATTAACCCCCACCCCTCATCTGCTCAATAATTTTTGACAATAACAAGGCAGTTGCGCTGGTTATCCAATCGATCGTAGTGAATTTGGTCGGAGAGTTTCTTCATGATCTGAATGCCTCGCCCCCCGTATTGCTGAGGGTCAATACGATCGGGCAGATTTTGTATTTTCTGGGCCAAATCAAAAGCGGTTCCCCAATCCCAGATTTTAATCACAATTTGTTGCTGGGGCTGTTGTTGCTGGGCCTGTTGTTGCTGGGAAAAACTTACCTCAATATCAACGGGTGTTCCAGAAGGTTGATCACGATGGGCATGGCGAATGGCATTGGTTAGCCCTTCCGCCAGAATCGTTTGACATTGCAACCAGATAGACTTAGGAATACTGGGTTGATACAGTTGATTAAACCAAGACAACACTTGGGTTAGAACTGTAATATCAGATTTCACTTGCAATGAGTATTTTTGATCAAGCGAATAGGATTCCATAGTTCACCCTGCACTAACCCTTAACCCACTCTCGTGGAATACCAGTGGAATACTGCTAAATAATAGTTCAGATCGTTCTTGCCCTTGATCTGTCCATTAATTTATCTATCCATTAACATAATAATCAAGACAACAGTGAATGTTGAATCTGATTTCCCATTTACAACTCTATGATTCCCATCCTCATCATTGATGATGACCCCTTTATTCTAATTCTCCTGAATAAGATTCTTCAGGAAGAAGGGTATGACATTACAACGGCTTCAAGTGGTGAAGAAGGACTCATCAAAGCGAAAACGCTACAACCCGCCCTCATCATCTGCGATTGGGTCATGACCGGAATTGAAGGAATCGAAGTCTGTCAAACCGTCAAACAAGATCCCCAGCTAGCCGCAACTTTTTTTATCCTGCTGACCAATCGATCGGAAAGCCATGATCTGATTACGGGGTTAGATGCTGGTGCGGATGATTTTCTGTCCAAACCGATCGCCGCAGGAGAACTGAAAGCACGGGTCAGAGCAGGGCTTCGGCTTTATCAAGCTAACCAAAATCTCAAAGCCGTGGCCCAAACCCTCCAGCAACAAACCGAAAAATTGGAAAGTGAGCTGGCAGAAGCCGCTGCCTATGTGCGATCGCTTTTGCCAAAACCGGTTACCACACCGATTTCTATCCAGCATTGTTTTTTACCCTCTCAGCATTTGGGGGGTGACTGCTTTGATTACTACTGGCTAGATGCGGATCACCTAGTCATTTACCTCCTTGATGTTTCCGGCCATGGGCTAGGTGCGGCCTTACCCTCCGTCTTTATTCAAAATCTGCTGCGTTCCCAATCCCTACCCGATCTGAATTTCTATCAACCGGCGCAGGTTCTAACCACGCTTAATAAGCTGTTTCGCATGAGTGAGCAAAATGAGCGTTACTTCACCATCTGGTACGGCCTTTACAATCACTCAACCCAGCAACTGACCTATGCCAGTGCTGGCCATCCCCCAGCCCTCTTGATCGCACCGGATGACTCCGGCGAGCCCGCTCAATCCCTGAAAATGCGCAGCCTCCCGATCGGGGTTTATCCAGAGGCCACCTATACCGAGGCAACCGTTACGATTCCCTCCCACAGCATTCTCTATATTTTCAGTGATGGGATTTACGAAGTTCGCCAAAAAGATCAAACCTTTTGGACACTGACAGAATTTACGACCCTACTAGTCAACCTGACCCAACAATACGCCAAACAATCTGCAACCACGCAAGCGTTAGATCTAGACCAACTTCTGGCAAAAGTTCGCAGTCTCAAGGCTACCGATCTGTTTGAAGACGATTGTTCCATTCTGCAAGTTCGCTTTACGGCAGACGATCGACCCTAGACTCACTTTCCAAAAATCTGCTACGAAAGATTGAAGATTCGCCAAAAAATAACCTCCCCAGTTCCTCCTACCCTCCTACCCATCCGCTGGTTGGGATTTATGTGCCCGCCGTTTCCCTGGGTTCTACGAGTTTCCGGGATTTTCCCCGTTTGGGGCCAGCTCCTCTTACAATAGATCCGTTTAAGCTGTTACGATTCTTAACCCTTCCCCTCTTACCCATCCCACCCTGGAGCCAGCCCAATGCTACGCCTCGAACGCATCAGCAAAATTTATCCGACTGGAGAAGTTCTTAAGGATGTCAACTGGGAAGTCAAACCGGGCGATCGGGTGGGGCTGGTTGGCGTGAACGGAGCGGGCAAATCCACCCAGCTAAAAATCATCATGGGGGAGATTGAGCCGACGGACGGGGTGATTATTCGGCCTAGCAGCCTCCGCATTGCCTACCTGAGTCAGGAATTTGATGTAGACGAAGAACGCACGGTGCGGGATGAGTTGTGGAAAGCCTTTGGGGAAGTCAACCAAGTGCATGAGGCTTTGCAGGCGGTGCACCATGCCCTAGAAACGGCGACTCCGGAAGAGTTGGATCGTCTGTTGAACAAAATGGACAAGCTGCAACGGCAGTTTGAAGCCATGGATGGTTATGGGTTGGATAGTAAGATTGGCAAGATTCTGCCGGAAATGGGCTTTGAGCTAGAGGATGCCGATCGCCCGGTGAGTGCCTTCAGTGGCGGTTGGCAGATGCGGATGGGGCTGGCCAAGGTGATCTTGCAGGAGCCTGATTTGCTGCTGCTGGACGAACCGACGAACCATTTGGATTTGGATACGATCGAATGGCTGGAGAATTACCTCAAGGGCTTGAATACGCCCATGGTGATTGTCTCCCACGACCGGGAATTTCTCGATCGCCTCTGTACCCAAATTGTGGAAACTGAGCGCGGCATTTCTAGCACGTATCTGGGCAACTATTCCACTTACCTGCAACAAAAAGCAGAACAGAAAAGCGCACAGCAGGCTGCCTACGAACGCCAACAAAAGGAAATTGAAAAGCAACAGGAATTTGTCGATCGTTTCCGGGCCAGTGCCACCCGCAGCACCCAAGCCAAGAGCCGCGAAAAGCAATTGGAAAAGATCGAACTGATCGAAGCGCCGGAATCGGATGTGAGAACGCTACGGTTTAAGTTTCCGGAAGCGCCGCGCAGTGGCCGAGAAGTGGTGATGATCGAGAATCTGACTCACTTGTATGAAGAGAAACTGCTATTCCTGGGCGCAGAGTTGTTGATTGAGCGGGGTGATAAGATTGCGATTGTGGGGCCGAATGGGGCGGGTAAATCGACCTTGCTGCGCTTGATGACTGGGATGGAAGGTCCAGCGGAAGGTACGGTGAAGTTGGGTGATCACAATGTCATTCCAGGCTATTTTGAACAGAATCAAGCGGAAGCGTTGGATCTCGATAAAACTGTCATGGACACGATCCACGATGAAATGCCCGACTGGACGAACGAAGAAGTCCGCACCTTGTTAGGGCGGTTCTTGTTCAGTGGCGACACGGTTTTTAAGCGAGTGGAATCCCTGAGTGGGGGTGAAAAGGCCCGCTTAGCGTTGGCGAAAATGTTGCTGCAACCCGTCAATCTGCTGATCCTAGACGAGCCGACGAACCACCTGGATATTCCCGCTAGGGAAATGCTAGAGGGGGCGATTCGAGATTATGACGGTACGGTGATCATCGTTTCCCACGATCGCTATTTCATTTCCCAAACTGCGACTAAGATCGTGGAAATTCGGGATGGAGAGTTTCGGCTGTATCGCGGTGATTACAAGTATTATCTCGATAAAGTTGCTGAGGAGAAAGAAAAGGCAAAGCTGGCAAAAATCGAGGCCGATCGGGCTGCCAAGGTCGCAGAAAAACGCCAGAAGCAACAGGATAAGGACAAGGCTCGCAAGGAGAAGAAAAAAGCCTCTTAAAATTCTACAGGCGATAAAAGGTTAATATTTTTTTGGTTCTGTACGGTTGACTTGGGGCGGGGTTTATTAGTACGGTAGTTTCCCATAGCGGTTCCATGGACATCCTTCTTTCGCGAGACGGTTTGGTATGTGAAGCATGGTGCCGTTGGGTTCCCGGAAATTTAGGGCACTACCCTTTGTTGCTGTAACAACTCAGGGTAGCTATTCCCCCTCGCTGAGTTAGCAGCAAGGAGGCTTGATGAGGATTTTAACATCTGACCGAGCCACTCTTGTTTGTGATGTCAAACGGGGTGGCTCTAAATTTTTGGGCTTTTTTCCAATGCACAATAGGAGAAGCTCAATATGTTTACAGGTTCTAGCGACGGTCACGATCGTTCGATCGAACATGTTCAGCCATACTATCGACTACAGCTTTTTGGTACTAAGGAAACGGTAGAGTCAATCATTAACCGATTGCATTCGATCGGGTTTGTAGACAGGGCGTATTGGGGGAAACCCATGCCTGTGCCGGGTGTGGAAGGCGAATGGGTGAGTGTGTTGCAGCGGCGTTGGTAAAGGCTGAAGCGTAGGTGTCCCGCAGGTTTGCTTGTCTTCTAGCCTGTGGGCACCTTGACTAGGGCGATCGGGGTTTTAGTGAAAGCAGCGATCGAGGTTCTAGCACAGGCGATCGTATATTTTCTCACTCATTTGTGTGATGCAAAGTTCGATCGGCCTTTCAGGTTGTTCCGTGGGCAGTCGTTTTCCGGCAAAAATCTAGAAAGACTTTATCATTGGCCTAGCTTAACCTGTCCCCATACCTGACTGGCAATGCTAAACTGTTCTCAGCAAAGTCAACTCGAAGCAGGTGAACTTTGCGTTATGCCGCAACGCTCAAGCCTATCCTATTTACCTAGCTTAGTTATTGGGCTAAGATTTCGTGAAAATTACTAAAGAGGAAGAAGAGTCTAGATAAGATTAAGATTTTTTAGCTTACTCACTACAATAACTCTTACGGTAAAAATGGATTTTCTCAAAGCATTCATAGATAATTTAGTTTTCGTTTCTTGCTCCACTCCTATTGAAAAGGAAATTAAAAAGCAAAAAATCACTCCAAACAATGTAGAAACTTTTCTACGTCACTTAAAAATTGTTATTCCCTATTTTTGCCAACATCCACACAGTGTTCTTGAAGAGATAGAGAAGTTCAAAGAAAATGGATTAGAGTCTATTGTTAAGTATCTTCACGAAGCCACTGAAAACAATACTAAAGTTTGGAATGGAACTATTGGTGAGGCAATAGCGACTTCTTACATACTTGGTTCAACAGATTATTTAATTCCTGTCTTTAAACTCCGTTTTGCTCCTAATAGGAAAATGGCAATGCACGGAGATGACTTGTTGGGAATGAAGTTCAAAACAGACGGAACACCAGAGAAATTATTAGTTGTGGAAGTCAAAAATTATGGTAGTAATCCGAAGCAAGCCGTCAAAAATGCTAGCGATGGATTACTCAAAGTTCAACAAGGCTCAATAACTCTTCTAGATTTTATTATTAATCTTCTTAAGACAGCCGGGAAATATGACCAGGCTAGGTTGGTTAAGCAGTTTCTTGATATCTATAATCATGACTATAAGACTGAATATCTAGCTTTTATTGTGACAGAGCAAAGCAGATGGAAAGATGAACATTTTGAGGCTATTGTTGATAACATTCAGCCGCCTTTGACTATCAATGCATTTCTAATCCCGAATTGGATAGATCATGAACAAAAAATGGCATTAATAGAAGTAAATAAAACCCCGACAAAAATATCACTCCCAGAAATTGAAATTAACGAATTGGAGGATGTACAGAAACTACTTGATAATTCCATCTTTAAGAATGAGCATAATCAATTAGCCTCAGAAGCTTTAACTGTTGATCTAAAGAATCAAGAAAGGAAATCTATCGATTATAGATACGATCCAATCAAATTAGAGAAGGCAGCTAACTTTCTTGGGGCAACAGGCTATAATCTGTTG
Organism: Alkalinema sp. CACIAM 70d; assembly: GCA_002148405.1. Taxonomy (GTDB): domain Bacteria; phylum Cyanobacteriota; class Cyanobacteriia; order Leptolyngbyales; family Leptolyngbyaceae; genus Alkalinema. Next base: position 188,847 of record MUGG01000058.1, on the reverse strand, counting down.
GCAGATAATTCTGAGGAGGCAGAGAAAGTACTAAAAGAAGCGGCTGTAATTCATGAAAGATTGGCAATTTTGAGGCTTGAGGATGATCAAACCTTTAGTGCTGTAGATAATATTATCACGAGTGCTTTACTTTATAGTTTGGCTGGTTATAACGCTAATGCCAAGGTTCTTGTATCAAAAATTCTGCACAATCAAGATATCAAAGATACCTTGCAGTCCAGCATACCAAGAATACTTGTTTCACACTTATTAAATGGAGAAGTAATTCAAATACAAGATACTCTGGCTCACTTCTTTTTTATGTTTGATCAGAAGAAATTGGAAGAACCAGAACACGTGCCTGAAGAAGAAGAGTGGATGTGCTGGATAGCTGAAAAAATTAGTGGCATTGGTGATTATTTAACAGCTAAAGCATTCGCACATTTTATTCAATACCTTCGTACAGGAAATGAGTTGCATCAGTTGGAAATTCCTAGACTAATAGCATCTGCGGGAAAGCAATATGCAACTATTGGCGATTATCGTTCTTATGTTCTCCTTTGCTCCATAGGTGGTTATCTCAAAAGTTTAATCGATAATTCAGCACAGAAACTTATCAATATCCGTCTTGCTAATGTTCAAGATGACTGGAAGCTGTATCTGCGATTCTTATCCACACTTGGGAAATTTCCAATGATGTCAATGTGGAAATCACAGCAGAAGGCTTTACAAGAAGGACTGCTAGAAGATAAGTCTCTTATTATAGCTATGCCCACAAGTGCCGGCAAAACTAAAACAGTTGAGATAGCAATTTACCATGCCCTTAAAAATAAATCAGATAGGATTTGTGCTTATGTTGTGCCAACAAGAGCTTTGGCATATGAAGTAGAGAGTAGTCTATCTATCAGCTTATCCCGCGTCAACATAGGCGTTTCCATCCTCTATGGTGGATATGATTTTAGCCAGCTAGAAGAGGATATTCTTCAAGATAATCAGGTGTTTGTCTTGACACCTGAAAAACTAGATCTATTAACTCGTAGCAATGAAGAATTCAAGAATAAGCTTTCCCTCATTATCATTGATGAAGCACATGATTCCGCAGCACCAAGTCCTAGAAGTTTACGGCAAGAGTTAACTTACTCAAGAGTGCTGGCAATTGCAGAAAAAAATCATGCTAGAGTGATTGGCATTTCCGCAGTTATTAATAATACCGGAGATTTTGCTAAATGGCTTTGTGATGACGAACACAATGTTGTCAAAATAGATTGGCGACCTACTAAGCAAAGATTAGGATATCTTGAATGGAGTCTAGGAAGAGATCCAAGGGCTACAGTTCAGTACTTAGCTCAAACTGATGATTATCCATCCGATAATTTTTTTATACCATTACCCTTTCTAAAATCTCAATGTAAAACTAAACGTAAAAATAAAAAAGGTAAAGATTATTATTCTATAGACAGTGTTGTGATTGCAGCACGACTATCTCGATACTATATAGAAACCGGTTCCACCTTAGTTTTTACAACAACCAAGCCTCTTGTTGAAGAGATCGCTAATCGTTTGATTTCAACCTTAACAGATCAGCCATTAGCAATTTCACAAGAAATGCAGCAGATTTCAAATGAACTTGCTGAACTGCTTGGTTCTGAGCATTTACTTGTGCGAGCCGTTAGTCATGGATTTTGCTATCACCATGCTGAACTGCCCAGTACAGTTAGACGGCGTATAGAAAATTCAGTAAGAAATAATATTATTCCATTGATTATTTCAACTACTACGCTGTCTCAGGGAGTAAACCTACCAATTAAGAATGTGATTGTGCATTCACTATCTATGTATGGCACAATTACTATGTCTCAGTATACCAATGCAGTCGGGCGTGCTGGTCGAGCTGGGGCTGAAACAGAAGGACACATCATTTTTTGTGATGAAAATGATTTGAAGCGAGTTCAAAACGAAGAATCAACTGAAGTATCAGAAAGTTTTATTATTTCAGGTATAAAAAACTTGGCCCAATCAAGACTGCTTTCACTTGAGACAACTGAGGAATTTTTATCTTTATGGGCAAAAGTCTCAACGAGCCAGTTTAGAAAAGATGGTGATAACTATGAGAACTGGACAACACAAAAGATAACGAGGGCACGCAAAAGCCAAACAGAAATTTTATCCTATTTAGATTCACAGATTTTGGCATGGATTCTAGAATCTTGCATTGATGAGGTTGATGAAGAGAAAATTGAAATCATCTTTAAAAGATTGCTATGTAGTGTTCAATCCTTAGATCTACAAGATATTTTGTCTGAATTTAAAATTGCTCTAAAAGTAAGAGCAATATCACTCAAAAATCGGTTGCCAGATGTTCAACAACGTAGGTTGTTTAATCTTACTGGTTTGGGAATAGATGGCAATCAGTTAATAACAGAATATGCTCAGGAACTCGTTGAAAAAATAGATGACTACACCGATCTAACTAGTTTACCTGAAACATTTTGGCAAGAGACTTATGATTTATTTAAGAAAATTCCAGAACTTAATGAATTTCTCCAGCTTAATAACATTAATCCCTTAATAGGTTGGCTTCATGGCAAAGGATACAAGGAGTTGGCAGATTTATACTTTGAGGGAAAAACTGAAAATGTTGTCAAAAAGCTAGAGAAAGTAACTCATGCTTTTGCCTGGGGATTCAACTCACTAATTAGTCATATCAGCTTTTATTTAAATGGAGAAAAAATTCCTAGTATGTTCAAAGGTCTTACTTCGTTTGTAACTCATGGAGTATCAACTACCGCAGCAGTATATGCAATCAGCTTGGGTGTTCATGATCGCCAGATAGCTATTGCTCTAAGCATCGCTTATCAAGAAATTTCCTCTGAAACAGAATATTCAAACTTTAAGGAATGGTTATTCACCTTGAGCTTTGATCATTGGAAGAGATTCACTCAGGTGGAAGATGAAAACATCAGTAGACTTGAAGAGTGTTTCAATGAAGTTCAGAAAAAGCAACGGAAACTAGAAAAAAGTTCAACGACTTTTGAGTGTTTATTAGAGAGAGTTGATCTTTCCTCGCAAAAAGACGAAGGAATTGACAAAAATGATTTAATTGTAGTGAGCTTCGACAGCCAATTGTATCTTACGACTTATGATTATCATAATTATTGGCAACTTGGTGGAGAGAATGCTGATAAGCTGAAGCTACTTGATCGAAAAATCTATGATTTTATTATTGATAACATTAACCCAGAAGAAAAAATAGCCTCCATTTCAGTACACTAAAGATCATCTATGTAACCTTGTGATTTTCTGCATGCTGAAATAACAGTTTTATTAATAAACTTATGGTTGTTGAAGACTCAGTAAACTAGCAGGTAGAAGCAGCATGACATATTCCCTTGTATTTTGAAGGAGTCAGAATGGACTAATAACAAACCTACCGGAGAATCTAGATACGCCCTCAGGCGATCGACGCTAGTGTTCAGATGATAGATCCCGATTGGGCTTTGTTCTGCTCGGTCGATCGGATACCCAGTGCAAGCAAGTATCAAGGGGCCTTCCTACACTGTTCCACCGCACTTATGAACCCAACACCCGCCATCAAGGCTATCTGCAACTGCTGCATTTTGCCCTGATGCTGCTTTGATTAGTGGGTAAAACGTTGGCTTCTGGATACACTCACGATCGCTCCGGGTTCACCATCGCTTGGTAAGCCGCTTCATCCAGCAAATCCGCCTCACTTTCCACCCGATCGAGAAACACCAGCCCCTGAAAATGGTCATACTCATGCTGAAAAATCCGCGCTACGAATCCCGTTAAGGTGATTTGCTGAAGCTGCCCAGCCCGATCCTGATATTCCACCGTAACCTCGCAATGGCGCGGCACCAGCCCCCGCACCCCCGGCACGCTCAAACAGCCCTCCCAGCCCTTTTCCATCGCCTCCGATCGCGCCAAAATCGTCGGATTAATCATCGCCGTCGGTTCCATCTCCGGCGCAAACGGATAACGCGGATTGGGCCGAGACGCCACAATCATAATCTGATAGGACTCATCCACCTGCGGAGCCGCAATTCCCACCCCATTCGCCTGTTCCACCGTCGCAATCAACTCATCAATCAACTGCTGAACCTCAGACGATCGCACATCCCGCACCTGCCTTGCCCGTTGCCGCAGCGTAGGATGCCCCAACTGAATAATCGATCGTTGAGAATGTAATTGAGAAGTCGGCTCAGTCATGGAGGGTCTAATTTACTGTTGCATTGCTTGCCATGAGCTTACACCAAATCCAAAAATGAAGGCAACCGTAAAAAATAACCCCCAAATCTTGAATCTGGGGGCGTCCTGCGTTTAGTAACTTACAGTCAATCCGTTAGCGCACCAACATATTGCTCAACGAACCTAGGGAACCTGCCACGCCCGATCGTGGTAGCTATCTGGTTGCACATAGGGATCGGCCCACATAATCCCATGATTATGATCGTGGCTATGCTCATGATGATGCCCATGCTCATGATGATGTTCATGATCATGATTGTGACTGTGGTTATGATTATGACCGTGATTGTGATTATGACTAGAACTATGCTCATGACTGTGATTGTGACCATGCTCATGGTCGTGGTGATCATGGCTATGGTGATCATGGCCGTGGTGGTGATGGGGATCAGCATTCCCCAATGCCGCCAACCGGAACTTACACATCTCACAATTCATTGCCACCTGTCCCGTTTGCGTTTCGATTTCCCGATCGCGCAATACTTGGAACAGTGCCGAATGCAGCCCCATCTCCGGCAAACAACTCACCTCAATCTCAGGAGACAGCGCCTGTTGCTCCGCTGCAATATCAAAGATTTTCTTCACTAAAGCTCCCGTAAACAGGAAGTGCGGCAGCACAATAATGCGCTTGGGATTGTAGAGCCTTGCCCGTCGGAAGCCCTCTTCTAAACGCGGATGGGTAATGCCAATGAAACAAATTTCCGTCGTTAAATAGCCGCTCCCTTCCCACAACACCCGCGCCATCTTAAACACGTCCCCGTTGGCATCGGGATCACTCGAACCGCGTCCCACAAATAACAACACAGTCTCTGCACGGGAAACATCGGGACGATCGATGTCTTTCAATCGATCGCGCCACAAATCTACAATGTTGGGCGTAATACCAAAATGCCGACCGTAGTTGAACTTCACTTGGGGATGACGCTGTCTCGCTCGATCGAGTTCATTCGTCACATCAAACTTGTTATGCCGCGCTGCAAACAGCAAAATCGGCAGCGCAGACATTTCCGTATAACCTTCTTCCACACAGCGATCGACGCCATCCTGGATCGTCGGCCCCGTGAGTTCCAAAAAGCAAGGTACCACAGGCCGAGATCGATCCAATTCCTGATAGGCCGTCGCAAAGTCAATCAACGCCTGCCGTCCATCATTATCCCTTGTGCCATGGCCGATCAGCAGCAATGGTCTTTGAATCGGTAAAGGGGGGAATTGCAGCGATCGATAGGCTCCTTGTTCCGCCGGAAAAGCATGAATTTGCAGCGTAGACATCCAACTAAGCTCCTTCCCTGTGCAACGCAGGAAATAGAGTGAATAAGCAATGGCGGGGTGTTCTGGCTTCTTTGAATTCACAGTTGCGGCACAGCGTCGGAATTTCACCGAGCTTTCCCCACACCATTGCAGTTCACATGTGCTTAGCTATCTTATCGGATTCGATCGAGCATTGAGAATCCCACGGTGAGGGATCTCAAGCGGATCTAACCCAATCGGTAACCTTCACACTCAAGCAACCAACTCTGGAAAGACCTGCTGCACCGCTGGATGGACTAAACGATGTTGGTCAACATTCAAACCCTGGGCTAAGGCTGGGTCTTTTTCCAAGGCACTGCGGCCAAAATCCGCCAACTTCAAAACATAGGGCAATGTACTGTTATTCAAGGCTTGGGTGGCCGTCCAAGGCACTGCTCCCGGCATGTTGGGCACCCCATAATGAATCACTCCTTCCTCCTCATAGGTTGGCTGACTGTGGGAAGTGGTTCGCACCGTTTCAATGCACCCACCCTGATCCACAGCCACATCCACAATCACCGATCCCGATCGCATCCGCTGGACTAATTCCCGTGACACCAGCCGAGGTGCCCGCCGACCCGGTACCAATACTGCCCCGATCAGCAAATCTGCCGTAGGCACCAGTTCATCCAAGTGCTGGCTATTGCTATAAACCAATCCCACCCGCGACCCAAATAGCATTTCTAACTCTGCCAATCGATCGACATTCACATCCAAAATCGTCACCCTCGCCCCCAACCCAACGGCCATCTTTGCCGCCTCAGTCCCCACAATCCCTCCACCAACAATCACCACATGCCCTGCCGTCACCCCCGGCACGCCCCCCAGCAGCACCCCTCGGCCCCCCTGCTGCTTTTCCAAAAATCGTGCGCCAAACTGCACCGACAACCGCCCTGCAATCACACTCATCGGGACTAACAAGGGCAACCGCTGACCCACGGCCACCGTTTCATAGGCGATCGCACAGGTGCCTGCCTCGATCAATCGTTCGGTCAATGTGCGATCGGCGGCTAAGTGGAGATAGGTGAACAACAGTTGTTCCCGTTGCAGAAAGTCATATTCTGTTGCTAAAGGTTCCTTAACTTTGATAATCAAATCCTGCCCCCAGGCGACTGCTGCCGTTGCCACAATTTGTCCCCCCGCTTGGAGATAGTCCGAGTCTGCAAACCCTGACCCAACCCCTGCCTGGGTTTCGATCGTTACTTCGTGGCCCCGTTCCACCAACATCCGCACACTACTGGGACTCAGCCCCACCCGAAATTCTTGATCCTTCGTTTCCTTGGGTACGCCGATTTTCATACTGACCTCAATGCCCGTGTGAATCAAGTTTGCGCGATCGCCGCAGGGATTACCACTTCAGCAGCGTAAAAAGACTTCAGCAGCGTAAAAAGAACCTCAGTAATCCATGGAACAATTTTGCCTATGCTTTTGTCAGCAACATTAGCCACAGATTCAGAAGATTGGCCATAAATTCAGGCAGGAGTTCCTGATCCAGCATGGCCGGTTAGCAATTGTTGTACTTTCTAGCCTAGATCAAAAATTTTACGACTCGAGGATGTACTGAGGTTTTATTGTTAGGTCGGCAGTATAATGCACTGCTGATTTTGTGACGCTTGTCAAGTTAATCCACAACAATTTGCTAAGTTTTAATCTAAAGCTAATCTGTCATACCTCTTTAGAGGGATTTTAGAAAATCTATCATTTCTCAGTCATAGCTTGATTTTCCCGACTGTTCTGATTTGATTAGGCAAGCCAAAAATTGATTAGAGGATAGATAAGAATTTACTTAAGGTTTAAAGAAATACCATAGATAAAATCTAATCAATTTGGCTTTCTTAACCTCAGTTCGATCGAGATTGTCGCAAGCTCTAAAATCTAAGCAGATCGCGAGAATTCACTGTGTATGCCCATGTATTGCATTTTTTGGCTCTGCTGCACAGGCTAACAATAAAAGCATCTTAGAACAAAAGTTTTATCTGTTTTTTCTGACTTTTATTGGTTCAAATTTATTATTTCCGGCAATTTATCACTGATGGGATCGGTCTAATCATCAAAATCAATATTCGATAAATTTTAGATTTCATCAGACTGATCAAAAAAAGATTAATCAGAATAAGGGTAATAGGTAATGGGTTCGATCGTTATTCTATCACCTGGTAAAACCCATGAATTTAAATAATCAGCCTCGTGTTACTATCGGAATTCCTGTCTACAATGGGGAACGCTATCTAGCGCTGACGTTAGATTCGTTATTACAACAAACATTTTCTGATTTTGAAATTATTATTTCTGATAATGCTTCAACTGATGGAACGCAAGCAATCTGCGAACGTTACGCTGCTCAAGATTATCGAATTTGTTATGTTCGCGCAACAGAAAATCGTGGTCCTGGCTGGAACTATCAACGGGTTTTTGAATTAGCAACAGGCGAGTATTTTAAATGGCAAGCCTATGATGACTTATTAGCCCCTAATTTTTTAGAGAAATGTGTGGAGGTTCTCGATCGAGATCCCAGTGTAGTGCTCTGTCACTGCTATGCCTCCCATGTAGATGATCAAGGTAAAGTTTGTAGCGTAACCACAACCCCCTGTCGCACAGACTCTTACCGTCCTAGTCAACGATTTCGGGCTTGGATGAAACTCAGAAATTATATTGGTTGTGAAATTTTTGGTTTAATGCGCAAACAGGTTTTAGATGTAGCGCCTCGTCAAGGGGCCTATGCCCATGCTGATGCTATTTTCGTAGGATGTTTGAGCCAATTTGGACGGTTTTATCAAATTCCAGAGCCACTGTTCATGTATCGTATTCACGCAGAGCAGTCAATGCAAACAATTTTGGCTCACCAGCATCGTCTGAAATTTAAATTGCCTTTCCGAGGCCCTCTCCCTGCAACAGAATGGTGGGATCCTACTACGAAAGGTAAGCCTGATTTTCCCACTTGGCGGCTCTACGGATTGTACGGTCGTTTCTTAGCAAAGCACCCCATGGAACTGCGCGATCGCCTGCTGTGTTACTTCGCGCTACTGGAAAGACTGATTCTGGGCAAAGACTTGCTACGGTTAGGCGTAGATATTCTACTAGCAGCGGAAACCGTGTTGACTCCCAAACCCAAACCGCTCGTTCGCAGATCTACTGACACAAGGGAAGCTGCAAAAATGCGTTGACCAGCTGCACCAGCGATCGCGGCCTAGACTACAATGAAGAAGTTCAGTAAAATTTTGTAACGTTTTACTTGTAATGCTTTACTCATAATGTGTTGCTGGGTGGATCTGAATTCAGACGCCTTAAGTGATTCCATTGTGGGGATTCACATTTCAGGTATTCCTACTGAAGTTCTCCGATCGAGCACTGACGAGTCTAGGCAGAGACAAGCAAAGAGGTTTGGAATATGGCGCAAACACAACCCACGACCGTTCCCAAATTGGAAGATCCCAAGATTGGCTTTAACGGTTATGCGGAAAGACTGAATGGCCGTGCAGCGATGTTGGGTTTCATCATTGCCATCGCGATCGAGTTTCTGACTGGTCAAGGTGCATTGACTTGGTTGGGGTTAATTTCCCCCTAAAAGTTCCCTGGTTTATTGATCAAGCTCTGGAATGGGTAATTAGTCAAATCACTAATTACCCATTTTTTTGAGCGATTTTCCCTGCATTGTTGTCCGAGAGATCTCTTAGACGCAAAGCAATGGCACAGACCTTGCGAAAAGAGGCTCCTGACAGGGAATAGGTGAACTGGTGAAACTTGGCTGCAACTCTAGACAAACTTGGATATAGCCATGGCACGCCTTGCACAACGATCAATCTATCGCCAAGATCCCCTGATGGGTTGGTTGCTCACCGGGGGAGCGGTCAATGTGATTCTGGGGGGAATGGCAGAGCAAACTGTATTAGTTTTGCTGGGATTAGTAACCGTAGGCCTAGGACTTTCGCTGCGGTGGCTGTATCTATATTCGCGCCACTCTCTCAGCAACCCAGCTTCGACTCCCAGCAATTTCTCTATTCCCAGCGATGCATCCACTGTCAAATCCTATAAACTTTAAGATTTTCTTCAATATCATCCACAAATGATCCAACCGATTCAGACTGCTGTTGGCTCAAGGATAAGCCGTAGAATTGCGGATGCTGGACGCATTGCAGTTTGCATTGCTGCGATCGGGTTCTGGAAAATTGCTGTGTAGGTTTAATTGAGGAGCAGGGTACTCTAGCTATATCCCCCAAGTGCAAATGTTGTGAAAGCGCAATCCAATTTTAGCTCTCAAAATGTTGACGCTGAATGACGGTGCTTCCAATGATGGTGCTTCCTTTGCATTCTCTCTTGTGTATCTCATTTGTCCGCTAGGCTAGTGCATCTCTTCAGCTGTTCCAAAGTTATTGGACTAATTAATGAGGCAGCTACTTTCTGGAAGCTTCAGCCCTTCTAGCTAGATCGTACCCATTCGATCTCGTTCCACTGATCTCATTGGCCAGTCAATAGGCTTTTCTAGCTTTGTGATTCGCGATCGCCGCAACCGATGAATGGCTTCTCAATCATCCTTGATTTCTTTTGAACTACCCATCTACTCCATAGCTATGCAAAGTGTTTCTGTTGCCGTTCCCTTCGTGGACCTCTCTCCTCAACATCAGCCGCTACAAGCAGAATTGGCTCAAGCAGTTCAAACGATCATGCAGCGTGGCGACTATGTTTTGGGGCCAGTCGTCGCGGAGTTTGAAGCGACCTTTGCCCGCGCCTGTGGGGTTTCCTATGGGGTCGGGGTGGCCTCGGGAACTGATGCGATCGCCCTAGGATTACAAGCCTGTGGTATTGGCCCAGGGGATGAAGTGATTCTTCCTGCCAATACCTTTGTTGCCACGTTGATTGGGATCATGCGCACCGGGGCAAAGCCTGTTTTGGTGGACTGTGAACCGCAAACTGCATTAATGGATCTGATTGCGGCAGAAAATGCGATTACCCCCAATACCAGGGCGATCGTTCCGGTTCATCTCTATGGCCAAATGGTCTCGCCAACCCTGTTACTGGATTTAGCCAATACCTACGATTTGCTGATCTTTGAAGATGCGGCCCAGGCTCATCTGGCAGAGCGGGAAGGCTATCGGGCCGGATCGATTGGACAAGCAGCCGCCTTTAGCTTCTACCCCAGCAAAAATTTAGGGGCGATGGGCGATGGCGGCATGGTCGTGACCAAAGATGAAAAAGTGGCACAAACCCTACGATCGTTGCGGAACTATGGTGCGCCTCGGAAATATTTCCATACGGAATTGGGCATTAATAGCCGTCTAGACAGCCTACAAGCGGCGGTGTTGCAAGTGAAGTTGCCCCATCTCGCAGGATGGAACCAGGAGCGGGCAAACATTGCGGAAGCCTACAACCTACGGCTCAAGCCCTTGGCTGCTCTAGGTATTCTGCCCCTGCAAAACCATGCGGGACGGGGCCATGTCTACCACCTCTATGTAGCACGGTTGCTGACCGAACAGTCGGGTGTCCGGGAAACGACATCAGTTTCTCGGCAATTGGTTCAGGACCTTCTTGATCGTCAAGGGATTCAAACTGGGATCCACTATCCGCTTCCTTGTCATCTCCAGCCTGCCTTTAAATCTTTAGGTTATCGTCCCGGCGATTTCCCCGTGTCGGAACGGTTATCCGAAGAAATTCTGTCCTTGCCGATGTATCCGGGATTAACGGAAATGCAAGTCGATTTGGTGGTCAATGCTTTGGCTGATGCGCTGTCGATCGAGCCAGAAATGCGGATTTCGGCTTAGCTCTCGCAGGACTGGCCGACGTAGAACTAGACTGTGCGCTGCTAGATGATTGCGCCCCGTCAGATTGTGCCCTGATAGGCTGGAGTACGATCGGGGATGACTAGTCTAGTCAGTACGTGTTTAGTCAGTACTTGCCAGACTTCATCACATCAAGATCACCATGGAAACCGCTAGTCTGTCGAAATCTAAATCTCCAGCTTGGGTCAATGGCGCACTGCTTGGGATGATGTCCTTGTTGTATACGCCATTATTACTGCACTGGTACCAAGGTTGGCTGAACAAAAGTATTAGCATCGAGCATGAATACTTTAGCCATGGGCTGATTGGTATTCCCTTTGCGGTTTATATTGCTTGGACGCTGCGTCACAAATGGTCAAAGTTACCTGAAGCAACTGTTGGGGAGCAAGCGATCGGGCTAGGACTCGCAGGCGCAACGGGCGTGCTGTATCTGACGGGATTACCGGATTTAGTCAATCTCTCCTTTCCGTTGATGCTGGCGAGTATTGCCCTTTCTTTAAAAGGCTGGGCTGGCCTACGATTACAAGGATTTCCGCTGGTGTTAATTGCCTTGGCAACCCCCAATGAATTGCCCTATCTAATCACACCCTATACCTTACCCTTACAGAGTTTTATTGCAAGCTGCGCAGGACTATTGCTGAAGCTGGTTGGCATGAATGTGACCGTTGATAGTATCAATCTTTTTGTGAATGGCAAACAAGTGGAGGTTGCTCCCTACTGTGCAGGGCTAAAAATGCTCTTCACGAGTTTATATGTGTCGTTGATGTTGTTGTATTGGACGGGGACTATCGCCAGCCGTTGGGCTGTTACTGGGTTACTTTCAATTGCTGTGATCCTTAGCATTGTTGCGAATATTATCCGTAATTCAATGCTGACCTTTTTCCATGGGACTGGCCAGGAAGGGCTATTTGAGTGGTTGCACGACAGTTGGGGCGGAGATTTATATTCCGCAGGGCTGTTGGGGCTGTTGGTGTTCATTAGTCAGCGGCTGGCAGATAGGCTTGACCGTCAATCCGAATCCTGATTTCGATCGAACACGCTGTAAAAGGCAGATCGGCTCAAATCAACTCAGAGATCAACTTTAGAGATCAACTCAGATCAAGATAGAAGCCAGATTACCCCCACTCATCAGCTCCACTATGTTCCAGATCCTAAATTGTTCCTAAATTGTGGGAATTGTGGGCATATCCCACCTCAGTCAGTAACGTTAATGGGGTTAAGGTTTTAAGTTGGTGGAGTTGATCAGAATTGCGAACGAGTAAAGCACCTGCAAACCCTAGGGAATTGACCGAGATTCCGGCAAAACTCTCCTGCGATCGCGGGATCAGCATCATCCAATGTCGGGTGAGGAGTAGATTGTAGGCTCCGTGTTGACTGCGATCGCAATTTATTGCATCGGATACGTTAGCTGCTTTGAGAAGTTTTAAATAACGATCTAAATAGAGTTCAGACATTGGGTCCGATGAAGGAAAGGCATCACACTTAGCTGTGTCAAATTTAGCTGTGTCAAATTTAGCTGTGTCAAATTTAGAAATGTAATGAATAAAGGGTAGGCTCGGAATCGTTGCAATCCCGTCGATCGTCTGAGCCGTTGTGACCAAGGGTTCGATCGGTAACCGGATATTATTGGGCAGCATCGGTAATGGTAGCCATTGCAAATGTTTATGGCGCTGGCTCGATCCTGCCAATTTGCCCCCGTTGTAAAAGATTAAGCCATCAAGTTCTGCCAAGACCTGACTGGCCGCAGCAAAATCTGGCCGCGTCAATAACGCATCCTGCTCTTCAAACTCGCGGGTAATGAGCAAAATATGGTGATCGACGACATTGAATTTATTCAACAGGCAAATATGGGTGGGCGACAGGTCAGCGACATATAAGGCTGGCTCGTAGGGCAAAAACGGATTAAACTCTACACCCAAGCGTGATTTGCGATCCTGCTCCTTCTTGGCGGCTGTTTTGCGATCGAGGTTGGCTAAAACTCTTACTAAAAAAGGAATTCCAGCCTGATCTACAATTTCGTAAGTGGTTGCGATCGATTGCAGTGCTCCGCAAGCGAGGGCCGATTGGGTACGATCGACAATGCGTTGCCAGAGTGTCCCCGGCTCATAGACGGGATAGGTTGGGTTAACCCGTTCAGAAGAATTCGTCATCAATTCACCAGTTCATCCAATCACGTTCAATCACAATACCTGTTATCGCAAAGAAAAAGGTGCCAACCTAATGTCAGCACCCTGTCCACAGAACTTAAATTTAGCACTCACAAACTTAGCACTTACGAACGCTTGACCGTCACAAACAGGAAAGCTGGAGTCTAACTGGCTAGATAACCAGCAATGCGACCTTTCCGCTTGCGGAGCTTACTTAACGCCTCCCGCTCAATTTGGCGCACCCGTTCTCGACTGATGTTCAACCGATCGCCAATTTTAGAGAGGGTCATCGATTGGCCATCCGTCAGACCAAACCGCAGGGTCAGCACTTCTCGTTGCTGGGGTGTCAGATCGGCCATCATGCATTCAATATCCTGACGCAGGGAATTTTGGGCCGCAAAATCTTCTGGTAGTAATCCTTGATCCTCAAGAAGTTCGCCCAGTTCAGTATCCTGATTATCGCCAACCCGCAAATCCAAGGAGAGCGGAGTTCGGGCGTGTTGGAGGTACTCGCGCACTTGTTGCTGGGGGAGATCTAAGGCTTGAGCCAGTTCCAAGGGAGTGGCTGCGCGCCCCAACTGCTGGCAAAGTTCCCGCTGGGTTTTCTTAATCTTATTGAGCTTTTCAGTAATGTGGATCGGCAGCCGAATGGAGCGACTTTTTTCGGCGATCGCGCGGGTAATTGCTTGGCGAATCCACCAGTAGGCATAGGTGCTGAAACGGTATCCTTTGCTGGGATCGAACTTTTCGACCCCGCGCTGCATGCCGATCGTGCCTTCCTGGATCAGATCCATCAGATCCACATTGCGCTTTTGATATTTCTTGGCTACGGAAACCACTAGCCGCAGGTTGGCCTCAACCATGCGCCGTTTTGCCAGTTCACCCTCGCTCAGAATTTGATTCAACTCCAGCTCAGAAATCCCAGCGGCACTGGCCCATTGCGATGGACTGGGTGGATAGCCCAACTGACCTTCCAAGCTTCTGAGAATGTCATTCAAGTCCGCTAACTGACGAACTTGCTTACCATAGACAATCTCTTGTTCGTGCGTTAGTAGAGGAACCCGACCAATTTCACGCAGGTACCAACGAATCGAATCGGTTTTAGATGAGTCCAACTTCATCATGGGCTGAATTTCCGGGGGAGGGAAGAGCAAAACAGAAAGCGTAACATCCAATAACTTCTAGTTCAGGCTATTCAGAGCCACTTTGCCAGATTTAGTATTCCGCTCTATCCGAATAATGCGGCCTTCCCTAGAAAGGGTCATTATTCCACCTGGATAGTCAAAAGCGACAAATTTGCCAAATCCGGCCTACTGAATCCAGCCTACTAAAAGCTGCTTACCAAGCTCACTCGTCACGGCAGGACAATTAAAAGAGAGCGAGAAAGCCTTGCAAACGACTTCTGAAAGCCATCTTTCTTGAGTCACCTACCCTAAATGGGCAACGCGCTGTCTCGAAAGATGAAATACACAAGCCAGAACAGTTTAGAAAGTCAAAAGGAACTTGAATAAAAAACTAACTTAGAACAATAGTGCGCGAAGGAGATGATTAAGAAACCTGTAAATCTAAGCAGCATGTATAACGCAAAAACAAAATATTTAAATCGATCTGAAATCTTTAATAATCTTCAGATTACCGACTTTGCTCGGTTAAAACTGCATTCGGCAGTACAAAATTCCACTTTATTTATTCTTTATCTGTATTCTAATACGTCATCCCCTCCTGCTGTCAAATCGAGTAAATTGCTTAATGATTCTCACTAATACGGAGTAGCGATTGTAACTAAGAAGCATTGTCATTAATTCTGCGAATCCCAGTAACTAACCCAACAAATCACAGTCATTCAATAGGTAAAAAGCGGATCCAAGTTTACTTTTTGGGATGCTTAATCGCCACTCTCAATTGCCTTAATTGTAAAGATGTTGTGTTGTAAAGATGTCAGTGTGAACTGGCCAGGTCAACGCTCGATCGTCAGCTAGCAGCGGCCATGGTTCGCAAATTGCGTAGGGAGTTAATACACAATATACAGTCACACCCAAACAGCGCAATCGCCGCGTTGCTCTCCTCTTCGGTAAATTTAAATTCATCGGGAGAGTTGGTCGGATCCATTGCTTGATCGATCGGTTTAATCTGGGGAGATTGTTTTAGTCTACTGGTGCGATCGCAAACTAAATTAAAGCGACTGTGATTGGAAAAAACACAAAGTTGGGGCTCAGTTGCATGTTTATCGGGATCCGATACTTGAAAGGCATGGGCTGGTAGGGCAAGCAGCCAACAGAAGGAGGATCCAACCAAGGTGGGTAGGGAAAACAAGCTTAGGAGGAGACGATTCATACAGATACCTCAAAATGGATCGGTATTTTGGGGATATTACGGATATCGTGGGTATCACAGGAATCCCGGATCATCCAGAGAGAATCAAATAATAAGTTACCCTTTTTTGGGAAATGTGATCTGCCATTCGTCAATATTTAAATAATTTGAACAAAGGGCTGATCCTGTTAAGGAGGATCCTTTGGACGCTGCCGAGAACGGCCTGAATATTCTCTAGCCGTTTGAGAGCGCGTGATGGCACTCAATTAGGAAGTTGAATGAACACAGGAAGTTCATGGAAAACTGCGGAACAGGTGCTGACAACCTTTAGCCACCGAACAAATATTTCATCTGAACTTGTAGGGACGTATTTGGCCCTGCTACCACAACAGCCGCTTCTGAAAATTTGGGTGCACCTGCTCGAATAGCAGGATTGCGGGAAAACCCAAATCCTTCTGTGGGGATGCCAAAGGCATTGCGGTTGAGTTGATTATCCGAGTTGGCATCGTGTAACACAGCTACGGCGTAGCTGCCCGCCCGCAGGTTATTAAAGGTGACTCGGGGAGCCTCGTTTGCGATTTTGACACATTGGCTCCGAATAGCCTGATTGCCATTGCTGGGAAAACCTTTGCTGCTAGAAAATAAACTGAGACAAACTTGCCCCTTCTGATTTTTCAAGCCATCGATCTCAACGACTAGCTCGCTATTGGCTTGGACTGCGCTGATGCGTTGGGCGTAGCTGGCTGAAACCATACAGAGCGGCGATAGGAGTGTCCCCACGGACAAAACGATCGTGCAGACAGGTGACTTTTTCACGCTGAACTCCTTTAGATAAGCAAAACCAATAGTAGCGAAACCGTCCCCCACAATAGCAGATACAAATCCTCCCCGAACAGTAATGCTGGTGACAAATTTGTGTCATCAATGTGTCATTTGTAGACTTACTGCGCATATTGGACATCAGCGAGCGGGTATGGGCGGAGGTGCATAGGTACGATTCGAGCAGGGCTAGGTTGAGTGCTATAGGCCGACTAGGCGAAATAACGTCGGTAGAGAACATCGATCGGGAAACCGCGAAAACTGCTAGAAGTAAGAACTATCTCGGTACGCTCCATCCTAGAACGGGAGGCTCCCATGGTTGTGAATTCCCAGACGAACTCTGTAGCTCAACTGTCCCATCGGATTGTGGCTGGTTTGGGGGCTGTTCTGGTGCCGTTGTCGATCGTTGGAGGAGTGCTCTCTCCGGTCTATGTTTCAGGGAGTCTCGCCGCAGAAACCCCTCGGACTCAATCAAGTCAACCTGAAAATCCCTTCATTCAGCAAGCGGAAAAATTGCAATCTGAGGGGAAATTGAAAGATGCGATCGCCCTCTGGCAGCAGGTCTTGCAGCAGGCTCAAACAACCCACGATCGATCGACCCAAAAAATTGCCCTACTGGGTTTAGGCAATGCCCATAAAGAGTTGAAAGAGTATCCCTTGGCTCTGAGCTACTACGATCGGGCTAAATCCTTGATGGAGGCGGATAGTAACCCTGAAGAATTGGGGCGGCTCTGGGCAGCGTTGGGATTTACCTACCGCGATGCAGGGCAACTTGACCAAGCCCTTCCAGCTTTGCAGAAAAGTTTGGGATTTAAGCAACAGGTGCGGGATCGGTTAGGGGAAGGCGTCATTCTTCGGAGTATTGGCAGGCTTTACGAGCAGCGACGGAACTATCAGGACGCGATCGCCTACTATCAGCGCAGTTTAGATGTTTTTGTTGCCCTTAAGGACTTAAAGTGGCAAGGGTTTGCTTGGAATGGCTTGGGTCGATCGTACAGTGCCATGGGTCAGCATAACCCGGCGATCGAGGCTTTTCAAAAGAGTTTGCAACTCGTGCGACAGCAAAAGGATGTGCAAGGGGAAGCGGACATTTTAACCAGCATTGGAATGACGTTCAACGAAGCGGGACAACCTGCCAAGGCAGTGGAATATTTACAGCCTGCTGTGGTTTTGCATCGAAGCTTGAAATCACGGGTTGAGGAGGCGAGGGTGCTTGTGCAGCTAGGATCGGCAAACCACAGTTTAGGCAAAAACGAAATAGCAATTGAGCAACTAAACCGAGGGCTTGCACTTTCTGAAGAAATTGGCAATAGTGCTATCAGAGTGAATGCGTTAACTAATCTAGGAATTTTCTATCTAAATACAGGTAATCCTCAAAAGGCGTTAACGCTGTTTGAAACTGGATTACAGGAAGCCAAAAAACAGAAGAACTTGGCTCAGGAACAGAATTTGATGAGTCAGTTGGGGGTGTTGTATTCCCAATTAGGGGAACATCTCAAGGCGATCGAATATATGCAAGGCAGCCGGGAACGCGCTAAACAACTCGGCGATCAAAGCGTAGAAGCCCTAGAGTTGAACAATCTAGGAACGATTTACTACGGGCTAGGACAATATCGTCTGGCCTTGGAACATCATTTTCAATCTCTAGAATTGGCACGCAAGCTGGGTAATCGTCAAATTGAAGGGGTTAATTTAGGTAGTATTGGTATTATTTATCGTGCTACAGGAAATTATGAAAAAGCAATTCAGTATGCAGAAGACTGCCTCAAAATTGCACGGGAATTAAACAATCCGATCGAAGAAACGACCACTCTGTTGGATCTGGGGTTAGCCTATCGTCGGGTTGATTTAGCAAAAAGTACTCCTTATTTTCAGCAAGCCTTAGAATTGGCTGAAAAGATTAACCACATTGGGCTAGCGGGTAAAGCACGGGGGAATTTAGCCACGAATTATTTTGACCAACGTAACTATCAACAGGCTGCAATCCTCTTCCAAAAAAGTGTTGAAATTGCCGTTAAAACGCGGGACTTGCGGGAGCAAGGTGTTGCACTAACCAATCTAGGCCATTCACTTTTTCGGCTCAAACAATATCCTGCTGCTGAAAAAGCGTTGCAAGATAGTATTGCTATTTGGGAAATCCAACGGGCAGAATTAAACCGAACGGATTCCAAAAGCAGCGATCGCTATAAAATCTCGCTCTTTGAGCGGCAACGCATTAGTTATCGATTACTACAACAGGTTTTAGTCGCTGATCAGCGTCCAGAAATGGCACTAGAAACAGCAGAGCGTGGCAGGGCTAGGGCACTGATTGAATTAGTCGCACGGAAGCACCAAGGGAAAAACGCACTGGAAATTGCGCCCCCCACGATCGAGCAAATGAAGCAAACCGCAAAAGCCCTGAATGCGACCTTGGTGTCCTATTCACTGATTTCCGATGATTTGAACGATGGCCCCAAGCCTGAATATGGCGATGCCTACGTTTATATTTGGGTCGTTTCTCCAGAAGGCGTGGTCACATTCCGCCAATCGGATATCCGTCCGCTCTGGCAAAACGAGAAGCTGAAGTTGAATGATTTAGTTCTAGGCAGTCGTCAATTACTAGGTGCGCGGGGCCGTAGCGGCATCAAAGTCGTTGCAGTCAACACCCCAGAAAGGGATTCTGAAGACGTTTTAAAAGCGCTCCATCAGATATTGATTAAACCGATTCAAGCACAGTTGCCGGAAGATGAAAACGCATCTGTCATTATCATCCCTCAAGGATTTCTATTTACCATTCCCTTCGCGGCCCTCCAAGATGAGCAAGATCGATCTCTGATTGAGAAACATACCTTACTGACTGCACCGTCAATTCAGGCTCTAGATTTGACCCTTGCCTTGAAAAAATCAGTCCCATCAACGACAAATGCGATCGTCGTCGGAAATCCAGCCATGCCGAAAGTTCAAGTTGCAGACGGAACGACCGAAGTGTTGGATTCACTTCCGGGGGCAGAAGCCGAAGCCAAGGCGATCGCGCAAGTCCTGAATACCCAGCCGTTAATTGGAGCCCAAGCCCGCAAGTCCGAGGTCTTAAAACGCTTGCCCAAGGCGTCCATCATCCACTTTGCGACCCATGGATTGCTCGACGATTTATACCAACGGGAGTTTCCAGGGGCCATCGCTTTAGCACCGGATCAACCGCAGCAGGTCAATGATGGACTATTGACGACGGATGAAATGTTGAATGAAAACTTTTCGCTCTCAGCGGATTTGGTTGTGTTGAGTGCCTGTGATACAGGGCGCGGACGCATTACGGGGGATGGCGTGGTGGGGCTATCCCGATCGCTGATTGCAGCAGGGGTGCCTAGTGTCGTTGTCTCGCTATGGGCTGTGTCTGATAACTCCACCTCCGATTTGATGCGATCGTTCTATCGTAATTTGCAATCGTTGAAGCCAACACCGGGAACCGTCACAAATTTGAACTATAAAGCCCAGGCACTGCGGCGAGCTATGCTAGAAACGAAGCAAAAATATCCAGCCCCGTATCATTGGGCCGCTTTTACGTTGGTTGGGCGAGGATTTTAGCCGATCGTTGCCAGCTATCTTGACAGTGATCGTAAATCACGTGGTGTGTCTTTTGGATCAGTTGCGGGAATGCTAACGGGTAATGTCTTGAAGAATGCATCTAACCGTTCCCAAAATTGTTGCCATACAATGCAGTTCCAAACCCGCGCCACCAATCCCCATGCTGTCCTGAAAGCTATTTGGGGCTACGATCGCTTCCGTGAGCCCCAAGAGGAAATTGTTCGATCGCTAGTGCAGGGACAGGACGCCTTGATCTTGATGCCAACGGGGGGTGGCAAGTCGTTGTGTTTTCAGATTCCGGCTCTGCTGCGTCCCGGCCTAACCTTGGTGATTTCTCCACTGGTCGCTTTGATGGAGAATCAAGTCCAGGAATTACAGGATCAAAAAGTGCCGGCAGGCTTGCTGCATAGTCAATTGAGCCGAGAACAACGCCGTCAGGTTTTGCTCAGACTAGAGCGACGATCGCTCAAGCTGCTCTATTTATCGCCGGAAACCTTGCTGAGTCCGCCTGTGTGGGAACGATTGAGTCATCCAGATTTGCCCATTAGTTCGCTGGTGCTGGATGAGGCCCATTGTGTAGCGCAGTGGGGCGAAACCTTTCGGCCTGCCTATTTCCGCCTAGGGGCGGTGCGAGATGCCTTGCAAGCTGCAAAATCTGACCCAACTCCCATCAATGTTGCAGCCTTTACTGCGACGGCTAATCCTGAGGCCCAAACGACGATTCAGACGATTTTACGCCTGCGGAATCCGGCGGTTTTTAAACTAAATCCCTATCGATCGAATTTAAATTTACAAATTCAATGGGTGATGACACCTCGGGGGCGGCGAAAACAACTGTGGGCGTTTATCCAGCAGCAATCTCCAGCGGCGGGTTTAGTGTATGTGCGGACGCGGCAGGATAGCGAAGAACTGGCAGCAGAATTGCAGCGATCGGGGTATCGGACAGCGGCTTACCATGCGGGTTTGGCGGCTCAGGAACGACGGAAAATTGAACAGGCTTGGTTGACCGATCACTTGCAGTTTGTGGTCTGTACCAATGCCTTTGGTATGGGCGTAAATAAACCCAATGTGCGGTGGGTGGCCCATTTCCATGCGCCTTTGTTGCTGAGTGAGTATATTCAAGAGGTAGGACGGGCGGGCCGCGATGGCAAGACTGCTACGGCGCTATTGCTGGCGAGTGAACCGACGGGATGGCTTGATGGCAGCGATCGGCAACGCTGGCAATTTTTCCAACAACAGCTAGATAAACAGGCTGATCAAGCTAAGCGATTGCTAAAACATATTCCCTCCGAGGGGTCTGCTCCTGATTTATTTCAGCAATATCCCCAAGCGGATGTGGCATTATCGATTCTGCAAGCAGCTGGGGGGGTGCACTGGCGCGATCCGTTTCATTACCAATTGACGGATCAGCGATCGTTCAAATCAGTCTCTAGTCAAAAGCAACCAGAAATTGCAGCTTATCTTAAAACAAAGGAATGTCGCTGGAAATTCTTGCTGACCGCGTTTGGGTTTACGCAACCCGAGAATTGGCGCTGTGGCCACTGCGATCGGTGTCAGCTTCGCCAACAGAATCGCTAACCAAGTAGAAGTTGTTCAGAGATGATCCAGATGATTCGTTCAACGATCATTAAGGTTGTAGGAGAATATTTTTGCCATCGCCGCCTAGAACAATGACCTTGGAATTTTTTGAGTCTGCTAAGCGTTGCATTGCTTCAATTTGACGGAACTTCAGCACCGGTTCGCTCAGCCCTTGGGATAGAATTTTCTGAGCATCCGCTTGGCCTTGGGCTTCAATGCGTTTCCGTTCCGCTTCTTGCTTCTCCTTGGCTAGAATAAATTGCATGCGTTGGTTTTCCTGATCCGCTTGCAGCTTAGCTTCTACACTTTGGCGGAGATTTTCGGGTAAGGCTACATTGCGCAGGGGCGTATCTTCAATCACAATACCGCGACTCACTAAAACGGTATTTAAATCTGTTCGGAGCTGACTCGTTAAGGCTTGGCGCTGTGTGGTGTAAAGCTCTTGGGCATTGTAGCGAGCAGTGGCATTGCGAATCAACGATCGGGCCTGAGGTAAAACCACCACTTCTTGGTAATTGGTGCCAATGGTTTGATACACCTGGCTGGCTTGGTTCGGGTCAAGGCGATAGAGAATACTAACATCCATTTCCAGCATTAACCCTTCCTTCGACGGAGCCTGGGTGGTTTCCTTGATTTCTTGAGTTTGCACCGACAGATGAACGACTCTGGATAAGGGATTTTTCAAATGTAATCCTGGCTGTAAAACCTTGGGAGAAACCTGCCCGAAGGTATCCACAACGCCAACATGCCCTGCAGGCACCACAGAAACACAGCGGAGTAACGCAATCACGCCAAACAAACTTAAAGCAGAAATACCCGCGATCGATAAATAAGTGCGAGGACGACTGATCATCATGATTTTTGAGCTTGTTTTAGGACAAATTTAGTTAGAGGGTAATGGCTCTAACATGACATACTTTTTCAATTCTTATCTTAGTTATTTATACTGAAAAATCTCTTGGCTAATTTATACCCGATTAGATTCTGTATTCAGTGCAAAATACCTGAACAAACTCTTATTCCATCATTAACCTGGACTTAATTTCATTGATAGATGAATACCTAAATAGCACTACGAACTAAAATGACTGTACAGTTCGATCGACGGGCAATTTCTTCTGGAATATTGCCGCTAATTACCTGTTGTAGTAATCCTTCCCTGGTTGCCCCTAGCATGATCACATCGCATTGATTTTTGTCTGCCAAATCAACGATCGCGTCTGAGACTGAATCCGAGCACACCGTTACTGGAATCACTGCGGCTGAAGTGCGACTTTTGAGATAATTTGTCTGTTTATCTAAACCAGGGAATGACCCAATCGATTGCTGGGGACGTGATACGTAACATAGACGAATTTCCGGCTGCTCAGAGAGTTTGACCAGAAAGGGCAGTAACTGAATCGCATCCTGGGAGTTGCCGCCACCGGCAGTGGGAACGAGCCATCGATCAAAAGCAGGTACTTGAAACTGTGAATTTTGCAGCGGGAATTTGACTAAGATTACACGACAATCGGCTTGACGAATAATCGTATCAACAACGCTGCCAAAAATGCGATCGGGCGTATCAGTTACCCCTTTCCAACCCATCAGCACCATGTCAATATGTCGTTTTTGGATCGCTTCTAGAATCGCTTGGGACACATCATGGGTAACACGAATTTGGGTATGAATCGGAATCTGCCATTCTCGCCGTAGTTGGTTGGTTTGCTTGAGTAAACGGCGGCTGGTGGCTGTGGATACAGCAGTTTCTGCGGGAGAGCGTAGGCGACTGACGGGAATCACCTGTAAACACTCCAGTTCGTAACGGCGACTTTTGGCGATCGCGGCTGCCATTTGGAGCAGGGGGCCTGCGGTTTTAGGATTGGCGATGGGCACGAGTAACCGGCCTTGACCGACCGCGGGATCGCGGGTTTGGTAGACCACGTAGGATGGTTCTGGTTGCGGGCCAACGGCCTCGGTTTTACCGCTGAGGCGATCGGTTTCTGCCCGAATAATATCCGCGCGGGTAATGATGCCCACCAGTTTGTAGCGATCGACCACAGGTAAGCGACTGAGTTTATAGCGATCGAGCCAAAATAGAACTTGAGGTAAGGGATCATGGGGGCGCACCGTAACAGGTTGCGATGTCATGATGGTGCTAAGCGGCAGAGATTCCTCTAATTTTTGTTGATTAATTTTAGCCAAATCTGTTTGGGTAACAATGCCAACCAATTGTCCCTCATCGACTACCGGAAAACCGCGATGGTGCGATCGAGCAAAGGCTTGGGTGACTTCCGTTAACGACATCTGACTGGATAACGTCTCTACCCGCCGCTGCATGATGTCCGCTGCCGTCAGCCCTGCTAGGCGTGATTCCATCTGTTGCAAGGGCTTGATGTGAATGCCATTCCAAGCCAAAACATATTTATAAATAGAACCGCTGGAAATTGCTTCTGCCACGAGGTAGGAAGATACAGATGCGATCATGAGTGGCAACACTAAATCAAAATCTGTCGTCATCTCGAAGACAATTACGATCGCAGTAATGGGGCCACGGGTGACTGCACTAAAAAAAGCTGCCATCCCCGCTAAGGCAAAGGTAGTTGTATAGCTAACTCCAGTGTCCACCCCCAAGGGAATGCCAAGGCTATTTTGCAAGCCCAGTGCACCGTAGATTACCAGATAGCCTAGGGCTGATCCCAACACTAAAGAAGGCGCAAATAGTCCACCCGGTGCACCGGAGCTAAAAGCGATGAGGGTCAAGGCAAATTTTGCAATAAAGATCAGCAGAAGCATCTGCCAACTAAATTCACTGGTAATCCAAACCGATTGCAAACTGGCATTATTCCGAAGCATGATAGGTAAGGCGGCAACTAAGGCTCCGGATATCAAACCAGCAAGACCAACGCGCCAAGGGAGTCCTAACCGAAGACGACGGTTCAAGCGTAGGCCGAGGAGTAGTCCCCGAATTAGGCCAATGCCTAATACACCCGCGATCGCGCCTAACAGCATGAGCAGCGGAATGGTGGACACTGAAAAATAGGGATAAATATCCATCAAATTGGGGGTCAGTGGGATTTCTTCTCCCCCCAGAACCCGAGAGACTACTGCGCCAATGAAAGAGGCTAGGATGGCTGTTCCAAGGGTGAGTCCGGAGACATCTTGCAGCAATTCTTCAATGACGAACAAAACCCCTGCGATCGGGGCGTTGAATCCTGCGGCTAGGCCTGCGGCGGCTCCTGCAGCTAGCAATTGCCGACGATGGTCGGGGGAGGTGGGGAGCCATTGGCTCAGTTGCCCTGCGATCGCGGCTCCGATCTGCACCGTGGGGCCTTGGCGACCGAGGGTAAGGCCGGAACCGAGGGAAATGAGGGTGCTAGCCAGTTTGACCAGGGCCACGCGGGCATTCAGGGTGATGGGAATATAGCCAAGGGCCGCTTTGACTTGGGGGATGCCACTGCCAGCAGCTTCCGGGGCAAAGCGTTCGATCGTGTAGCCTGCTAAAAATCCCCCCAATCCTCCAATCAAGGGCAAGATCAGCCAGTCAGGGTACAGGGTTGCCATCTGTAACCGACCGCTACCCAGCAAACCTACGCCCTGTTTGAGGCAAACCGCCGCCAGACCGGAAATGACCCCAATTAATCCCGCTTCCACGATCGCCATCTGGCGCGGACGAATCTTTTGCTGCAACCGATTCAGGTTAATCTGGTGCCAAGCTGATCGAAGGAGGTGGAACCGCGATCGGGGGGTGAGATCCGCCATTTGCTAGGACTCCGAGATGGGGAGAGAGATGGTGTTCTTAATTTTCTCAGGAGTTCTCACTGGTGCACAAAAAAAGTGGCTGGGAACTCCCCAAATACTGGTTCTACAAGTTATGAAACTTCGCTCCTGAATTGGTTCAATCCAGTTCTCTCAATGCTTACAGGGCATTATCGACGGTGTAGTCGTTAGAATAATTTCTGGTCTTCCAGTTGGTATTGCCGATTCGGATGTAGCTATTCCCGTTTACCGCTTGGAACTGACTGGCCCGCCAAATCACGACTTTAAGAGATTGTGCCTGCGATTAGTCATGAAATGGTGTGTCAAGTGCTGAAAAAAATAAGTTAAAGCCACATTTGCGCCAGCAATACGTGATTCCGCGCCAATCTATTCATGTTTACAGAACCGCTTACAGGCTGGCGCAGAGTGGTTGTGAGTGAACATAGAACAGCGATTGACTGGGCACATGAAAACGATTCTGGCTTAACAGTTGGAACTCCACCATACTCCCAAGCATGGCAGTTGGCTCAACATTGCCGAAAATGAACTGTTCGCACTGACTCGCCAATGTCTCGATAGACGCATTACAGACTGAGACACATTAGAGCGATAAACAACCGCTTAGTACACTCAATGCAATCAAGCTTAAAAGTCAGTTGATTGGCAATTCATAACCGCTGATGCCTGGATTCGCCTGAAGCGTCTTTACCCACAACTTGAAGATTAACAGACTACTAGCCAAAACTTTTGCATAGGATTCCCCTCCACTTCTGAGTTGCACAGCGTTTGGACTATTTTTCTGTAAGATTAGTAAAATAGCGGATCTTCTTTCTTGTTCCACTTCTTGTTGTGAGTGTTTGCCCCGATCGCAGGCACAACCGATAGAATTTGGAAAGTCGCCCACACAGGACGATCGACCATGCAACCTGATGTGCAATCTGAGGTAAGGACTGTGCCGCTATGAAAAAACCCGTCGTTATTTGCGTCGATGACGAACCGACGGTTTTAGACAGCCTCAAGATCGAGCTCCGCCGATCGATCGGTTCCATGTGTCTGGTGGAAACCGCCGAAGATGGCTCAGAAGCCCTAGAGTTGCTGGAAGATCTCCAGACGATGCAGCATCCTATTGCCGTCATCATTGCCGACTACATCATGCCGGGACTTAAAGGGGACGAACTGCTGCGCCTGACCCATACCCAATCTCCCCATACCCTCAAAATTTTGCTGAGTGGCCAAGCTGATTTAGAAGCCGTCAGCCGCACGATCGAAGCGGCCCAACTCTACCGCTTCATCCTCAAACCTTGGCACAGCGAAGACTTGACTTTAACCGTCAAAAAAGCCATCCAAAGCTATCTCCAAGCCCAACAGATCGAACAACAAACCCAAGAACTACAAGACCTCTACAACCATGTCCTCATCCTAAACGAGGGCTTGGAACAACAAGTCCAAGAACGAACTGCCCAACTCAACCACAGCCTACAAGAACTCCAAATCCTGAGCCAACTGAAGGATGACTTTCTCCACGCCGTTTCCCATGACCTCCGGACTCCCCTCACCGGAATGCTGATGGTGCTGCGGCGCTTACAATCCCGTGCTGAGGATCCGATCGTCCTGCCCCGCAATGTTCTCGATCGCTTAGTCGAAGGGGGCGATCGGCAACTGAAGCTCCTGGAAACGTTAGTTGAGGCCCACTTTAGCGAAATTCATGGCCTGCAACTCCGGCAGGAACCCCTCCAGGTCGATCGCTTTTTGCAAAATATCGTCCAAGAGCTAGAAGCTCTGGTGCAAGCCCAACAGGGCAAACTTTTCTTCGACATTCCTGCGCCCGTCCCCGATGTGATGGCCGATGGCCTCCAACTCCAGCGCGTCTTCGACAACCTGATTTCCAACGCCCTAAAATACAACGCCCCCGGCCTCACCATTCGCCTCAGTGCAATTGCCACCGAGTCTGGCGTGCAATTTTCCGTCCAAGATGATGGGGTGGGCATGAATCAAACGGAGTGTGATTTGCTCTTTGAGCGCTACGCTAGAGGCGGCAATCGGGCCCAGCGATCGGTTGGCCTTGGGCTGGGTTTATTCCTCTGTCGTCAGATTATCCTTGCCCACGGCGGCCAGATTAACGCCCTCAGTCAACCCGGTCAGGGACTGCGCGTTGAGTTTCTCCTGCCAGAGTATCAAGAGCTTCTGGAGCGCCGATCGGGGCAATTTACAAATAGTATTTTCTGATCCCCATTCCCCTCTCTGTCTGGTTTGCCATTTTGGCTTTCCTATCGTCCAGTTTGCCTGCTAGAGTGAGTGCAGACCCAAGGATTATTTCGATCGAACAGAGTAGGTTGTTAGGATTGCGCATTTGGCCGATCGCAGCCTGCCAGTTCCTGCAAGTTGACTCTCCCTATGCATAAGACTAGCGATTTACACGTTGTTGACACACGGGCACTCATGACTCCAGCCAAGCTGAAGGCTGAGTTTCCCATTACGGAAGCGGCGGCAGCTTTGGTAGCTGATACCCGCGATCGAATTCGGCAGATTTTACGGAAGGAAGACGATCGCCTCTTGGTGATCGTAGGGCCTTGCTCAATCCATGATGTGGGGGCAGCCCTGGAGTACGGAGAGAAACTACTCAAACTGCGGGAAGCCCTGGCAGACAAACTAGAGATTGTTATGCGGGTGTACTTTGAAAAGCCTCGCACGACAACGGGTTGGAAGGGCTTAATCAACGATCCCCACTTGGACGGCAGCTACGACATCAATACTGGGCTCCGCCTTGCCCGCAAGCTGATGCTGGATTTAGCAGACATGGGGATGCCCAGTGCCACAGAACTCCTCGATCCCATCATTCCCCAATACATCGCGGATTTGATTTCTTGGAGCGCGATCGGGGCGAGAACCACCGAAAGTCAAACCCACCGGGAAATGTCCTCGGGCCTGTCCATGCCGGTGGGTTTCAAGAACGGCACCGATGGCGGCTTCCACATTGCCATCAATGCGATTTTGTCCGCGAGCCATCCCCATCATTTCCTGGGCATTGATACGGAAGGGCGGGCCAGCATTGTGGCGACGACGGGTAACCCCGATTGTCACTTGGTGCTGCGCGGTGGCAAAGATGGCCCGAATTTCAGCGCTGAGGATTTGGCCAAGGCAGCGATCGAAATGGGGCGGCAGGGACTCGCCACCCGATCGATGGTGGATTGCAGCCACGGCAACAGCAGCAAGGATTACCGCAACCAACCGATCGTGCTGCAAAATCTGGCCGAGCAACTCAAGGCCGGGTCACCGTATCTGATGGGTGTAATGATTGAGAGCCATTTAGTGGAGGGCAATCAGTCCATTCCCAAGGACCTGAGCCAGATGACCTATGGGCAAAGCATTACCGATGCCTGCGTGAACTTCGACACCACGGTGGAAATGCTACAGGCGTTGGCGGAGGCCGTTCCTAGTCCAGCGGCAACCAGTGCTCCAGTTCAGCCACAAACCTTAACGGTTTAATGCCATCCAATTTGATTTTCCATCCGTAATATACAGGGACAAGGAGGTGAATTGAGCCTCCTTGTTTTGGTTCAGGGGGGATCGTCTGTTGTCGGGCCGATCGCCCAGGAGTTTACCGAGGAAAGTCTCAATTATGGAATTGAATCTGGTGGATTGGCTGCGATTACTGCATCCAATTTTGGCGGTCACGGTGGTGTTTCCGCTGTTGGGGATTGTGGTCAGTCGGGCGGTGCTGACCCGATCGCGCCGTTTGGGTTCTAGTGACGATCGCAAAAAAATTCCTACCAATGTGGGCCCAGAGCATGTGCAAACGGGGCATTGGTTCGCGATCGCGGTGATTGGTCTTTATTTGCTCGGCTGTGCCCGTCCCATGGTGGCCTTCTGGCTCAAGCAGCAAGCCTGGAGTCAAACGCCTCTGCAACTGCTGCTGGTGTTGCTGACCTATGGCATTACCCTGGGCGCACTGTGGGGTATTTTTAAAGCCGCCAATCAACGGGTTTGGCGGTTGACATTTGCTGGGTTAACGGCGATCGGGCTGCTCGTTTTGGGCTGGCAGGAAGGTATTTTCCGTCGGGATAATGAGTGGTTTATTTCTCACTTTTATTTTGGTTTGGTGGCAACGTTATTGATGGTGTTTTCGTTAGCCATTTTGCCGGATATCTATCGCGATCGTAGTCAAACCTGGCGCAAGATCCATCTCATTGCCAATACCGTTGCGGTTTTGTTGTTTATTGCCCAAGGCATTACTGGAACGCGAGATTTGCTAGAAATTCCCCTCAGTTGGCAGGAGTCTACAGTGTATGCCTGCGACTATGACAAGGCATCGCCGACCTACAAAACCTGTCCTCCGGTGACGAAATCGCCGAATTAAGCAAGGCTAAACCAGATGCGACCCTAAGGCTGTTCTAGTCGAGCTGGTGGGCTTTGTTGATTTTGTCGATCGCGCGCTGGGTGACGGCTTCCCAATCGGCCTCTTCGCCATAGGGGGCATAGACGGAACTTCCGGTGGCGGGGTTATAAATGCGGCAAAAGAGAACTTGTTCGGTGTCACCGGCTTCAACAGAAATGGTGATCGGTTTGGTGAATGCGTCGATCGGGAGTTTTGATAATGTGTAGAGCAATCCTTTAGCAAACACGGTATCCCAGCCAGATTGAATGATATACATGCGATCGGCGCGAATAAAGAGGTTGACTTTGGAGTCAGATTTGCCGCGAAATTCTTTTTCTTCGAGTTCTAGTTTTTCAATAATTCCGGTGAGGGCATGATATTCGATCGGTTCGTGGTGATTTTTTGCGCCATTCCAGAAATACCACAGGCAGTCGTTGTATTTGCGGTTGGCGTAGATGTAGCGAGGTTTGGGCGGATGGCTGAATCCCAACGGCTGCCGCTGCGATCGCAATTCATCCAGAATGGCTTTGAGAAGTTCGTTGGTATCCATAGGTAAGACCAGCGATCGCGCCAAATTATTAACGCCAATCGTCCAATACAAAGACGTCTGCTCGATTGTAGCCAGAATCATTGGGTCTGTGCATAGCGACTCCAACAATTTCTGTACGGTACTGTCGATCGACCATCCTTCTGTAAGCTTCATCATGGCTAGTGTTGACGCCAGCTACCAGACGGCGCATGTTTTGATTGGCCCCATAGGTTTCACAGAGGGTCAGTAGCGTTTCAAACTGTTCTCCAGCGGTTAGTCCTGGGCGCACGGCTGCAAATTTGACATAGCAGACATTGCTGCCTGCTTCGCTGCCTGTCCCGCAATGGCAAATGGCAAATCCTGCCAGCCCTGTGTCATCCCATAGCAAGACGGTATCCCCCAGATTTTGGCTATGAACAGCTTCAATCTCACGCGATAAATCTAGTCCGGAGTAAATAGCATCTGTGAGTTGAGCACAGGCTTTGAGGCAATCGGCTTGCTGTTGTGAATTGAGCCCAGAGAATTTCGTGCTGGGTGAGTTGGTGACGGTTGCGGCTAAGTCTGGTGGTGGGCTGGGAAGCTCTTTGGCCATGATGAAAGTCAGAAAGCGTGGGTAGAACCCAAATTTTTGGTACAGTGCGTGGTGTTTTGGACTATTGGGAAAGGTGAATAATCCAGCTTGTTGGATGCCCCACTGGGTAAATCGTGTTATGACAGCTTCGACAAGTTGTTGGGCAATCTTTTGATTCCAATAGTCTGGGTGTACGCTCAGAGGGCCAAAGGTACCGACGCTGCCCCAGTTAGCAGCGATGTTGGAACCCACCAGTTTCCCATCGACTTCGGCTGCAAATGCGGCTGTTGGGTCCATTTGCCAGCGATTTGCAATATAGCTGGCATCCCCTAAAAAATCGCGGGGTTGGGGAAGTCCGATGAAGGTGCCAAAGGCAAGTCGGAAAACATCGTCTGCGATCGTGAGCTCGTTTTTTTGCAAAAGACGAATTGAGAGATTCATAGTAGCGTCGAATCAAAGATGCTGCGTAACATCTTTGATAAATAGGAAACTCTCTCATTTTAGCTCGCGCGATTGTCTCTACAAGCGCTGTTCAGGCCGAAGAGAGATCGCTTGCTTTCGCGGACGGGTTGCTGGGTAGAGGAGCCGATCACTGTTGCTACAACCTTGACAG
Organism: Alkalinema sp. CACIAM 70d; assembly: GCA_002148405.1. Classification (GTDB taxonomy): domain Bacteria; phylum Cyanobacteriota; class Cyanobacteriia; order Leptolyngbyales; family Leptolyngbyaceae; genus Alkalinema. Next base: position 157,297 of record MUGG01000058.1, on the reverse strand, counting down.
ATCACAAATGCTGAGAAAACGAACGGATTAATGTCGCAAAACCCTCGATCGATCAGTCCGTGCCAAGTCTGGAGTGAAATTGATGATGCGATTACGGAAGCGATCGTGACGACGACAACTCTGAAACGTAAGCTGAAATGCTAGAAAGACAGAGAATGGAAAAGTTTTTTCTCTCTGGGCAGTCAGCATAACGCTGCCCATCACCCGCAGCTAAAAGCTCTGGATTCTAATCAACAATTTTATGCGGTCGGTGTACAGGGGACTATGTTAGGCATGACCGATTATTTTGAAAGCCAATGTGACCAGTGTGTATTGGGTACTTCCACAGGAATCCAAAGTGACGGATCTGATGTAACTAAAACATCCGCAATACAAGGGAAACTTACTGTCTGACTTGGCGGCATAGCCCATGTCGGATGTTCCCACTCGTCAACAGTGAGCAAATGCTGAAAGCCTGGGGGGATGAATTGCTGAATTTCAGCTTGCGAGGCTAACAGATTCTCCTTGTATTTTTCAACTAGAGCGACAGATGCCCAGAAGCCGTATTCCGGTTGAACATCATAGTCTGGCTGGATAGCCAAGGCACTCGGATCGATGTCTTCTCCTCGAACAAGGATACTGACGATGTTTTCCTCATCATCTAATTCTATGCATCCTGGCACAAAAGCTCGATCGTTATCAAAACCCTGCCTGCCAACTACGCCTGTGCCTACGATTTCAACTATGGTCATAAGTCCCTTAGCGGCAGGCCACCAAACCACTGAATTAAAAAGCAGCAACCATTGATCTGTACTGCGATAAGCCAATAACCGCGATGACACATAGTCAATATTAACGTTGCCAAAACAGGGCATGTCAATGCGCTGAAAAGCGTTATCGAGAAAGCTCAAAATGGAGTCTCTGTTGAACATGGAAGTAGCTTGCCTTTTTAACTACAATTAGGCATTTCTGCAGGGGCTGAACGGAAGGGATGCCGAGCACAAATGCGGAACCATGCCATAAGTCCTACATAATTATAGGAAGATTGAATTGGCCACCCCGTTCAGATGGACCTTTCAGCTTTGTAATGCAATCGTCAAGCTCTTCCAGCAGCCAAGTTTTATTTTCCTTGTTTAAGTTCGGTAATTTATTTTCTGCAATTGATGCTCTAAGAGTCTGAAAGGTAGCTAGCCCAGCAGCGGCATCAAACCATACCATGTCATCAATTCCATAGGAATTCTCAGTTTCAGAATCAATCTCAGGATCTTCGCCGGTCTCATCATCGTCTTCTCGCATACACATTTCAAGATCAGTACTATCAAAGAAGGACGAAATCTTAGCCACCCCAAGTTTGTCACACAGCAAATCGAGGTCGTCAGAGTGCCTATACATCAAGGTGTGATCTTCACTGTCTGTTGACATATCACGACCTTCGAGAGTGTGAATCCAAAGCGTCATGCCCATGAATAGCCTGCAATTGTTAAATGAGAATTAGCTAAAATAAAATATAGTGTAAACAGCATAACGTTCCGGTTGAGCGGCAGCAGATTGACCATAACGATAGACGAAAAGACTCTCAACTGTCCGCTCCAACGCATTATGCTGCGCCCACAACCAAACTAATCTAGGGACGACCAGCCTTTGATGATAGCCTTGATGAGATTAACGTAGTGGCTGTCCAATGAGCTTTCAATCGCAGCTTCACCACCTGCCTTTAACGCTTTGACTAACCGCGACTTCAGATCAGGCTCAATTTCCTCATTAACATATGCAACTATTTCAGCTTCACTAGCAGTAGGATTAGACTTCTCTAGCTGTTGTAGCAAATCCTGAATTTCAGCAGCAGCCTGGGCAAGAGTTTGTCTCCTTTCATTGCCGTAACTGATAGTACCGCTGCCTACATAGTGACCTTCAACATTAATACGCCTATCAATTCCATTAACATCACCACTAATGTAGTAACCTCCATCTTGAATAACAATTTGCTTGAACTCATTTACCAAAGATGATGAAGTGCTGCCTAAGACTTTTCTAAACGCATCAAGAGTAGCAATTGTAATCAAACCTAAAATGACTATTAAAGCTTGCTGCAACTCGCTAGTCATGGAAACCTTGACCAGAACAAATATTAGTAAAAGTAACACTATCGACAGATAAACTGCAACAGAAATCTGGAGTCGCTTCTCAAACTTAAATGCGCCAATGATGTCTGATTTAGGGTCTTGCATCTTTAGACTCCTCGGCTTGATCTGCTTGTTCTTCTTCGTCTAATAGAATCTTGTCTGAGTCTTTCGGAAAGCCCTTTAAACTATCTAAAAAGTTGCCTATTTCTCCCAAAGAATATCCTAATGGCTTTGCTAAACCTAGAATCAGAAATAGTAGACCTGCTAGAGGAATAGTTTGCAGGAGATAAATTCCAGCGGCAATCGAAATTGTAATAGCTGCGATCTGCTGTCCACGTTGAAAAGTGTCTTTCTGTTGAGCTTGTTGAAGCTGAATTTCTGCCGATTTCTGAGCATAATTCAGTCGCCTAGTCTCTACGTCTAATGTTTGAAGTTTTTGCCTCAGCACAAGAAGTTTTTCATATTCCTCTACTGTTGTTGCTTCTATGAAACGATCGCTTAGAACTTCTTTATATACATCAATGTCAGATTGAGTCTCGCGCTTTGCAAGCCCTTCACTGGGAAGCTGATCACGAAATATTGTGATCTTACTTTGTTGCTCTAGTTCTTTGTCCTCCATTCCCTACCCCTACCTAGGTAAGCCAAGGTTCAGCATAACACCATGCAATCTGAGATCCAACATCAAAACAAATAACCTTTCTGTACTGCCAGCACCAAGGACTGAGCAGCATAACGCCAAGTTCACCTGCTGTGAGTTGATTTTGCTGAAACCAGTTTAGCATTGCCAGTCAGGTGCGACGACGGGTTAGGCTGGGCTAATGAGGAAGATTTCCTAGATTTTTGCCTGATAACGACTGCCCACGAAACAATTTGAAAAGCCGATCGAGCTTTGCATCACACAAATGAGTGAGAAACTACACGATCGCTCTCAACTACCACTTTTCTTCTTTCGTGGACGGGTTGCTGGGTCAATGAGCCAGTTACTTTTGCTAAAACCTCGATCGATCGAATGCTGGGAAAACGAACGGATCAATGGCGCAAAAGTCTCGATCGATCAGTCCGCGTCGAGTCTGGAATGACATTGATGCTGCGATCATGGGAGCGATCGTAATTACCACAATCCTGAAACGTAAGCTGAAATGCTGGAAAGACAGAGAATGGAAGGGCTTTTTTCTCTCTGGGCAGTCAGCATAACAGTTAGTAGGTGGAAACTTTCCACAGATCTACCAAATCTAGATAGATAGATGGAAAAGTTCAGCAGATCCCCTAGGGAAAAACCGACTTTTTCTACCTATCCTCCGATTATGGGGTGATCTGCTGAAACCGTCAATCTATCCCACCATCATGCCAAATTCTCCGAAAAAGCTCCTTGACCAAGTTTGTACTGAATCGGGGTGGTCGAGGTGTCCGCAGTCCATTAGATAACTCACCCATCTGCGGGACACCAATGCTCAACCCGTTACCGCAAACGTTCGCGAGTTAATATGCTGATGTATTGTCCGAGTTAATATGCTGATGTATTGTCCGTCGGAATGCACGATCGGCATTGGTTGACTCCAATGAATCCGATCGGCAATCCGATGGGCATGCAATTGATTAATCATGTCCTGGATGAAATCGTGATGACCGATTAAGTGGATCTGTAGGCGTTGTTTCTCATGTTGCACTGCACAATCGCTGCGATCGCTAGAACCTTTCGCCATATTGTGAGCTTCTCCTGTTGTGAACTTAAGAAGCCCCAAAATTTAGAGCCACCCCGTTTGACATCACAAACAAGAGTGGCTCGGTCAGATGCTAAAATCCTCAACAAGCCTCCCTGCTGGTGTAGACAGCCTGGGGGGATAGCTACCCGGAGTTGTTGTCAGCAACGAAGGGTAGTGCTCTAAATTTTTGGCAACCCAGCAGCCCCATACTTCGTAACGACCCGCTTAATGAAAGAAGGATGTCCATGGAACTGCTCTGAGAACCTACAGTACGAATAAACCTAGTTCAAAGTCAACCGTACCCGATCAATAAATGTAAACCTTTCATTGTCTGTAGGTTTTTGGTCTGTAGATTTTTGTAATTTCCATAACTCCCATGAAACCACTACAACAAATTTGGCGTAATCCTTAGCGTTCACGTAAAGTTGGGATACTCCCTCAAGCGCCATGACTGTTCTACCAATGGAAGCTCCACCATCTCAATCGCCTAGCCCCGCTGATCTCGATCGCACCCTTACCCACCTCACCGCTCACAAACACAATTGGTTGCAAGTCTCGATCGCACAACGCATTCAATATTTAGAACAGTGCCTAGTCAACCTCGATCACGTCGCCGACGCCTGGGCCAACGCCTCCTGCCAAGCCAAAGGACTCGACCCTAATGCTGCCATCGCCGGAGAAGAATGGATCGCTGGCCCCCTCGGAACCGCTATGGGCATTCGATCGTTGATCACCACGCTGCAAAGCTGGCAATCGGGCCAACCCCGCACCGCACCCCTACGCCAATATCAAGGCCAATCGATCGCCCAAGTCTTCCCCGAAAACCTCATGGAACGCTTGTTGCTCCTGGGATATTGCGGCGAAGTTTGGCTAGAACCCAATCTCCCACCCACCCAAGGCAAAATCTATCGCCAACAACCGACCTTCGGCCAACTCTGCCTAGTTCTCGGCGCAGGCAATCTCTCTTGCATTGCCCCCCTCGATGCCATTCATCAACTCTTTGCCGAGAACCACACCGTCCTTCTGAAAATGAACCCGGTCAACGCCTACATCGGGCCATTTCTTGAACAAGTCTTTGCCCCTCTCATCACCGATGGCTTTCTCGCGATCGTCTACGGCGGCGCAGAACTCGGATCCTACCTTTGCCAACACCCTGGGATCGACACCATCCACATCACAGGCTCCGAAGCCACCCACGACAAAATTGTCTGGGGCGAACATCCTGAGCAACAAAAAGCCATAGGTCAGCCAAAACTCAACAAACCCATCTCCTCCGAACTCGGCGGCGTCACCCCCATCTTGGTGGTTCCCGGTCAGTGGTCGCGATCGGATTTGGAATTTCAAGCACGGCACATCGCTAGCATGGTCGCCCACAATGGCAGCTTTGATTGCGTCGCAGGCAAAGTCCTCGTCCTTGCTCAAGACTGGCCCCAACGGGAAGAATTTTTATCCCTCCTCCACCAAACCCTCGCCCAAACCCCCACCCGCAAAGCCTACTACCCCGCTGCTCAGGAACGCTACCAAGCCTTCTGCAACGCTTATCCTAATCACCTTGTTCTAAGCTCGCCCCAATCGCCCCAGATCCCCTCCGAGCATCTACCCTGGACGGTCTTGCCCAATATCCCAGCTCACGCTGGAGAATATGCCCTGAGCCAGGAAGCGTTTTGCAGCATTCTCGCCGAAGTCACGATCGCCGCCCAAACCGCCGCTGAATTTCTCCCCGCTGCCGTGGACTTTGTGAATCACAGCGTGGCAGGCAACCTAGGCTGCATGGTCTTGATCGATCCGCGCACCCAACGGCAACACGCAGCAGAATTGGACGCCGCGATCGCTGCCCTCCAGTACGGTGTCATTGGCATCAACGCTTGGGCAGGGGCAGCTTTTATTTTTGCAGGATTGGCCTGGGGGGCATTTCCGGGCAACCCCCTGCACCGCATCCAGTCCGGCCAAGGTTTCGTCCACAACACCTATCTCTTCGATCACCCCCAAAAATCTGTCCTGAGACTCCCCTTCCGCCCCCTGGTATTGCCCACCTGGTTTGTCGATCACCGTACTCTCAAAGCCACTGCCCAAGCCTTTCTGAAATTCACATTGGATCCGAATTGGTTGCATTTTTTGCAAGTCGCGATTGTTGGATTGCAAGGCTAAGCTGCCTGTCTCGATCGCCAAATTCGTCATGACTGCTTGTCTTGAAATCGATTGGCCGTCGATTTCCCAAAATCCTCAATTTCCAATGTTTAAGTATTGTTACCCCCTCGTGATATGATCTCCAGTGGTTTAGTTCTGCCACGAAAAAGCCGTGTGTACTGCATTCGAGCCGGATCTGGTGAACAATCGTAAACTTCAGCTTTACCATTTTTGCTATGGAGGAAACCCCTCAAGCTAGTGTTGACGCGATCGCAGAATCTCCCATGGAAGAGGAACAGAAATCTTCCGGTTCTATGGATGAGTACTATGCCCTACAGCGTGAGCTAATCGTGACAACCCTCGTGCTCATGGGAATTATCTTTCCAGCAGTGTGGTTCTTTTATGACTTGAATGTTGCTCTCAATTATTTGGCTGGCGCATTCACCGGAGTCATCTATCTGAGGTTGCTGGGTAAAAATGTCGAAAAGCTAGGTCAAGGAGCCAACTCGGTCGGAAAATCGCAAATTGCGGTTTTTGTGGGTGTGATGATTATTGCCTCACAGCTGAAGCAACTCAGTATCCTGCCAATCTTTTTAGGGTTCCTAACTTATAAAGCAACTTTGATTATTTACACCCTGCGCATTCTTCTCGTTCCCGATCGTTCTGCGAATTCGTAATGAATGATTGGTGGCGATTTGGGATCATCCATCCCACAACCTTTGGGAAAAGCCGCTTGAACTGAGATGCTTAATTTCTTAGACACGCTCAATATTGCGCCCCTCGCCAGCTTGGAGGTGGGTCAGCATTTTTATTGGCATATCGGCAATCTCAAGGTTCACGGGCAGGTTTTCTTAACGACTTGGTTCGTTGCGGCATTGTTAATCATTGCCTCGTTGCTAGCGACCCGGAAAATCCAACAGGTGCCTAAAGGCGCTCAAAACCTGATGGAGTACGCGCTGGAGTTTGTGCGTGATTTGGCTCGTAACCAGTTGGGCGAAAAAGAATATCGGCCTTGGGTGCCGTTCATTGGAACCTTGTTCCTATTCATTTTCGTTGCGAATTGGTCTGGTGCGCTAATCCCCTGGAAGCTAATTAAGTTGCCGGAAGGTGAACTGGCTGCACCGACGAACGATATCAATACCACAGTTGCTCTAGCACTACTGGTTTCGATCGCTTACTTCTATGCTGGCTTCAAGAAAAAAGGCTTGGGCTACTTTGGAAAGTACGTGCAACCAACGCCCGTCCTGCTCCCCATCGCAATCTTAGAAGACTTTACCAAACCCCTCTCCCTGAGCTTCCGTCTATTTGGAAACATCTTGGCGGATGAACTCGTTGTGGGTGTGCTGGTGCTTCTGGTGCCGTTGTTTGTACCTCTGCCCGTCATGCTACTGGGACTGTTTACCAGTGCAATTCAGGCGTTGGTATTTGCAACCCTGGCCGGTGCTTACATTCATGAAGCATTGGAAGGGCACGGCGATGAGCATGAAGAGCATGCTTAAAACCTGTTTATCCTTGATTGAATTTGATTTAATCAAGCGTTGAACCCGGATTGATATGTCGATCCCTTAACGTGATACGCTGTATCGCGGCGCGTGATACTGTTCACGTTCATTTGACTTGAAATTGTCGTTTGTTTACGTTAAAGGTAAAGTCACCATGGATGTTTCTTCCGCTTCCGTTCTAGCTGCGGCTCTGGCAATCGGTTTGGCTGCGATCGGCCCTGGTATTGGTCAAGGTAATGCGTCTGGTAGCGCCGTTGAAGGGATTGCTCGTCAGCCTGAAGCTGAAGGCAAAATTCGCGGTACCCTGCTGCTGACTCTGGCGTTCATGGAGTCCCTGACCATCTACGGTCTGGTGATCGCGCTTGTACTGCTGTTCGCAAACCCCTTCAGATAAGGTTTGAGTTTGGTTGTGGGGTGGGTCATGGTCGAGGGAGTTTTCCTGATTAAGCCCGTGACCCATTGCCCATGTCTTGCAGTCCTAGCCCACGAGCCAATCAATCATGTTTGATTTTGATGCGACACTGCCGCTGATGGCAGTTCAATTTATTCTCCTGATGGTGATCCTGAACGCCATCTTCTTCAAACCCTTGACCAAGGTGGTTGAAGACCGTGCGGAGCTGATCCGTACCAGTCAAACAGGCGCAAAGGCAGGGTTAGAGAAGGTCAACGCCATTACTCAACAATACGAGAAGGAGTTGGCAGATAGCCGTCGTCAGTATCAGGCAATCATTGCGAAGGCTCAAGCTGAAGCACAAAAGATTGCGGATGATCAAATTGCGGCTGCCCAGGCTGAAGCGATCGCCCAACGAGAACAAGCCACGAAGGCGCTAGATGCTGAGAAAGCAACTGCCATGGCAGCGCTGGAACAGCAAGTCGATGCCCTGAGCCAAGAGATTCTAAACAAGCTTTTAGTTGGAGTGTAGTGACAGATTCACCGATTCTGAAATTCAGAAAACGCTCTTGATTCTGGCTTTTAGAACGTTTTATCTAGTCCCTACCATAATGTTTTCGGCGCAGTTGTGAGTTGGTGTCATGGATATTTTTTTACAACTCGCCAGTGGGGCTTCTTTGATAGCCTCAGAAATGGCGGAAGCGGCTGAGGGAGGCTTTGGTTTCAACTTCGATATTATTGAAGCCAATTTAGTCAACCTCGCCATTGTGATCGGTATATTGGTTTACTTTGGTCGTGGTTTCTTAAGCAAAACCCTGGGCGAGCGCTCATCGGCGATCGAACAAGCCCTTTCCGAAGCAGAACGGCGTCGTGCGGAAACTGCGAAGCTCTTGGCTGCGGAACAGGAAAAGCTCAAGAATGCCCAAGCAGAAGCAGTAGCAATTGTGGCAAAGGCAGAAGGCGATGCCCAACGGGCGCGGGAAGCCATTTTGGCCAACGCAGCCGAAGAAGTGGCTCGTATGAAGCAAGAAGCCGCAGCCAACCTCAGTGCTGAACAAGCTCGGATTCTCAACGAATTGCGGGTGCGTATTGCTGAGATGGCGATGCAGCAGGCAGAAGCTCAGTTGCCCGGTCGGTTAAATGACGATGCCCAACAGCGGTTGGTTGATCGCAGTATTGCACTCCTAGGAGGTCAGTAAATGAAAGGTGGTCTGCTGACTTCTGAAGTGTACGAACCCTACGCCCAAGCTCTGCTATCCCTGGGTCAATCGAATAATTTGGTTGGTGACTTCAGCAACGATATCAACCTGATTTTAGAAACCATTGGGGCTTCGGACGAGTTGGCTCAATTCTTTGAAAACCCCTTTATCAAAGATGACGCCAAGAAGGGAGTCATTGCTAGCCTATTTGGCGGCAAGATCAATCCCTTTACGCAGAATTTTCTGCAAGTGCTGATCGATCGACGTCGCATTGTCTTTCTGGCTGGCATCTGCAAGGAATTTCAAGCCCTAGTTCGTAAGTTGAATCAAGCCGTATTGGCAGAAGTCACCTCGGCGGTGGAACTGAATGACGGCCAAAAGCAAGCGATTCGCGATCGGGTAATCGCGATGACCGGTGCTCGCCAAGTAGACATGGAAACTACCGTTGATAGCAGCCTGATTGGCGGCGTCATTATCAAAGTCGGTTCCCAAGTCATTGATGCAAGCCTACGGGGACAACTGCGCCGAATTTCCTACCGCCTTGCCGGTGCGAATTAGTTGAACCAAAGCTGCATTGATCACCGCAATGCTTTTCTTGTAAGTCTTCCCTCATCCGTAACGTTGTAAAGAGAGCAATCCCATGGCAGCGATTAGACCTGACGAAATTAGTAGCATTATTCGCCAACAGATCGAGCAGTACAACCAAGACGTAAAGGTATCCAACGTCGGTACCGTGCTGCAAGTGGGTGATGGTATCGCCCGCGTCTACGGTTTGGATCAGGCAATGGCCGGAGAACTACTGGAGTTTGAAGATGGCTCTGTCGGTATTTCCTTCAACTTGGAAGAAGATAACGTCGGTGTGGTGTTGATGAGCGATGGCCGCACCATCCAAGAAGGTTCCACCGTAACCGCCACCGGTAGAATTGCCCAAATTCCCGTGGGTGACGCCATGATTGGTCGTGTGGTCGATTCCCTAGCTCGTCCGATCGACGGGAAAGGCGACATCGCAACCACCGAAACCCGCCTGATCGAATCCATGGCTCCTGGCATCATCGCCCGGAAGTCCGTGTGTGAACCCATGCAAACCGGGATTACCGCGATCGACTCCATGATTCCCATCGGTCGGGGTCAGCGGGAACTGATCATCGGTGACCGTCAAACCGGAAAGACTTCCGTAGCGGTAGACACCATCTTGAACCAGAAGGGTGAAGATGTGGTTTGCGTTTACGTTGCTGTGGGTCAAAAGGCTTCCACGGTTGCTAACGTGGTGCAAGTGCTACAAGAGCGCGGTGCCCTGGAATACACGATCGTGGTTGCTGCTAACGCCAACGATCCTGCGTCCCTGCAATTCCTGGCTCCCTACACCGGTGCAGCCCTGGCTGAGTACTTCATGTACAAAGGCAAAGCGACCTTGGTGGTCTACGATGACCTGTCCAAGCAAGCTCAGGCTTACCGTCAAATGTCCTTGCTGCTGCGTCGTCCGCCCGGTCGTGAAGCTTATCCTGGGGATGTGTTCTATCTCCACAGCCGCCTGCTGGAGCGCGCTGCAAAACTCAGCGATGCGCTGGGTGGCGGTAGTATGACAGCGCTGCCGATCGTGGAAACCCAAGCGGGTGACGTGTCTGCGTACATTCCCACCAATGTGATTTCCATTACCGACGGTCAAATCTTCCTCTCCACCGACCTGTTCAACTCCGGTCTACGTCCGGCAGTGAATGCGGGGATCTCCGTATCCCGCGTAGGTTCCGCTGCTCAAACCAAGGCCATGAAGAAGGTCGCTGGTAAGGTGAAGCTAGAGCTGGCTCAGTTCGCAGAATTGGAAGCGTTTGCTCAGTTTGCTTCTGACTTGGATAAAGCCACCCAAAACCAATTGGCCCGTGGTAAGCGCCTTCGGGAAATCCTCAAGCAACCCCAGTTCAGCCCGCTGCTGTTGAACGAACAAGTGGCCATCATCTACGCTGGGATTAACGGTTATTTGGATGACTTGGCGGCTGAGAAAGTGGTGGACTTCAACAAGGGTCTGCGCGAGTACCTGAAGACCAGCAAGCCCCGCTATGTGGAAATCGTTCAAGGCAACAAAGTCCTGGATGATGAAGCTGAAACGCTGCTGAAGGAAGGCATCGCTGAGTTCAAGAAGAACTTCGCCGCTTAAGTCAAGAACACTTAAGTCAAATCAGTGAGGTTTATGTCGGGTGAACGATCGTTCACCCGATTAGAGGAACAAAAAGATGCCAAACCTAAAAGCCATTCGTGACCGGATTCAGTCGGTTAAAAACACCAAAAAAATTACGGAAGCTATGCGCTTGGTGGCAGCGGCCAAGGTTCGTCGCGCCCAAGAGCAAGTGACTGCTACCCGCCCCTTTGCCGATCGCTTGGCACAGGTATTGCACGGTCTGCAAAGCCGCTTGAAGTTTGAAGAAGCGAATTTGCCGTTGTTGAAAAAGCGCCAAGTTAAGTCCGTCGGTCTGCTGGTGATTTCCGGCGATCGCGGTCTGTGCGGCGGTTACAACGCCAACGTGATCAAACGGGCCGAGCAACGAGCGAAGGAACTGCAAGAGCAGGGAATCTCCGTGTGCATGTTTGTGGTGGGTCGGAAAGCGACTCAATACTTCCAGCGCCGCGATTACACGATCGATGCGAATTACACTGGCTTGGAGCAAATCCCCACAGCCAAGGAAGCCGCTGATATTGCGGATGCCATCCTGTCGTCGTTCCTGTCGGAAAATGTCGATCGGGTTGAGTTGATTTACACCAAGTTTGTGTCGTTGATCAGCTCCCGTCCCGTGGTGCAAACCCTGCTGCCTTTGGATGCCCAAGGGTTAGAAGTGCAGGATGACGAAATTTTCCGTCTCACGGTGCGGGGGGGAGATTTCCAAGTGGAGCGGCAAAAGGTGACAACGCCTGTGCAAAGCCTGCCCCAAGACATGATCTTCGAGCAAGATCCGGTGCAAATTCTGGATGCTTTGTTGCCGTTGTATTTGAACAACCAACTGCTGCGCGCGCTGCAAGAAGCGGCGGCTAGTGAGTTGGCAGCTCGGATGACGGCTATGAATAACGCTAGCGACAACGCAAAGAGCCTGATTGGCACCTTAACGCTGTCCTACAACAAAGCCCGTCAGGCCGCCATTACCCAAGAATTGTTGGAAGTGGTTGCTGGAGCCAGCGCTCTGAATTAATTAATGTGAGCGGTGTTGATTTGATTTAACGCCATTCCACGATCGAACATTTAATTACCTAGTGAGGACTCAACAGTTTTGTCGAGTCCTTTTTTAATGTGAGTTCAATAAATTCGTGGTGCAACTCGATCGTCGGGGCTGCTGCGCAGCGAAGATCGGGGAACTTCTCCCGCTCAAGGCAGTTTGCTCTGGCATTGCGTCAGAGAAACCACCTTGCCCCCTGCAATGTTAGGGGACTCTACTCCCCCGACACCCCCCGAAAGTGAATTCTGCATACAAGCACAGAGGACTTGTGAGGGACAATTTTGCTTATCAAACTCACGTTTTTTATGGCGAGTTACGGTTTTAAATCTTTACCGAAACCTTAGTGCTCAACCAACTTGGGTAATCGCAAAGCTGCAATCAACGCGGGTGTTCCACCAATCCAACCAATCACGAGCCACTGTTTCCAGGACTTACCTCGCTGTACCGCGATCACAGCAGCAATGGTTCCGATCATAAGATGCAAAATTCCCGCGATCGCAACAATCCAAACGGGATGATTTAGGATCCCTACAAATAAATCAGTCAGTAAATCAGTCATTTCAGGGATAGCAAAGTTCATGGGCAAGCGGTTCTCTCTATGCTATCCTGACTGCGATTCATTGCGCTGACAGAGAGGAACGCGATCGATGCCTAAGTACCGCACTTCGCAAAATACAAATACTGCGCAAAATGCAAGCAGTGCAGCCTCACCGCATCCAGCGTTTTCCCAGCTTCCCACCCCGCAGATTGAACAACCCTCCCTTTTCTCCGCCAAGGAACTGGCAGGCACCTACGGAACCCAGCGATCGCAGTCCCTCGAAATGGATGCAGCCACATTAACGGCTTGGAAACAGCGCGTTCTAGATCATCAACAATCCGTCGAAATTGCACCCGCGATCGCCCAAGGCAGTCTCTTTGATTTCGGCTTACCCACAGAATCCGTTCCAACGATCGATCCCGATGGCCTGAATCCCTTCAAGCTGCCCCAACAAAACACCCAATTCTGGCGTTGGAAAGCAGAGGATGCAGGGGTTTCAGCATTATATTTTGTCTTTGACTACACGTTACCCATTCTGTTGTACGTTGGTGAAACCGTGAAATCTAACCAGCGTTGGAAAGGTGAACATGATTGCAAACGCTATTTGCTTCACTATCAGCAATCCCATTACAACAATAATTTACCCACCCAATTAGGCATCGCCTTTTGGCAGGATGCCCCCCAGGACACCCGATCGCGCCAGAAGATGGAGTCTACGTTAATTTACAAATGGCGATCGCCCTTCAATAAAGAAAACTGGACTTTTTGGGGCACGCCTTTTGTCGAGCATCAATAGTTTTGCAAGCCTCAATCCGCAGAGCATTAATTAGTTGTCAGGCGTAGAACACCCATGAAAACATTGCAGACTCAAATTTTAGTCGTCGGGGGAGGAACGGGGGGTACCGCAGCCGCCATTCAAGCCGCCCGTCGGGGAGCCCAGGTGATCCTGGTAAGCGAATTTGAGTGGTTGGGGGGAATGCTGACCAGTGCAGGCGTCACCGCTCCCGATGGCAACGAGTTACAGGCTTGGCAAACCGGAATTTGGGGACAATTTCTGCGGGAATTGCAAACACGACAACCGGAAGGCTTAGATCACGCCTGGGTTAGTTTCTTCACCTACGAACCCCATATCGGTGCAGAAATTTTTGCGGATTGGGTTAAAGCACTGCCCAACTTAACTTGGATTACTGGACAAACCCCGATCGCGGTATCAAGAACTGACGATCGCATTACTGGTGTGCAATTTCAGGACTATCAAATCACCGCACAAATTACGATCGATGGGACGGAATTAGGTGACTTACTGGCTTTGGGCACCATTCCCCACCGCTGGGGCTGGGAACTGCAAGCGGAATTCCAGGAACCCAGTGCCCCTGCAGAAATGGCTGATTGGATGCAGCGCTATCCAGTGCAAGCCCCCACCTGGGTCGTGGTGATGCAGGACTATGGAGAAAACCAAGTCGCCCCAGTGATTCCCATCCCGCCCAACTACAATCCAGCCCCTTTTGCCCAAGCGTGGGAACAGTACGGCGGCGAAAAGTTTTTGAACTACGGTCGCTTACCGGGAAATCGCTTCATGATCAACTGGCCGATTCACGGCAATGACTACGGTGAAGGTTTAGAGCGACTTTTAGTCAATGCGAGCGATCGCCAAGCCTTTTGCAAAGAAGCCTATGAGCATAGTTGGGCCTTTGCCTACTTTATCCAGCAAACTTTAGGTCAGCGCTATGGGTTAGCAGAAGGCATGTTCCCCCAGGGGCGATCGAGCCAAACCCCACCAATCACAAATTCTGCCTTTGCCCTCCACCCCTATTTTCGAGAAAGTCGTCGGCTCCAAGGGATCGTAACGGTACGCGAGCAGGATATCTTACCGATCGCCCGTGGCCAAGTTGCTGCTTTACCAATGCAAGTCTTTGCCGAAGGCTGCGCTAATGTAGATAGTCTCTGTACCGCCATCGCGATCGGCAACTACGCCAATGACCATCACTATCCCAGTGGTGATATCCCCCTCAACCCTAAATCAATCCAATGGGGTGGACGCTGGACAGGTACCCCCTTCACTATTCCCTATGGTGCGTTAGTCCCCCGATCGATCGACGGTTTTCTCGTCTGTGAAAAAAATATTTCTGTAACCCATATGGCCAACGGAGCCACTCGCCTGCAACCTTTAGTCCTAGGCATTGGACAAGCCGCAGGCATGGCCGCCGCATTGTGCGTAGAACTGGATTGTGCACCGAGACACCTGCCTATCCGGACGTTACAAAACGCCCTACTGACAGATGCCCAAGCCCCTGCTGCTGTCATTCCTCTCTTTAATGTCCCGCTACAGCACCCCGATTGGCTGACCTGGCAAACCTATTATCTCGATCACCCCGATGCCTATCCCTACAGTGGTGACGCTCCGGCAACTCCTTTACCCCTTGATCGTGGTAAATGTGAAAGCTGGATCGGTATTTTCACGCAGACCGGACCGCATACTTACCATCTACAAGTCGGCGATCAAGACTATCAACTCGTTACGATTCTCTCTGAAGTTAACGCTCTCTTAGCTCAATGTTTTCCTGGGCAATCTATACAAGTCTGGGGCCACAAAAACCTTGCTGGGCAATGGATTCGGGTTCAGGCGATCGCATTAAGAGTGTGATATTTAAGACAGTTCTCTATAGGAATAAAAATAAGATTTCAGTGTTGAAGGCAATTTCAGCAGAAAATGTTCATCATTTCTGAAATCTTTTCCTGATCTGTCTACGGAGACTTTGTATGAGTGATTAGATACATACAAAGACAGACCAAGCTTATGCGCTCTCAATTCTTGATCGGACTAACCGGTGTCCTTCTAATCACTGCAACTGTGCTGACCGGGACAATGACTGCTGTAGATGCCTCAGATGCTAGCAACATTCTTGCCTATCGTGGGAGCGGTCGGGTGGAAACCGTCGCCTATCGGGGTAGTGGCCGCATCGAAGCTCCTAGTTATCGTGGGAGCGGTCGGGTAGAGGTTGCTCATCGGGGTAGTGGCCGGATTGAAGCTCCTAGCTATCGCGGGAGTGGCCGGGTCGAAGTTGCCCATCGGGGTAGCGGTCGAGTAGAAGTGGCTTAAGCGGGCAAGTTGCTCATTTCGTGAGGCCACTTCTCCACCATTCTTTGCGATGGGACACAGTCTAAGCTGTGTAGCAGTAGTCCTTAACTGTACGGTGTTTTAGTCACCTTTTGATACATAGTATACACATTGTTCAGGTATACATGCGTATCGCCATATTTATTAGATGCATACCTTGTTAGAGACCCAGCCCTTGCAGGCTTAAGCCGCAATGCAATTGGGTTTTGACTGACTGAATCAATCAGCATGAATCAATCAGTCGATTA
This sequence comes from Alkalinema sp. CACIAM 70d, assembly GCA_002148405.1. Lineage (GTDB taxonomy): Bacteria > Cyanobacteriota > Cyanobacteriia > Leptolyngbyales > Leptolyngbyaceae > Alkalinema. Next base: position 141,169 of record MUGG01000058.1, on the reverse strand, counting down.
GGCGTTCCTGATTACTGAGTTCGATCGTTACTCTCCAGGCTGCTATGCAACGAGTTCTGAGATCTCGCACAAAGTTTTATTTTTGAGAACCCTTCATTGCTAGGTGTCCTTTTAGTGCATAGCCACTTCATTTAGAGCCATCTGATTTATGGCGTAAAAGCGATGAAGCGTAGGCCGAAACAACTCTTTTCCCACTTCAGAAAATCGTTTTTTCCTATGTTGCTTCCCATTTAGTCTAGATAAATGTTACGAATCGGACATAAGTGGGTATGCTAAGGGGATACGCCGAGCAGAAGGATATAAGGTCTCCATCAAAATATAAAGATGGAAACTCAACCAGTTGCTAGTATAAGTTGAGTCCTGTTGTAATTCTACGGATTGCAAAATCGGTGGTATAGTTTGTCCATTGTCTTTTCAGATGATGTACAGAGTTCTTGGCTCAATTGTTTAACCTGGTAAATCTGTTACGTTGTAGATGCTGAACTATGACTAAAGACCTCGATCTGATCAAACTACTTAGTCCAAGTGCAATGGATCAGATCATGCTGTACCTAGCATTCAGCGCGATGCGAACCGGTGGCCATCGCCACGGGGCATTTTTGGATGCGGCGGCAACGGCGGCCAAATGTGCGATCTACATGACTTACTTGGAACAAGATGGCAATCTCCGGATGACGGGGCATTTGCATCATATTGAGCCCAAGCGAGTTAAGGCGATCGTGGAGGAAGTCGGTCAAGCGTTAACCGAAGGGAAACTTCTAAAAATGCTGGGTTCCCAGGAACCTCGCTATCTCATCCAGTTACCCTACGTCTGGATGGAGAACTTTCCTTGGCAGCCTGGTCGATCGCGGATTTCGTCCAGCAGTCTGACCTCCGATGAGAAGAAGCATCTAGAGCAAAAATTACCGCCCCATTTGCCGGATGCGCAACTAATTAACTCCTTTCAGTTTTTGGAATTAATCGAATATCTCCACTCTCGATCGCAGGAAGAACTGCCTCGGGAACAGCGGATGCCCTTGAGTGAAGCCTTGGCAGAACATATCAAGCGGCGCTTACTCTATTCCGGTACGGTGACGCGCATTGAGTCTCCTTGGGGGATGCCTTTCTATGCGCTGACCCGCGCGTCCTATTCCCCTGATGACGAGGAAGAAAGAACCTATGTCATGGTAGAAGATACAGCGCATTTCTTCCGGTTGCTGAAGGGCTGGGCCGATCGCCAACCTCGGTATATGAGGGTGTTGGAAGCGTTGGATATTCCGCCTGAAAAAGTTGATCGAGCGTTGGAAGAACTGGATGAAATTATCCGACAGTGGGCCGATCGCTACCATCAAGACGGTGGAAATCCCTTTATTGTGCAGATGGCTTTGGGCATTCGGGAAGACTAGCCTTTGACGCCGCTGCCTGCATCGGTTGGTACGATATATTTCTGCATTACCAAGAAGAACGCCAAAATGGGCGCGATCGAGAGTACCGATCCTGCTGCAATGAGGCGGAAATCGCTGTCGGTGAGTCCATTTAACTTAGCGACGCCTAACGGTAAAGTGGCCATTTCAGGTCGATCGGTAATGATTAACGGCCAAAGGAAATCGCCCCAAGCTCCAATGAAGACAAAAATTGCAAGGGTCGTTAAGGCGGGTCGCACCGAGGGCAACATGACATTCCACCAGATGCCCAATTCTGAGCAGCCGTCCATTCTAGCCGCTTCCTCCAATTCCTTTGGCACCCCTTGAAATGCCTGCCGCAACAGAAAAATTCCAAAGGCAGAGGCGATCGAAGGGAAAATAATGCCTAGATAGGTATTTTGCAAGTGCAGCTGATTCGATAAAACAAACAGCGGAATCATCACAATCTGAAATGGGATGAGAATCGTGGCGACGATCGCTGCAAAGATTTCCTTCTGCCCTTTAAAGGTTAATCGAGCTAAGGGGTAAGCCGCTAGGGAACAGAACAGTAAGTTCAATCCTACGGTTAAGACTGAGACAATGGTGCTGTTGATAAAATAGCGACTAAAGGGCGTATTAGGATCAACGTTCCAGGCTTTAATGAAGTTGCCCAGGGTCGGCTTTTGGGGGATAAACTGCGGTGGAAATTGGAACAGATCTTCTGTGGGGGATTTCAGCGCAGTGCTAATCAACCAGATCAGGGGAATTAGCATCAAGAGCGCGATCGTACTGAGCAAGAGGTAAGTTGCGATCGTTTTCCAAGGCAGTTTCGGCATAGGTCACAATAGAGCAAGAACCAGAACAGGAGATTGCGGGGTTAACAAGTAGCTGTGATTGAGCAGCCATGATTAAGCAGCCGTTATTTAGTAGCCACAACTATTTAGTAGCCACAACAGCAATATTCCAAGCCATCCGTTTCATCAAAGGTAGCTTCTTAATAAACCTATCTAGACGCTCCAAGAAGCTATAGGTAGGCTTAAGGCGATCCTGCTCGATGATAATTTTCTTCCAGTAGCGCTCTTTGTTGGGATTGACTTTTTCAATCAGATAAAACTGTAAAAAGATCCACAGCGTCGCGATCCAAAAGGTATCAAACTTCGTGGTCGAAAAGAGTTGACGCACCTCGCGCACGATATTGATATGCAATGGCATTTCATCTTCTGTTCGCACTTCTGTAGCGATCTTGCGATAGACATTAATCACCGGATTGTGTCTCAGGGGATCCCAAAAACACATCTTGCCCCCTGGTTTCAGCACACGGTGGACTTCCCGAATGGTTTGTAGGGGATCGGGAATGTGGTGCAACAGATTCGCGGCGTAGACAATGTCAAACGTATTGTCGGGGTAGTCGATCGCCATGGCATTAATCACCCGACCCTCCACCTGTACCCCATTCTTCTCAGCTAGCTTCAGCGCCACTTCCACCATGCCGGGGGAATAGTCTGACGCGACACAGTGTGCGCCCAGGTTGGCAAAGTAAACGCTGTTTTCCCCTGCCCCACAGCCCAGATCGAGGAGTAACTTCCCGCGCACGTCGCCCAAATGCTTCAGAATAAAGCGATTTTCCGGAGCAGTACAGGCTTCAAAGTAGTCCGCGACCCGGATGCCATCCACATCGATCGTGCTAGCCCATTGGTCGTGGAATTGCTGTTCGCGCTGGAGAAGATCGTCTTGCATGGTGGTTGCGAAATAGGGATTGCGAAATGGGGATTGCGAAATGGGGATTACGGGACAAGGGTGGCAAAACCTTGCTTTATTATGCCGGTATGGAACTGCTTCCCAACAAAAGAATACCCCCTAGAGATCATCTAAGGGGCGATCGATCAATGAGAGCATGGCAGAATCAAGGCGTTTCTCACCACAGCCCGACTCACGGAACTAAACGCTAGCCGCTTCTAGACCCGCTTCCCGTTGGGCATTGGTTTTGTGCATGTCTCCCGTTTGCAAGACACTGTACAGCCGATTCAGAGCATTCATATACGCCTGAGCCGACGCCACAATGATATCCGTATTGGCCGATCGACCGGAGAAGATGCGATCTTCGTACTTCAGGCGGATGGTCACTTCCCCGATCGCGTCAATGCCTGCCGTCACCGATTGCACCGAGAACTCAATCAACTGATTCGGCACATTCACGACCCGATTAATAGCCTTATACACCGCGTCCACCGGGCCAGTCCCCGTCGCCGCATCCATCAGTTCCGTCCCATCGGGGTTGCGGACTTTCACCGTTGCGGTGGGTTGGGCATTGCTACCACAGGACACCTGCACCATTTCCAGACGGAACATTTCCGGGGGCTGTTGGGTTTCGTCATTGACGATCGACTCCAAATCCCAATCGGTAATTTCTTTCTTCTTATCTGCCAGCTCCTTGAAGCGGACAAAGGCTTTATTCAATTCCTGATCCGCCAATTCGTAACCCAGTTCGCTCAAGCGAGTCCGGAAGGCATTGCGGCCAGAGTGTTTGCCCAGAACGATTTGGTTATCCGTCAAGCCGATTAACTGGGCATCCATGATTTCATAGGTCAGCTTGTTTTTCAGGACGCCGTCTTGGTGGATGCCGGATTCATGGGCAAAGGCATTGGCTCCCACGATCGCCTTATTCGGCTGCACAAACATCCCGGTGGTATTGGAGACCAAACGGGAGGTCTTGTAGATTTCGCGGGTATTGATATTGGTTAGGGAGGCTTCAGAATCCACCGGACGCCCCAGGAAGGGGTTGAAATACTGCCGCCGCACATGCAACGCCATGACCAGTTCTTCCAAGGCGGCATTACCCGCCCGTTCACCGATGCCGTTAATCGTGCATTCCAACTGACGCGCCCCGTTTTTCACTGCTTCCAGGAAGTTTGCGACGGCTAAGCCGAGGTCGTTGTGACCGTGGACGGAAATGATCGCCCGATCGATGTTGCGGACGTTTTCCTTAATCCCTTTAATCAACGCCCCAAATTCCGCCGGAGTGGTATAACCCACGGTGTCGGGAATATTAATCGTCGTGGCACCGGCATCGATCACCGCTTCCAGCACAGGATAGAGAAACTCAGGATCCGATCGGCCCGCATCTTCCGGAGAAAATTCCACATCATCCACAAAGGATTTGGCATAGGCCACCATTTCCGGCGCAATTTCCAAGACTTCCTGGCGAGTTTTGCGCAATTTGTATTGCAGGTGAATATCGGAGGTGGCGATGAAGGTGTGAATCCGACGGTGACAAGCCGGGGCGATCGCTTCCGCAGCAGCCTTAATATCCCCTTGGGTGGCGCGGGCAAGGCTACAAATCACGGGGCCATCTTCGGTTCCGATCGCTTGGGCAATTTTGTTAACGGCTTCAAAGTCCCCCGGACTCGCAAAGGCAAATCCCGCTTCAATCACGTCCACGCCAAGTCGAGCCAGTTGACGCGCGATCGCTAGTTTTTCGTCCACGTTCATCGTAGCGCCGGGAGACTGTTCGCCATCCCGCAAAGTGGTATCGAAAATAATGATGCGGTCAACGTTCGGAGAAAATTTCATGGCTCGACTACTCGTTTAGATTTCATGGTGAACTTCAGGGTTGGGGTGGTCTTGTACAGTGACCCGTACAGGCAGACAGCACAGGTAGAAGATGTCCCCAAATACAAAAGCAACCTGCTGGCAATGGGTCATTGCGATCGCAGGCTGCTTCTATTGTAATACGAGATATCGAAGGTGTAATACAAGATTACATTGTAATTTCTCCGTGTAATTTATCCGTTCTTGGTCTGGGGTTTGCGAACCAGCGAAGCGATCGCAGGTTTTGCTTGGCTGAGGGCGGTTTGCCAAACCTGATAGCCCTGCAAATTTAAGTGAATCCCATCGGTACTTAACTGTTGCTGGAGATAACCATCCCGATCGACAAATTCGCGATAGAGATCCAAAAAGGTGGCTCCTTGGCGAGTCGTGAGTTGCGCCAATTGCTGATTGAGATTTTCGATGCGATCGTTGGGGATCATTGATGAGCGGGTCGGCAAAATGGATTGCACGACAATTTGTGCTTGGGGGTGCTGGCGCTGGAGCCGCGCGACGATTTTGGCCAAATTTTGCAGAATTTCTCGATCGCTGGCTCCCCGTTTTAAGTCATTTACCCCCGCCATCACATAAATGCGATCGGGGTGTGCTGTGGCAAAATCATCGAGCCGTTGCAAAATGCCCCGAGTGGTATCGCCAGAAATGCCCTGATTCAGCCAAATATCTCTACTAGGCAAATAATCACTGGGGTACCACTGGCTCAGGGAATCTCCTACCATCACCATTAACTGCCGTTGGCCCTGCCGCCGAGAAACGGCCCGCGCTTCCAGCGCCAGCAACCTGCGCCATTGTTGATAGGTCGGCTGTCCCTGGGCCGATCGCCAAGCTTCATAGAAACTATCCACTGGCAACCGGGTGTAAAGTCTTCCCTGGCGCAGAGAGGCCAAGCGTTGCTGATAGAGCTGAATGCCCGATCGAGGCGAGAGTCGCGTTTTGATCGAGGGTGCGATCGCGACTTTCTGGTTGGCTGTGCCTAGGCGAGACAATGTTTTTGTTTTTGATAACCCGGTTGAGGCGGGTGACGGGGCGGAATCTGTTGTAGCTGTGGAATCTGTTGTGTCCGCCTTCGGTGCAGAAAATTCAGGTTTCTGGGAAATGGCCCGATGGATCAAAGGTTGAGCCACAATTTTTTTCTGGGGCATAGCTCGAGAAAATGATCGAGCAGACTGAAGATAGGTAGACGGCGGCACGATCGGGGAATCCGTGCGTTGGCCGGGTGCTTGGCTTAGGCTGATTGCCAATAAACACAAATCACTCATCGGAACTCACTCATCGAAACCAGGGTGTGACAAATACCCTTCTCTTATCCCAACTTTTGTTGCTTTTCAGGAAAAATTACAATCTGAATAGAGCCTTTTCTGGAACCTGCCAGTGCTTCTGCAAATCCGCCGTGCTAATTGGCCCAAACAGCCACGCCAGGGGGATCACGGTTCAAAAACGCTGTATCGATCACAACAAAATCGATAGATTTATGACCTGACTAAGTTAACCTTCACGACACTTTGTAACGCTTATTTTTCTTGAGTCAGGTGATAATCGACTTCGTTAAACCCGTTACAGAATGTCAGTGCTTGCTGACACTATATCAATAGATTAAGGGTTCCTAGAAATGAAGCGCATCTAGATTCAGGACAGTTCCAGATCCCGTGACTGCTAACGCCTGTTCCGTCCGATCGCTCATTATTCAGTCCCATCGCCCCCAGTTCCTCTTTCGCTTACCTTTATTACCCCGGTTACGATGTACGTCGGTCAGCCCCTACCCATCTACACAATTTACCCCGGTCGTTTCCTACAGGCCATCTCCTAATCAGGCCATCCCTTTCTTAAAGCAACACTTACCCTTAAAACCTGCTGTCACGCTTTTGGTCTACCGCTGTGAAATTTGAAGATTACGATCCAGGCAATTTTTATGATGAACTGTTTGTTGCAAAAGGGCAACCTCGATCGGAAGCGATTCCGTTAATTCAACGCATTGATTCCTTGCCAATGGAGGAACTGCAACGTCGTCAAACCGCTGCCCAAATTACGCTATTTAAAATGGGCGTCACTTTTAACGTCTACAGTGATAACCAAGGCACTGAACGCATTTTTCCGTTTGATTTGATTCCTCGCATTATTGCCATGGAGGAATGGAATTTCCTCGAGCGGGGCCTAAAACAACGGATTTATGCTCTCAACTGCTTTTTACAAGATGTTTACAGTGATCAAAAAATTATTAGGGATAGCATTATTCCTCGGGAGTTGATTGAATCGGCCAGTGGATTCCATCCTGTTTGTATGGGTGTTAAACCCCCGGCGGGCATTTGGTGCCATATCACGGGAACCGATCTAGTGCGCGATCGGGATGGCCATTGGTTTGTTTTGGAAGATAACCTGCGCTGCCCTTCTGGGGTGTCCTATGTCTTAGAAAATCGCCGCGTGATGAAGAGCACCTTTCCCCAGGTGTTTGAAAAAATGAAAATTTGTCCCGTAGAGGAATATCCCGGTCAACTGTTGGAAACGTTGCTTAACCTAGTGCCTGACCACTTACCCGATCCCACAGTCGCGCTGCTCACTCCAGGCATTTATAACTCAGCCTACTTTGAACATTCCTTCCTAGCTCAGCAAATGGGAGTGGAATTGGTGGAAGGCCGTGACCTTGTGGTGGCGGATGGCTATTTGCAAATGCGGACAACGAAGGGACTCAAACGTGTGGATGTCCTGTATCGACGCCTAGATGATGACTTTATTGATCCCCAAGCCTTTCGGCCAGAGTCGCTGTTGGGAGTGCCGGGGCTCATGGACGTTTATCGCAATGGGCGCTTAGGGTTAGCGAATGCGCTAGGAACCGGAGTGGCCGATGACAAAGTCATTTATGCGTTTGTTCCGGAGATGATTCGCTACTACCTCAATGAAGATCCGATTTTGTCGAATGTCCCCACCTATCTTTGTTGGGAACCCAAACAACAAGAGCACGTACTGGCTAACTTGGATAAGCTGGTGGTGAAAGCGGCTAACGAATCGGGAGGGTATGGGATGTTGGTTGGCCCCCATGCGACCCCCGCCGAACGCGAAGCCTTTGCTGAAAAAATTAAAGCCAATCCCCGTAACTACATAGCCCAGCCGACTCTCAGCCTATCGCGGGTGCCAACGCTGATGGAAGATGGCTTCGAGGGGTGTCATGTGGATTTGCGCCCCTACATTCTCTACGGCAAAGAGATTTATGTGAATCCGGGTGGCTTAACTCGAGTAGCCCTGAAAAAAGGCTCACTGGTCGTCAATTCCTCCCAGGGGGGCGGCAGTAAGGACACTTGGGTCGTCTGTGATTAGGCCATAGGGTGCTCGTTCAAAAGAGAACAGGCCAGTCAGGCTTTATTTAAATTTTATTTAGATAAAGCAATATCTTTACCCGATCGAGAATTCGCCCTCTACACTATCCTAGAGGCGCAATCCTCAGCTTATTCTTGCCTCAACTGGTTCTTGTCCCAGTTTGTTCTTTCTGATCTTGTCACAGGACGGGTTTGCGAAGTCTTGTGCAGTCTTGAATTGCTATGATCCTCCAGGTTAAATCCTGCAAAAGTGATCTGAATGTTGAGTGGTTCGTCAGCAGTCAGTTATTCACGCAGTTAGTTGAGACCGTTAGCTCATGCAGTTGGTTCACACCGTTAGCTCATACCGTTAGCTCATACCGTTAGTTCAGTTCAATTCAATTGTTTAATTCAATCCATTGACGAGTTCAGTCCTATGCTAAGCCGTGTTGCAAACTCGATTTACTGGCTCAATCGCTATATTGAACGAGCAGAAAATATTGCACGATTCATTGATGTGAACTTGAATCTTGTCTTAGATTCTCCCGCTGGTATGACACAGCAATGGGATCCGGTGCTTGCGACCACAGGAGATCTTGAGTTGTTTCGCAAACGGTATGGCAAGGTCACGGACGAAAATGTCATTCAATTTCTGACCTTCGATCGCGAATATTCCAACTCGATTTTGTCCTGTTTGCAGTTGGCGCGAGAAAATGCCCGATCGGTGCGCGAAATTATTTCCTCAGAAATGTGGCAACAGATCAATGCTTTTTATCACCTTGTGCAAGACACGGCCAAAGCTGGATCGGTCGAGGATTGGTTTGCCTTTTTTGAAGAGGTGAAATCGGCAAGCCATTTGTTTATTGGTATTGCGGATGCCACGATGACCCATAATGAAGGCTGGCATTTTGGGCAAATTGGCCGCTTCTTGGAACGGGCGGACAAAACTTCGCGGATTTTGGATGTGAAGTATTTTATTCTGCTGCCGTCTGTGCGGGATGTCGGTTCGACCCTGGATGAGTTGCAGTGGATGGCTTTGCTGAAGTCGGCCAGTGCCTATGAAATGTACCGCAAACGGGGTGCCCACCGCATTACGCCTACCTCCGTCGCCGAGTTTCTGCTGCTCGATCGTGACTTTCCCCGATCGATTCGCTATTGTGTGCAACAGGCGGAGCGATCGCTCCAGGAAATTACCGGAACCCCGCGTGGTACCTGGAACAGTCCTGTGGAACGCACTTTAGGGAAACTACGGGCAGATTTAGACTACCTTGTGATTGATGAAGTGATTGATTCTGGATTGCATGAATTTCTAGATAGCATTCAATCACGCACCAATGCGGTGGATACCAGCATTTACGAAACCTTTTTTGCGTTACAGCCGATGTAACAGCCGTTTGTAACGATAATCGCCAGCGTCTTTAACTAGCAGAGCTAGTAGCTGGTAGCAGATCCATAGCCGATGGAGTTCAGAGGTTACTCTATGGTTATTCCATTGCCGATTGGTGAGCATTCCCTGACAGGATTGGGAAATAGGATGGTTTAATAATGGTTTAACCCTTGCTTAATTAGATAGGTGAACGATGGCTACGATCGGTGACAGCGCAGTGATGTAGCCGATTTTGATCTTGGAATACCCAACGATTGATAATGATTTATCTCAATTAAAAGATCGAATATCTGCCAACTTATCTGGATAATCTCGTACTATTCTAAAGCTGGGTCGTTTTTCCTCCAAAACGCCGTGCACTACAGAATTTCCCATACAACGGTTTACCAGTACAGCAAACCTGTAACGTTGCAGCCCCATCTTCTGCGATTACGTCCCCGATCGGATGGATGGCAAACATTACTGGATTTTCACCTGAGCGTTTCCCCAGAACCCAAAGCGATCTCTTCTATTACCGATTTGGATGGGAATGGGTTGATCAAACTCTGGTTTGATCCCAGTCAATCAGCTGAACAATTGACGATCACAACCCAGTCCCACGTGGCTACCCACCAGTCCAATCCCTTTGTTTACTTACTGGAACCTTGGGCGATCGAATTGCCCTTTGACTATCCCAAATCCCTCTGGAGCCAACTGCAACCCTATCTGGGACGGGCTGAAGGACAGGCCAGTCTCGATCCAGTTGCGGTGGAGCTTGCCCAGGAAATTGATGAAGCAAGTAATGGCAACGTTGCTCAATTTCTCAATGAACTGAATCAGCGCATTTACACCGAATGTCAGTACACCCTGCGGGAAACGGGGCATCCCTTTGCCGCAGGGGTGACTTGGCGGGAAAAGAAAGGCTCCTGCCGAGATTTCGCGGTGCTGTTTATGGAAGTTTGTCGATCGGTGGGTTTGGCGGCTCGCTTTGTCAGTGGTTACCAGGAAGGCGACCCAGATTCCAACGATCGCCATCTCCATGCCTGGGCTGAAGTTTATCTGCCCGGTGCAGGTTGGCGCGGGTATGATCCAACCCATGGCTTAGTCATTAGCGATCGGCATATCGCTTTAGTGGCCAGTGCCATTCCGACCTATACCTCTCCCGTGTCGGGACGGATTCATCGTCCGGGCGGCGTCCAGTCTGAGTTGACCTACAAGTTGAAGATTGACGTATCTGAAACAGCCCAGGGATTTGAACCCTAGGAATTTTGAGGCTTAAACGGGGAGACTAAAGCGCCATTCAACCCAAGAGAGGGATTCAACTGACCCTGGGAAATACCTGCTGCCTTAAAAGGCGCGACAATCTTCAACTTTGCTCAGCGAGAACATCTTCGGGGAGATCGGTGTCTAGGTAATGCTCCCAGTCCACATTGGGCATTCGATCGAAGGCATCCTTCAAACAAGCTTCCCAGCGATTACGAATTTGCACCAAATAGGATGCATTGGCCGCTAAACGTAGCTCATAGTGCACTTTGTAGGTATCGGCTTCGTACATCACTAGGTGAATGGGGGGGCCAACGGAAATGTTGGACTTCATCGTGGAATCGATCGACAGTAACGCACATTTAGCTGCATCTTCCAAGGGGGTGGTGGATGTCAACACGCGATCGAGAATCGGCTTACCATACTTTGCTTCGCCAATTTGCAGAAACGGTGTTTCCCGTGAGGCTTGGATACAGTTGCCTTGGCTGTAAATCAGATACAGTTCCGGATCTTCCCCACGAATTTGGCCACCTAACAGAAAACTACAACTTGCATCAATGCCATCCTTTTGTAACCAAGGCCGATCCTGTTCCTGAATCAGCCGCATTTTGGTGCCAATGTAGCGAGCCACTTCATACAGGGTTGGTAATGTGTGGAGATTGACATCTTCCCTTGCTTTCAGGTCACGGCGCAGCAGCGTAATAATGGCTTGCGTGACAGACAGGTTGCCGGACGTACAAAGCAGGATCACCCGCTCCCCCGGTAGGGAAAAGTCGTGCAGCTTTTGATGGGTAGAGATGTAATCTACACCCGCGTTGGTACGCGAGTCTGCCGCCATCACGAGGCCACCGGAAGTCAAAATGCCTAGACAGTAGGTCATGTTAGGGTCTGAAAGCTAGGGGCTGAAAAAGATCTCGACGGAAACACGCTCTAAATTAACAGAGAATGGATAACGTCAGCGCAATTTTTATACCAAGAGGTGCTGATCGTAACTTAAGCTGCTGCATCCCGATCGCCATGGCCCATTACCAAAAAACGCTAACGATTCGCACCCGAGGCAAATCTCTACAAAAAATTACGTCCCAAATTCAGGCGATCGTGGCTGAATCGGGGATTCAAACGGGCTTATGCCATCTGTTTTTGCGCCATACCTCTGCAAGTTTAATTATTCAGGAAAACGCGGATCCTGATGTCTTGGTTGATTTGGAAAATTTCCTGGCCAAGCTGGTTCCGGAAGGCCGTCACTATGTTCACAGTAACGAAGGCCCGGATGATATGCCCGCCCACATTCGTACAGTGCTAACCAAAACGTCGGAGCAAATCCCGATCGCCCAGGGGCGACTGTTGACGGGAACTTGGCAGGGCATTTATGTCTGGGAACATCGCCAAATGGCCCATCATCGGGAGTTAGTGGTGCATGTGATGGGGGATTAGCGAGGGGATTAACGATCCATGAAGATTCCCCAGCCAGCCAAAAATCCCACCCATAATGGAGGAAATTCATAGAGAAGGTTGTCTGCTGTGCAAATGGGGATGGGACAACAGTTGCGGGAACAGTTGCAAGAGGATCTGCCAAAGGGATTTCGATCGAGCGGACAACCGGGGGGACAGGATGGTTCGCGACAGATCAGCCGATCTCTCACCCAATTGCTCACCCGATCGCTCCAACAATCGTTACAACCATTTTTACAGCAACGGCTGCAACGACAGGGGTTTGCTGTTCTGATGATGGGAAGTCTTGTCCTGAACGGCTGTAGTGTGGAAAAAGCCCGATCGCTGCAAAATGCGGCCAGTCAATTTCGGAATGAGTCCTTGACCGCGATCGACGCGATCGACACCTTGCGCAAACGAGAATTAGAAGCTCCACCCCGGTCTGCCGCAGAAATCCGCCAGAGTTTTATCAATCGCCTTCTGAACTCCAAAAGTGAGTTGAATAGTACGTTGATTGAATTGGCGATCGATCCCTATCAGCCTCCCCAGGTAACCGAATGGGATGAGTTCATCACTGACCTGCGGAGCCAATACGATGGCTTCTCTGCTATTTTTGATCAGTTGGAAGGGGGGACGATCGTCGGTACCTCAGAAGTGCGGAAGTCGGCGGAATATGCCCGCACCCTGACGGTTCAAATGGCCCTATTTGCCGATGCCCTCAACAAAAATCCGCCTGTCCTGACCCAGTATCGCACCAGCGTCATTATTAAACTCAAAAAACTGCGGCAGGACTATCAGGCTGTGACGGCCAAATTAAAAGCACGGGAACAGGATCCCTATAGTGGGTCAGAATCCTTACAGCTACTCAACCAACAAAAATCCGATATGGAGAATCGTGCTGGTGAACTGATGGGAGAGTGGCAATCGGTCAAGCAGGAAGAGAAGCGTCTCCTGGAAACGACTGTGACCCAGTGTATGAAAGCGGTGGTCATGGGGAAGGAATTACTCGAAATTGCGAATCGCTATGACGAAATTAATCTAAATCAGCTCAACGCAGCGATTCCCCGCATTCTGACCAACGCCAGTGCCTTAACCGGGCGCAATTATGATGTGGTAAAACAACGATCGACCCGCATCCTCAATGAACTCCAAACCGATCCCTTCTGGAGTGGTGTCACCCGCACAATGCTCGATCGGGTGAATAACGCAAACCGGACGCGATCGAATTTACCGAATAACTAAGCAGGAATGAAGATCACTAGTGCAGATCCCTACAGATTTATCCCCTAGATTAACCCCCTCCCAGGGTTGAGGATTTTGTACCATGCCGGATACGAACCAGCAGTTTCTCAAGCTTGCCGCAGACTTCATGAACGAACTGAATGTGCGTTACATGGAAGCCGATTTGGATGAACAAATTGAACTCCAAGCCCAGCGCGATCAAGCGATGCGTAACTATACCCAAGCTCGATTAGCACTTCTGAAACGCAGTGTACTCTGTAAGCCAGAGGATTTGGCTCAAATGCAGCAATTAAAGCAAAAGCTGGCTCAATCGACTAGTTTTCGGCAAATTCTTGACTCGGCCCTGAGTTTTGCTGGCTTTTTGAGTACCCGTTTTTTCTAACGATCGTAGGTTTTCCTAAAGCCCAGTTTTCTCTGAGCTAGCATTTCCCAAGCCAATTGATCCTTAAGGCTTCACCTGAACGGGGGTTCCTACCGTTACATATTGGTAGAGGGCAGTCACATCCTTGTTATGCATCCGGATACAGCCATGGGAAACCGCTTTGCCAATCAGTTCTGGTTGGTTGGTTCCGTGAAAGCCAATCTGGGTCTTCCCATCTGTCCAAATGCCAATCCAGCGCACACCTAGGGGATTGTCTGGCCCAGGTTCGATGACATTGCCTGTTTTGAAATTTTTGAAAATGGGATTTTCTTCTTTACTAATAACCGTAAAGTCTCCGATCGGCGTTTCCCAGCCTGCTTTGCCCACAGCGATCGGATAGCTCGCTAATTGAGTTTCTCCTTTGTAAACCTCTACTCGCCGCTTGCCTCGCCGCACAACTAAGTGAATTGGCTCTTCAATGGGCTGCCCAGGCATTGATGGGAGGGTTGAGGGGGGGCTTTGTGGCTTTGGGCTAGTCTCTCCAGGGGGAGTGGGGATGATTGGAATATTTGGGGAAAGATTCGGCGCAACGCTAGGTTCTACGGGGCGTGGAACTTCCCAAATTTCATCTACAGGCAAATGTCCAAAGGGCACAGGCGGTTTGCTTGGCTCGATCGGGGCAGGGGTTGCTGGGGGAATTTCGATCGGGCTTGGGTCTGCGGCGGAACGGGGAAGATCTAGGGGAATCGGAACGGGGGTTGGGGTTTCGGAGGTTGGGTTCGCGATCGGCGTTTCCGGACTTGTAGAGGGGATGCCTGGGTTTAACAGGGGTACTACTGGGCTTGGGGAAATTGAGTTAGGAGCAATTGAGCTAGGAGACGCTACAGGAACGGCGACAGGCGTCTGATTGGCAGGCGCACTAGTTACAGGCGCATTAGTTACAGGCGCACTAGTTACAGGCGCACTAGTTACAGGCGCATCCGTTGGTGAAGGTGTTGCAACGGGTGAAGCTGCATTAGTGGGTGAAGGGGTGGGGCTCGGTGATGCCGTTTGGGCCGCAGCCCTAGGCAACCCTACATCCACCATGATGAGCGCAATGCCACAGATCCCTAGGAATCGTAATCCTAGGTAGGCTAATCGCCGTTGAGAAGAAGAGGAGTACGTCACCATAGCTGCCAACAATCCACCAAAATTGCAATTGTCTCCAGGCGTTCTAAACAAAAACGATCGCGTTCAAGGTTGAGTTTCGAGTTTTGAGTTCGAGTTTTGATCTCGAATGTAGCATTCTATCCGCTGTCCTATGGTTCACCACCGGAGAGTTTGTAAAATCCTCAAAAAGAGAGATTTTCATGCTAGATAATCAGCACAAGCATCTTTCCTGCCCAATTTATTGAGCCCGAATGCATTCTCCAAACTGCCATCTCCTAAATGCCACGGTGAGGGAACTGTCAAGGCTTCCCGATCGCTATCATTCAGGCTTTATCCCAAGGGATCGAACTCAATCTAACGGGACTTGAATGGGACTTAAATGGGACTTGAATTGGCTTCCACAAGTTTGTAACGGTAGTAGTTATCCATACCGAGGATGTTAAGGTGACCTCTCAACGCCTCCAACGACAACTCAATCTAGGTCAAGCCGTAGCCTTGGGCCTAGGATCGATCATCGGCACTGGAATTTTCGTCAGTATTGGTCTTGCAGCGGGCATTGCGGGGATCGGACTGCTTCCAGCCTTGGCCATTGCCGCGATCGTCGCAACCTGCAATGGGCTCAGTTCTGCTCAACTAGCGGCGAGCCATCCCGTTAATGGAGGCACCTATGAGTATGGGTACCGCTATCTCAATCCTCAACTGGGATTCACTGCTGGATGGCTATTTCTCTTAGCAAAATCCGCATCTGCGGCAACGGCGGCCCTGGGTTTTGCGGGATACCTGCTCCACGGATTGGGGATCGATCAGAGTGACCCGACCTGTTTGGTTATGGTTGCCCTGGCAGCGGTGGTCGGGATGACCACAGTGGTACTGAGTGGAATCCAACGATCGAGCCGAGTCAACACCCTGATTCTCTCCGTTAGCATCTTTGCCCTACTGTGGTTTGTCATTGTCGGGGCGGGTGTGATTAGTACAGGCATTACGAGTTCAGGCGTCCCTAGTCCCGCTTGGACGATCGGTCAAGGGCTGCCCTCTTGGGGCCTAATGCTCTACCATAGAGAAGGCAGACCGATTTCAGCCATTTTGCAGGCCAGTGCTTTAATGTTTGTAGCCTATTCGGGCTATGCGCGAATTACCACCCTGGGAGAAGAAGTTCAGCATCCAAAGCAAACGATTCCTAAAGCCATTTTGATGACCTTGGGTTTGAGTTTTGGACTGTATTTTGCAGTGGGGTTGGTAGGTTTAGGAACGGTTGGAGCCGACGTGCTCCAGAAAGGAGCTATCACAGAAGCGGCTCCGTTAGCAGTGGCGGCTCGTAGCTTTCCTGTATGGGGAAGCGAGACGGTTTTAGGAATAGGTGCGATTGCGGCCATGCTGGGGGTTTTACTTAATCTCCTTCTGGGACTTTCGCGAGTTCTATTGGCCATGGCTCGTCGAGGCGATATGCCCTTGAAAATCGCCCAACTCAATGCTCATCGATCGACCCCCACGATCTCAGTCCTGGTCATGGGGTCGATTGTCGGCTTACTCGTCCTGTTGGGCAGTGTTAAAACAACCTGGTCCTTCAGTGCCTTTAGTGTGTTGGGCTACTACGCCATTACAAACTTAGCGGCATTGCGCTTACCTCCATCGGCTCGGCAGTATCCACGCTGGACGGCTGTCTTCGGGTTAGGGGCCTGTGTCTTTTTAGCGTTTTGGGTAGAGTGGCAAATTTGGCTGGTGGGATTGGGGCTCATCGCGATCGGTCTTGCCTGGCAAGCCATCCTACAGCGGCGATCGGATGCCGTATCCCGTTAGCCCTGATCCCCCTCTAGTTAATCCACTGATCACCAATCAACTGATCAACTGCCCAACTTGAGCGCTTCCACAAATAGGCTGTAGGTAAAGCCTATTTTGAGGCCATTAACACAGTCTGCCAGCAAACTTCTGCGCCATTGAGCATTGCGGGTATAAACTGTACGGCTCGCTAACTCAGTCAGTAGGACAAGAATGGCCGCGACCCAAATGTCATACTCCGCTGCCTGACCCGCTGTGGTTGAAACAGCACTTCCCAAAAAGAAGCCTAGCAGCAGGCAGAGGAGCAGCAAGGAGATGCGCCGCCAAGGATTGCGAAACCATTGCTCAATCTGTCCACTGGCATTCCCCAAAAGGCGATTGAGACGAGTATCTTGCATAGGAAACCGCAAAAAAAGAAGGGTGATTTTACAGGAAATTCTAATGCCACAAATCCACAAATGACTTGTTATACCTAAAGAGAGGACGCGGGGGTAAAGGCGATGGGGCAACTGATTCAAGAACGTAAGGTGGGACTTTTGCCTGCGATCACGATCGCAGGCAGTGCGGCATTGGTAGTCAGTATTGGAAGTTTTTGGTTGGGACGCCTCAATCGAGACGCTGAAATAGTGACTGGTAGTGATGTTCCAGTGATTAATGTAGACCAAGCCCCTCGTAATTCCACAGTCATTCAGCCGGTGTCGAGCGCAACAACGCCCGAAAAGATCCCTGCAACAACGGGAGAAGCGACGCAAACGGCGCTTGCGCCATTACAAAGGGGTAATCTGCGGATTAGCAATCAATCAGAGCATCCTGTACGCATTGCTCTCCGATTTAAGGCAGAAAAGGCTAGTGGGGATAAAGCGGGTGACAAATCAACGTCCCAAGTGCGCTATGAGCCTCCTGCTCACTGGGA
Organism: Alkalinema sp. CACIAM 70d; assembly: GCA_002148405.1. Lineage (GTDB taxonomy): Bacteria > Cyanobacteriota > Cyanobacteriia > Leptolyngbyales > Leptolyngbyaceae > Alkalinema. The sequence continues at coordinate 123,396 of MUGG01000058.1, read as the reverse complement.
TTTTGCACCCGGAGAAGGCAGCGATCGCGGTTTAGTTGTTGCCTTACCGGGACGCGCCATTCAATTGAAAAAAGGCGATATCTTAGTAGCTTTTGCCCAGGACGGATCCCAGCGCTATTGGGGGCCGTTTATCGTGGGAGAAACCGATGAACCCCTGTGGAATCCCCAAACGGGAGAATGGAAGCTAACGTTAGACAACTAAACGTTTCTAGCAAACTTGCACTGATATTAGAGATCTATCTTGTAGAGATCCATCACTTGCGAAATGGGTAGGCGGGATTGGGCATTTAAGGTCAGGGCCGATCGATGGCCCCGATCGAAATGCTCTGCCGCCGCACAGGCAATCATCGCCGCATTGTCAGTACAGAACTTCATGGGGGGAAAGAGAACGCGGATCCCATGGGGTTCTGCCGCCGCCTGTAACTGTTGCCGCAGGCCGCGATTGGCCGCCACGCCCCCGCCCACTGCGATCGTCGTCAGCCCATAATCCAAGGCACAGGCGATCGCCCGTTTCGTTAGGGCACGGGCAACGGTGGCCTGGAAACTGGCCGCGAGATCGGGAATTGGCAACGGATCCCCACTGGCTTCTAATTTTTGCGTCAGGCGCAACACCGCTGTCTTGAGGCCACTAAAGCTGGAATCGTAGGGATGGAAGCCCCCCTGGGGTAAGGACACCTGCCCTTCTGGGAGCGGGAACACTTTGGGATTGCCCTCCGTCGCAAGGCGATCGATAATCGGCCCACCGGGATAGCCCAGTTTGAGTAATCGCGCAACTTTATCGAAGGCTTCCCCCGCTGCATCATCTCGCGTCTGACCCAGGACTTCATACTGCCCACAGTCTTTCACGTAAATCAAACTGGTGTGCCCCCCGGAAACCAACAAGCACAGAAACGGCGGTTGCAAGCTAGGTTCACTGAGGTAGGACGCATAGATATGGCCTTCCAGATGGTGCACCCCCAAAAAAGGTTTGTCATGCACCAGAGCAAGCGTTTTAGCCGCAGTCAATCCCACCAATAACGCCCCAATCAAACCGGGCGCACAGGTGCCTGCCACAGCGTCAATCCCAGTCCAGTCAAGCTTTGCAGCCTCTAGGGCTTGATCGATCGCCAGGTTTACCCCCTCCACGTGCTGGCGCGAAGCCACCTCCGGCACCACCCCCCCATAGGGGCGATGGGTCTCGATTTGGGAGGCGACGACACTGGCCAAAACTTGACGATTCTTAACGATCGCTACCGCAGTTTCGTCACAACTTGTTTCAATTGCTATAACCGTTGCCATTTGCTGGTAACTTTTGGGTGGGAACTGGTATTCTCTCTTAGCTTAAACCCTTCTGGGGCAAGCGTAGGGGATACCTGACTCAACTCAATCAGTCCTCATATCTACGCAAAAAGTTCAATCCTTTTTGTTCAAGAAACTTTGCAATCTCTAAGTTAAAGGGAAACAACTCCATGCGACGATTGTGTGCTTTCGTTTTGGCTATCGCGCTGTGGTTCGGTTTCGTTTCCACCGCACCCGCCCACGCCATCTACGATAATCTCACTCCTTGCAGTGAATCTGCTGCCTTCGCTCAGCGGATGAAAGCATCGGCTAGCCCCACGGCTCAACGCCGTTTTGACCAGTACACCAAAGCAGGTTTACTCTGCGGTGAAGAAGGGCTTCCCCACTTGATTGTGGATAACCCTTCCCATGCTGGTGACTTCATTATTCCGGGTATTCTCTTCCTCTATATTGCAGGCTGGATCGGCTGGGTTGGTCGAGCCTATCTGGTGGCAATTCGGAAAGGCCCGAATCCAGAAGAGAAGGAAATTATCATCGACGTGCCTCTGGCGCTGAAGTTTATGCTGAGTGGCTTTGCTTGGCCCTTGGCTGCCTTTGGTGAATTCTCCACAGGCAAGATGTTGGCACCCGAGTCAGAAATCACTGTTTCTCCTCGATAGTCATTTACCTTAAATCTTGCTTTTTGGAGGCTTGTTCATGGCACGTTATTTGTCTACTGCACCTGTCCTGTTCATGCTGTTGTTAACAGTGACCGCAGGTATTCTGATTGAGTTCAATCGCTTTTTCCCCGATCTGTTGGCTCATCCCCTATAAGATCGAGATAAGATCGAACCTCGATTCATGACTTGTTCATGAGAGCGAAGGGCGCAGGTTTTGCGCCCTTCTGCTTTTTCACCCTTTGCTGGGCTACCCTATTACCGATTGCGTCTTTTCAGATTCTGTCTTTTTGGTCGGATCAGATTCAGGGTAAAGCTCCTCCGCCTAACAGATCCCTATCGTGCCGCTTCCGGTGTGACCTCCACAGTGGGACTGGGCTGAGTCTGGCTCCCTGCTTTCGGGTTGGGATTCTTTTTTAGGGTAAAGTACGTTTCCAGCACCTGGCGTGCCTTAGGTCCCATAAGCGATCCACCCCCACCCCCGGAATACTCACCAAAGGCAACGACGACAATTTCCGGCTTATCCGCTGGAGCATAGGCTCCAAACCAGGTGTGGGATCCTTTACCAAAATCTTCTGCCGTCCCGCTCTTACCCGCGATCGCAATTTCACTACTGCCTAAGGCTGTACTGCCAGTGCCATAGGTCACCACTTCCCGCAAGCCCTGCTGAAGAATTTCGATCGTTTTCGGCTTCATATTCAAGCTTTCTCGCCAGTTTTTAGCTTCTTCGTTATCCTTCAGCAAATGCGGCTGGACTTTGTAGCCTCCATTGGCCGCCACTGCAAACATCACCGCCACTTGTAACGGACTTGAGAGTAGGTAGCCTTGGCCGATCGACATGTTGATAGCATCCCCGATCGTCCATTCGGTTTTTTCATATTTCAACTTCCACGCGGGGTCGGGAACTAGTCCAGGATCTACCTCATCAACTAAATCAACTCCAGTTTTGCTACCTAAGCCAAAGCGCCGAGACCAATCAATGATCGGCTCTCCACCCATACGCCGAGCCACTTGGTAAAAGAACGTATCACTACTATTGGCCATGGCCCCTGTAAATCCTAGTGGCCCAAACCCTGCATGGTTCCATTCTCCAAAGGTCACCCCTCCAACCGTTAGTGACGGAAAGGTTGGTAATACTTCATCCCCCGTAAAATTGCCACTTTCGATCGCTGCTGCCGTCGTGACAATTTTGAACGTACTTGCGGGAGGATACTGCTGCAACGCCCGATTCAGCAAGGCATTGCCCTCCTGAAGCTGTTTCCAAGTCGCTTCAGACACCCGTTTAGAAAAAATATTGGGGTCAAAGGCAGGGCGACTCACCATCGCCAAAATCGACCCATTGCGCGGATCCATGACAACGATCGAGCCGGTAAAGTTGCCCAGAATTTTTTCTGCTGCCTGTTGTAGATCTAGATCGATCGTCAGCGTTAAATCTTTACCCGCATGACTGGGTTTGTCATGGAGAACACGCACGACATTGCCCGCCCCATCGACCTCTACCTGCTGGCCACCCCCTTCCCCGCGCAACATATCTTCATAGGTGGCCTCAATCCCCATCTTGCCGACTACGTCACCCAGTCGGTAGCCTTTTTTCTTCAGCTTTTCGTACTCTTCATCGTTAAGTTCCCCAGTGTAACCAATTACGTGGGCCGCCAAATCGCCATACTTATACTCTCGTGTCGTCTCGCCGTTGACTTCGACCCCATCAAGTTCGTCATTGGCTTCAGCCAGCGCAGTCACTTGTTGAGGACTAATGCCTCGGGCAATGCGAACCAGAAAGGGGGAATCTTGCTCTGCCTGTTCTACCCGTTTACGAATTTCTGCTTCAGGAATATTTAAAATGCTGGAAAGTTTGGTAATTGTATGATTCCACTTCGCTTCCTTCGTTGCCAGAGGCCAGACATAAACGGAGTGAGACAGGCGCGATCCTGCAATGATTTTACCCTTGCGATCGAGGATTTTGCCCCGTTCTGGCGGACTAGGAATCAAGCGAATTCGATTGTTATCTGCCAATTGACGATTTCGCGTACCTTCCATCAATTGCAGGTAAACCAACCGCGACCCCAGTCCACCCAGTAACAGTAGAGAAACAAACAGGAGCAAAATGAGGGACTGATTGCGGCGACCCACCTGTCGCGCAGCAGACTCACGAATATTTGAGCGAGACGGTTGCAAAAGGGCCATAGCACTCTCGACCAACAGCAGGGATCAACAACTAGGTTAGATGATTCAGTGTAGCAATCTCCGTAGCAATCTCTGGCCGGAACCTAAACTATGGGAATTTTTTCCAGAAATAGGGCATCCTAGTGGCAGGTGATAGATTCTTGTTGTCAGAGTTAAACAGAGTTCAATGGAAGCTAGCAGTTAATGCGAAGATGGAAAAGAGGTGCATCCGCCAACGCCTAGTTCAAAGCCTAGTTGCAGCAACGGAATCCTCACAATGCTTCACAGACTGCGTGGATCCTTAGCTCACTGGCTTAAGATGGCATAGATACAAGTTCAGCCGAGTCAAGCTTCAGTAGATTCTCTTGGTTTCCATAGGTTAAGTTCTAGGAAATCCGGTGAAGGGGTCTACCTTGCTCTGCACTTTTTCCTCGGTCAATGCGTCCTATGGCTCAGACGGTACCTCACAACTATTCAGAAACTGGACTCAATCTTGGGTTCGACATTGAGCTACGTAAAGTTTTTAAAGTGTTCAATGGCGAAGCTGCGGTTCGAGGCGTTGATCTGAATATTCGTCGAGGAGAGTTTTTTAGTATTTTAGGCCCCTCCGGTTGTGGTAAAACCACTACCCTGCGCTTAATTGCGGGATTTGAACTACCGACGGCAGGCGATATTTTGCTGCGGGGACAATCGATGGTGGATGTCCCACCCTACCGCCGTCCGGTCAATACCGTTTTCCAAAGTTATGCGCTGTTTAACCACCTGACGGTGGAAGAAAATATTGCCTTTGGACTCCGGCTGAAAAAAATGGGGAGAGGGGATATTCAGAACCAGGTTCGAGAAGCCTTGCGGTTGGTCAAGATGGAGGAATGGGCTAAACGGTTGCCAGCTCAGCTCTCGGGAGGCCAACAGCAACGGGTAGCCCTAGCCCGCGCCTTGGTCAATCGTCCTACGGTGCTCTTGTTAGATGAACCCTTGGGTGCACTGGATCTCAAGTTGCGCAAAGCGATGCAAATGGAACTGAAAACCCTCCATCGCGAACTGGGTCTTACCTTTGTGATGGTGACCCATGATCAGGAAGAGGCTTTGAGTTTGAGCGATCGCATTGCCGTCATGAATCGCGGACGAGTTGAACAAATGGGGTCTCCCAGCCAAATTTACGATCGGCCCCACACCCGGTTTGTGGCTGAATTTATTGGGGATACTAATTTAATTACGGGCAAAATTGAAGGTGCCCACCCCACGATGTTGTGGATTACTAGTGCGGAAGGGCGACAGTTTAAGGTTATTCCCGTTGATACGGGGAATAAACCCCTCACTTCCGGAGCAGTCGTCATCAGTGTGCGGCCTGAAAAGATTCATCTACAATATGAGCCGCCTGCTGATGGCTTGAACTATGTGGAAGGCTATCTCAAAAATTTGCTGTATTTAGGAACGCATGTTAATTGTCAACTTCAATTAACATCTGGGGAAACATTAGTAGTGCAGCTGCCCCACGGCTTTGAAATTCCGCCTCCCGATACCCGGCTCTATGCAGTTTGGCGACCGGAAGACAGTTTAGCTCTGCCGAATGATTCTTAACCTACCCTTGTTTTGCTCAATTATTTCTGAAGTTATCCGTGCCTAAACTTTCTAGCCTTGCATTTTGGCCCTTGTACTTGTCCCTATGATCCCTGTACTGCCCGATCGATCACTGCCCCTTTCCCGTCGTCAGTTGCTGCGTCGATCGATGCTGGGGTTATCGGGATTAATGCTTTCAGGCGGGTTGTCCAGTTGTGGATGGCGCTTAGGTAATGTGCAAAACCGAGGAATTATCCAGAGTGCAGCTAACGAAATGTTTATTTATACTTGGGCCCAGTATGTGGATCAAGAGTTATTAAAAGCATTTCAGACAACGAGTGGAATTCGAGCGGTTACGGAGCTTTTTGACTCCAATGAAGCCATGTTGGCAGCTCTCCAAGCCGGTAAAGGTGCAACCTTCAGTATTATTTATCCTTCGGAATATATTATTCCAGAGATGCGTGATAAGAAACTGATTCTTCCTCTGGATCAGAGTCGGTTGGCAGGGCTGACTAATTTATTGCCCCATCTGCGTCAGTCGCCTAATGATCCCGGCAATCGCTATGGTATTCCCTTTTCCTGGGGAACGACGGGATTAGTTTACAACAGCGAAAAATTTCCAGAGGCGATTACTGATTGGGATGACCTATGGAAGTACAAAGAAAGGCTGAAGCGCCGCATGACGTTGCTGAATGATCCCCGGGAAGTGCTGGGAGCGGCTCTGAAGTCCATGGGGTATTCCTACAATGAAAAAAATCCTGACTTAGTGAAAAAAGCAGGCGAAAAATTGCTGACCCTAAAGCCCTATCTTGCTAACTTCACTACGGATGCTTGGCGGGATCAAATTGTGGCTGGGGATTTATGGGTGGCGATGGGCTATTCCTCTGATGCAGGGCCGCTGCTTCAACAAAATCCCAAGCTCAAATACATTGTTCCCCAAAGTGGCAGTTCGCGCTGGGTTGATTTGATGGTAATTCCGACGACAGCACCGAATGTAGAAGGAGCCTACCAGTGGATTAATTTTGTGATGCAACCGGATGTGGCAGCGGCAACGGCTAAGCGATTGGCCGTTACAACTCCCAATCTAGCCGCGATCGAATTGCTACCAGCTGACGTCCAGCATGACCCTGTTGCTTATCCTCCGCCCGAAATTTTAGATCGGTGTGAGGCCATGGCTTTTTTGGATCGATCGACGGCTGAGGTTTACGACCAAGCTTGGCTTAAGGTAACCAGTAGCTAAACTGGGTAAAACATGGGTTCAGCCCCCATAGAGTTCAACTTAACAGCAGTCATGACGCAGATTTAATTGCCACGAGGATGTAAGAGTGTCTACAATGCCATCTGCCAAGTCCAAGGACAAAGACAGGACTCCCGCCTGGTTGGTTCGCTGGTTAGAACCGCTGGTTCTGTTGTTTCCCGCAGGAGTATGGCTCGTTCTGCTGTTAGTCCTGCCAACGTTAATTATTTTTGAACTTAGTTTCGTGCCCGGAATTCGTCCAGGGGATTTGGTGATTCCGTCGGGTCTAGGAAACTATTTACGAATTTTTGAACCGCTGACGTTGCTAGTAATTGGTCGATCGCTGCTGTTTGCGATCGGGACAACGGTGTTCTGCTTGCTACTGGGCTTTCCGGTGGCTTATTGGCTAGGAGTCATAGCTCCCAAACGCTGGCAAAACTTACTCTTATTGGCCTTTGTTTTGCCCCTGTGGACATCTTCCTTACTCCGATCTTACGCCTGGATCAGTATTCTGCGCCCCACGGGCGTCCTCAATTCCTTATTGGCTAGCGTGGGACTGCCATCCTTAGATTTGCTTAATCAGATGCCAGCGGTATTGATTGGCATGACCTACAGTTTGTTGCCTTATATGGTGTTGATTCTCTACGCGTCTTTAGAGAAGCTCGATCGACGGCTCTTAGAAGCTGCCGCAGATCTGGGGGCGACCCCTGCACAAACCTTCTGGTGGGTCACCGTTCCCCAAGTTTTACCAGGTTTAGCTGCCAGCTCGCTCTTAGTATTTATTAATGCACTGGGTGATTTTGTCAATCCTGAGTTGCTAGGAGGGCCGTCCAGCATGACAGCGGCACGGTTGATTTATAACAAGTTCCTCGGAGCCACGCCGGATTGGGGAATGGGTTCAGCCATGAGTACGATGTTAATCGTCATGGTGACTCTATCCATTGCCTTATTGATTAAATATGGCGATCGTCGGGCAACAGACTTGTAACTGTAACTACTTGTAACTTGTAACTACTTGTAACTGTAACTATGTGATTACTTGAAACTGTTGGCTTGAAACTGTTGATTACTTAAATCCATCATTACATTTCTAAATTACATCGCTAACTCATCTGACTGGCATTTCTACCGAAGAATCTATTATGGCTGCCCTTCCTGAATCTCAACCGATCGATCGTCCCAAACATTTCGTTTGGCAGATGTGGTTTTCGGTGCTGATGTTTGGCTTCATGTACCTCCCAATTTTTGTCCTGGGTTTTTACAGCTTTAATGACGCTCCTAATAGTGCAACGTGGGCAGGGTTTACCCTACGCTGGTACAGTAAGTTTTTCCAAGACGATCGAATTCTCAATGCTCTGTTTGATAGTTTGAAAGTGGCCTTCTCAGCAGTTGCTATTTCAGCAGTTCTTGGAACACTAATGGCGGTGGGGTTGGCTAGGTATCGCTTTCCTGGGAAGCGACTCTATCAAAATGTGACCTATCTTCCGTTAATCATTCCAGATATTGCGATCGCGGTATCGACCTTAGTCTTTCTAGCGGCTGTTTCGATTCCCTTAAGTCTTGGAACCATTGTGGCAGCACATGTGGTCTTTTGTTTAGCCTATGTTGCACTGATTGTTTCCACGCGCATTGGAAATTTAAATCCTTATTTAGAAGAAGCTGCTTTAGATTTAGGAGCAAATCCATTTCAAGCCTTTATCTTAGTTTTACTCCCTGAGTTGGCCCCTGCGATTATTTCAGGCTGTTTATTAGCCTTTGTTCTGAGTATGGATGATTTTTTGATCGCCAGTTTTACTGCGGGGGGCGGAACCAATACCTTGCCCATGGAAATTTTTAGTCGCCTTCGGACGCAAGTAAAACCGGATATGAATGCGCTTAGTGTCGTTTTAATGGTTGCTTCGGGTGTGGTCGCGATCGTCTCTGAGACCATTCGCTATCGGGGTGAACAGAAACGAATTCGTCATTGATGAAGCTTTGGTCGGTTAACTAGGATCTACAAAGACGGGATCGATCTCATCGCAAAAGATGTAGTGATAATCAAAGACTAACCAATTGGGATGACGGACGATCGCAAAACCAAACTGAATAGTCACCTCAGCCGTGAAGGTTGCCATGGCCAATTCCAGCAATTTCTTCTCAGCAATATTAGGCATTTGGACAAAATAATCTCGACGTGCAAAGAATAATTTTTGATCCTTAGGAACAATGACTTGATTCAACCGATGGGCATGTTGAATGGGTTTGATGTACTGGTTAAAAAAATCTTCTTGGTTTCGTTGAAGTCGATAGAGTTTTTCATGCTGTAACCAACTCATGGAAAACAGCATTTTAATGACCTCAAATCCCAGAATATAATTTAGGATATTATCTTTGTCTTCGCTACTAATCACCAGTTTCAAAGCTGACTCTAGGAAAATATCAGGTTGCCGTCGCAAGTCCTGCGCTGAGTGAATATAAAACTGGCGAATATAATCCCGTACAGTATCTTCACTTAACAGCGTTAGGCGTTGAAATCGTTTGAGATGGAATTGTACCTTTCGCTTGATGTGGTGACTTTCAATAATCTTAGTAATCAGCCCATCTGCCGTGTAGGTATCTAGGAATTCTGCTTGCGCTTGGGACGATGCAGCACACAGCAAATGACATAACGATAGAAGATAGCGCCGATTCTCCCAGGAGAGTGATTCAACCCAGGATCTTGCAGGTATGGGTAACTGGTTCAGAATACTGATCAGTTCTGACGTTGCGCTATCCACAATTTTCTTCCATCCGTTGCTACGCAGGACGCTGCATAGGAGTACTCAATTACACAAGAGCATTAACCCATTTGCGACCCCAAAAGGCGCTGTTGGTATTGTGCCCATCTCGATCGCAATTTGTTCTCCCTCAACTAGTTCTCTAAGCCGTCCTCTAAGTAATGCTTTCTCCAAGTACCCATCCAATCCCGGACACCTGTAGAAAGTTATCGTAGACATCTTCTCAGAGGACGCAGCTAAGAGAACTCGTCAAGGCTCCCCTTTATGCACCCAACGGTATTGATAAGCGGTACTTTTAGCTCCCCAAACCTGTTTCCCTTGAGCGTCATAGCCCCGATCCCACGTATCCATTCCTGTGGAGTGCAAAGTGATTTGGTTACGAATGCGGCTTGCCCCACGCACGTTTGTTGCGCAGCCATCAACGGGGGTCGTGCCAACAAACATGGTTTGATGGTTCGTTCGTGTTCGATCGAATGATTCCACCACAGGCTTGAGGAAAACAGTACAGGTGACCTCGCCTAGATCGGTGGCTGTGATCTGGCGATCGGGTGGAGATTTTTGGCAGAAGTTGACCCAGCGATCGAGTTGTGGGGGTTTGTAGGTGAGCGATCGAATCGTGGGGCTGTAAGGACTGGGGGAAATTTTGAGGAACCGTTGGCGATAGGGTTGATTGAGCGATTTAGATAATGCCTGTTCCTGATAGAGATAAACCACATTCTGAGTGGGACTGCCCGTGACCTGAATGGCACAGGTCGTCATTGTCACATCCACCGCTTTCGGTTCAGCTTGGGCTTGGGCCGTCGTGCTCATAACTCCGATCAAATGATGTGCCACAGCTTCAACCTGTTGCTGCATAACTAGCTGTATAGCTGGCTGTATAGCTGGCTGCGTAGATGGTTGCCTAGGTAAGGGATTCGCCCAATTGATTGCTGGCAGCAGTCCGATCTCAACCATCGCAACCAGCAAATAGCTCAACCCATGGCGACAAAACCGGAGAGAAGTCTCAAAGCGACTGTATGCAGCATCGGGAAAGCAGTTCGGCATTACGTAAATCCCTAATGACAACCCAGAAAGAACACACCCTCTAAAACATTAAATTGGCACGGGGATTGAAACTTTCAATCTGCCGCAGTTTTTCATACAGATCCCGTTCTGGGTCGGAAATTTCCTTGGGTGTAACGATTTGAAGTTCGATGATTTGATCGCCCCGATCGCCTTCTCCATCAGGATATCCCTTTTTCGCTAGGCGTAGTCGTTGGCCATGGCGGATTCCGGGGGGCAAGTTAACTTTAACCAACCCGTCTAACGTGGGCACCTCAATTTCGCCCCCCAACACGGCTTCAGCAGGTGTCACTGGAAATTGGCAATTAACATTAACGCCATTTAATTGATAGAACTTGTGGGGCGCAACTTCAATACGCAGGTAGAGATCACCGCCGTTTACGCCTTGGCCTTTCAAGCGCACCCGTTGCCCTGAAACCATCCCGGTGGGCATATTCACCTCCAGAGATCGGCCATCTTCTAGGCGAATGCGCTCTTTGCCACCGCTGTAGGCTTTTTCTAGGGGGACGGTTAACTGAGCTTCAGCATCGCGACGGGGCCGTAGGGAAGGAGGCTCTGCGGTTGCTGTAGCGCGACGGGGTTCCTCCACTTCCCGACGGGGAGGCGGATCGGCAAAGGTTTGTTGTTCAAAGCGATTTTGGGAAGGCTCTGTCCCGATCGAGCCCCGGTTGCCGGAATAGTCATAGCCACCCGTCGGTCTTTGGCGACTGGCGTCACGGCTTGGCTTGCCGCCCCGGCTGGCACTTTCGCGGGTGTTTAATAGCTGATCGATGAAACTGTTAAAGTCACTAAACGTAGAAAAATCGACTTCGGACTCCTCCGGGCCAGGGCTTGCCTCCCGGCGGAAAAAATCCCCAAAGCCTTTAGAGGTGCCTGCAAAGCCCCGTTGTTTCCAGAAATTACCAAACTTATCGTACTGCGCTCGTCGTTCTGGGTCGGACAAAACTTCGTAGGCTTCGTTGACTGCTTTAAATTTTTCCTCAGCAGCCCGATCGCCCGGATTCAGGTCAGGGTGATACTGTCGCGCCAACCGTCGATAGGCTCGTTTGATTTCATCCCCTTCAGCATCACGGGAAACACCCAGAATTTCGTAGTAGTTGCGGAAGTTTTGCATAGACGGTGGGTTCAGGAGTCAGGCCAGGGAGTTGGGGCAGAGATGACAGATTATTCTAGGCCATTCACAGGGTATGCATCAGTTCATGAGTCAGTGAGGCCCAGAGATTGTTCATTCTAGGAATTGAGTCCAGCAGGGCAATCGCAGCAAATTACATCAATCTGGTTTACATCCAATCATCCTCGTCATCCCAGTTGTCATAGTCATAATTGGGTTTTTCTGGGCGGCGACGGGGATTGGACGATCGACGTCGATCGTCGTAGGCATCAGAACTGCGGGGAGAGGCATCGTAGTACCCAGTTTCTCGATCGGTGTAACCATCACGGGAACGATCCCGCTCCCCTGGGTTATCACGATAGCCCCGATCAGAGCCCCGATCGTTGTAACTGCGATCGTTGTAATCTCGATCGTCATAATTGCGATCGTCGTAACCTCGATTACCGGAATTACGGCTTTCAGATCCTTGATAGGTGCTTCGGTTCGATGTATCCCGGCTGTAGGCGTCTCGATTGTAGGTGTCTCGATTGTAGGCGTCTTGACCGTAGGTGTCTCGGCTATTGTAGGTGTCTCGATTATCCCGACTGTTGCGATCGCGACTATCAGAGTCACCCCGATTGCTATAACCACTGGAACCTGTGTTGCTAGAACCTGTACCATAGTTGCTAGCTGAACCATAGTTACTAGAACCGTAGCCACTAGAACCCGCGTTATTGGAACCCGTACTATTAGAACCGTAGCTATCGGTCGATCGATTGCGACTGCCACCGCTCCACTCGTCAAAGGACGGGTTACGGCTATAGGGGAGCGATCGGGGCGGTTCATTATACCCACCACCATAATTTCCCCCGCCATAGTTATAGGAGCCTCGATTGTAATCGTAGGGATCGCGGCGGTTGTAGTCGTTGTAATAGTCGTCGTCTTCGTCCAGGAAGAAGTCCTTAACCGCTTTGAAGAAACCGCCGCCCTCCTGTTCTTGCTCTTGGTTCAGGTCATAGACTTCTGTGCGCAGGTCGTACAGCACATCTCGCAGATCCGCTTCGGTGATGTCAATTAGGCGATCGTCCCCATCTTTCAGGGCTTGGCGCAGCTTTTGCACCAGCGGCTCAATGCGGTTGCGGTAGGGCGCAACGAAATTCATGCCGAAGTCCAGGGTAGCTTCCCGCAGTTGCCGTTCTGCTTTTAAGGTCAGCTCCTCCGCTCGGTTGCGTTTCTCCACCTTTTCCTTGCGCAGACGATCGGTATCGGCATACAGTTCCGCATCCCGCAGCATCATTTGCACTTCGTCTTCGCCCAAGGTAGAGGCTCCTTGGATGGTAATGCTCTGCTCGCGGCCCGTAGTGCGATCCATGGCCGTGACTTGTAGAATGCCGTTCGCATCAATATCAAAGGACACCTGCACTTGGGGAATACCTCGAGGAGCCGGGGGAATGCCCATAAGTTTGAAGCGACCAAGGGATTTGTTGCCGTTGGCCATTTCCCGTTCGCCTTGCACGACATTGATTTCCACGGAAGTCTGATTATCTTCTGATGTGGAAAAAATATCTGTCCGTCGCACCGGAATGGTCGTGTTTCGGGGGATTAGCTTTTTCATGACGCCGCCCACGGTTTCCAGCCCGATCGACACGGGGGTCACATCCAGCAGCAGAATATCCTTGAGTTCGCCCGCTAGAACGCCGGCCTGAATTGCTGCCCCGATCGCCACGACTTCATCGGGATTGACATTTTGATTGGGTTCCCGGCCCAGCATACTGCGCACAATATCCTGCACCATGGGCATCCGAGTGCCCCCACCCACCAGCACCACTTCGTCAATGTCCATCGGCCCAAAGCCGGCATCCCGCAGCGCTTGCTTTACGGGCATGCGAATCCGGCTGAGCAGGTCAGTACACAGTCCTTCAAACTGCGATCGGGTCAGGCGGGTTTCAATGTGCTTGGGGCCGTCGGCGGTGGCAGTAATAAAGGGTAGATTAATATCGGTTACGTTGATGCCGGAGAGTTCGATCTTGGCTTTTTCCGCTGCTTCCGTCAGCCGTTGCAGGGATTGTCGATCCTTGCGCAGGTCAATGCCTTCCGCTTCCAGAAATTCATCGGCCAACCAGTTGACGATCGCCATGTCAAAGTCGCCGCCGCCCAGTTGGGTATCGCCGCTGGTCGATCGTACTTCGAACACCCCATCGCCCACTTCCAATACCGATACGTCAAAGGTACCGCCCCCCAAGTCAAAGACCAGCACTAGTTCATTCTGGTGACGATCGAGGCCATAGGCCAGGGATGCGGCAGTGGGTTCATTGAGAATTCGCTTCACTTCCAAGCCAGCAATGCGGCCTGCGTCGCGGGTGGCCTGTCGCTGGGAGTCATTGAAATAGGCTGGGACAGTAATGACTGCGCCAGTGACGGGTTCGCCTAGGTAGCGGCTGGCCTCCTCTGCCAACTTCCGTAGCACCATTGCCGAAATTTCCTCCGGCGCAAAATCTTTATCTAAGCGGGGGCAGTTGACGCGGACATTACCCCGATCGTCCCGTCGCACGGTGTAAGGTACCTGCTTGGATTCTGGGGTCAGCTCGCTATACTTGCGCCCCACAAAGCGCTTGATGCCATAAAAAGTATTCTGCGGATCCAAGACTGCTTGACGACGAGCCATCTGGCCGACGAGCCGTTCGCCGTCCTTGCTGATGCCCACTACGGAAGGAGTCGTGCGCATGCCTTCGACGTTAGCAATGACGACGGGTTTCCCGCCTTCCATCACGGCGACGACAGAATTAGTAGTGCCTAGGTCGATTCCAACGACTCTTGCCATGCGTGCGATGCTCCTCGCGGCCTATCAGTACTGAACGATTGAGAACGAACAATTGAGAACGTTAGCTGGATTTATTGTATCTTGCCACTACTTGAATCATCTGAGTACGAATCATGGGGCTACCTAGTGAATCATAGAGCTACCCAGTGACAGGGATGGGGCGGGCTAGCTGGGTAATAGGTGTCTCTTTGCTTCTCTTATCCATTGATGTTCTCTTCATCAGGATAGAGAACGGGATTAGCCGATGCGGGGACGCAGCCCGTAGTGGCGATAATTTAGGTAATCCCGCAGGATGTGATCGTGATCGAAGCAGAGGTTTGAGGGAATTTGATGGACTGGGACGATCGCGGAATTTTTGGCGTCATCTCCAGCTTTAGGTTCTCCAGTGGCGGTGGCGATGTAAACCAAGCTGACGGTGTGCTGTCGTTTATCCCGACTGGGATCGGAATAAATTCCCAGCAAGTCCACTAGTTCAACTGCAAGGCCAACTTCCTCCATGGCTTCCCGGCGGGCGGTGGTTTCTGCGGTCTCGCCATAATCCATAAATCCACCAGGAATCGCCCAACCAAGGGGTTCATAATGCCGCTCGATTAGAATAATGGGCCGATCGGGTCGATCGATCAGTTCAATAATGATATCAACGGCGGGATAGGGCGTTTTGAGGTTCACAGGCGAGATCTCGGTGAGGAATCTTTTCTAGGTTACAGGAGCGATCGGGCTTTGATGCGATGGGGTGAGCAAATCTAGGAAAGCCATGAAAAAGGGGACGAGTTTTGTCCCCCACTTGGTCTAATACTGGTACTGGAGCTAATCCTGAGTCTGATACCTGTATCTGGTCTAATACCGAGTCTAATCGCTGATCAGCACCCCCTTAGCCCATGCGGCTGATGATGCGTTGAACAATGTCCATTCCGGTCACAGCTTGCCATGCGAAAAGGCCTACCAGAGCTGTATTTAACGTAATGTGGAAGACTCTTGCCCATTCTGCGCCCTTTTGCATGTAGGGAACCAGGGAAGCGGAGGTGGCGATCAATCCAGTCATCCCTAGACCCGCGATCAAATGCGGCCCAACAAAAAGTTTGCCGTTGTTGATATAAGTGACTGCCATACCGCCGATCGTGCCCAGAACCATGAGGGCGAGCAAAATGGAACCGGCTTGATGGTGCTTGATGTTGAATTTTCCTTTGAGCAGTTCTTTTTTGACGTCACCGTCTGCGGTGCGGGCTCGACGCCACTGGAGTCCAGTATAGAGAGCATACCCGGTGAGGGCGAGGAGAACCCACATCAGGAGGGGATGGCCAAACTGGCTGTAGGTTTTAAGGGATTCTGGCAGTTCCATGGTGTTCTCTGGATGGCTTAGGGATCGTAATAAAACTTAGCATAATGGATCCCTAGACAGTTTTGTTACTGTTTTTTACAGATTAATTTTTTGTAGATTATTGTTTGCAGATAATTTCTTGCAGATTCTTGCTTTGGGCTAGGCAGGTGGTTGAAGCCATAGGGGTGAATTACTAAACTACTGCCATAGATTGACTGCTTCCATCAGGAACAGCCGTTGTGCGATTTTGCCGTTGTACGATTTTCTAGAAGACGATCGTTTAATCTCATGCTCAGTCCAACGCTCAATCTTACGCTTAGTCCAAAGCAAACCGCTGCTTGAAATAAGTATGGATTTGATGATATTCGTTTTGCATTAACTGACTGATTTCTGCACTCTGTTCAAGCTGGTATTGCTGGCCTCGCTGCTCTAGTTCACCACAGAGCTTGGCAAGCTTGAGAGCACCTAGGTACGCACTGCTGGATTTCAGTTGGTGGGCAGACTTGGCCATAGCTGAGGCATCTTGGCGTGAGATCGCCTGTTCAATGTCCTGCAATAACTGCGGGGTATTGGTGAAGTAGCAGTCTAAAAGGGCAGCCAAGGTCGATCGATCGCCCTGAATCATGTCCTGTAATTTCTGTAAGTCGGCTTCGTTGACGGTGGGTGCATCGAGAATGGCAGGTGGTAATGCTAATGAGGAGTACGGCAAGGACTCGATCGGAGTAGATGAGAAAAGAGTCGAGGCCCCCATCGAAGGGACTTTGGTCAATTTGACAGAATTGCCCACATCATCCATCTGATTAGTAACTACTTCATGATTGCTGACAGCTACTTCCTTGTGATCTGCTTTATGATCATCATTATTTTCTTGTGACTGGATTGTGTCTTCTAGCGCTTTATTTTGGGTTTGCCAGCGTTCGATCGCAGCTTTGAAATCTTCCGGTTGAATGGGTTTACTGAGATAGTCATTCATCCCAACTGTAAAGCAACGCTCCCGTGCTCCATCGAGAACATTAGCCGTGATGGCAATAATATGAATGGGGGGTACCTGATGCGATCGATCGGGTTGGCTAAGACGTTGTTCGGCTTCCCAAGCACGAATCCGGCGAGTGGCTTCTAAGCCGTCCAGACTGGGCATCTGGATATCCATCAAAATGATATCGTAAGGGTTACGTTTGACAGCTTCCAGCGCTTCTAGACCATTGTTTGCAAGATCGGCTTGGTGCCCCATGCGCTTCAACATGAGGAATGCCAGTTTTTGATTGACGGGGTTATCTTCTGCGAGCAAAATTCGTAGCGGTTTCTGGGCAGATTTGGCTGCTTTGCTGGAAGGTGCAGGTGGCCGATCGAGAGGGCGATCGGGTTGGGGGGGAATCTGCTGTCTCTTGAAGATTGGCTGAGTGGTTAGCTGAGTGGTTAGCTGAGTGGTTTGATTATGTACTGCTTGAATAAGTCCGTCATAGAGTTGAGAGTGTTTAAGGGGTTTACTGAGCCAAATTGGAGAATATTGCTGTGTCAGGGTTTCCTGCTGAGGTGACCAAGGACGCCCTAGGAAAACAAGAGGTAAACTATGAAACTTTGTCTGCTGTTGAATTTGTCTAGGTAGCTTGAAGTCTTCTAAAGCAGCCAGATTGCCGTCTAGAATTGCAACATCGAATTGGGATGATAGATCGGTTGCTCGGCTCAAAAGGGTAAGAGCTGCATCGGCAGAACTAGCAGTCACAACCTGCATTTGCCAAAATTGTGCTTGTTGGGCAAGAATTGTGCGGTCAGTGGAAGATGCTGCAATAATGAGGAGTCGCTTACCTGCTAAAGCCGATCGACTGGAGACCAAGGATGGCTGCTGGTTTTGAAATGCTGGTTGTGAGATGGCTTCTGAAGATTTAGCAAGGGTTGAGTTGTCTGCTTGAACAACGATCGTAAAATAAAATGTAGAGCCTGTTTGAACAGTTGGGAGACTCCCATTCCCTCTTGCTGCTGCGCTGATTAAGTGGGTAAATTCTGGGGGAGGTAGCTGAAAATGCGAAGAAGGCTGGCCGGTTAAGCAATGATTACTCTCAACCCAAATATCTCCCCCCATTAATTTGCAGAGCTGTTTACTAATGGCTAATCCCAGTCCCGTCCCTCCATAATGGCGAGCGGTTGAGACATCGACCTGGCTAAAGGGTTTAAATAAGCGATGGGCTCGATCGTGGGGAATGCCAATTCCCGTATCTTGAATGATAAATAACAACTCATAATCTGCATCATCTGACAACGGATTATCTAGGAGGGGATGGGGGCTTAAATGAGTCAGGAGTGAATGTTGAGATTGCTGTTTCTGAAGTTTGCGTGCAGTGATGTAGGCGACGACTTCGCCACTGTCAGTAAACTTGATGGCATTATTGAGAATATTGATAAGAATCTGGCGTAAACGATTCTGATCTCCCAGAATTTTCTGAGGAACCTGTGGGCTCACTAAGTAAGCTAGTTCCAAGCCTTTTCCGTAGGCTTTATTCCCTAATAAATCGAGCGTTTCCTCTACACAAGCTTGTAAGTTGAACGTTTGGGATTCTAACTCTAAGGCTCCAGACTCAATCTTGGAAAAATCTAGAAAATCATTAATAATTTCGACAAGAGCATGGCCGCTATTCCGAATAGTGGTGACAAAATCCTGTTGCTGGGTATTTAAGGCCGTATCGAGTAAGAGATCCGTCATACCAATGACTGCATTCATTGGTGTACGAATTTCATGGCTAATCATAGCTAGAAAATTACTCTTGGCCTGATTTGCGGCTTCTGCATCTCGGCGTGCCTTCTCTAAGGCAAAGTTTTTGAGGGTTAATTCTTCCCGCTGTTGAATTTCTTGATCTAGAAGCTGTTTGAGTTCTTGTTCTGATTGTTTTCTTAGGCTGATATCTTGATATTTCCAGAAATGGCCCTGATATTGCTGATCGACAAAAATGGGAATGTACGATCGCTCTAAAATTCGTCCATCTGCTAATTCTACTTCATCAGCTAAAACCGGCTGCTTCTGGGCAAGGATGGTATCAATCTCTTGAAAAGTTTGTTTGGGATTGAGAAAAATACTCTGTGCTGCTTGTGCTAACTCCGCACAGTTTTGTCCTAAAAGGACTGAAGGGGAAACCGGAATTGCAAAGAGATCACAAAAATCTTGATTAACTAGAATGATTTTCCGACACTCATCTTCTACCAAAACCCCTGCTTGAAGGTTTTCAATTAAAGTCGCTAGCTTAGCTTTGGCCGCTTGAAGATGGGATTCTGCTTGCTTCCTCCCTTGAATATCTTCAACTATGCAGAGATCGTAAAGCGGTTGTCCCTGAGGGTTACAGACAAGGGAACGGGTAAGGTTGGCCCATTGTAGCGTGCCATCTTTGCGAAGAAAACACTGTTCAGCAGAGAGTACTGGGGGGATAGCGTCATTGGTTTGGGCATAGGAAGGGACGATCGGGGAAACGATCTCAGGAGATAGGATCAGTTCTTCTGGTGGAATTAAGTCATGCCACGATCGAGCTAATAATTCCGCCTCTGTGTAGCCTAAAATGGCACAAAATTGTGGGTTAACCTTGAGAAATTGCCCTGACTGCCCATCGGTTAGCGTAATGCCTATTCCAGCTTGCTCAAAGACAACGCGAAACAGCATTTCAGGATCAACTCCCGCCAGCGAATTTGACGAGGGGCTGTTCGGTGCATCGGGAACTGCAAATTGCGAAGGGGAGTTCGTGAGTAGGGGGTCAGTGAGCTTGGCAGGTTCCATCGCAATGTTCAAGGTTAGGGTCTAATCTCGACATTTCTAAGGGCTTATTGTTTCATCATGGCTTCCTGGGGGCTCCCTTCCTTGGGAAAAATTTGAAAAATGCCATCCATTGCGGTTAGTTCTAACAGCATTCTCACTTGGTCATTGATGGCGCGTAACCCTAGGGTGCCGCCTACAGAACGGACTTTCTGGAATGCCATGACGAGGGCACTCAAGCCAGAACTGTCCATCAGTTCGACATCGCGACAATCAATCAAAATACAAGGATGCCCGTTGTCTACCAATTGGTTAATCTCCTGCCGAAGTTGGTTGCCTTGAATGCTGTCTAGAAGTCCGGTTGGATAAATGACTTGAACTGTTGCGCACACGAGTGTAGCCTCCAAAATGATAGAAAACTGAAGCTTCGTCCCGATCGTTGTCACTGCCCAGCAATCCCGTTGAAATGGCGATCGGGGAGGATCTAGTAGCTAGAATCCTGAAGGGGATTCAATATTTTCAATCATTGACGAACTTTAAAATGGACTGGCTTAGTGTACCCATGGAACTTTGCCTAATCACAGTGTTTACCAGGGAGTTAAGCCCTTTGAGGTTGCCAGATGGCAGCTTGAATAATGACCCATAACAAGGCAAGGTTGTAGACTGACCAAGCGATATTTAACCCATACACCCACGGATCGATCGGTTGCCCTGCGAGCCACAGCCCTCCTCGCCACACAATACCCACAGTGGTTAGACAGAAAATAGTTAACTGTGGCATCACGAGATTTAGGTAAATGCCAGATTGCCGTTGTTTAGGGGTGACTTGAAATTTGATGGGACGACGGGTGAGAACGCTCCATACCGCTTGGATGAATAAGGGGAAAAGGGCTACAGCATACTGCTCGGAACGCCACAGCTCGCTGGCTGGAACGCCCCAAGCGATCGTTAGAAAGGTAATTCGATTCAGGATAAATGCGGGGGTAAAGTGCAAGGCAAAATCTAAGCCATAGGAGTCAACGGGAATGCCACCAGTGAAAAAATACACAATGGGACATAGCAAGAAAATGAAGGTTGCAAATCCAGAAAAGTAACTGTACATCGTCTGGAAATACTGAAGTTGCTGCCAAAATGTCAGTCCAGGCTTCATCCAGGGGTTTTCTTGAAGCAATACTTGAATGGTGCCTTGGGCCCAGCGCAGCCGTTGCTTCAGTGTAGAACTCAGATCATCCGGTGCCAATCCTTTGGCTAAAACTTCGTTGTGGTAAATGGACTGCCACCCGGCTGCATGGAGTCGCATGGCGGTGTTCATATCTTCGGTAATGCTAATACTGGAAATACCCCCGATTAAATCAAATTCATCTAAACGACTGGCGTCTTTTTCATAGGCTTTAGAGAAGTATTTCAATCCAGTATTAACTAATGCTTCCCGGCGTAGAACAGCATTTGTTCCGGTGTAAAAGGCTGCGTTGAAGCCATCCTTGCCTTGCTGAATTGGGCCGTAAAACAAGTGAGCACTGTGTCCAAACGGATCTCCTTTAGGCAAGTTATAGAAATCCTGGGGGGTTTGGACGATCGCAATACGGTTGCTCTCGTATTTTCCACAGTTGGGGTTGTAGGTGAAGAAATAGGGAAGAACATGCTTAACGATGTTGCGATCGGGTAAATGATCAGCATCTAGGGTCAGGATAAAATCTCCCGTAGTACCTCCGGCGAACAAGGCATAGTTAATGTTGCCAGCTTTAGCATGGTGGGGGCGTCCTTGGGGTTTAGGTCGGGCAATGTAGAGACAACGTGGCAAATTAGATAGGGCGTAATTTTGTCGTGCGATCGCCTGTTTTAGTCGTTTTTCTTCTGCAAGAAGTTGCTCGTTAATACTGCGGTGTTGACCATTTTGAAAGGTAAAGAATTTTTGGAGGACTTGCAAAAACCGGAGAGGTCGATCGGTATCCTGGGACTCTAGGGATTCGGGCAGATTCTCTAGAAAGTCTTCTGCGGCCTGAGCTTCAGGGGTTAGCTGGTGTAGGCGATCGAGTTGCGCTTGGAGTTGGGCTTGTTCCGCTTGAATCTGTTCAGCCGCAGCGACTAATTCTGGAGACGCTAAATCCTCCGCACACCGCTGTTCTACCATGGCTTTCATGGCCGGTGAGTTCCCGTCATCCAGCACATAGACTCGTAATTTAGTGGTCGGATAGTCAATGTGTAGGGCAGCCTCCAGGGTCGCTTGCACCAGTTCAACGGGTTCGCTGTAGCAAGTGATGAAGACATCTACCGTGGGCAGATCCTTGGCTGGAAATGCGGGAGTCAGTTGATCCAGGGGTTTGATCTGCCGTTCGATCGGTCGCCACAGCCCCAAAATAAACATTGAACCATTAATGTAGCTGTAAATTTCCGCCAGCAATAACGGAATTGACAGCCAAAGCAAATTGAAATTGATGGAATTATTGAATCGCCATTGTAAATACCATAGGCCAATGATCAAATTGATGATTGCAAAGTAGCGAAACAGCAGAGTATTGCGTTTCAAGCGCGATCGTTGGTTTTTGAATCGAGGCAGACCGACGTCTACAGGTAAGGCTTGCATCATAAATCAGAATCGTGGGAGCACTCTAGGTGGTTCAGAATGGACGGAAGCAGGATAGGTTTGTGAATTGGATCGCAGAGAGGTTTAAGGCGAGGTGGGTTGAGAAATCCAATAGCCCTCTCCATTGCGGACAAACTCAATGGTCGGGGTGCGGCGGCTGGGAAATCCGCGCCCGGTATCTTCCTTCGGGGAGGCTTGCCACCAGGGGGTTTTGAGATTTAAAGGGGTATGGAGGAGAGGCTGGGAACCCGTGGCTTGGTAAAGCAGCGCTGCCAAAATCAGACTGTTGGTACTGCCGCTGAACGCATGGGCAACTTTGCCGTTTTTTTCGTAGAAGCCTTCGTAATAGCCCAACAGAGGACTGTAAAGGTCTAAAACGCTGGTTCGTAGCTCTTGGAAGGCTGGAGTTTGGGGCCAGAGTGCATCGTAGGCGAAGGCCGCTGCGGTATTCACTAATCGTTGCTCAGGAATGGCGTTACCTGCGTCATCTAAGGTTGCCCAAGCGTTGCCTTTGCCGACTAAGGTGCTGTGGACAATGTAGGGCGATCGCTCAACCAAGGCGGTTCCAGAGGTGGTGAGTTGGCCTGTGCGTTGGTAACGCTTCATCTGGGCTGTCATCATGGGATTGACCAGCGTTTTCATTTTGGGATCAAACCCAAATTCCAACCCGTAGAAGAGAAAAGCGTTATGCAAGGTTGCCGAATCGGGATTAGTTGCCTTAGGTCGAATTCGGCCCAGGGGAATCGCTTCTCCCTCCACCGTCACTGTTTGGTATTGATCGCTCACTTCCGATCGACCAGCATCAAAGCCCCAGAGTTGAAAGCCTCGGGCGGCATATTCTTCATAGCCCAATCGGGTTTCGGGCGTAATGCGAGGAGCGGCTTGGCCATTGCTGCGCTGGGTTGTTTTAGCGCTGTAGAGGGCACCATCGCGCACAATTCTTAAATAGGACCAATCGAGGGGAATGGCATCCACGGCTGCGGCATATTGCGGATGACAGGTTTTCAGAATGGACAAGCTGGTGAGAAAGCGACCGATATCGATCGCCGACCAGCCAATCCCATCCGTAGTCGGGTTATTGCCATAGTCCACGGGTTTCAGGGTGCGGGTGTTGTAGCCGCGATGGGGCAGTTCTCCGGTGAACAAGGGCAGTTGAGCCACCGTGCCCAGTAAATTTCGCACCCGTTGATCAAACTTTTGGGGGGAGATCAGGTCTAAAGATCGGGCAGCATGTAGTGCGACAACATAGTCTCCTAAACCCCAAAGCGTTGCTGCTTTCACATCACTGCGATCGTTGACCAAGCCACTGGGTTCCGTTTGTGCTTCAAAGTAGCGCCATGCCGCCTCAGCATAGCGGCGTTTGGGAACAGTGAGGGGGGTTTTAGGCAGGCTGCATTGGGAGGGTTGGGGATCACCGACGGGTGGGATCGGCGTGGCGATCGCGACGGTTGCAGTATTGTCGGCGATCGGTGCGCTAGGGGTGCCATTCGTCGCAGGTGAGGGCGTTGCAGTAGGGCTAGAAACAGAGGAAGTATTGGCTGGGGTGGTCGCGGACGGAGGCATTGCAGTCGTATTGTTGGCACCCGTGGGAATCAGGGGGCGATTCCCGCGAGCTTTGTAGTAGAGAATTTCTAAAATCAAGCCATTGGTATTCCCGGTTAAGGCTTTGTTAGGTTGCTTGGTTTCTTCATACAAGCCCGCGTAAAATCCATCCTTCTCTGGCCCGTAGAGCATTTTCACAGCATTCACCAGTTGTTGCCCATACCCGCTTTCAGGATAGAGATAGCGCCACCCAAAGGCCGCTTTCGTACTAATGCTGCGGAGTTGGGGATAGGGCTTGTTGGTGTCGGTAATGGTGGCCCAAGCTTGGCCATTGGCGTAGACCGTGTTGTAGAGAAAGTAGGGAGGGCCATCAATATTGTCTTCAGTGACGGCGGTCAGTTGCCCGGTTTGCTGGAAGCGGCGTTCTTGGACTTGAAAGACCCGTGATGCGTAGTTTGCCATTTCCCGGTCAAACCCAAACTCAATGCCATCGAGAATATAGGATTCGCTGACGATATAGTTATTGGCGTTAGTCGTCTGGAAATCCCGTTCATCCACTGGAATTTTAATCCCGTAGATATCTACTAACTTAAACGGCTCGAACGCTAATGCCTTAGGTGCTTGATACCCCCAGAGTTGGTAGCCCCGCACTGCATATTCTTCGTAACCTAAGCGCCCCTCCTGCACCAGCATGGTTTTACCATCTGGCAAAATCATTGCGCCATAGAGTTGCCCATCTTGCACCGATCGATCGATTTGCCACCGGGCCAGAACGCCTTTAATCCAATCGTTATATTGCGGGTGACAAGTGCGGATGACATGGAAAGCCGCTAGCATCCGGCCAATATCCAACGCCGACCAACCAATCCCCCGATCGGTGGGTTCATTATTGTAATTCACCATTTTGCCGTTGGCCGCATGGTAGGTCTTATTGGGCAAAATGCCTTCAAATAATTCGAGTTTTCCAAGGCCATTTAAGAATGCATTGAGCTTGGCATCAAATTCTGATTGATCAATTAATTTCAGCCAGCGCGCAGAGTTCAGTGCCATCAAATAATTGCCCATATCCCAGAGGGAACCGGATGGATAGCCTCCTACAGAGTTTGTGAAGCCTGTACTGGGCTGGTAGTTTTTGACAAAATACTGCCATGCAATTCGCGCCTGTTCCTGTTCTTCTGGGGTGAGCGGGTTACGAATTTGCTCGCAGGCCAAGTTGGTTGGGGTAGGCTGGGCAAATAGTTGGGTTGGGCTGATTCCCGCCAGTAAGGTTTGCAACATTAAGCCCACTAGGAAAGCTGCTGTGCAACGAATCCATTGGGGATAGCGCTTAATTAATCTCATAGAATTCAACTGTATAACTGAAACATTAGGAAGCAGGAATACCGAATCACACAACTAAAACGAGTACTCGCAAGAAATCATAATTTAAAAGAAATTTGAGTAATGTTAAGGGAATTTAGTATGAAAGATTGGGAATGATTCTTGGATTCAGTCAATTGAACTGGGAACGCTTTGTGACGGAGCAATGCTGGCTGGAAATAGTACGCTTTACGCAGATATATTTCTTGGGGAAGATCTATGAGGAAACATTGAGAGTGTTATGGCTGAAAACACGCTAAAAGAGATGTAATCAAGTCATAAAGAGGGATGTAACAGCTTTTCTGAATTTCGAAGATAGTGTGTATTCATATCATGGGTTCACATTATGGGTTCACATTATGGGTTAATAACTGGCAGGCTGAGGAACACAAGTTAGGGGGGCGATCGAAGGCTGATGATGCGATCTCTAGGGTACAGGTACGTTCGCCCATTGCACCAAGGGCTGCCCCACTTGCTGGTAGAGTAAGCTTTCCAAGATGATGCCGTTGTTGTTGGCGGTTAATGCCTGATTAGGACTGTTGAGAGCTTCATAAAAGCCGTTGTACCAGCCTTTGTCGGCTTTGAGCCGGGTTTGGACAAACTGGGATAGCTTTTCAGTGTAGGGAGTGTTGTATAGGACGTGCCACCCGATCGCTGCCTTAGCGCTGAGGAAGCGTAAATCTGGTCGCGAAGTCCGGGTGTCGGTAATCGTGCCCCACGCTTGGCCATTGACAAAGAGGGTGTTGTAGACGAAGTAGGGGGCCCGATCGAGGTTGTCTTCGGTCACGGCAGTGAGTTGGTTGGTTGCCTGGTAGCGGGCTTCCTGGGCAGCGAGAATGCGATCGGCGTAGGCTTTCGGCAGGGACTGGAAGCCTGTTTCAATGCCATCTAGAATATAAGGCTCACTCAACACATAGTTATTGGCCCCTGATTTGGCGTAATCCCGTTTGTCGTAGGGAACACCTTGGTTATAGAGATTGACGAAAGCAGTGTTCGATCTCGTTTCTAAGGCTTTTTCAACATTGAGTCCCCAGAGCTTTAAGCCAAAGGCTGCATAGTTTTCGTAGCCTAAACGTCCCTCTTGGTGGTATTGCTCTTTGCCGTTGATGACACTGGTGCCAAACATTTGGCCCTGCTTAGTTAGCCGTTGAACATTCCAGTGGTTACGAATGGCCGCCACTTGGGGCTGGAACTTGGGATAGCGTGACCCAACAATTTGCAGCCAAATGACCATACGACCCAGATCGATCGCTGACCAGCCAATTTCTTCCAGCTTATCTAGCTTGCCGTAGTTAACCGGGAGCAGCGTTTTCGCGTTGTAGACTTTGTTGGGTAGTTCCTTGCGGTAGAGAGGTAACTTGGCCAGGGTTTTCAACATACGATCGAGTTTTGGCTCGAACTCTGTAGTCGGAATAATTTCTAACTCCTTAGCACTGACTAAGGCTGCTAAGGCTGCTGCCTGATCCCACAGGGTCACGGAAGCAAAGTCATTCACAGAATTGACTAACCCGGTTTCCTCATTCCAGTTATTGCGGAAATACTCCCAGGCATGGCGCGCGATCGCCTGTTCCGCTGAAGTTAAGGGTCGTGCAGCAACGGGTGCAGCCGTCTTGATAGGGACTTGTTGAGCCAAAGGAACTGGTGTTCCTTCCAACTGCACAGATTGGGCATCCAATTTAGCCAAGCGTTTTGCCTGGGAGTTGAGCATCTCAGACGACTGATTGTTGCGGGATTCAGTTGTGTCTTTGTTATTAGTCTTGGGATGCTGAAATTTCGTTGCAAGAGTTTCAACCCCAACGATCAGTACGATCGCGGTTGCAATTCCACTGACAAACGTAAATGCAACCCTTCCCCGAGGCGGTGGTTCAAAATCTGAATTCATAATCTGAGTGGCAAATGTCTAGCAAACAATTAGCAATTCTAATTAACCCAATGGACAAAACTTTTAAAATTCTTAACTATAGATTGCCCAAATAATGAAGTAAATCAAAACCTCTCCGGGTTATTTGGGAGAATTTATCAAGCAACTGCTTGGAATCTATAATTTTAAGAAGCCTCAATCCTATTGATTTACGTAAATATACGGTTTTGAAACTTCGATTAATCAATCTGTCATGCATGCTTAGAATTTGACCCTTAATTGCCCAGTAAAGGATTGATTCTGGAAAGGACTATTGTCGGGACTACGATTTTGGACATTGCTTAAGGCGTAACCCAAATCTGCCTCAATAGTTGGACTTAAGATCGCTGTGCAACGAGCTTCATAGGTATTTGCATTGGAAAAACTACCCTTGAGTCGTTGTTCTCCCAAGGTCGTTGAGAGTCGGCAGCGCAGGAAGTCAAAGGGTTTTCCTTCCCATGCGATTTCTCCGTTGTAGACTAGGAAATCGGGGGGTGAAAAGTATCCGCTGGTTCCGGCAACGTCGTTATTAAAGCTCCAGAGAAAGGCATTGGCTGCGATCGAAAATTGACCAATCTTGTGTTCCAATCGACCAATTAGCTGGTGCTCAGTGTTGCCATCACTGTATTGCCCAAAGCGATACATCCCAAAAAACTGAGTATCTTTTTCAAGCTTCCAAAATAGGGCAGGGCTCAGATGGAAGGCGGAAATTTGATTTTCTAATGTTGTGGCGTTGAACTTGTAAGGCCCGTAGCTAACAAGTCCCGACAAAGTTGCGCTTGAAGAAATGGGGGTTTCTAGCTTGAGCCGTAGGTTGGGCGCGATCGGTAATCGGTTAAAAAAATCTAGCCCAATTTCAGGACGAAGTTTCACGGAGTTAATGCGAGTTTCCCAGCTAACCCTCAAGGGAACATTGATTAGAGTATCGCGATCGGATTCTTTGAACAGATTAACCCCTGTCGTAAAGTTCAGCAGATCCCCATTGGGCAGCTTGAACTGCGGGGTGGTTTCCAACAACAGGTTTTCTTGTCCAAAGTTATCGCGATCGCGACGAAAGTTCGTAGTTAAACTCTCTGGTACAACGGGAGCTTTTTGGAGAGAACTCGGCTGAGAGTTGGAACTTGCAGGACGATTCTGCGAAGCGGATGCAGCAGAAGTTACCTCTTTAAAATTGTTTCCTGGCTGGGGGGTAGAAGTCTTGGGAAGCGCAGAATTATTTTTGGGAGAAGTTTGGGGGGGCAAAAGTTCAGGAAGGGGCTGTTGCAACTGTGGATTAAAGTTGTCCGCACCAGCAATGATGACTTCAATCGGAGGGTGAGTTTGTTGCAACGGTAGTCTCACTTCTCCTGAAAACAGGGCAGGAAGAGCCGTTGATGATTTTGCTGGACTAGATAGAAGTGATGGGTCTAATCCTAACGAATTCGATAACGATGCATTTGCTGATGATGCATTAGGGAACAATGTACTCGACAATAACGCCAGTGAAGTGCCATAGGCGTTAGAACATGACAACACTATAGTAGTTGTAAAGTTGATTGCGATTACTATTGGAACTGCAGATGACTTCCCCATACTAGAGACAATTGTGGAAATGCACAAACATGACGGCTATACCTGAAACTACTTTCAAGAGTTCCCAAGACACGACAATGCTGCACGGAAGTTAGCTCCATTGTCCTCAAAAAACGCGCCCTGAAAAAGTGTCTTGAAAAAGTGTCTCGAAAAAGTACCTTGAAAAAAGCAATGCCATCCCATAGGAATGGCATTTTGTGCGAAACTCACAACTTAATTTAAATCGGGATGACAGGATTTGAACCTGCGACCCCTTCGTCCCGAACGAAGTGCGCTACCAAGCTGCGCTACATCCCGATACAACATGTTTATCTCAGCATTGATTGCTAATTACAAACATGCGAACTCATATAGAGTAGCACAAAATTCGTCAGATCTTGAAGATATTTTTTGGACTAGATCGAACATTAGGCGGGTGAATCAACCTCGATCGTCAAAGGTCAGAGCAAGGGGAACCCTCAACTCACTGCTAAGATGGGGAATGCACAAGCGTTGAGAAAATTGCCGTGGTGGTTAAGCCTGATTGGTTGCGAGTCAAAGCCCCCCAATGGGAGCGGGTGGGCGCAGTCAAAGAAACCCTCCGAGATTTGGGGCTGAATACGGTTTGCGAAGAAGCCTCCTGTCCCAATATTGGTGAGTGTTTCAACAATGGCACAGCCACGTTTTTGATTATGGGGCCTGCCTGCACCCGTGCCTGCCCCTACTGTGACATCGATTTTGAAAAAAAGCCTAAACCATTGGATCCGCTAGAGCCCTTGAATCTTGCGGAAGCCGTGCGCCGGATGCGCTTGAATCATGTAGTCATCACATCGGTGAATCGGGATGATTTACCCGATGGCGGTGCGGCGCAATTTGTTCGCTGTATTCAGGAAGTTCGCAAAGTTTCACCCGGAACGACGATCGAAGTTCTCATCCCCGATCTATGCGGTAACTGGGAAGCCTTGGCCATCATTCTTGCAGCGGCTCCAGAAGTGCTGAACCACAATACGGAAACGGTGCCTCGTCTCTATCGCCGCACACGCCCGCAGGGTGACTACCAGCGATCGCTAGAACTGTTGCGTCGTTGTCGAGAGATTGCCCCTTGGGTGTATACCAAATCTGGCATCATGGCGGGTCTAGGCGAAACCGATGAAGAAGTGCGCCAAGTCATGCAGGATCTACGATCGGTCGATTGCGATATTTTAACGATCGGGCAGTATCTTCAACCCACCCAGAAGCATTTGGGCGTGCAATCGTTTGTCACTCCAGAGCAATTTGAAGCATGGTGGTTATATGGTGAATCCTTGGGGTTCCTACAAGTCGTGTCATCGCCGCTGACCCGCAGTTCCTACCACGCTGAGCAAGTTCGATCGCTGATGGAACGCTATCCCCGGAGCCAACCCCAGGGTCAACCTCAGCCAACCCAGTTGTAGCCAAACGTTATAGACATGATCAGCTCAGGGATGGGGGAATCACGTTGAAGATTACGATCGTGGGTGCAGGGGCCTGGGGAACGACCTTGGCAGCATTGGCTCGGGAAAACGGCCATGATGTGGTGGTTTGGTCGCGGAGTTGTGAGATGAGCTTGCGGGATGCGATCGCGGGGTCGCAGGTGATTTTGTCGGCGATTTCCATGAAAGGTGTCCGAGCGATCGTGCAGCAGTTGCAAACGATCGGCTTGCCTCCAGCAACCATTCTAATTTCAGCTACCAAAGGGCTCGATCCTGAGTCTGGGACAGCTACTGTCTTACCCAAACTACCCTCACAAATTTGGCAGATGGGCTTTCCTAACAATCCAGTGGTGGTGCTATCGGGGCCGAACCTGTCTAAGGAAATTCAGCAAGGCTTACCCGCCGCTACAGTGGTTGCCAGCGATCGACCCGGTGCAGCTACTCAAGTGCAAACCCTATTTTCCTCACCGCGATTTCGCGTTTACACCAACGATGATCCGTTAGGGGTGGAGCTAGGTGGCGCATTGAAAAATGTGATGGCGATCGCGGTGGGAACCTGTGATGGGTTGCATTTGGGCACGAATGCCAAATCGGGATTGATCACACGGGGACTGGCAGAAATGATTCGTATCGGCATCCATTGGGGCGCGAAGGCGGATACGTTCTACGGTCTTGCGGGCCTGGGTGATCTGATGGCGACCTGTAGTAGCTCACTCAGCCGCAATTATCAAGTGGGCTATGGCTTAGCGCAGGGGCAAACGCTGACCGAAATTTTAGGGAATTTGGAAGGAACTGCTGAAGGGGTCAATACAACCCAAGTCCTATTACAGGTAGCCCAGCAACAAGGCATTGAACTCCCGATCGCGGAACAGGTTTATTTATTGCTGCAAGGGCAGATTACACCCCAGGATGCGATCGCTGCACTGATGTCGCGGGGCAGTAAACCTGAGCGTTAGCAAATCATCTGAGCCCTAGCAAATAATGGCTCTTTAGCAGCCTTCGCCCCAAACAATTAACAGATCGCCCCGTACCCAACCCTTGGCTCCGGAGGGAAATTCGACATAGTGCCAAGTGTAGCCATTGTCGCCTTGCAACTCACGAATGACTTTGACCACATCTCCCGATAGGCCGTAGTGCATTACCCGTCCAGCGGTGCTAGGAGCCGATCGAAGATTGATGCGATCGTTGGGGTCACTGCCACTGAGGGTCCCGTACTGATCAGCACTGTCAGCAAATTGCACGAAATCACTCCGAACCCACCCTTCTTTCCCAGTGGTCGCGAACCGGAGGTAAAACCACTGCTCTGTCCCTTCATTGAGCCAACGCTGCCGTAGAACCTCGACGCGATCGCCGACGTAGCCAGAACCGATCGCCTGGGTGTTGACTTGGGGGCCAGAGCGTAGATTAATTCGGGCATTGGCATCTTGGGCTGTTAATGTGGCTGGTTTCGCCCAACTGGGTAAGGCAATCAGAAGAGAACCTGCGATCGCCAATAGGGAGGTTAAACAACTGGATTTGAATTGTGTCATGGGTTGCATAGCAAAGATTCCAAACTGGTTCCAGATGGTGAGGAGGATTGTTAGGTAAGCATGGATGCAATCTGTGGCTGACTCCAACAATCTGAAAAGACGCAATCACTACTCAATCACCGACACACCCTAGATAACGCTACCTACGGCGTCCTATGCACAGATTCCAGAACTGAAAAAAGCTTGCAGAAAGACTGGGGCATAGAGCTGCAATGGCTGGGCCCCAGATCTGCATAAGTTGTTCTTTTTTCAGGAACTCTGGATATACCTGGTGTAGTCACCACCATCAGTAACGATACGGACTCTGGGATCCTGTAGAGCAAATGTTCTAAGTAATCTTCCGGCCTAGCTAGGGAATTTTTCCACCTAGGCGGCCTAGATTCAGAAAGTGTCCCGATTCTGGCACAGGTTACTGGAGTGATAGATCAGCGTGCATACTTAAAAAACTCATTTTTGGCTCATATTGCTAGCAGAAAAATGAATGATCCGCAAGAGGTTGTTTCGATGACCTCGATCGCGGGAATACTAAACCATAAGCCGATCCAAAGCCCTTGTAGAGACGGTCACTGAGTTTTTTCTGCCCCTTTTGCCGCCCTGCGGACTACGAGAACCTCTCCTATGGATGACTTTTCTTTGTTTACTCAGAATTTTGAAACGCCGATTCCTGAGGGTAATTTTGAACCCACAATGGATGATCTCCAGGACATTGACCTTGAAGTTGCTGAAGAATTGAATCTGGGTAAGTCAGCACGACGAACCACCGATCTGGTTCGGATGTATCTCCAGGAAATTGGCCGAGTTCGTCTCTTGGGTCGAGATGAGGAAGTCTCAGAGGCGCAGAAGGTGCAGCGCTATATGGCGTTGTTAGAACAACGGGATGCCGCTGCCGCTGATTATCCCCCGATTCAACGCTATGTCCAACTGATGGACGCCCGCGATCGCTTGACCTCTATCTTGGGCCATCGGCCTTCCTTGGAACGTTGGGCGACGGAAGCAGGCGTCACTGTGGCGGATCTCAAACCCATTTTGGCGGAAGGGAAACAGGCTTGGGCGCAAGTGGTGGGCTTGGCATTGGAGGAACTCGAAGCGATTCAGCGGGAAGGGCTTCAAGCTAAAGAACATATGATCAAAGCCAATCTGCGTTTGGTCGTATCCGTTGCGAAGAAATATCAAAACCGAGGGTTGGAGCTCCTGGATCTCATTCAAGAAGGTACTTTAGGGTTAGAACGGGCCGTCGAAAAGTTTGATCCCACCAAGGGCTATCGGTTCAGTACCTATGCTTACTGGTGGATTCGCCAAGGGATTACCCGAGCGATCGCGACCCAAAGCCGTACCATTCGCTTGCCCGTTCACATCACAGAGAAACTCAATAAAATTAAGAAAGCGCAACGGAAGATCGCCCAAGAAAAAGGCCGGACTGCCACGATCGAAGATATTGCTAAAGAACTCGAAATGACGGTACCGCAAGTTCGGGAAGTCTTGCTTAAGGTGCCCCGATCGGTTTCGTTGGAAACCAAAGTGGGCAAGGAAAAAGATACCGAACTAGGCGATTTGCTGGAAACGGAAGATCTGTCCCCTGAAGAACTGTTAATGCGGGAATCTCTCCGCCGAGATTTGTTGAATCTGATGTCAGATTTGACTAGCCGGGAGCGGGATGTGATTCAAATGCGCTTTGGCCTAGACAGTGGACAGCCCTACTCCCTCGCGGAAATTGGCCGAGCCTTGGATCTTTCGCGGGAACGTGTGCGGCAAATTGAAGCGAAGGCCCTGCAAAAGTTGCGTCAACCCAAGCGTCGCAATCGCGTCCGAGATTACCTAGAAGCTTTAGGGTAAGCTACATTGGGGCCATCCTAAGGTTGCGGCAGACGATGCTTGCTACCCTTGGCATTCTCATCCCGATCGCATTTCCCAACCTGAATAACCTGGATCCTGTAGGGTTCAGGTTTTTTATTTTGCAATTAGATTTTTACAATTTATAGGCGATCGCGCTGATGTTAGCGTCTATCACTCAATAGCGTCTATCACTCAAATCAGTGTACATAACAAAGGTTTAAGCACTCTTGCAGGTAATTCTCAATAGACTCGCATTCTTGCTACTGAGCTAGAATACAACTATTCTAATTCTCAATAGAGATGAGTTTGTTGCAAGTATGAATGCCTCAGCCTACACAGCATCTTCTCTCAAAGCCGAGCTCAATGAGCGCGGTTGGCGAATGACTGCCCAGCGAGAAACAATCCTGCAAGTGTTTCAAAATCTGGAGCGGGGAAAGCACTTAAGTGCTGAAGATCTGTTTCATTTGCTCAAAGGTCAAGGTGAAGCGATCAGCCTTTCAACGGTCTATCGTACTTTGAAGATGATGGCTCGTATGGGCATTTTGCGGGAACTAGAATTGGCGGAAGGTCATAAACACTACGAGTTAAACCAACCCCATCCCCACCATCACCACCACCTTATTTGCGTGCGCTGCAATAAGACGATCGAATTTAAGACCGAATCAGTGCTGAAAACCGGTATGAAAGTTGCACAGAAAGAGGGCTATCACCTATTGGATTGCCAACTGACGATCCATGCAGTGTGCCCTACTTGTCAGCGATCGTTACTTCCGGTGTAGATGGCGGTTGAATGCCGAATTGGTTGGTTGTCTATTGATTGGATGTTTTTGGTTGGATGCCCTAGCTTACTGGTAATCAACCCGCGCATCTATTGGATGCCCTAGCTTACTGGTAATCAACCCGCGCATCTAAACCATAGGCTCGCAAAAGCTGGGATTGCCGATCGGCCTCCGATCGTTGAGTAAAGGCTCCTGCCTGGATATAAGCCCCTTTCTTTTCATTCGAAATTTGTGAGGCACTGTTCCAAATTTGCCGAACTTGATAGAGGGTGGCACCACTCTGAATGGGGATTACGACGACATAGCGTCGAACCTGTTGCATGGACGGTTTGGTTGCAGTTGGGGCTTTGAAAGGTTGAGCTCGGAAAGATGGGCTGGTGAACGGTGTTTGTGAGGATGAAGTGGTGAAAGACCCACTGGAAAAGGGCGACTGGGTCTGATTTAGAGTCTGAACTGATTGGGCTGGTTTTGCAGATTGGGTCAGCTGCGGGGTCGTAATCTCTAGAGCTGCGAGGGTTTGGGCATCAGCAATTCCTGTTACCGGTAAACTGTGCGATCGCTGAAAATCAGCAACGGCTGTTTGGGTGATGTTGCCGTAATAATCAGTGACGTTACTTTGAAACCAACCTAGCTCTTGCAAACGCTGCTGAAGACGTTTAACATCTGGCCCCTGATCTCCCCTAACAAGTTGAATTGTAGAGTTGAGGTTAGTGGGTGCAGCTTCTGTTGCAGTGGTCAGGGGAGCTTGTGTAACAGATGGTTGACTTAGGGCCGAAGCTAAAGCAGCTTGCTCTTTGGAACCCATAATGCCATCGTCGGGCAAATTGCTGGAGCGTTGTAATTGCTGCACTGCCGCTTGAGTTTTCGGGCCAAAAATACCGTCAATCTTGCTGGAATAGAAACCTAACTGAGCTAATTGTTGCTGTAGGGTGACCACTGCTTCGTTCTGATCACCAATTTGGAGGCGAGATTCGGGGGTCGCTGTTTCCTGCCTAGCGGTTGTCTGGGGGACAATCGCTTCAGTGGAAGGTTGAGGTTCTGAGGCTGCTCCCCCCAAAGCGGCCAGGGTTTGGGAACCCGCCACCCCATCCGGATCAAGACCATATTGTACTTGACAGCGGATAACGCCTGCCTGGGTCAATTCTCCGAAATAGCCTGAGATTGGGCCGTCATAGCAATTAGCTGCCGTGAGACGATTTTGCAGATCGGCCACAGCGTCCCCCTCGTCACCTTTCTGAAGGGCAACGGCTGCATTCCCGATCGCTAAAATCAAAACTCCGATCGCTAAACTCAGCAGTCGAGTGTAAGCCAGTCCACTGAGGGAAGATTGCAGCAGTCCGTTAAGCGTCGTGAACAATTCTGCTAGACGATTTTGCAGCAAGGAGACTAATTTTGAAGGGGCCATGGGAATCACTCCAGATCAGTGCGCTAAGAGATAGGCCGTGCGCCAAGAGATCATCGCGTTGGAAGAGATAGGTCAGGTTCGGATGGATTCTCTTTATGGATTCTCTTTTCGGTAT
Organism: Alkalinema sp. CACIAM 70d; assembly: GCA_002148405.1. Lineage (GTDB taxonomy): Bacteria > Cyanobacteriota > Cyanobacteriia > Leptolyngbyales > Leptolyngbyaceae > Alkalinema. The sequence continues at coordinate 87,674 of MUGG01000058.1, read as the reverse complement.
ATTAACTGATCCCATTGGCCGAAAAATTCATGCTTGGGTTGGGTGGCAAGAATTATTGGACTTTTTCAATGTTGCCGCCCTTGACCCAGCCTTCTCGATCGCTGTTCATGAGCCGAACCTTTTGCCAATTCCCATCGGGAGAACTTTCTAAAACCACCACTTTCTCATTGAATCCAATCCCTCCTGCAGGAGCCCCATCCAAACTGGCAGATTGCCGTAATACTAGGCCGATCGGTTGAATCACTTTGCCCTCAAAAGCTCCTGGAGGCAGCGGCTTATCCAACTTGCTTTCCGGATTACTGGAAGTGGCTTTATTTTTATCGGAACTTGAAGGATTGCTAGGTTTGGGTTTCACGATCGCCTTAGCCTGATTTTTCAGGTAGTTGGGATCGTCGTTGGGGAAGGTGGGACGGTCTGGTAGCTTAGTAAATTGGGTGATCAAGTAATTGGCTGCGAAGTAGCCACCCACTACCAAGATTCCAACGGCCACAAAGATTCCGACAAAGGTTTTTGCAACCCAACGCATACTTCCCCCAATCCTGCACTTTAATCTCAGCCTAGTTTCAACTCACTGTCATCGCAGTCCAAGTGCGAGGTCAACACCCTTGCAGTTTCTAACACCTCTCAACAGCGAAGTGTGATTTCGGCCTAGATGATTGTCCCGTCCAGTATAGGAGAAGAAGGCTCAATCGGGTTGTTGAAGTTGCTGCTGGATCCGATCGCTCAACGCACTATGGCGAGAGGCAAGGCGAGCTTTGCCCGCAGCGGCCCAATCCTGAAGAAATTGGATTTGCTCGCGGGCCGTTCTGGCCAGGGGAACGATTTGACTGGCGGATTCCAGAATGTCGTCGGTGGTAAAGTCGCGATTTTGGCTGAACCCTAGATGCATGGCTTCGATTAGGGTTTGCTCAATTTCTGCACCGGAAAAATCGGGAGTTTCATAAGCCAAGCGATCGAGGTCATACTCCTGCATTTTCTGAGGTCGCAAGCGGGATAAATGCACTTCAAAAATGGCGCGGCGTTCTTCTTGGCTGGGTAAGCCGACAAAGAAAATTTCGTCGAAACGACCTTTGCGCAACATTTCTGGCGGGAGCGCTTGGATATTGTTGGCCGTAGTCACGACGAATACGGGGGAAGTTTTTTCCGCCATCCAAGTAATAAATGTTCCAAACACGCGGCTACTGGTGCCGGAATCTCCCCGTCCATCCGCCCCGGCAAAGGCCTTATCCACTTCATCAATCCACAGGACGCAGGGAGCCAATGCTTCTGCTAGTTGGATCATTTGGCGAGTGCGGGACTCTGACTCCCCGACTAAGCCACCGAATAGACGCCCCACATCAAGGCGTAGTAACGGAAGTCGCCAGTGGTGGGCGATCGCTTTGGCGGTGAGGGATTTCCCGGTGCCCTGCACCCCGACCAGCATCAAGCCTTTGGGGTGGGGGAGGCCATACTGTCTGGCCCGATCGGAAAAGGCCCCCCCCCGCCGCAACAGCCAGTCCTTTAGGTTATCCAATCCCCCGATGTCCGTAATTTTTTCAGTAGCAGGATAGAAATCCAGAATCTGGGTTTGGCGGATGGTTTGCCGTTTTTCCTCCAGCACCAAGTCCACATCCTCCGCCTGGAGTTGGCCGTTGTGCAGCACGATCGCCCGACCTAGAACCCGTCGAATGCGTTCGATCGATAGTCCTTGGCAAGCCCGCACCAGACTATCCATCAGATCGGCATTGGGGCTGGCTCCCAGGGGGCTGAGGAGTTGATCGATCGCCGATCGAATTTCTTGGGTATTCGGCAATGGGAATTCAAGAACCGTTAAAACATCACTGAGTTCTTCCGGAATTGCCAGGTTCGATGCTAAAATCACCAGATTTTTCGGCTGGGCTTTCAGTAATCGCGATAGATTGCGCAGCTTACGGGAAACGGAAATATCCTCTAGGAAGCGCTGAAAATCCCGCAGAATAAAAATCGCTGGAGCCGCAGCGGGTAGTTTTTCGACAAATTCTAAAGCCTGTAAGGGATTGCGTTTGCCAAAGCCAGCGTCGTTGGGGTTGCCCTGATAGCCATCCACAAAGTCCCAAGTATAGACGGCTCTGCCTTCCCGCGATTTGGCACAGTCCGCGATCGTGGCTTCAACCCGTTCTTCCTCTCGTGTGGGAATGTAGAGAATGGGATAGCGGGCTCGCAGTAGAAGGTTGAACTCGTCACTAAAACTCATGGCGAAGCGATAAATGGAAGGCTCAATGTTCCATTCTCAAGGGCAGCTTCGGCATTTGGCAACTGATTCTCTGAATCAAGCGGGGAAGTCAACGCAGGAATCAATGCTGAATCAATCAAGATTTTAGGGGCTACCTGAGCTGGACTAATTGGGTAACTGTCCCCGTAGGGCTTCTAGGGCAGACCAGCGGGCATCGGGCTGCTCCGTTTGGCTCGGGCTGAGGGTGATCCCCCCACAATCTGCACTACAGAGCTTGCGTTGGGGCAGCTCTAAACAAAGTTGCTCATAGATCCAGGAACCTACGTCAAAGGTGCCGTCCTTTGGCAGGGTCTCCACCATTTCCTCAATGATGAGATCCTCGTCCAGTGGAATCTCCTCCGGATCGATCGCTTCCCCATCGGTCAGCCAGAGAAATTCTGCTGTTTCCACGGAAAGCCGATGATTGTATTGCTGGAGGCAGCGATCGCAACAGAGGGTGATAATGGTGTCTGCTTTAACCGCAGTCTCTAAAAAATTACCTTTGTGGGTCACTCGGCACACCCCTTGTACCGGAGTCAAGGTTTCTAAATCTTGGAAAAACTCTTTAAATTCAATGGTTTCTGTTCCATCGGGCAACTTGGTCAAGCGAGGAATGTAAATGGGTTCCATGGGAATCGGCTCCAATGCAGGGACTCACAACTCGCTCTATCCAACAAATGGTGCTTGCGAGAAGGGTTGTGAGGGTAAAAACTGGGAGAAAAATAGGAAAGATTTAGTAATCTGAGAGTAACTTCTGGGTCACAATGGGTCGGCAGGGAGAGAATTTACTCGCTTTCCGTGGATTTGAGGCGAACCACTAGGCGACGATCGGGTTCCTGGCCGCGACTGAAATTTTCTAAATCCGGGTAATGTTTGAGCAATCCATGGACTTCTCGGCGTTCAGCGGAAGATAGGGATTTAATCTCAAAATCTTGTCCCGTTTCACGTACCGCTGCAACGGCTTCTTCTGTAATAGCTTGAAGTTGTTGAATGCGGTTTTTTCGGTAACCCTCTAGTTCAAGAATATATGCACCTTGGGCATCTTCTACCTGACCAATATTGAGAGTGGCGTTAGCTAGATATTGCAGGGAATCCAGAACTTGGCCCCGATCGCCTAAGAGCGCAGCTTTCTGTTCAGAAGAGAGGCGATCAGCAACGATCGTGAGCCAACAATTGTGTTCATCATCAACCTCAACCATCTCAGTCACGAGCTCCACATCCAAACCTGCTAGCTGCAAAACCTGCGCTAGCCATTGTTGTCCCCGTTCCTGAGATGGATGATTACCCATGATCTATGCCTTCTTTTTCTTCTGACCCGGTTCAAAAGGAATGGCACTGACATCCACGGTGGCCGTGGCTGCACCCTTGCCAGACGCTTCAGCATCTACCAGCTTTTGCAGATTTTCCGGCAGGGGTTCCCGCGACAGAATAAAGGTTTGCAGGGTTTGGAAGATGTTCGCGATCAGCATGTACATCAGCACACCCGCTGGCAGAGGAAAGAACAGAAACATTCCCGAAAACAGCACCGGTGTAATCTTATTCACCGTATCCTGCTGAGAATTTCCGGTTGAACCTTGTCCGGACAGCAATTGGTTGATGTAGAGGCTGACGCCAAAGAACAGAACCATGCCTACGATATCCCAGTGAATGGTTCCATCGGGATCCACAGCACCTACACGACCTAGGGCATCAATGAATAGGAATCCTTTGTCCGCAGCGAGTCCGGGAATAAAAGCTTGAATCGTCGCTTCTCCGGGCTGTAGGGCTTGAATCGTTCCGTCTTCGTTGATGGTGACCCGCTCACTACCAGTCAAGACTTTGTAGCGAGGGGTAAGATTTGTCTCGGGATATTCTGCAGCCAGAGCTGAGAAGGGCTTCCCTTCAGGTGTTTGAAATTCCACCTGAATTTTGTCACCAACCCCAACCTTGTTGCCTCCCGGCAGAAGAGCTTGGACAGGGGAGTGAAGCCCATCTGCTAGGTAAATGTTATGGGTTTCCGTAGTGAACGCCTGGGGCTGAACCAAAGCAGCCTGCTCAGTAGGCAAAATTTGTACCTTGATATTGTAAGGTACGTCCGAGAAGGGCGATCCCCGGAGCGTGGCAAACAGGGCAAACAGAACAGGCATTTGGACGAGCAGGGGGAAGCAGCCTGCCAAGGGGTTGCCAAATTCTTTGTAGAGGGCACTCACCTCTTCCTGCTGTTTAACCGGATCGTTCTTGTACCGCTCTTGAACTTCCTTCATGCGTTTTTGCATGACGGGTTGGGCAACGCGCATCCGGCGCATGTTTCGGATCGAACCTGCACTGAGGGGATACAACGCAAAACGTACAACCAAGGTCAGTGCCACGATCGCGAGACCATAGCTAGGCACGATCCCGTAGAAGAAGTCCAGGATCGGCAGCATGACGTTATTTGAAAGAAAACCGATACCGAAATCCATGCGCCTTCGAGTCGATTGATAAGTTGTTGAAGAAATAATCTGGCCTTGATACAACACCCAGTCTCTAGGAGCTTTAACAGACCAAGTTCCAGTGTAGCCTGTCTTGCCACACTGGATAAATTCAGAATTTTGGAACTAGCGCTGTGAAGTCTTGGTCTTATTGGTTGTGCTAGCTTTGGCGGTGATCCGTTCGTTGATATAGGCTTCCACCTCACGGAATTTTGGCATTGCTTTCATTTCCAAGCGACTGCCATCCTTGAGTACCAAAACCATATCTCCCCAAATGCCTAAGCCTCTGGGAACGGAAATCACGCGATCGATCTCTGAATAGACCGCATCGGCGCGATCCTGCCCCCGCCAACCGCCAGTAATGCTAACGCGACGATCGGTAATGCGGTAGCGCAACCACAGGGCACGAACCACAGCCCCGATCGTGAGGGGAAGACAGACAATTGTGAACGCCAGCAACCCATTGAGGATTAGATCTCCCCGATGGGGGCCACCTTCGTAGTAAACCTCTTCTTTAACTGCCATGCAGTACCTCGGCTTCGACCAATAACTGCTCTAATTCTTGCAGAAACTTCCAGTAATCGCATTCCACCGCTTGGGCGCGGACAACCACCACAAGCTTCCACCCGGTGGTCATCCGAGGTAAAAACTGACGCAGGGCAGCCTTAATCCGGCGCTTAATTCGGTTGCGAACCACAGCATGTTTGCTGACTTTCTTGCTAATTGAAATGCCAATCTGAAGCGGCAAGACTGTTGGATCTTCGGCTTCCGGAGATGGCCTAGGAGATAGCCGAAGGGCAACAAGGTGCAAGCAGCTCGCTCGCCGCCGTTTGCCTCGCTGATAAACCCTATCAAAGTCTTGCCGATGCTTAAGTCGATTGGCTTTAGGCAATGCCAAATGAATAACCTGCCATCGCTGCGATCGAGTTACAGATGTTGTCTCTAGCTAGATAAACTAGGCTGCGGACAAGCGTGCCCGTCCCTTGCGACGACGAGCCTTGATGACGCGACGACCATTGTGCGTTCTCATGCGAACACGGAAACCAGAAACCCGTCTTCTTTTACGGCGAGTGCCCTCGAGTGTGCGCTTCATAAAAAGTATCTCCAGTCTGGGTAGGGTGGTCGTAGGCTATGAAACAAGTCGTAGACCATGAAAAAAGTCACAGTCTACTACTATAGACCCATCCCCTAGCTAATTTCAATGATCCAAGTTCCGATATCTCGTAGGAGGGGGGCATCCCCTGGGGTAAGAACTCGGCAGTTAAAGTAGTACATGCCATTGTTGCGAGGATTTTTCACGTTGGACAGCATGATTTCTACACTGCTGCCAGCGGGTACTGGTTCCTGGGGAAAGAGCTCAATAAAGAAATTCTCTTCATCCCACTTGACTTCTTGTAGGGCGACCTTTTTGCCGTTGACGTAGAGCTCAACGTTTTTCGGATCGAGCTTGCCATCGAAGTAATCAGGATAGTCAATCACGAACTGAGCCGCTGCCAGTTTCATTTTTTTCTTGTCGATGCGCAGCCGATAGCGATCGAAGGCGCTGGGGTTGCCGCCGAAATCCACCCGCGAGCTCAACTGTTTTTCCGCAGGGACACCACTAAAAATGGTCAAGCCTTGGGAATGAGTGATCACTGGGAGACTTAGAACCGTCAGGGTTGCGATCGTGCCAGCCAAGGCTGTACGACGCAGAAGAAACTTGGAAAAGCGCATAGGGAATTTACCTAAAACAAAACGGGGAATAGGCTTCAGTTCGGTGATCCAGCATTGATCTCGCTTCAACCTGTCAGCTTCGCTTTCGCCTATCAGCGTTGCCAGGACAGGTCGATCGGAGGCTCATTCAAGGATGAACTGCTAGCAGCAGTGTGATTGAGCTCCTCCATACTGCCATGAAGACTGTGGGGTTTGCAGACCCTCATTCTCTCTTGACGGAGATTGAACTGAGGAGGTTCCAGGTATACCGGGATCGATGCAGTACATTCACTCCAACGTATGTCAGATAGGGGCAGTCCTTTAGTGGCAGCCCTCAGAAAAATCTCATTCTAGAAAATTCGTAACTCAAAGATCCCAATCTTTGCGGTTTGGCGTAGTGAGTAATCAGTTCAGAATTGTGTAAACAAATACTTGGATTCTCTACAACAGATTAAGAATCCATCGTAAATCAGGGGATCAATTTACGATCCATTGGGTAATACGAACGCTTCATTTCCATCTACACGTCATGGTGAAGGAAGATTGATACATGGCGATCGCAATTGAGAGAAACACGCTATCACAGCCGTCCCAAGAGCTACTGACCCAAGAAAAACCTCATTTAAAAATTGGGATCCCCAAGGAAATCCTCGCCGGAGAAGCGCGGGTTGCAGCAACACCGGACACGGTTAAAACGCTGCAAAAATATGGATTTACAGTCCTGATCCAGACGGGTGCGGGAGAGTTGGCTAATTTTTCCGACGAAACGTATCGTCAAGCTGGCTGCCAGATTATAGAAAGCGCTGAGCAACTCTGGGCTGAGGCGGACATTGTCCTCAAGGTTCGTCCCCCCAGCTTGGAGGAAACCCACCTCCTCCGGGAAAATGGCACGCTCATTAGCTTTATTTGGGCTAAACAAAATCCTGAGTTAATCGAAGCCCTAGCCCAGCGCCGCGCCACGGTTCTAGCGATGGATGCTGTCCCCCGCATTAGCCGAGCCCAAAAGCTAGATGCCCTCAGTTCCATGGCCAATATTGCCGGATATCGGGCAGTGGTGGAAGCAGCGAACCAGTTTGGTCGCTTCTTTACCGGACAAATTACCGCAGCGGGTAAAGTTCCCCCTGCCAAGGTGCTGGTAATTGGCGCAGGGGTCGCAGGTTTAGCGGCGATCGGCGCTGCCAAGAACCTAGGGGCGATCGTGCGGGCTTTCGACACGCGCCCTGTCGTTAAAGAACAGGTAGAAAGCTTGGGGGCGGAGTTCCTACAGGTTGAACTAGAAGAAGATGGTTCTGGGCAAGGCGGTTACGCCAAGGAAATGAGTCCGGAATTCATCAAAGCCGAGATGGAACTGTTCGCAGCCCAGGCCAAGGAAGTAGACATCATCATCACAACGGCGCTAATTCCCGGTAGACCCGCGCCCAAGCTCATCCTACGGGAAGCGGTGGAACTGATGAAACCGGGCTCGGTGGTTGTAGATTTGGCGGCGGAGCAGGGGGGTAACTGTGAACTGACCCAGCCCGGTCAAATTTACGACCATAACGGGGTCAAAATCATCGGCTTTACCGATCTGCCCAGCCGCATGGCAGCCCAAGCAAGCCAACTCTACGGCAACAACCTCTGCCATCTGCTGGATGATATGGGCCGCAATGATGGCTACCAGGTGGACTTGGAAGATGAAGTGGTGCGGGGAGCCCTCATGCTGCACCAGGGCGATCGGGTGGAACCGTTGCCCCCCCGTCCAGTTTCCGTCGCACCCCAGCCGTCACCCGTCACCTCAGCGGCTAGGCCTGCGGAAGTGCCCGCTGCCAAGAAGCTGAATCTATCGGGTCTCTGGTTGGCGATCGGAATTGCGGCGTTGGTCGCGATCGGGTTGACCGCTCCGGCCTCATTCCTCTCCCACTTCACCGTATTTGTGCTGGCTTGCTTTGTGGGTTGGCAGGTGATCTGGAATGTGAAACCCGCGCTGCATACGCCCTTGATGAGTGTGACCAATGCCATCAGCGGCATCATCATCATCGGTGGCATGGTGCAACTGTCTGGGCAATTCTTGCATCCGACAACGCTGCTAGGGGCGATCGCGATCCTGGTGGGGACGATCAATATTTCCGGGGGCTTTCTAGTCACCCAACGCATGCTGAAAATGTTTCAGAAATAATCGGGGTAGGCCATGTTTGAGAATTTTTCAGGGGAAAATTTTTCCACCGTCGCCTACATCGTGGCGAGTGCGTTGTTCATCCTCAGCTTGGGGGGCCTCGCCAATCAGGAAACGGCCAAGCGCGGCAATTGGTTTGGGATTGCAGGGATGGCGATCGCATTTTTGGCGACGATGCTCCAGAGTGATCCCGCCAGCTACGGCGTCTTGCTGACCGTGATTGTGCCAGGGGCGATCGTCGGATCGATCTTGGCGGCGCGGGTGGCCATGACCGAAATGCCGGAACTGGTGGCCATGCTGCATAGCTTCGTGGGCTTGGCAGCGGTGCTGGTGGGCGTGGGCAATTTCCTCTATCCCAGCGAACTGACGGGGGTGGAAGCCACGATCCATGAGATCGAAATCTACATTGGCATTTTCATTGGAGCCGTCACCTTTACCGGGTCGATCGTGGCCTTTGGCAAACTGCGCGGTGTGGTCAGTAGCAAACCGTTGATGCTGCCAGCACGCCATGGTTTGAATCTAGCCATGTTGGCAGGGACGATCGCTTTAGGCTACTGGTTCATGACTGGGGGAGGCTTAAATCCCTTGTTGGTCATGGCGGCGATCGCGGGGGTGCTGGGTGTACACCTGGTGATGGCGATCGGGGGAGCCGATATGCCCGTGGTGATCTCGATGCTGAACAGCTATTCCGGTTGGGCGGCGGCGGCGGCGGGTTTCATGTTGTCCAACGACCTGCTGATTATCACCGGAGCGTTAGTGGGCAGCAGTGGCGCAATCCTGAGCTACATCATGTGTCGGGCCATGAATCGATCGTTCATTAGCGTGATTCTCGGTGGCTTTGGCACGGGATCGGGAACGGCCAGTGCAGCGGGGATTCAAGGGGAAGCGACGGAAATTTCCGTGGAAGACACCGTTGAACTGTTAGAAAATGCCTCCAGCGTCATTATTGTGCCGGGGTACGGCATGGCCGTGGCGCAGGCGCAGCACCCGATCGCTGACCTGACCCGCAGTTTGCGCGATCGAGGGGTTAACGTTCGCTTTGGCATTCACCCCGTGGCGGGACGTTTACCGGGCCATATGAATGTGCTGTTGGCTGAGGCCAATGTGCCCTACGACATTGTGTTGGAGATGGAGGAAATCAACGAAGATTTCCCCGAAACCGATGTGGTGCTTGTCATTGGGGCCAATGATACGGTGAACCCCAGTGCTGAAGAGGATCCCAATAGCCCGATCGCGGGGATGCCTGTCCTGGAAGTCTGGAAGGCCAAAACCGTCGTTGTGATGAAGCGCAGTTTAGCCAGTGGCTACGCAGGCGTGGAAAATCCGTTGTTCTTTAAGGAAAACAGTCGGATGTTGTTTGGGGATGCCCGCAAGGTGGCAGATGCAATTCTGACTCGGATGCGGCAATTGGTCGCTGCGTAACGTTCTACGAGCGTAACGTTCTACGCTTGAGGGGAAATCCCCTAGTTCAGTCTGCTAGTAAACGCTGGGGATGATTTGAAGATTCCCAGCGTTTTGTGTTGAGGGCTTTTGTGTCAAGACGTACAGCCTTAGCGAATCGCCCGATCGCAGCGATAGCCTTGGTAGGGAATGCCGATGCGATCGTAGCGTTGGGGATCCCGTTGGCATGGTTGGGGATTGGCTGGGGATCCCAGGGAGAGGGTTTCAGGAAAGTCCGATCGGCGAAGACCGGGGGCAATGATCCACAAAATATCGGCAGTGGGAAGTTGAGTTAGCTTTTTCCACAACTGTGGATAACCTTGGGAACTGTTGAGGAATGCGAATTTTCCAGATAATTGCCTGCCGGATCCTAGGGATCCCCCGTCGCTACCCCGATCGTTCCCATTGATCCGATTTTGTTCCTGTTCCAAAGCCAAGGCAAAGCTTAATCCCAAGGCCATTTCTTGCCAAGTTTGGTAGCCCATAACGACTTGGATCGTGGCTTGGGGGGCCTCGGCTTGCATCATTCTTTGGGCAACGAGATTGGGTTGATAGGGTTTTTGAAAGACGCCATTAAAAACCACACAGAGACTGCTGAGGAACCCGATGCAGAGCACGATCGCCGCTGGGGTGGTTAGTTGGCCCATCCATCGAGGTTGCAGCTCAGTTCTAGGCTCCAGATCCCGCGATCGCTGAGGCAAGGACTGCATTGCCAGCCCAGCCGCCAGCAACACGCATATCGCAGGGTAATAGACAAAGTTGTAGCGCGGGACATGGGTCAGGTCTTTTTGCAGCAAAATCGCGATCGCCCAAAATTCCGCGACCACGATCGCAATAAACCCACCCAGAACTAATAAACTGCCCTGTAGCTCAGGAATCTGCCAAATTTTTTGCCAGCCCCGCCACAGTTGCCGAGCCAGCCAAACGCTGAAGGCAATGACCAGCAGCACCATAGGAATTTGCCAACTCAGCGGGTTGCCCTCCACCGGCGGCGAAATCACCATCAGCGACCAGCCGATCGGGACGTAATAGAGCGGCACGATCGCGGTTAACAGGGAAGGAATACCATCATTGAGCCAATCGGTTTCCGGGCGGGTCATGTGGCGGATAAAGGTCGGGAGCCAAGGGCCAAGGATGCCCAGCAACCCTAAGGAGGCAATCCAGAGGCCCTGCGGTTGGGTTCTCGTAACGAAAGTGGGCCAGAAGTTTGAGAACTTGCGTTTTTGGAGATGAGTGGCCGATCTCTGTTCTGTTCTAGCGCTGATCCACCGTGCACCCAGAAGGGCAACCCCTTGGGCGATCGTGGCCAGGATGCAGAAATAGTGAATATAAAACCCAACGCCATTCAGCAATACCCAACTGATCCAAGCATTGCGGTTACTGCGGCCCTGTTCAAAATTCTGCTGGATCTGCACTAAAGCCAAGAGTGCCAAGGTAATCACCCCCATCGGCAAGGTGTAGTGGCGCGCTTCCTGGGATAGGTACACCGCAAAGGGAGACACCGCCATACAAGCTGCCGCCATTAACCCCGTCCGTTGGCCAAAAGCTCGGGTTCCTAGGCCATAAACGGCTCCGATCGCCCCAACGCCCAGTAATACGGGAAGCGATCGCAGAATCCAAGCAAGGTTATCCGCCAACGAGGGGAGAACCGTTTGCAGAACCGACTGTTGAGTCGCCAACCAGGAATGGAGCCAGCAAAAAAATAACGGTGGATGGACGGATTGGGTAGACACGGTGGCCGCGATCGCGCCGCAGGTGGTTTCGGGTTGCAGGGTAAACAACTGGGCAATCTGTGCCAGTCCCAACGCTTGGCCCACCGGCACCTCATCGTAGGTATGGCCCAAGCTGAAAATGCCAGTGATCACCTCGTCCATCCAGAGGGGTTTACCGTCCAGATTCAGCAGACGCAGTCCCGCCCCGATCAGCAGCACGATCGCCAGTAACCAAAAGTGAAACCGAGGAAAGCGGGAAACGTTCATTGCTTTAAACTAGCCACCAGACCGAAAGAATCATCCCTCACATTGAACCATTGGGGACGGGTTACTTGTCCGGTTCGACCGCAATTGCCCTCCAGAAGTGTTTTATTCTTCCAGGAATCCCGTGAATTCACGCGCTCAATCGACGGATGCTGTCCCACCCGCACCCCGCATTATTGGCCTAACGGGGGGCATCGCCATGGGAAAAACCACGGTTTCCAACTATCTTGCCCAGGTGCATCATTTACCTGTGCTGGATGCAGATCTCTATGCCCGAGAAGCGGTTGCACTGGGGAGTCCGATTTTGGCCGCGATCGCCGATCGTTACGGTGCGACAATCCTGAATCCCGACGGCAGTCTCGATCGCAAACAATTGGGCACCCTGATCTTTACGCAACCCCAGGAACGGCAGTGGTTAGAGCAGCAGATCCATCCCTTTGTGCGGCAACGCTTACAGGTCGATCGGGATGCCCATCTACAGGCCGATCCCAAAAGCCCAGTCGTATTGGTTATTCCCCTACTGTTCGAAGCCGCAATGACCGATCTCGTCACCGAAATTTGGGTGATATACTGCCCCCGAGACCGTCAGATCCAGCGACTCATGGAGCGGGAAAACCTATCCTCTGAGCAGGCGATCGATCGCATCCAAAGCCAAATGGCTATCCAAGAAAAGTGCGATCGGGCGGATCTTGTGTTAGATAATTCTTTGACTGTTGAAGCGCTTTTGCAGGAGGTCGATCGGGCATTACAAGGGCGTCAAGCTCGGCACCCTAAACCCTAGACTGAATCTAGATCCTAGAAAAACCTGTCCCATTCACTAATACACTAGAACTTGTATTTTAGTGCTCTCTGCTTAACCCGTTCCATTTAGAGGAATCACTATGGCCGCCACGCTAGAACAGATTGCCGGATATCTAGACGCCAAGGGCTGGAAGTATCGCCTGGAGGCGGACGAGTCTCGCATTATTACTGGCGTCTATGCGGAAAATGTTGAGCAATTTCTGATTGTGATTCAACTGGATGAGGACGGCGAGTTTTTTGAAATTTATGCGCCTCGTGTTTTAACCGGTGTGAAAGACCATCCCCACAAAGATGCGATTCTGCAAACCATGCTGTGCATTTCCTGGGAAACCAAGATGTTGCAGTGGGAGTATGACCCTTCCGATGGGGAAATTCGTGCCATTATTGAGTTTCCGTTGGAAGATGCTGAGTTAACCGAACGGCAATTTAATCGTTGTCTCTACAGCCTGGTGCAGTTAGTGGATGAATTGGCGTTGCCCCGTTTGCAATCGGTGATGGAAACAGGGGAAGACCCAGGGGATCTGGAGGAAGGCGAACGCCTATTGCTACAACTCCAACAGGAAGCCCCTGGGTTATTAACAATGCTGGAAAAGGCAATGGAAGCCCGTAAGCGGCGGGGTCGCGTTTCACCGTCAGAGGAACTAGACGACCTCTAATGCTCTGATCTCGGCTGCGATCGTACTCCTGAAATCCCACTCCTGCGATCGCTAGTCCTTCGCCTCTTCCCCACCGACAACCACATCACGGATCCGCAAGCTAGGGCCGCCACAGCCGACGGCTAATCCGCTTTGGCCACCCTTGCCGCAGCCGCCGGACTCATCCCAGTAAAAGTCATCACCCATGCCTTCAATGTCGGCTAGGGTTTGGAAGGCATTACCGGAGAGGGTTACGTCGCGCACGGGTTCTGCCAGTTCGCCGTTGCGAATCATCCAAGCTTCCCCAGCGGTAAACGTAAACATTTCACCGTTGGTCATGCCACCGAGCCAGTTGCGGGCATAGACGCCTTCTTGGATGCCGCTGAACAGGTCTTTGACAGGGGTTTTGCCCCGTTCGATCCAGGTGTTGGTCATGCGGACGATCGGGGGATAGTGGTAGTTCAAGCAGCGGGCATTACCCGTGGCTGTTTCGCCCAACTTACCAGCGGTTTCGCGGGAATGGAGTCGTCCGACTAATACGCCGTCTTGAATCAGTTGCGTATTAGTAGCAGCAACCCCTTCGTCGTCGTAGAAATAACTGCCCCGATGCCCTGCGATCGCCGCTCCATCAAAAATTTGTAAATCTTCAGGGCCAAAGCGACGGCCTAGGCTCATGGTTTCCAGCAAATCGGGATTTTCGTAGGCCATATCCGCCTCTGACAAATGGCCAAAGGCTTCATGGACAAACAGCCCCGTTAAAATCGGGTCAATCACAACGGTATAGGTTCCTCCTTTCACAGGTGGAAGGGAAAGCGCAGCAACAGCCCGTTGAGCCGCGCCCAGGACTTGGTCATCTAAATTCATTAAGTCCTCAAAGCGACTACGGGAGCCGACGGTTTCTCGGCCTGTTTGCACTAGTTCTCCCTGCCGCGCTGTAGCGGCAAAGCGCATTTCCATATCGGCCCAAGACTGCTCAATCAAGGTGCCTTCTGAGGTTAAAAGTAAGGTGCGTTGGGTAATGTCACCGTAGCGTACAGACAGCGTAGCAATTTTGGGATCAGCGCTCCGAAGAATCTCACCGTAGTGCTGACACAGAGCTTTTTTCTGCGCTAAGGGAATGGCACGGGGATCGCTACCCGTAATCGGCAGAGTGCATACGGTTTGGATAGGATCTACTGGGGCGAGAATAGTTTCTTCGTTGCCCACGAGTTTGGCAGCGGCGATCGCTTCCTCAATGCGCTCTACCAAAGTATCTAGCCGATTAAAACTAGCAAACCCCCAGCCGCCGCGATGGCAAACCCGAACCTGTCCTCCGACCGCAATTCCCTCGCTGAGAGTTTCAACTTTGTCACCGCGCCATAAAATATCTGACCCTTCAGACGACTCTAACCGAATGGCAAGATAATCCACTTGGTTACGGTAGCGCTGAATGAGATCAGATAATTGATCGGCTTCGTGGTGCAGGGTGAAGGTCATAACGAGCAAAGAACCATCAATGAAGAACAATAAATCCTGTCTTCATTGTGCTACTGATACTCGACCTCAGCCAAATATTAATTTCTATGGTTAAAATCTATGGTTAAAAAATGTTCTCAGCTCACCTAACTTAGAAGAGCAACTGCCTAAGTAATCAAGCAATTGCCCTACTAATCGTGAAATTCCCGAGATTCTAAGGTTCTTTAAACTAAGTCTTTAAACTAAATCTTTCGAGTTACGGAGGCGAATCAATTGGCGACGCATTTGCGGAGAAGCGTTGACTTCTGACACTTCTTGAGCATTCACTGCCACTTGCAGGGGTTCTAAAAACTCGTCGCTACCACAGCTAAAGGCATCTAGAAGCATTTCCAGCAGCTGGTCTCGGTTGGACAAGACACCTCGCTCCTCAATCAGGCGAAACTTGAGATGTACTTCGCACTCGTATACGCCAACCTCTGGGGTTTCAGATTGATCATAGTCCAGAGAATCGTACTGCATAATCCAGCTTTATCCCTATCTGAGTAACGAGGGAGCAACTGACTTGAATCGCCTTGCTTGCTCCAAACCATTTATATGCGGCTTACCTAGGATGTTAGTACCGTAATAACACCCATTTTTTAGAGCAGTCAGCCCATGAATAAATGATGAAGTTGAATGATTGACGCAGCCTAAAATCAGAGCTTAATTAATTTTTTAATTTCTTGGAAATGGGAAGTTGCAATGGTGTTTGCTTGCCAAGAAATACTATATTGTACGGGTTCGAAAAAGTACCTTAAACCGAAATACGATTAAACTGATCAGTGCCTCCGTGCTTGATGTCTCTGGAGTTTGGTGTCCTACGATCGAGGATTTTTGTAGTCTTTGGAAAAAATTGAAGTAATTTTTATTACCTTTCAATTTTTTCCCTAGCGAAATGAGGCTACAGAACCACTGTCAAATAGGATTTTTTTGTTTGAAAAAAACAGAGGTTTTTAGATAGATTTCATTTCTTGAATTGCTTCATAAATTCTTCAAAGATTCCGTAGGGTTGACAGAAGATTGTATTATTTGGTCTCTTCATTCAGGGTTGTATTGAGAAGTTTTCCGGAATGGGAATCTTATAAGGCTTGAGGCACAAGACTTCCAGGAGATCTTGAAAGACCACTGGAAAAATGAGGGAGATGGAATGTTGGTTTTTATACCGAGTTCGGCAGGATGGACGATCTTTGCTATCAACCTACGGGAATTTACTGAGCGATCGCGTCTTCCAGGGCATTTTGAACCCGATAGACCGGCAAGGTGAAATGGAAACAACTGCCTTGGTTGGGAACAGAATCGACCCAGATTTGGCCATAATGGGCTCGGACAATCCGTTGACATAGAGATAAGCCAATACCATAGCCTTCCTGGCCTTCATCGCGCTGAAGTCGAAAATGATCCTCAAAAATCTGATTACATTGATCTTCTGGGATGCCTGGGCCGTTATCACAGATGCTAATTTGGACTTTTTGGGTTGTGCGGTGGAGAACCGATAAGCTGATCGTGCCTTGGCGGGGGGTGTATTTGATGGCGTTGTCTAAAAGATTGGTGAGGACTTGATGAATACGACTTGCATCAGCATAGATTGGGGGTAAGTCGGAGGGAATGTCTAGTTCGAGGGTTTGCTGTTTTTGGGTGAGTCGATCGTGGAGATCGGTGACGACCTCCTGACAAAGACTTGCTAGATCAACTTTAATGGGCCAAACATTGAGGTCTGCGCTCGATCCACGGGCCGCTTGCAAAATATCGGTGATCATACGATCGATGACGCGAATTTGAGTACGAGCGTGCTTGAGTAACTGATTGACCAAGGCGGGGGTGAGGCGTGAGGGTTGATCTTCCTGGGGTTTATTTCCCATTTCCAAGGTTTCAATGGCGATTGATGCGGCGGTTAAAGGGTTCCGCAAATCATGGGCCAGCATGGCAATAATTTGATCCTTAAATTGCAGTTTGGCTCGCAATTCCTCAGTTTCCTGCTTGAGGCGGAAGACATCATCCGAAAGCTGAAGCATTTCGGCATATTGGCTAATGGATGGAATCTCGCGATTGAGGGCTTTTTCGATCGCGAGACTTGCGGAAGCCTCTGTAGAATGGCTGTTCCGGTTCTCGGCTAAAAAATCTTCGGTCGATCGTTGCCAACGAGGCCACCAACTTTTGAGTTGGGCAATCAGGTTGCTCCCTGCAAGGGTTTGTCGGGGTTCTGGATGCACTTTCACCAAAGCAGGCGTTGCGATCAGGCGAAAATGTTCGGCCAGGTAGGGTTGTTCACCAACATCAATCACTTGGAGATCAAAGGGACATAGCGTTTCTAATTCCTGTAGGAGCGATCGAATTTGCCGGACTTGCTCCTTAGAGGTGGGGCGTTGATCCACGAACAGTAAGAGTTGGAGTGGGACGCTTTTTTGGGGTGAGACGTCGGGAGAAGCTGACATCGCGAAATCCTCCCTGATAAACATAGCCATCATACATTCCCTTAGTGCAAAGGTAACGGATTGTGGACTGGTGAGGCAACTTTCCCGAGTTTGACCCTGGCTACAGCTTGTCCCATCACCTTGTAAAGTGGGAATACAGAGTGAAAATACATTCAGCGAGTCAAGATCTACGACACAAATGAAAATATTGGTGTTGACCTGGGAATTTCCCCCTCGCATTGTGGGTGGGATTGCCCGCCACGTGGCTGAACTTTACCCAGAACTGGTAAAACGAGGGCATGAAATCCATATTGTGACCGTTCAGTTTGGAGAAGCACCAGCCTATGAAGAAGTGGAGGGGGTTCAGGTTCATCGGGTGATGGTGGGAGAAAGCCACAATTTTTTCCATTGGGTGGGTCGGATGAATGAGAGCATGGGGAGCTTCGGTGGACAGTTGCTGATCCAGAAGCGTCCCTTCGATGTCATTCATGCCCATGATTGGCTAGTGGGAGATTCGGCGATCGCGCTCAAACACCATTTCCATATCCCCTTAGTTGCCACGATTCATGCTACGGAATATGGACGCAACAATGGGATTCATAACGATATCCAGCGTCATGTCAGCGAAAAAGAGCGGTTTTTAGCCCATGAAGCTTGGCGCATTATTGTTTGTACCCAGTATATGAAGCGGGAAGTTGCCAAGGTGCTACACATGCCCTCGGACAAAATTGATGTGGTGTACAACGGTATTCGGGCGGAGAAAAAACATCTAGATCCCGATTTTGACGTAGTGTCTTTCCGGCGGCGATTTGCCCAGGATGATGAAAAGATTGTCTATTATGTGGGACGGATTACTTACGAAAAAGGAATCGTGCGGTTACTCCAAGCTGCTCCTCTAGTTATTCAGGCATTGGATGGCCATGTCAAGTTTGTCATTATCGGAACTGGACAGCTTGAACCGCTGCAACGACAGGTTAGCGAATTAGGCATCGGAGAATATTGCCGTTTTACTGGGTTTATGCCCGATGAGGATTTAGATAAGTTTCAAACGATCGCAGACTGTGCAGTGTTTCCGAGCCTATATGAACCCTTTGGCATTGTAGCCTTGGAAAGCTTTGCAGCACGGGTGCCTGTAGTGGTATCCAATACGGGGGGATTGCCGGAAGTGGTTGACCATGGTCGCACGGGGGTTGTGACGGTGACCAATGATTCTATATCCTTGGCCCAGGGAATTTTAGAAATCCTCAAGAATCCAGAGTTGGCGCATCAGCTTGTGGAAAATGCCTATCAAGAACTAGAGCATCGGTTTCGTTGGGCACTTTTGGCGGAACAAACGGAAGAAATTTACCAACGGGTGGTGCAAGAGCGATTGCAGGTGAATTGGTAACCGGGAATTGGGGGCGAGTAGGATGGATCTAGAGGCACGGGTTGACTGGCTGCGAGAGTTTACGGTATTTAGCGACCTCTCGGAGGATGGACTAAGGGCCATTGCAGACGCGATCGAAGCGGTGCCCTTGCGGCGTAATCGTCGGCTCGTACTAGAGGACACCCTACCACCTGCACTTTATATTCTGTACCAAGGGCATTTGGAAAGCTATCGCTCCAGTCCCAATGCGATTGCGAAGGCCGTGAGCGTTTTACCGGGTGCAGTGTTGTATTTGAAGGAGCTACTGCTGGATCAGCCCGCTGAGCAGACCACGATCACGCTGGATGAGGGCGTATTGTGGCAGGTGCCTCGTCAGAAATTTAGCGCGATCGTTCAACAGTATCCAGCCATTGCCCAGTTGGTGTCCCAACAGTTGGCCGAGGCGTTACAAGAAGCAGAAGCCACGTTGAATTTTGAGCGGGAACGGGAGCGCGTTTTGCGTCCTTATTTGATGACCAAAGTGCGGCGGGGCATTGTGGGTTCCAGTCGTTATGCTGTGCGGTTGCGGCAGGATATTCGCAAAGCGACGGACGATCGGCTGCCAGTGTTGATCTTTGGGGAGCCCGGTCTGAACAAGGACAATATTGCCGCGCTGATTCACTTTGGGTCGATCGATCGCCATGAACCGTTGGTGAAGCTGAACTGTAATACCTTACAAGCTAATGGGGCAGATTTATTTGGCCGAGGTCATCGATCGGGGATTCTCGATTGGATCGGTCGGGGCACACTGATGTTGAATAATTTGGAGGATTTGCCCCCCCACCTAGAGGCGCAGCTCATTCGTTTGCTGGCAACGGGAGAATACGCAGCCGTACCTCGACCCAATGAAGGGCTGACAGACTCGTCCAGTGCGGAATCATCCAGTGTAGACTCGCCCAATTCCACTGCGGATACCGCTTCCAGCACCATCAAATTTTCGGAAGCTCGCATCATCATGACCTCCGAAAAAATCTTGCCTCAAGTGGAAAAGTGCAAGCGGGTTCGCCATTCGATTAAGGTGCCACCGCTACGGGTGCGAAAGGCAGATATTTCAGCTCAAGTGGAATATTATCTGAGTCTGACCTGTCGATCGCGGGGGATTGCAAAACCGAGCGTGACTCCAGAAGCTTTGCGACGCTTACAAAGTTATGACTTTCCGGGCAATTTGACGGAGTTGGAAAATTTAGTGAATCGGGCCTTACTGCAAGCGGATGGGGCAGCGGAGTTAACGGAAGAAGTGTTTTGGCCTGCTAGCAGTAAGGCGAATCGATTTCGGGTCAATTTGTTAAATGCCTATCCTGGGTTACGACAATTTTTGCGGAGTGATTGGTATCCCGATCGGATCAATTATGGATTGACGTTAACAGCTTTTGCATTCATCGTAGGCGTGTTATTTCTAGGGCCGCAAAGCCGCGATCTGAATTGTGCGTTGAATTTATTTTGGGATTGGTGGTGGCTGGGAAGTTGTTTAATTTTCCCGTTTCTAGGTCGGATTTGGTGCTCGTTTTGCCCCTTCATGATCTACGGCGAGTTAGTTCAAAAATTGTCATTACAGTGGTGGCCACGATCGTTAAAATCTTGGCCTAGGCAACAGGCAGAGAGCGTCGGCGGCTGGTTTTTGTTTGGCCTCTTTACTTTGATTCTATTGTGGGAAGAGTTGTGGAATTTAGAAAATACAGCCTATTTATCTGCTTGTTTGCTGTTGTTAATTACGGCAGGGGCTGTGATTTTTTCGTTGTTGTTTGAGCGGCGATTTTGGTGTCGCTATTTGTGTCCGATCGGGGGCATGAATGGCTTGTTTGCGAAATTGTCGATGGTGGAACTGCGGGCAAAACAGGGTATTTGTTCAGCTTCCTGTACGACCTATCAATGCTACAAAGGGGGGCCACAAAAGGGCGAAGGCCAGGAAACAGGAGGATGTCCCATTTATTCCCATCCGGCGCAATTGCAAGATAACAAAGATTGCGTACTTTGTATGACTTGTTTGAAAGCCTGTCCCCATCGATCGGTGGAACTCAATCTGCGACCACCGGGGATTGAGTTATGGACGACCCATGAGCCAAGTTATGCAGAAGTTTCGCTCTTGTTTTTACTATTTGGTGCTGTGTTTTTACATCGATTGCCAGAACTACAACAGCGTTTGCCTTTAGCGTTGCATTTGGAGCAATTTGGCTTTCATCTCTGGGCTTCAATGATGGCATTGAGTTTACCGATCGCGATCGCGTTTACCATTCATTCTTTGCAGAAATGGCTGAATCCGGTGGGCAAGACGCGGCGGTTTCTGTACGCGGCCTATGGCTATCTACCTCTGGTTCTGGGTGGAACGACGGCGCACTACCTCAAGTTGGGTCTGGAGGAAGCAGGGCAAATTTTGCCAGTGGCCTTTTCGACCTTTGGTTTGGCGACGGTGGGGGTACCTGGGTTTTCGGCCCATCCAGCGGTGATTGCCTTTTTACAAGGTGGAACGCTGCTAGTTGCCCTAGTTTGTAGCGTAATTTTGACGCAACAAATTGCTAAACAGCCCATCCTCAAACTGTGGCCGCAGCATGGAGCCGCGATCGTGCTAATGGTGCTGATGTGGAGTGTGATTGTGGGTTGGTAGTGGTGGGTTAGTAGTCCTGGGTTGGTCGTTGTGGGTTGGTAATGACAAGCCGGAGTAGCAGTGCGATCGTTGAAATTTGTAAGAAAATTTTCAACTTCCGAATTCTGGATTGGCGGTATCCTATTATGTCCTATCCGAACATTTTGATATGAGTCATGAAGCCCAAACCGATTCCCGATCGTCCCTCTGTTTATGTATTTTTAGATGTGGAAAATATTCCTGCCCATAACCATGCCTACTGGATTCGGCTGTTGGCGAAACAGTATGGGGAGGTGAATCCCGCCCGTCTGCGCGCCTATGCAGTGAATTGGCGAGTGCGTAAAAAATCTAGGGTAATGCTGGAAGAGACGGGCTTTTCGACGGTCAGAGTCTCCCCCGGACATAATGCTGTAGATAACAAGATTTTTCGGGATTGTTTAATCATGTCGAAAATTCGGCAGACGCTGTTACCCGAGGTTTATATTTTATCGACGGGAGATAGTGACTTTGTTCCGGTAGTCGATGTGTTACATGAACGCAATCACTATGTTGTTTGCTTAACCAGTAAGCACCGCCAAGCCAGCCAAGAATTAATTCAGGTTGTTGATGAACATTATTGTTTAGAAGATCTACCCACCTTGCTTGCCGAAGTGCATCAAAATCACAAGGTCATCACGGTTTCACAATCTCAAGTTTCACAACCCCAAGTTTCACAATCTCAAGTTTCACAATCCCAATCTGCTATTGACTCAAAGTCCCCCTTATTAAGGGGGATTTAGGGGGATCGGATGGCTGGCGAGTGAAGATAAGATTGTCCTAATCATCTGGGCTACAGCTATAACTTGGCTAGTGGGTCTGTGCTGTTTATACCTCTACGTGGGAGGCGGTTTCGGGAGAGCCCTGCTGGACGATCGCGAGGGAGGGTTGGTAGGTCGTTGGAGTGACTACTCCACGGGGCACTTGCATTTCTACACCATTCACCACGGCTCCTAGCAAATTAACATCCTCGGATTCATTGAGCTGCTCGATCGCTTCTGTCAGTAGACTTTTTTTGAGTGATTCCTGGTCGCGTAACCAATACCAGTCCATCGGTGTAAGGTTCTAACAGTAATGCATCATTGCATTGACCGAGGGATGGCGCATCCAAAACGACAAAATCAAATCGGCCTTGGGCTTCTTCCAACAATCGATGCATTTCGTTGGATTCCAAAATAGAAGACGCTTGGGACTGAATACCCACGCTGGGAATGATATATAGATTTTCCACATCCGGAACCCATTGAATGCAATCACTAATCTGGCTGTAATACCGTAACGGTTCCTGCGATCGCTCCGCAGCGACCATGACGCCTAAATCCTGACTCCGAGAAGGCGATCGTAAATCTGCTTCGATCAACAGCGTACGTTTGCCCGATCGTGCCGCCACGATCGCCAAGTTATAAGCCACAGTTGTCTTACCTTCTTGGGTGATGGGACTAGTAATCAGCAGCATTTTAGGTAATGTCCCTTCTGCTAAGCGAAGCGTGCTACGGAAGCGCTCATAGGCCTCACTGTAGGGGGAATCGGCTTTGAGTAGTAGCGGTGCACCATTGCCATTTTCCCAACTGGGAATCCACGGTAACATCCCCAGCAGTGGCACATCCTGTTGCCGTAGGGTATCCCGCAAATCCTCTGGCGTATAGACCGTGCCCTCCATCATATCCAGCAGGAAAATCACCCCTGCTCCCACAATTAAGCCCACGACTCCTCCGACTAAAATCATCAACGGTGCATTTTTAGGCGGCTTAGGTTCGATCGGCAATGCTGATAACTGAGCAATACTTAAGCTACTCACAGTTTCTGCTTCAGCGGTTTTAGCGTCAATTAACTTGGCCTGCATTTGATCATGCAAGACTTTTTTGAGCTTGAACTGATCTTCTAAACGGGTTCTCGCCAACTGCTTGTTCGGCAAATTTTGGAGTTGCAGCCGCAGATCTTGGCGCGATCGGCTGAGCAATTGTAACTGGCGGACAATGCCTTCCCGTTGCGTGGTTAGAGCCACCAATTGATTGGCCATTTCCTGGCGTTTGGGATCGAGGCTACTATCTTGGCGCACATTGGCCTGGAACGGAGCCGCTACCCCATTGCCTCCCATCACCTCGCGGGCGCGTTGATGCAGTTGTTCATCTAAGGCCGCTTTTTGCTGGGTCAGTTCCACTATGCGGGGGTGGGCGGGAGTCAAGTCTTTGCCCGCGATCGCCAATTGAGATTCAATTTGATAAATTTGAGCCCGCAGATTGGCAATGATCGGATCGGCGCTCAGGGCTGAAGAGACATAGGCTTGGTTGGGATCAAGGCCCAATTTGCTTTGTAAACTGGCTACTTCAGCATTGATGCGTTCCAATTCCAAACCCAACAGGCGCTGTTGGTTCTCACTTTGGGAAATGGCTCCACTCAAACTACCATTCTGCGCGGCGATCAGGGTGGGGCCTTCCGTGCGATCGTACAGTTCCAACTGTTGCTCGGCAGCGTTTAATTCTGCTTTTGCTTTAGGAATTCGTTGATTTAAAGACTCAATGATTGCTTTTAAGCGTGCAGAGTTATTACCTTGACTCTGCTGCACAATTTGTTCCGCCAAACTCTGCATGACTTGCTTGGCACGATTTTCCTCCGTATCTCGATAGGTTAACTGAACTTGGGGCGGGCCTGCGGAGGTAGCAGCTTTTTTGTCCTTAGCAGACTCGCCCCCTGGCAACGTCACTTTCAAATTTCTGAGAATTTTTTTGCTGTCTAAACCCACTTTTTGCGCCACATTGTTGAGCATGGCTTCCGTCACGAGGGAATCGGCGGTAAACGTCTCGATCGGTTGGCGGATCTCTGTGCCAGTGGTGGAGAACACAGTGGTGGGTTGGTTGCCGACGAGAATGGCCTCCACGGTATACATCGGTGGGGGATCGGGCTGCGACACCGCAAAACTGGCCCCCGTTACCCCCAGGGCCAAACCCACAGGCAGTAACCATTTATAGCGATTGACAGCGAGGAAATAGCGTTTAACGATCGGGGAAGCCATGGGGGAAGGGGGGAATCGAGTTTACACCGAGTTTGCACAAAGAAGCGTCTGGGTCAAATTCTAGGTCAGAATTACTCCTGCCCCGAGGGTCGAAACAGATTGGTTGCGCTACTGCCCAATTCGCGGAAAAACAAGAGGAACCCTAACACATCGCGAAAGGGCTGAGTAAAGACATTCAAGGCATAAGTGATTCTGCCTACTAAGTTGCGCCCAATCACAATTACATCATTATCCTGAAGGGCGATGTTTTGGGTTATGTCGCCCATAATGGCTTTCTTGCCGTCCAGTTGGAAGGTGACGGCCTTCTGTTGCAGGGCATCAAACCTGACGACGGCAATTTTGCGCAGATTGGCTGCATCGGGGTTGAGGCCCACCTTGGCTAGGGCATCGATAAACTTACTCCCGTTCGGCACAATCACTTCCCCTAGGCCCCCCCGCGCATAGCTGAGGACGCGAATTGTCAGTTGGGGTTTGACTAAGGTCGATCGCGCGACAATGCTGCGATCGTAATCCTGCAATTTATCCGGTTGCAACTTGGCGACCATGATCACATCGCCGTCCTGCAAGCGGGCATCAGGCAACGACGTTCCCGTTTTTAACGGCGTAAATAAATCCAAAGATTCCTCGATCGTTTCTCCATTGGGTAGGGCTCGTCGAACTTTGACCTCCCGCAGATCGGCTTGATCCGTCGTGCCCCCAGCAGCTAGGAGTACTGAGGAGACTCGCTGGGGTTGATTGCCCAAGGGATACAACCCTGGTCGCACCACTTCCCCAGTCACTGTTACCTGAACGGCACGCTGGTTGGCCAGGGAGAGCAGCACGATCGGGTTGATAATATAACGGCTCACGGCTTGCTGAACCCTGGCCTGGGCTTCATCGATCGTCAAACCTTGTAGTTCAATTTTGCCCAGTACCGGATGGGTAATTTTGCCTTCAGGGTCGATCGCCGCTTGGAAGCTAAAGTCCTGAAACCGTTGCACAAAGACTGAGACTACATCCCCAGAGCCCAGCCGATATTGACCAAAGGTCGGCATAGGAGTGGAGTCTGCTGTGTTAGGAATCCCGGTTCCATCTGTTCTGGAGGGAACAATTGGTGCATCCGCTGGCGGCAATTCGCCCCGATCGCGCAAGCGTTGCCGGGCTTGTTCAACCAGATCAAGGGCGCTGGGTCGGCGATCGGGTTCCAGGGTAGGTGGGGGCGGCGTTTGGGCGGAACTGGGACGAATCCAGGTACTCCCAGCCAAGACACCTAGGGAAATTTGCAAGGTCGTGTGGAAACTGGCGATCGAGAGGGCAGTCCACCGCACAGAGCGCCGAATTGGGGAAGGAGAGACAACCATGGGTTTCAAAGGACAAAGGTTCAACCACAGTGATCGGGGGAAAACACGGGAGCAATCCAGGGAACGGGATGCGGCGGTCATCAATCTCGTACAGCATGCCTAGGTGACTTATAGCACAAGGGCACAGGGAGAGCGCACAGGAAATCCTTTCTAGGAAACAATTTTTAGCCCCAGTTCAGACCCAGTTTAGATCCAGCCTAACCCGTGGGATCGTGCAAGCATCTATCCGAATATCCCAGGGCGATTGGCCTAACCCGTAGATTGAAACACGGTTTGTAGGATCGCACTCTGTATAGTCTTCCCGAGGGCTTCGATGCGATCGCTATATTTACTTAAGTCATCCAAGGGTTCTATTTCCAAGAGTGCCGAAACGGCTACCCAGGGCTGCCGCTGGCGGTGCAGTTGGGCTAAGCGATCGGCCATAAACCACTGGCTGGGCACAGGCGATCCTCCCGTCGGCCATGCGTACCACTGCAACACCGCGTAGGTTTGCTGCCGATTCCAAGCCCGAAATAGTTGGGCTGTTACCGGAATGGTGGAAGCAGAGGAGGTTGATCGATCGTCCGTTGTCCCAGGCACCGTAAAGGAAAGGGCTTGTTGGGAATCGGTTTCCCACTGCTGAATCCCATTCAGATCCATCCATTCCACCTGAGGTTGATCCTTGGGGCCATTTTGCGTAAATAGAAACAAAATGGCTGTGTGCTGCTGGCTATCTTGGCTTTCTTGCACGGACCAAACGTGATCTCCCAGGGTTAAGGTTCGCTGTTTTGTCATCTGCCAACCGGGCAGGGGTAACCCCTGCTGCCGCAGATGCTTCAGGTTTTGCAGAACTGTAATCGGTGGCGGAGACTGCCAGAACCAACTGCCTTTGAGATATCCCGGCATTGCCCCGACCATGAGGAGGACAAGCAAGAGGGCTAAGAGTCCCCATCGTAGGATCGGTAGGGACAATCGCCGATGGGTAGGGAGGGGAATCGACATTTTCATGCTGCTAAAGCGGCCCAAGGATCTAGAACAAAGTCTAGACCCTAGACTGCCCAAAATGGGTCTGCAATCTGCGTTCGTGAAGATCAAGATTCCTGAAGAGGGGGGCGCGGGAGTTGACACACCGGAATATCAATCACAAACTTGGTGCCTCTGCCGGGAGTTGAGCTACACCAAAGCTGCCCATGGTGGGTTTCTGTGATGATTTGATAACTGATGGAGAGGCCCAAACCCGTTCCTTTGCCTACGGGTTTCGTTGTAAAAAAGGGATCAAAAATCCGCGATCGTACGTTTTCTGGAATGCCTGCTCCATTATCTACAATTTCAATTTGGACGCGGTTGTCTTCGGTGAGGCGGGTGGCAATCCAAATCCGCCGTATTTGAGGTTTACCCTGTTCGGAGACTGGCTGGGGAATGGTTTCTTCCAAGGCATCGATCGCATTGGCGAGCAAATTCATGAACACTTGATTGATTTGACTGGGATAGCATTCAATCAACGGTAAATCACCGTAGTGTTTCACCACTTCAATATCGGGGAGATTATGTTTGCCAATGAAGCGGTGCTGTAGGATGAGGAGTGTATTTTCAATACCTTCGTGAATATCAACGGCTTTAAAGTCCGCTTCATCCAAACGGGAAAAGTTCCGGAGTGATAAAACAATTTGCCGGATGCGATCGCTACCTATCTTCATGGACCTGAGGAGCTTTGTCAGATCTGCTTGGAGAAACGTGAGATGGATTTCATCCAGCAAAATTTGCAGCGTCTTAGGTGGATCAGGATAGTGGAGTTGATAGGCTTGAACGACTTGAAGTAAGTCTTGAATATAGCGTTCAGTGTAGGTTAGATTGCCATGAATAAAATTGACAGGATTATTTATTTCATGGGCAATCCCAGCGACCATTTGCCCTAAAGCTGACATTTTTTCACTTTGGAGCATTTGCAATTGGGTTCGTTGCAATTGGGTCAGGGTTTGTTGCAACGTTGCATTTTTTAGATAGAGTTCCTCCGTTCTTTGCTGTACTCGAACTTCTAATTTTTCATTCGTTTCAGCGAGTTCCTGAAAGGCGAAGCGAAGTTTGGCTTCTGCTTGGGTGCGTTCCGCAATCGTTGCCGTCAGTACCAAAATTGTCAGGGTAACAACGCCAATAAAGGATTGCAATTGCATCAACGAGTAATTGAGATCCGCGCTAACAAATCCACCTTTGCCGTTGACGGTTGCGATGACGGCGATCGCGGTTACGATGCCTGTGACTAGGGTCGCTCCAGGTTGTCCGAGGCGAAATGCGGCCCAAATCAGCAGGGGAATCAGCATAAATTCTAAATGATGGCCCTCATCAAACGCGATTCCACCAATGACAGCGACTAATCCTAATAAAACAGCAGGCTCTAGGGTAACCCACAATCTCAGCCAACGGACTTTAGTGAAGAAGGGAGAGGTCTGGGGCGAAAATGCTGATTTTTCTCCAGGCAAGGGAGGAAACAGCCATTGCCGCAGTTGATGGATAGGTGAGGGACTCCCATGGAGAAAATGTTTCCAAGAAAGCATAATTGGAGTGACGATCCAAATGCCCGAAACATTGGAAATCCACCAGGTTAACCAGACCGTGCCATAGGCAGGCCCAGGGATTTTGCCACTCAGCATTAAGCAGGTTACCCCCACGGTGGCATTAATGCTTGGCCCGACCATTCCTGTAAAGAGCAGAAATCGGAAAACGTCTGTCACCCGCTCCAGGGGGTAGCGGCCCTTTGTGGATTTCCGGAGTAACCAGACCCCCAGCAGGGTTCCTGCGGTCGTCCCGATCGCGATGCCGATTACAGGAAGGGTAGAAATGACTAGGGAGGTCAGAGTGGTCGCATCTCGAAAGGCCCAGAAATTTGCCAGGAATGAACCTAAACAAACTCCATAGGCCAGCCAGTTTCCAAATAAAAGGACGGCTCCTACGGCAATTCCATCGGGCGGCCAAACCGGGGTGACATCTTGGGGCGTAGAGGCCAAGTATCGAGATAGCTCCGCTGTGGCGTAGTAGACGATCGCTAACGCAACAACGGAATTCAGTTTAGTCAGAGCGCGGGAGAACACAGAAAGTTTAAATTGGCGCATTGATGGACCATCAGATCACGCAGCAGGGATCATTTACCCGTGTCAGGTTACCCATTAGCATGCCCCTTTCAGCCGCAGAGTACAATACCCCGCAGCAGAACGCAGGACTAAGTGCAAGAAATCAACGGGAAGAGCCATTCGATCGCACTACACAGTCTGCACCCTGGATTGTCACACAAACTGTCACACCTGAAGAATTGTCACACTAAACTGTCACATTGCTGGTTCTTGCCCTTCGATCGGGGTGGCCGATCTCCATTATTCCATCTGAGTTTCAGCATTTCAGGACAAAATGAGTCTGAGCCACCTGACAAACTGACCTAGGTTTCGGGGAATCCCCCCTTTCCCGTCCGAAGGTACAGGTGTGCGCTACCGAGAGAAACATCCTATGAACACCCACTTTGCTTCTGCCGCTGAACAGCCTTCTGGTCTTGCTACGAACAGCACCCAAAAACGGAATGCTCAACTAGAGGATCTGAACCAAAACGATATTCAAAAGCTGGCTCAAATCCTCGTCTCCGAACTGACCACTGAACTGAACCTCAACCCAACGGAAGCGGTTCAAGCGATCGCTCAACGGATTGCCGTTGAAGTTGAGCGGATTTGTAGCAAGAGCGATCGTATTCAAACTTCGGGTCAAGTTGGTTCTTGGCGGTTGACCCTAGCCCGTTACCGCTTGCAAAAATGCATCCACTTCTATCAACTGGGTTCCCGCCGGGGTCGGGTGGATTTGCACAGCACCCTCAGCACCATGGTTTACCGCCCGATTTCCCCAGCCCATTTGCAACTCAGCTTCCAAGCTCGCTACAACCTGATCGAAGATTTTCTGCAAGGGTTTTATACCGAATCGCTGCGGGCTTTCCGGCGGGAAAATGCCTTGGCGGAAACCTATCAACCTAAAACGAAGCTGCAATTGGCGGAATATATGGCGTTTACTGAACAGTACGCCAAGCGCCGCATTACTCTGCCGGGATGCCAAAGCCAACAGTTGGTGATTCTGCGAGCACAACGCTTTGCCAATCGCCAACCCCAGGAGATTGCAGTCGATATTGAAACGGCTATGGAATCAGCCAAGGATTCAGAGTCGGAGGCTTACGGACGCTCCCCAGTGTTGCAAATGATTCGGGATCAAATGGTTTCGGAAAAGCAGGATCATGGGGAAGATTCCCTGCGCGATCGAGTAGTGACGGAACTGATTCAGTATTTAGAATCCCAAGATCAACAGGATTGCATTAACTATCTGACGCTGAAGTTGCAAGATCTATCGGTACCGGAAATCGATGAAATTCTGGGACTGACCGCACGGCAACGGGACTACCTGCAACAGCGCTTTAAGTACCATGTAGAAAAGTTTGCCATTTCCCACAATTGGCAGTTGGTGCATGAGTGGTTAGGAGCCGATCTCGATCGTAACCTTGGCCTCTCGCCCCAAGTGTGGCAACAATTCCGCGCCAACTTGCCCCCGGAGCAACAACAACTCTTAGACTTCAAACAAACTGGCACGGAAGATAAGGTGATTGCTAAATCTCTGAAATGCACTGAAAAACAGGTTCAGAAACGTTGGGCAAAACTGCTGGAAGCTGCTTGGGAAGCGCGAAATCAACAAGCTAAGTAGGATTCTGTTCTCTGTTTCCTCAAATCGGTAGCACTAAACATCGGTAGCATTAGGCAGATCTCCGGATCTGCCTTTTTTGTGGTGTAAATGGGTCGTAGATTCGTTTCAGCGTTAAATCGTCTCAGCGTTAAATCGTCTCTGCCTAAAGTGGTTTAAATTAAAGTGGTGATATCCTCATCGGGACATTATGATCTTTGACTCCTGGCTCCAACTTCTCACCCAAAATCGTGCGATTGCCGTGATTCGCACATCCCACTATGATCTGGGCTGGCAGATGGCAAATGCGGTAGCCAAAGGGGGAATGCGTCTCATTGAAGTGACCTGGGATAGCGATCGAGCACCGGAGTTGATTGCGCGCTTACGCGAGGCTCACCCAGATTGCGTGATTGGCACAGGCACGGTGCTGACGGTGGAAGCCTTGGATAAAGCGTTGGTCGCAGGAGCACAATTTGCCTTTTCGCCCTTTGCAGACCGGGAGATGATTGCTTTTGCCAATTCTAAAGAGATTCCCCTGGTTCCTGGAGCCTTAACGCCGACAGAAATCCTGCAAGCATGGCAGGCCGGGGCAAAAACGATTAAGGTCTTTCCTGTCAGCGCTCTTGGTGGCGCAAATTATATTCAAAGTCTCCAAGATCCCCTGAAAGGAATTCCTTTAATTCCCACGGGTGGCGTCACGATGAATAATGCCAAGTCCATGCTCAAGGCCGGAGCGATCGCGGTGGGATTATCCGGGAGTTTGTTTCCCAAGAAGGCGATTGAAACGGGAGATTGGGAGATTGTGCAGATGGTGGCTCACCGTTTAGTTAAATTGTTGACTTAGGTATTTCAACTGCGCTGATTCGAGCAGCGATCGAGTTGGCAACTCATCAAGTTTTCCACCCATGATCACAGGAATAATCGGGGTGGCGTTAACCAAAAGATTGTAGTTCTACCAATCAACTCACCCTTTATAGGTAATTCCAGCCCGATCGTGCCTGCTTTTTTCAACACCAAGTGGTTAGCTACATCACCGAAAATCAAGCGTTCAGCCGCTTGGCTCAGATTCGGTTCATGGCCCACGATCGCGATCGGTTTAGCAACGGACTGCCACGCCTGAAGCACCTCTAACCAGCCTGCAAAATCTCCTTCCGGAACCAGACAGTCTAGGGTTTCTACCGCTTCCCCGATTCCTGCCTCCTGCAAGATTTCTGCTGTTTGTTTGGCTCGCAGGTAGGGACTGGTGAGGAGGCGATCGACCCGAATTCCCAACTCTTTCAGCCGACGGGCCACCTTCCGCGTTTTTTGGATGCCTTCCGATGTCAGCGGACGCAGTGCATCATCGGCATAGTCTCCAAACTGGCCAGCCAGCCCGTGGCGAATTAGATACAGCGAAAATGTAGACATTGGTAAATGCTATTACTGCAGAGATTTCGTGCCGAAGTTCGATCTAGAATTCAGTTCGATCAAACTACCAGGATCGTACCGTACTCTACTAGAGAAAGTGCCCGATCCTGGTATGTATTCAGTGACTTAAGAAGTGACTTAAGACAAGTTCAATCCCTTGGGATAGTTTTGTTCTGGATTAATTAACCGCAGCAACTTTTGTTTGACTTGGGCATCGTAAATGCGCCACTTCATTTGGGCGTATTCACTGTTTTCCGCAAAGCCGGACAGGAAGCCGATCGGAATTTCAAAGCCCCCGGCCTGCGATCGACCCCCCCCAAAAAAGCGACCGTTGGAATCATGACCAAAGGATTCTTTGAGGAATTCGTCGGGATCGAGGGTGATTTTGTTGGTTCGCAGTGAACCTACGACCATTTCTACTTCGTCATCTTCATCATGGACAATGCCATAAACCACTGCTGTGTGAACGTTATCTTCCGTGACTAGAAAGTCCGCCGCCTGAGGGATGGCATCCCGATCGTCATAGCGCAGATACCCCACTCCGGCAATGGAAAAGTTGTTTTGGACGCAGCGATTTTTCAACGATCGCTCAATCACATCCATTACCGGACGCGATCGCGAAGATTGCAACACGGCATTTAACAACTGCGCATCATAGAACTTACTCAAGTAAGCCGCTGCCAGAAAGTCTTCCTCCTGGGCTTGCATCAGGCGATTGGTATCCGATCGTAGACCATGCATCAGCGCCGTTGCACATTTGACATGTTCGGCGATGTTGCTATCCAGCTTCAGCAATCCTGCTTGGAGATACTGGGTCAAAATCGTTGCTGTGGCCCGTGTGTGGGTGCGAATGTCCACATACTCCGCCCGTAGATCTTCCTGCAAGCTGTGGTGGTCAATGATCGCAATGATGGGAATGGCAGACTCCCGCAGCACGGACATCAACTGGCTTGTGGTGCCTTGGTTGTCAATCAGCACACAGCCGGAATACAGGGACAGATCCTTCGTCCGCATCGTTTGCGCTGTCCAACGCTGCAACGGAATCCCCGTCAGTTTTACCAACGCAATATTTTCTTGGTGGCTTAGGGTTCCGGCATAGACAATCTCGCAGTGAATCTCGTACTTCTGGGCAATCAACCGATAGGTCCAAGCCGAAGACAACGCATCGGGATCGGGAAAGTCCTGCAAAATGATGATCTGACGTTCTCCCCGGTGCCGATCGAGCACTTGACGAAACTGTTCAATTTTCTGGTCGTTTTCTGGCAGTCGGCTGGTATCGTAGGCCGATCGTCCGCGTATTTCTGCCCCGTAGCCATTGCCATTTGTCAGTTGACTAATCGGTTCAGGGATAACTATTTCCATGGTTGGGAACCCATTACGTGAAGGGAGCGGATCGGATTCGCCACTAGCTGAAGTCTTCTTCGCTGCGGTCTTCTTAGAGGAATCACTTGAATCAGGTTGCATAGGAGAAAAAATCA
The DNA here is from genome assembly GCA_002148405.1 of Alkalinema sp. CACIAM 70d. Taxonomy (GTDB): domain Bacteria; phylum Cyanobacteriota; class Cyanobacteriia; order Leptolyngbyales; family Leptolyngbyaceae; genus Alkalinema. The sequence goes on along the minus strand of MUGG01000058.1, from coordinate 54,456 downwards.
GGGAATGAAGCCGAATCCTCAGAATTAGTGTGTCGTTAGATTCAGTTGAGGGTTGCAAGCAGTCGTGTAGCCAGTAGAGCATCCACCGAAGCGCAGGACAGGAGCAGTAAGCGGAGCGAAAGTTTACATTGGCTTAATATCCTTTGTGTCTAAATCACAGGTGTCTAATCACGGTTGTGCCCAGGAGATGAGATTATCCTTTAGATCTTCGCAAAAAACTTCAGAAAACAACATAGAGCAACCGTAGAAAACCTACAATCCTCTAATCTTAAGATTAAGAAATTCTTAATTTTAAGAATCAGCCAGAAGTAATAACGCACCTAGCATCTTAGGTAGAAACCGATGCTAGAAACGGCAGGTCGCAACTGGTACCTGGGTCGCACTGGCACCTGGGTCGCACTGGCACCTGGAGTTGCAACTGGCCACATTGCCTCTACCCTCCATCGATCGATTAAGGTGGATAGGGTCTATTGGTTGGCTGAATAGGGGAATCCCATGGCTGGATTGTGCAAGACTGAAGCTTTAACTGGATTTTCAATCATCTACTCCTACCCGAAGGCGGCGATCGCGCGGGTATCCTTGGGATGGCTGATCTCTCTAGTCTTGACGGGAGGCATCTCAGCAACCCCCCTCCGCGCAGAGACTACTTCTGTTGTAACACCTGTAGTGGCTCCTGGGGAGAACTTAGTGGTGGAGGGAATTCCGCCCATTCCAGCCCCGTTGGCCGATCGGGTCAACCGCTACACCAATGCCCGATCGGCTAGCTTAGCCAGTTGGCATCCCACCCGCCGGGAAATGTTGATTTCCACCCGCTTTGCGGATGTGGCCCAGGTGCATTGGGTGCGATCGCCCTTGGGAATGCGTAAACAACTGACTTTTTTCCCGGAGCGAGTCGCTGGAGCGACCTTTCAACCCACCCAAGGCAAGTATTTTGTCTTCAGTAAAGATGTTGGCGGCAACGAGTTTAACCAAAACTACCGCTACGACTGGGCTACTGGGGAAATCACACTGTTGACTGATGGCAAGTCCCGCAACAGTCGAGGTATCTGGAATCGCAGGGGAGATCGCATGATCTACACCTCCACCCGTCGCACCGGGCAGGATAACGACTTCTACATCATCGATCCCAACCAGCCAAACAGCGATCGACTTCTGACCCAAGTGCAGGGTGGTGGCTGGGGGCCCTTGGATTGGTCGCCGGATGGCCGCACGATCGTCGCGATGGAATACATCTCCGCCAACGAAAGCCACCTCTGGACGATCGATGCCCAAACTGGACAGAAAACTCGTCTGACGCCCCAAACCTCCGAAAAGGTAACCTATGGAGATGCTGTCTTTACCCCCGACGGCAAAGGGCTGTATATCGTTACGGATAAAGACTCGGAGTTTGCCCGACTGGCCAAGGTGGATTTGGCTTCCTTCCAAATGACCTATCTCACCAGTCAAATTCCCTGGGATGTGGACTCGATCGCTCTGTCGGACGATGGCCAACACCTGGCCTTTATCACCAATGAAGATGGCCTGAATGTTCTACATATCCTAGACACGGCTACTGGCAAAGAGCGTACTTTACCCAATCTTCCTGTTGGCTTGCTCTTTGGGATTACTTGGCATCGTAACAATCGAGATCTTGGACTCACCATGATGTCCGCGAAGTCCACCGCTGATGTCTATTCCCTTGACGTTCAAACCAACCGAATTACCCGCTGGACAGAAAGCGAAACCGGGCTAGATACGAGCCAGTTTTCTGAGGCGGAATTGGTACGCTGGAAAAGTTTTGACAGCAGGATGATTTCGGGGTTTCTCTATCATCCCCCCGCCAGCAAGTTTCCCGGCAAGCGTCCTGTGATCATTGACATCCACGGCGGCCCAGAAGCCCAAGCTCAACCCTATTTTTTAGGCCGGATGAATTACTACCTCAATGAATTGGGGGTGGCGATCCTGTTTCCCAATGTGCGGGGATCGGCGGGCTATGGCAAAACGTTTTTAACCTTAGATAATGGGTATAAACGGGAAGACTCCGTCAAGGACATTGGTGCATTACTGGACTGGATTAAACAACAGCCAGATTTGGATCCCGATCGAATTCTTGTGACCGGCGGCAGCTACGGCGGTTACATGTCCCTGGCCGTAGCGACGAAATATAGCGATCGGATTCGAGCCGCGATCGACATTGTTGGCATTTCCAACTTCGTCACCTTTTTGGAAAAAACCGAAGGCTATCGGCGGGATCTGCGGCGGGTGGAATATGGGGATGAGCGGGATCCTAAAATGCGAGCTTTCCTCAACCAGATTTCGCCCCTGACCAATGCCAGCAAAATTAAAGTCCCCCTCTTTGTTATCCACGGCAAAAACGATCCCAGAGTGCCCTTGAATGAAGCAGAGCAGATTGTCAAAACCGTTCGCAACAATGGTGTGCCTGTTTGGTATTTGATGGCCAAGGATGAGGGCCATGGATTTAGCAAAAAGAAAAATGTCGATTATCAGTTCTATGCGACGGTGATGTTTATTCAGGAGTATCTGTTGAAGTAGCAGGGAGGGTAGAAGAGTGGGAGGGTAGGGTAATTAAGTTTGCTAATTGAACTCATTATGCAAATCATTGCCTTGTCGATCCCGCTTTGCTGGACAATAGGGAGTGCTAACTAAGTGTTCGATCGTGGTTCTTGTCCGATCGCCTGTCCCAATCCTCCCAATCCCTAACTCCACCATTTTGGTTTTGCATCCATGAGAAAGCTAATCCGAGGGTTTCAAGAGTTCCAGTCGAACTACTTTGAAGAAAAGCGTGACCTGTTTGAACAACTGGCCCACGGGCAACATCCACGGGTACTTTTCATCACCTGCTCCGACTCTCGGATTGCGCCCAATATTATGCTGAATACGGATCCGGGTGAGTTGTTTGTGATCCGGAATGCGGGCAATCTCATGCCTCCCTTTGGGGCGGCCAATGGTGGCGAAGGGGCATCTTTGGAATACGCCATCCATGCGCTGAATATTGACCAAATCATTGTCTGCGGCCACAACCACTGCGGAGCTATGAAGGGGTTGCTCAAGCTGAACCAGCTTCAGGAAGATATGCCCTTGGTTTACGATTGGCTGAAACATGCTGAGGCGACGCGCCGCCTGCTGAAGGAAAATTACAGTCAGTATGAGGGCGAGGAACTGCTGGATATTGCTGTGGCGGAAAACGTGCTGACTCAGATTGAGAATTTGAAAACTTACCCGATCGTGCGATCGCGCCTGCACCAAGGCAAGTTACACATTTACGGTTGGATCTACGAGATCGAGTCCGGCGAAATTTTGGCCTACGATCCCGATATGAACGAGTTTAAAGCGCCCCAATCGATGCTCTATCCCGAAGATAAGCCGCAGGTGGAAGTGCGTCCCGGCAAGTTTGTCCACACCAGTGCGCCGCCCGTCTCACCAGAAGCCCAGCATCAGGCTGCGACTGTTGCACCGTCCAATGGCAAGTCGAAGCCTGCTAATAGCAACAGCCAATCGGCTGATTATCTCAGTGCGCCTTGGTTAATGCCCGATCAAGCCGATCGGATTTATCGCGGTTCCGTTAACCACCGATAAGATGCTCTGCGGGAAAGAGAGATGACCTGATCGATCGATTTGCATAATTTCCAGAAAAGCCTCCTAGCGATCGGTTGTATCAGGTATCTTGTGTCGATCCCCCTACTATGCAGACTTCCCCTCTCCGTTCCCGATTCGATGCATCTCACTTAGGTGATCCACTAAGCAGTCAACTAAGCGGTCAACCTAGCTCAGGTGGTATGCCTGATTCTACGCCCGGTTCTATAGCCAGTTCCCAGGTTGTAGAAGGCCCCTCAACGGTGGAGAGTTGCGATCTAGAAATTTTTTCTTGGACTGCTGCAAAAAAAGTTGCTGATGATTTGGTCTTTGCCCATACTGGAAAACATTTGAGTGATATCGAAATCAAGGTTCTTCAAGGGGCCTGGGAGGGCAAAACCTACGAAGAGATGGCCCGAACCTATGGGTATAGCGTTGAGTATTTAAACAAAGATGTGGGGAATAAACTCTGGCGCAAACTTTCCGAGAGTTTGGCTGAACCTGTAACAAAAAGAAATTTTAAGGAAGCTTTACATAGAGCTTGGATTGGAACACAGGACTGCCAACAAACGGTGCTCTCCTCAGGCGATCACATGGGCGATCATGTGAACGATCGACGGTTGGATGTAGTGATCATTCCGTTTCCAGAAGGAGCGATCGCCCTGGAATCCCCGCTGTATATAGAACGATCCCAGGTGGAACAACGCTGCCATGAGGCGATCGCTCAGCCCGCTGCTCTGCTACGCATCAAAGCACCCAAGCTGATGGGAAAAACATCCCTCATCCATCGAATTCTGGCTCAGGTGGCTCAGCAGGATTACTATACGGTGTATCTTGACCTGGGCAGTTGCGATCGCAGGGTTTTAACGCAGTTGGATATGTTTCTGCGCTGGTTTTGTCTAATGGTAGGGCGACAGCTTAATCTAGAAAACCGATTGCCAGACTATTGGGATACGGAGATCCTAGGCAGCAATGACAACTGCACGGTGTATTTCGAAGAATATCTGCTGTCTGAAACAGCGACTCCGATCGTTTTAGCCCTGGATAATCTCGATCGATTATTTGTCCAGACTGAAGTGGTGGAAGATTTTCTCGGAATGTTACGGAGTTGGCACGAAAAGGGGCGTGTTTCTTCCCTCTGGCAAAAATTACGACTGACGATCGCCCATTCCACAGAAGTTTATATTCCCCTCGACATTAACCAATCGCCATTTAATGCTGGGATTCCCATCGAATTACCCGAATTTCATCTTGAACAAATTCAAGTCCTTGCCGATTTGCATGGCTTAGATTGGACGGCTGCTGAATGTACCATATTAATGCAAATGGTGGGTGGACATCCCTATCTGGTACGGCTGGCACTGTACTATGCCAAAGTTCGATCGCTCTCAGCTCAGCAAATTGTCCAATCAGCGTCAACGGAATCAGGCATCTACTGCGATCATTTGCGACGATACTTGGAGATACTTCAGCAGGCCCCCGATCTTGCCCAAGCATTAATGCGAGTTGTCAATGCAACGAAACCCGTCGAACTTGATCCCATGCAAATTTATAAATTGCATAGTATGGGATTAGTTCATCGCAAGGATAATCATGTTGTACCTCAGTGCCTGCTCTATCAAGAATACTTTTCTCGGGTCTTGATGTGATCGTTAAGTGCAACCCATAGGCTGCTCGCTATACAATTTGATTGACAACAATTTGATTGATTGACAACAATTTGATCGATCGGCGATATTACAAGCGTGATATCACCGATCGGGAATAAGATTATCTACGAAGCTACTATAGCAGTAGCCAAAATCGTTAGGACAAGCACAAATCAATTCGATATCACGATCCTAAGCTTGCTGGCTAGTGCTATATCTACGAAGCTACTATTTACAAAACCACTATTTGCGAATGATGTTCGCCAATGTGCTTGCTAAATTACCAGGGCCAAGCTCATCTTTTTCAGGGTCATCTTTATCCAGGTTAATTTGTTGATTGGAAAGTACTGAAATTACCAATCCTTCATTGAAGTAGACCCGCAGGTGAGATTGTGCACCATTTTGTGCGCCACTAAAGGAAAGGGTCGTCTTCCACAGGTCTTCGCGCTTTTGCTGCGATAGAAGCGAGCCATCACTCAACCTAGCGCCAAACAGCGCTAAATCAACGCTGGATGCAATCATGCCACCCCCTGGGCCTTTCCAACTGATGTTGTCCCAATCCGCAGGAACGTTGGCATCATTAATATCATTCTTCGTTTTATACAACGTAGCGCGTTCTGGATGCGGCTGACTGAGAACTTCTAACTGGAGTGTCGGAAGATTCAAGCCCTTGGTCAATTCCCGATCGATCAGCGTGGCAAAGGAGACTTTAGCGGCGCTTTCCATGGTTGCCCCCAAAATTGTATATCCATGGGTGCTGTAACAGCTTTTGGCACCCGGTGAAAACAGGAGGGGATCATCCCGGAATAGGGCGGTGGCAGCGGTGGCAGTGGCATATTGGGTTGAGCTAGAGTCCTTCCAGTCAGCGTTATTGGGCACAATGCAATCCTTGCGTTGGCTACCGCGATAATGACGAATTCCCGCTTGGTGTTTGAACAGTTGACGCACGGTATGGGTGTGATGTTTAGGCAGTTCAGGAACGTAGGTTCGGCTAGCTTGATCGAGATCTAGCCGTCCCTGTTCCACTAACCGCATCATTAAGGCTGCGGTAATCGGTTTGCTGACCGAGGCAAGGCGAAAGACGGTACCTGAATGGGCTACCTTTTGTTTGGCGATATCGGCATAGCCAAAACCACGGGTATACACCAGCTTACTGTTCTGCGCGATCGCGACGCTCATCCCAGGAACGTTAAATTTATCTCGGTAGGTTTCGATCGCGTTGTCGATCGCATTTTTGGGTGCCCAATTGGCTCGATCGTTGTTCTGCCGCCAAACGCCTGCATAGCGGGTTCCTTGCAGTGTGGCGTAGGCTTCAAAATCAACTAAGCGATAGCCTTCATCGTTATAGGTTTTCCACCAGTTACTAAATCCATTCGCTGTCAAATCCCGCCGTGCCTTCCAGCCACGACTATTATTTTTGATCCAAATAGCAGCATATTGCTGTTGTCCGTTGCGTTGGTAGGATTCAAAATCTAAAACTCGATAGCCTTGCTGACTGAGTGTTTTAAACTTAGCTTCGTAGGTCGCTTCAGACATATCACGATTTTCTAGCCAATCGGTGTTGTCTGTATTTTTTACCCAAATTGCAGCATAGAGGGTTTGATTTCCACTGGCATAGGCATCTAGATTAATCATGCGATAGCCTTGATCGCTATACTGCTTAAACCGTTTGCCAAATTCATCACTATCTACATTGCGATAGGATACCCAATTTATTTTTTCAATATTCTCAATCCAAACGCCAGCATAGAAGCGTTTTCCGTTCAGCGTATAGGCTTCCTGATCGATGAGTCGATAGCCTTTATCACGGTTTTCTTGCCATTTTTGCGAAAATTCATTGTCTGTCAAATCTCGCAAACTGATCCAGCCCCGTTGATCCGTATTTTTTTGCCAAATAGCTGAATAGCTGGCTTTTCCATTGATCTCATCGACTTCTAAATCAACGATGCGATAACCATCCGCTTTTTTCTGGTTGAAATAGGTATGGAATGCCTGACTGGAATATCCACGAATTGAGGCCCAATCGATACTGTTGGGATCTTCGATCGGGTTGGCTAGGGCACTGGGGGAGAAGCTTCCTAGGCATAGGAGACAACCTAAGGTAATTGCAGAAGCAATTGTACGTCGTTGCATAGGGATGATCCTCGTGAAATCTAAATAAATCAAGTTATTTGGGTTTTAAGTTCAAGACAGCGATTGATCTGAAGAAATCCCAGGTTTCCCGATCGTAAAATTGCTAGGAAGACGATCGGGAAACGACTGGATTTCAGACGATTCACGGTATCAGACTACTCTAGTGAATAGGTTGAGGGTAGACTGAATATGTAAGAAAGATATGCAGTGATCGGCGATCGGCCTCGATTACTATCGATCGACAGGTGGAATCGATATTGGGAATCGAGCCATATCCTTATTTCTGCACCACTACTTCAATGGTTCTAGGATTCATTGAAACGATTCTGACTGCACCATACTTGGCCGGATTTCTGTCTGTTTTAAAGACATAGATTTGCCCTGCTTGATAGTTGGGTTTAGTGGTAGTGGCTTGATCAAACCCGAGTTCATACACAAGACCAAAAATATTCGGGTTGTTTTGAGCGGCATTTGCCAAATCCGTAACGGTCATGCTTGATAGCTTAAAGTGTGTCTCCTTCAAGGCATTGGCTTTGGTGAGTTGACTCACTTCACTGGTGGCTTTCAAGCCAAAGTACAGCATAAAGTCGGCATTATCAGTATTCCCCCAGGAAGTATTATTCAAGTACTGAATACTATTCACCGCACCCGTAACCGTACTGAAAATACTTTGAACTTTTGTCCAATTGGTATCTGAAATCACGCCTCCAGTCCAAGTAATTCTCCAACCTTTGGCATTGGTAAAATTCTGTGTTGTCACATTCACCACTGGCAAGGATTGATTATTTCCTGGATTTTGCTCAAAATCTGCGAGGGATGCTACCACTTGCCCGGTCATTGGCTGTGCGACAGATATTGTATTGGCAATGCTCTGCGCACTGGCCGCATGGGTGAGTCCTCCGATCGTCAGCAGGGTTCCGATCGCGAATAAGGAACGTTGAAATTGATAAAAGCTAGCCATATTCAGTACTCCTGGTCGTTATTAGTCAATAATCACAAAACGTAGTCGGGATGAACCTTTGACAAACCTTTGATGATTGGTGTTAACATTCGGTTTGGCTGTCTGCGTTCGATATCTACAATTATTGAAAATCCCGCAGGAAAGACCCATAGGATCAAGTCAGGATCCCAAAGAACTAAACACTAATGGCTGTCCTGGCTTGAAAAGGCAAAATAGGATTAAATCAGGTTGATCGGTCAACGATCGTGCTTTCCGCATAGCAAAGTCAGGTAATTTGCAGCGAACCCTGAACTTTCGAGAGGGGCATAGTATACTCAGAGGCAGCGTTGAGGCCAAATAACATGGCTGAAATTCCCTTCAATCGCAACTGTTACGATCGCCGCTGGGATTTGTATCAAGTGGGTGGTAGTTTGCCCAGTGATGCTCAGTGCTACGTCACGCGCCAAGCAGATCAGGAATTCTACAATCGGTTAAAAGCTAGCCAGTTCTGCTATGTGCTCAATGCTCGACAAATGGGGAAATCCAGTTTGCGAGTGCGGACGATGCAACGGTTACAAGTAGATGGAATAATTTGTGCATTTATTGATTTAACAGGCATCGGCAAAGAAGACGTGACGCCGGAAAAATGGTATGCCGGAATCGTCAGTTCTCTCGTTAGCAGTTGTCATCTCAGTCATCAAGTGCAATGGCGATCGTGGTGGCGGGAGCATCGGGACGTTTTATCTCCAGTGCAGCGATTGCATTTATTTATTGACCAAATTCTTTTGGTAGAATTGCAACAAGAAATTGTGATCTTTGTCGATGAAATCGATCGCGTACTGAGTCAGAATTTTTCCCTAGATGACTTTTTTGCACTGATTCGCTTTTTCCACAATCAACGGGCCGATAATCCAACCTATCAGCGCCTCACCTTTGCTTTGTTAGGCGTTGCAACGCCATCTGACTTGATTACGGATAAAACCCAAACGCCGTTTAACATTGGCCATGCGATCGCGCTGTCTGGATTTCAATTCACCGAGGTTCAACCGCTGATCGACAGTTTAGCGGCACAAGTTGCTGACCCCGAAATGACGATCGCTCACATCCTGGATTGGACGAGTGGTCAACCCTTTTTGACCCAAAAGCTCTGTCAATTAATCGTTGATACTCGGCTGGCAGCTCATGATTCGCAATCTCTCCCCTCGGTGGAACAGCTAGTACAAACCCGTGTGATTGACAACTGGGAAGCTCAAGATGAACCCGAACATCTCAAAACGATTCGCGATCGGCTGTTGAGAAACCAAGCCAAAGCGGGACAATTACTGGGAATTTATCAACAGGTTCTAGAACAGGGGGTCTTGCCAGCGGATGGCAGTCCGGAACAGACCGAATTACGTCTATCGGGATTAGTTGTCCAAGAACAAGGCAGGTTACGGGTTTGCAACAAAATTTACCAGCGAATTTTCAACCTAGAGTGGATTGCAGTACAACTTCAGAAACTTCGCCCCTATGCCGAGTCGTTGAATGCTTGGTTTGCGTCCCAGTGCCAAGATGAATCCCGGTTACTACGAGGTCGGGCTTTGCAAGACGCCTTACAGTGGTCGTTAAACCAGCAACTGAGTGATGCAGATTATCGGTTTTTATCAGCCAGCCAAGACCTGGAAAATCGGACAGTACAACAGGCTCTAGTAGTTCAGGAAGAAGAAAGTCAGATTCTAGCCGAGGCTAACGATACGTTAGTGATGGCGCAGAAAACGGCTGAAGCGAAGTTAACTCAAGCGAAATATCAAGTTAAACGAATGATGATCGGAGGGGCGATCGTCATTACTATCATTTTTTTCATAGCTACAACATTGCTGCAAATACTCACTCGCAAAGCCCAGCGGGAATTAGCGGAACAAGATATCTTTTTACAGGGAGTCTCGATCGAGGCTTTACTCGACGCCAATCCCTTTGCGGGGATGCTCCAAGCGGTAAAAGTGGCTCAACGTCTGCAACAACTTGAAGCAACGGGCACCGTGAGCCAGTCTACTCAGTCACAAATTGCCACCACGCTGCGTAAAGCAATCTATACAACCCATGAATACAATCAACTCCTCGGTCATCAAGGGACGATTTATAGCTTGGGGTTTAGCCCCGACGGTCGGTTACTCGCTTCCGGCAGTGAAGACCATACGATTAAAGTGTGGAATGTGGAGAATGGGACTGAGCAACTGACGCTGAAAGGCCATCAACAACAACTGTGGAGTGTCGAATTTAGTCCTGACGGTCAACTGCTCGCGTCCAGCAGTCGGGACGGCACAATTAAACTTTGGCGCGTTCAAGATGGTCAACTCTTAAACACCTTAATCGGCCATCAAACTTGGGTGAGGCGGGTACGATTTAGTCCACGGGGAGACTGGCTGGCCTCCAGCGATTCTCTGGGGCGCATCAAACTCTGGGCCATACCCAGTGGCACATTGGTTCGTACGATTCAAGCCCATGCACCCAATCGCTGGGTTACGGATGTGGACATTAGTCCCGATGGACAAACCTTGGCTTCTGCCAGTTCCGACAATTCGATTAAACTTTGGCGGGTAGCAGACGGCACTCAGATTCATCACCTCAAAGGCCACCGAGACGATGTGAGAGCAGTGAGTTTTAGCCCCGATGGGAAACTGCTGGTATCAGGAGGATCGGATGCCACCCTGCGGCTGTGGGCTGTTGATACAGGGACACTCCTGACGACTTGGGGTGATCATCGCGCCTCGATTTGGAGTGTTCAGTTTAGTCCCGATGGCAAAACGATCGCCTCCGCCAGTTCCGATAGCACGATTAAGTTATGGGATGTTAGCGAAATTAGTTTAGAACAGTCCGATCGCCGGATCTTCACTGAAGTGGTCGATCTGCGATCGGAAAGTAAAACCCTACGCGGACATAATGGCCGGGTATTAACTGTGCGGTTTAGTCCCGATGGTAAGACGATCGCCTCGGGTGGGGTCGATCGTATAGTGCGATTGTGGAAACTTGATCCCGGTAGACCGCGCACCTATGCTGTCTCGGATCAGGATTTAATCACCGTTAGTCTCAGCCCGGATGGAACGAAACTTGTGGCGGGTGGGGTCGATCGGGCTCTGCGGTTGTGGGATGTGAGCAACCAGCGATTGTTAAAAACGTTGCGAGATCATCAGCAAACGATTCGCAGTGTTCGCTTCAGTCCCGATGGTCAGACCATTGCTTCCAGTAGTTCCGATCGTACGATCAAATTATGGAATGCTGAGACAGGTATATTGCTCAAAACGTTGACCGATGGGAAAAATGCCTTTGGGAGTGTACGATTCACGGACGATGGCAGAACGCTCCTGACTTCTAATAATCGTGTAGTCAAGCAATGGAATCTAGAACAAGGTCAGGTAATCCATACATTTAGTGACCATCCCAGTCATCGCTGTGGCATTGCGACTATCAATCCCAGTCCCGATGGCAAAACATTAGCTGTGGGTTGTCAATTAGATGTGATTCAGCTATGGGAGATGGCAACTGGGCAACTGATTAAAACCCTGAGTGGTCATAGTGGCCATTCCTCTACAGTCAGCTTTAGTCCCGATGGGAAGTTGCTCGCCTCTGGAGGCACAGATAGCCTTGTCAAGCTTTGGAATGTAGCTGAAGGAACGTTAGTCAATTCGATGGTAGGTCATTTAGACGATGTTTTGCGGGTGACCTTTAGCCCCGATGGTCGGTTGTTGGCCTCAGCTAGCCGCGATCGTACGATTCGTCTATGGAAGGTAGCAGACGGTCAACTCGTCCAAGTACTGGAAGGCCATCGTGCTGGCATTAATAGCCTCAGCTTTAGTGCCGATGGCCAATGGCTCGCCTCCGCAGCGTATGACAATACGGTTAAACTTTGGGAAGTGCAGCTAGATAGGACTCGCCTGCTGCGATCGAGTTGTGACTGGTTGCAAATCTATCTCGAACACCATGCTCAGGATCGCGACATGAAAGCGTTTTGTCAGTCTTTGCCCAACTCTTAATGCCTAGAACACAACCCTAGCGTAAACTGTGCAAACGAACGCTGAGTATAGTCGTCAAGAACTTTCCGAGTCAGGGTTTGAAAGTATTGAGAACTCAAAGATTTCGTCTACCAACACCTAATTTTTTGTAGCGATTGCCCCTCATCTTCGAACCGATCGCGCTGATCGGAAGGGCGATCGCGGATAATAAATCCATCGGTTGTAGTTCTCACCAGCTTCCAGCCTATGACAGATCTTCTCTCCACCGACTTACCCCTCACCCCCTTCCCAGACCACACGCAGCTGCCGGAGTGCGACGGTACCTTCGTGAAAAATCTTCAGGAGCATCCACAAAGCATTCTGCAACAATTGGCGGAAAAGCTACGATCGCTGCCTGCTGAGCAACTCGCACTCCTCGGCATTTCTGTGGATGACTTGGAGTAAATACCTTGGAGTAGATGTTTGCGGCTAGACTAACAAGTGAGGACACAATATAGCTATCAGACTGTTTAAAAAATAGCTATTAAAAACAAAAAAGTAGGACAGAGTGCTGCTAGGCATTTATGGAACGCCACCACCATGCACTCTGCCCTCAGGAATTGAAGTCCAAAACAAATCCTGTAACCTTAATACTCCTCTATTCATCCTAGAAAGCAGATATCAGGATTAAATTTTTGGATATTTGCATCGCCGCTAACTTTGTCCACGATCGTCCAATCAATCCAGGGGTGTTGCAGGGTTGGGCTGATGGGTTGAAGTGCAAAACTGACTGCACACCAAGATATTGGGTTGCGCCGATCGCCGCCAATACAAATCCTGGGTCACGATTAACCGTTGCTGGGCGGCATCCCACCGAACTTGCACATGGCCCAGATTGTTGTGCCCAATGACTTCCGAACCTGCCTGGAACCAATGGTTTAAGGGGGCCAATCGATCGGCCATCCATCCTTGGAATCGAGTCATCCAAGACCGTCGCCGCCGAGCTAACAATCCGGGCCAATCGGCTTCGGTTATGGCCATGATTTGTCCAACTCGGCGGGGCAAGCGGGGCCGAATCCAACTCAATTTGCAATACCAATCGGGTGGAGGCCGATCGACGGGTTGTGCTGGCCCAGGAAACTTAGCCACAGGCAGCATGTCGATCGGATCTCGCCAGCCAATCCAATGGCGATCGCGTTCCGGTAAGAGCCATTGTTTTAAACGTGTTTGAATCAGCCGTGTAATAAACTCTTCATTTTTTAAAGCGCTGGAGGTTAATTGCACGAGTTGACGATGGCATCTTTGTGCTGGATCTAAAGCATAGTAATCCAAAGCGACTGCCGCACCATAGTGGATATCACCGGACAGCACCACTACTGATTGATCATGGTTTAACAGTGTCATCAACAGATTTGCCAAGGCAGGAAGCCTAATATTCCAAGCGTCTCCCACATCATGGGCAAAGACTTTGTTTTGACGCAAATACCAATGCTGAATCCAATCGATCGCTTGCAGCCCAAACAAATTCGTTGGTGCAATCACAAAGGTCACCCGAGGAGATTGGGAGGCTGTTTCCTCCGATGTCGTGGGTATCTGTCTTTGCTGCAACAAATTCTGCAACGGCTTTTGCAACTGTGAATCAAACGCAGTGGGAGATAATAACATCGGTGGAGCGACAACATTTTCTGCGATCGGATAGCCCCGCCAAGTTCGCGTATCGAGAACAACCACATCATGGCAAGGGCTATGTACGGTGTAATGCCACGGAATCGCATCTGCGTGCCGACTGAGAATCAACATCTCACCGTCCGGCTGCAAGACAGGTTCCCCCGATCGACGATCGAACTGAGGCATCCCTAATAACTGTTCCAACCGTTCCCAAGCCCGAGCATCTTGGCCTTGGGAAGCAGACCATTGCGCTGCTTCCTGCAACAACTGCTCCCCCATCTGTCCCGGTGCAAAGCGGTCTGGCGTATTGCCCCAGCCCTGAAACACTGCATAGGCCAGCAACGCATTCTGGACTGCCCGCCGTCCCAGAGGTTTACTCAATACCCGTAAGCACCAAGCTTGGTTGAGATACCAGTCATCACTGACATCGTGATCGTCAAAAATGCAGTACATCGGTACATTCGCGATCGCCCGCCGTACTTTCCACAGGCTGTGAATAAAGGCTTGAATATCCTGCACTTCTCGATCCCATTGTTTAGCCGCTTGTTTGGCCGTGCGGTGGGGATCGACTTTGCGCGAGGACGATCGACCAAATTGCTCTGTGCCCGTGGGAAATTGCGTGACCCAGCAAATGGGTGACCAAGCCAAGAGATAGGACGCATAGAACTCGCCCAAACTGAGCAAATGACTATTAACCTTGTGGGACTTTTTCAACAACCCTGCCGTGAAGCCCGCTGCCCCAGTGGCGATTTGGCTGCGAGTGCCAGGGCGTAACTGCTCAGGCATGACCAACTCCGCCATTAATTGCGTTCTGGCTTGCTCCGATTCTTCTACACCAGCAGTTTCCGGCGTTTCGATTTCAGGATTCGATCGATCGTCTTCAGAGGGTTTAGAGCGCAGTTGTAGCATTTCCGGCCAGCCCAGTAGGTCATCTCCCACCTGCGTCGCCACCCAAAGCAACGGATCGGCCACATCGTCGCCGTAGATCTGATCCCCGGTTAGCCACAATTGATGGGGCCGGGGCTGGTCAAGCCCGATCGCTCGGTGGATTAAATCATCCAGCGTTGCTAAGGCATCGACTCCATCGCCATGGGGTTTGCGGCAGGAACCGTGTACCAAGCGCAGGTGGTCAATTTCCTTAGGCGGCAGGGCAAAGGTGGGGAGTTTGTGGTCAAAGTAGCTGATCGTGACGGTTGGAAAGGCAGGTGAGCAAAGTGCTTCCTCTAAGCTGTCCGCTGCGGTGTCCGATAGATCATCCAATCTCTGACTTGGGGAGATTGCGCCTTCCGGGGAGCCTAGGGGCTGAAAATCCAAATCATAGGCATAAGTGGCCCCCGATTCTAAGCGATCGGCTCCCCAATCTCCAACCTCGCTCCTAGCGGTCACCGCCACCACATGCAAAAACTTCCCTAACGAAAAGGTTGCTCGTTGTCCCCGCATCCTTAACTGCTCAACCCGTGCACCATTATGGGATGTGGCATAGATCCGTAAGTTGACTTGGCGAGGCGCTTTCAGGGCAACCCAGACTGTCACTGACTCAGGATCCGTATGCTGGAGAATCGGGCCAGCCAAGATTAAAGGGAGGGAAGCAACGCGATCGGTCATTCTATGTAACTATCTGCGAGTTGGTTCAAGATTTGGCTAGATATACGGAGTGACGTCTTCCCCGCAGCGATCGGCCAAAAAGGACAACGCCCGGAACCGCAACCCCACCAACTGCTCATACAACGGATTCACCTTACACATCGGAGGAATGTGGACAATTTTTTTGCCAAATAACACCACATCCCGTTCAAAGGGACATTGGGACGGAATCAACTTACAGAGGAAGCGCGCCACCTTCGGATCATCCACCTCCATACCATCCAGCCAAGTCCGAACGGGTTGCAGTAAATCTTCCCGGTGCTGGGGCGGTTGCAGTCCACTGGCGACACTGCCTTCCGCAGCCACCAATGGACTGGCCGTTTGGGTTTCTAAATCGCACAACGTGAGTCGCAGGGTATCCAGCACATCGTGGCTGGTGTCTAGGGCCGTGGCAAACTCCGTCAGTTGCTCATCCTCAGTCGTTGTATAGGTGCCGTCGGACAGCGCCACCATCACCGCCGTGCGCAGAAAATTTTCTGCTAGGGCTTTATCCGATCCAAAGGCTGCTTTGAGGTCTTCAGGCTGTACCGGCTGAAAAATTTTGGCACTCTCATCAGCGGTAATTTCGTGGTGCGTCAGCGAGGCGATCAATTGCTTTTCTGATTCATCAAAATCGCCATCCGCCCACGCTAAGGTAAGGAGACCTCGGAGCCAGAGTTCAATTTGTGCGTCGGTATAGGTACCGGAATTTGCACTGGAATTTACCATGGTCATTGCGATCGAGCCTTTTCGTCTGGTCACACTGCTTCGATCATAATCCAGCTTTTCTGGGATTTGAGGAATTTCCGTGACTCCACCCATCTGGTTGTAAACATTCCTCAACACCAGATTTGCTGCACCTTTGGCCGTGAATTGCAATTCTGTAGATTGTGTTAAGGTACTCCAGTCTGCTAAAACTGAGCAGGTGTTTGTATCCCAGGAGAAGCCATGTCCTTCGCGGCGTTCTGTCTTTTGATGGCCTCGGTGGCAGCCAGCGTGGGCGGTCAGTTTTTCCTTAAGCAGGGCGCATTAGCCTTGGGCACGATCGATTCCAGTAATGTCCTTGCAGCGATCGTCAGTATGATCACCAAGTGGCAAATCCTGGTGGGTCTGGTCTGCTATGGCTTGGGGGTGGTGACGTATATTTTGCTGCTGAATAAGGTGAATCTCAGCATTGCCAGTCCCCTGCTGGCGTTGAGCTATGTCTTTGCAGTCTTGTTAGGCTTGTTCTTCTTCAAAGAGAAAGTGACGCTGGTACAGTACATTGGCATTGCTTTTATCTTTCTGGGCGTAGTGCTGCTGACTCGATCGACTGCCAACTAGAGCATTGCAGACCCTGGGCATTGCAGACCCTGGGCATTGCTGAGCATTCCACAGTACCTTCCTTGGCAGCATTCAGCCCATAAACTGGCGCAAGATATCTGCTGTCAGTTTTCCCGTTTTTTGCCAACTGAATTGCTTGGCGCGCGCTAAACCCCGTTGCCGCAGCTGTTGCCAGGTTTGTTCATCGGAGATTAATTCGGTCATGGCTTGGGCGATCGCGTTGACATCGTAGGGATCGACTAACAAAGCGGCATCCCCTGCCACTTCCGGCAACGAGGACAGATTGGACGTAATCACAGGTGTTCCGCAGGCCATGGCTTCCAGTACGGGCAGCCCAAAGCCTTCCCAAAGGGTGGGAAAAACCAGTCCGATCGCGTTATTCAGTAAAACGGGCAATTCCCGGTAGGGCACATAGTTGAGGAACTGCAACCGAACCCCCAGATCCCAGGCTTGGCCTTCCAACTGCGGGGTATAACGAGGATCCGCTGGCCCTGCAATCCACAGTTCATAGTCCTGGTGATTGGGAACCTGGGCAAAGGCGGATAGGACTCTGGACAGGTTTTTGTAGGCGTCGTGGCGGCCTAGGTAGAGGAAATAGGGCTTACGGGGCAGGTCTAGAAAGCGGAAGTTGCTGGCGTCGTAGGCCAAGGGGACGGGGGTGAGTTGGCTGGCGGGAATGTTGTAGAACTCCATGGCATCGCGGGCCGTAGCGGCGGAATCGCACAGAACATGCTTGGCCTGCCGCAGAACGCGGGGAATGTAGTGCCGGAAGTAGGGCGTCAGGGGCGATCGCTTGCGGGGAAAGCGCAGGGGAATCAGGTCATGCAGGGTGACGATCGTGGGAATGCGGCTCCAAAGCGGCATTTCAGGGATGGGAGAGAAGAGCAGACTGCCCTGGAATTTACGGTAGAGACGGGGCAGTTGGAATTGCGTCCAGAGCAGGCGGCGCAGGTGACCTTTGCTGCCGTGGTCGGGGTTCATTTTGCCGGAGACAGGGAGGTAATCGAGACTGCCGCCATCCTCCGGGGCAAGGGCTTGCCATTGGGGTAGGGAGTCCTGGCTAATCAGCAACTTGGGATGGAATTCCCGCAATTGTGGCACTAGGTTTTGGGCATAGACGGTGTGCCCCGTCGGTTTGGTGGTCAGAAATGCCAAATTTACCAGCAATCCCATCGTTTCTCCCCTATCCCAATGCACGCGAACGAGCCGATTACGCCAACAGTCTATAGGCATTTAGGGTTTGTTTGGCGGTTTCGGCCCAGGAGAATTTGGCGGCTTGCTGGTATCCCTGGGTGATCAATTGTTGCCGCAGGGCCCGATCGCCGATGACTTGACCGATCGTGTGGCTGAGGGCTTCGGTATCCTCGGGATCGACCAGGAGAGCCGCTTCGCCTGCGACTTCGGGAATGGAGGAGGTGTTGCTAGTGACGACGGGTGCCCCGAGGGTCATGGCTTCTAGGACGGGCAGTCCAAAGCCTTCGTAAAGCGACGGATAGACAAAGACATCGGCCTGGGCTAGGAAGTAGGCGACGGCGGCATCGCTGAGGTAGCTGAGGTGGTGAATCTGATCGCGATAGGGCGATCGCGTGATCTGGTCAAAAATCGTTTCGTAGAACCAACCTTTTTGGCCGATGAGAACGAGATCATGGTCAATGCGATCGCGGGCTTTCAGTTGCTCAAAGGCGTGGATTAAAGTGGCGATATTTTTGCGGGGTTCGATCGTGCTGACGAAGAGAATGTAGGGTTTGCTGAAGGGGTAGGGAACGTCGGCGATCGCAGTAGCGCTGGGGATGTCGGCGGGGGTGAGGCGGCTGGCGGGATAGGTGGTGACGATGCGATCGGCGGGGAATCCGAGGTATTCCACGATATCCCGTTTGGAACTGTCGGAAATGGTGACGATTAAGTCCGTCCAGCGTAAACAGCGACGCAATTGCTGGGCGTAGGCTTTGACGGTGGCAGTGGCGAATTGGGGATATTTAATAAAGGTGAGGTCGTAGATCGTGGCAACTCGTTTGCTATGGCGAAAGGGAAAGACCATGTAGTTGGTGCCATGATAGATGTCGGGTTTGCCAAACCGAGATTCCACTAGGGGAAACAGTTGGGGAAATCGTAAAAACCAATTAGAGGCCCGCACGGGGAAGGGAAAGGTGCGAATTAGATCTTCGTAGGGACGCAGTTGTTCGGGGTAGTTGAATTGGCCTTTGAGGAGTCCTTTGAGGCTGGGTTGGAAGGAGATGCGCAGTTCAAAGTTTTCGGGTTGGGTAAGGCGATCGAGTTCTTGGATCAGGTTGAGGGTATAGAGCCCAATGCCGCTAGGTTTGGGTAATACGGAGGCTGCATCGATCGTCACGCTAAACATAAGGCCACGCTGAACAGGGGAAGAACGAAGAAAATCCATTCTCCAGCGTAATCGATGATGGGAAGATTCGCGCGGGGCGATCGAGGCAGGGACGGCAGGGGCGGGACGATCGGGGCCATAGAGCCTTACAACAGTCCTTCCCCCCAATGGTTTAAGTTGCAATCCCGATCGTGCTAAATCCCGATCGCTTCTGCTTGTTCCAGATCTGCTTGTCCCAGATTGGTCAAGAACTTTAAGGCTCCCGCGATCGCGTTGGCACAGTCATAGGGCGAACTCTTGTAGAATGCGCTCCAAGCGGATGCCTTGTGCTCATCGTAGGAATGGGCATGGCCGGGATGCTTCTGTAACCAAGCTAGACGCACCGCGTGACCAATCAACACATCCAACACCAGATACTCTTCAATCTTGAAGTCCGGGTTCTTCTGCGCGATCGCCGCCAACTCCATCAACGCCTCGATATTGACCTGTCGATACTCTGGCGCTTGAATTTTGTTGATCAAGTGCTCCACCCGCAGCGCAAAATTCGTTTCTCCCGGTGTCATCTCACTGATTAACAACTCACTATCCAAGCGATTTCGCCGCTCTAACTTGTCCCCAATCACTAAACCCTTACAGTGATTCAGAACCTGCCACACATTGCGGTAGAAGTCCCGTGGAATCGTCCCCCGTGCGCCTTCCCGTTGCCGCATCCGTAACCAATCTTGATCGGTTTCTTGATCGGTTTCCGTTGGCACGATCCAATCAATTTCCTGATCTTGCACCTTTAAGTGTAGCGATTCCTGACTGAATAGACTTTGATTCAGCGTATCGTAACCTTCTAGGATGTGGTGTAAGCGCTTGTAGATGTCATACGGGCTCAGTTGCAACAACGCTTCGTAGGCCTCATCCTGCGTCACTTGCAGTTCCCGCGCTAGGTCACTGGTCAACAGAATAATTAAATACCCCACCCGTGCAGTCAGCAAGCCTTTTAACAACGTCGGTTCTGCTTTGATTAACAAGCTGAGGTAAATCAGAATTTCCTGGGTCAGCACGCGATCGCGAATATCTTCCCGACAGAAGTGACGAATTTTATCCAACAGATCATGCAACGGCAACGGTTGCGTAATCACGGCATCTTCGCTATAGGCCCGACCCACGGAAACTTGCTTCTGCCGAATCAGAATATCCGTCACAGCATCGGACAATCCAATATCCACCTTATCTAACAGACCTGCTGCCCGTCGCACAATGCCCCAATAGGGATGGCCATGGGCATCTCCACGACTCGCCTTGTTGTAAATCTCTTCAATCAGGCGACCCACCACCACGGGCTGACCGGGGCCAACTAGGCCAGTATCAAAAATAATGCCCTTCAGCCGCATTAACGTACTGAGAATTTCAATCTGCTCGTAAAGGTTCTGACTTTCCCGCAGCTTTTGCACCAGTAATGTCGTATCTGTTTCCTGCTCCAACAGAAATTCCTGGAAGCTCGACAATGGCTTGGTTTGCGTCGGATCAAAGCTCAGATATTGCCGTAGAGAATTAAGATCCAGATAGGTCGTATTTTCCAACTCGGGCAAAAAGTCTAGCCGCGCCCGACTCGCAGTCAACATGAGTTGATTGAGGTTCCCGACCGTAATGGGAACTTCCCCACAACGACCATCTTGCAACTGTTGCATCAGCCCCAACAGCGCATCCTGTCCCCGTTCCAGCATGTCGTGGGTCAGCAACAGGGTGACGATCGGTCGGCCCAACTGCCGCCAATGGCGATGAATGTAGGACAGTTCGCTTTTAATGTTGGACACCAAGAAGTGATAGTCCAAGGTCAGATAGAACTTCTGTTCATCCAAAAATGCAGGTAGAAAGACCATCGTCTGATCTCGCATTTGGAAGACCTTGGAAGTTGTCAAACTGCGCATCAACCGGAAAGGCCGTCCAGACAAATTCAACTTGTCGTTTTTGCCGACCTGGGTATAGGCCAAGGAGAGGTCGCGGGCTTGGCGGACTTGAATGGGTTCAATCTGGCTGAGGGTTTGGGTGGGAATGTTGTAAGCTGCTAAGCGATTTTGTAACTCCTCATCTTCCGCCAGTAGGGCAATCTGTACTGTGGCTTTGCGAATGTAGCCCACGCGGGTATGGATCGCTAGGGGATCGATATCGCCTACCGCCAACAAGCCCTCATGGAGCATTTGAGCCATGTAATACAAACTTTGAGCCCAGACCAGGGGCACGTTGTCGTTGGGCAGGCGGGTCTGGCTACGGGGATTCTGTTTCTCGGCCTCGATCTCTGCTTCCGGAACGTAGTACACCTCTGGCAACAACTTGATGCCATCCCGATCGACGGCCAGGTCATTCAGCTTTTCCAAATAGAAAGCTGCTTGTTGCCGATCGCCCCGGAAAATGCCATCCAGTGCCAGGTAGGTGAAAAAGAGCGGCCATTCGCACTCAATATGCTCAAACTGCTTCAGTTCCGTCGGTTCGTAGTGCAGGCGGCTGGTGTCTTCAATCACCGTTTGGTGACCGTCCCGCAAAAAGCGCTTGCAGCCGTAGTTGCCTTGCAGCAGATCGATCACTTTTTGACGAGTCCGTTCGACTAAATCGGGATCTTCGATCGCGAAGGCGGGGTAGCTAATCACACTCAACACTGCCGAATCGACTTCCTTTGATAACGATTCCCGAGGTAGCAGCGACTTGAGGGTAATGCGGCAACGGGCAATTTCATCGGGCAACACGTGAATCACCGAAACCTTGCCGCCCTTAGTCCCAAACAGGTTGAGGCCGTTCATGGCTTCCAGAGCGGCCTTGGCCATGCCGATCGAGCTGGCGTTCAGTTCGACGCTGCCGTGGTTAATTTTATTGCCCCGCTCCCAGATGCCGTAGTCGGGGGTGCGGTAGGCGCGGCCAATGTAGTAGACGAGGTTCTGGACAAAATCGACTTCATCCTGGGTGTAAACAATTTCCAAGCCTGAACTGGTCATCTGCGCTAGCATCAGCAGGAAGATGGACGTGGCATCCACCTGCAAGTGGCCCCAGCCATCGTCAGGTACGACTGTATCGCCGCTGGTGGTGCTGTACTTGGCATGGAGGGAATCCATGGGCGATTGGGTCTGTTTGAATCGTTCAACCTTGTGGGATTGGCGCATCATGGCAAACAGCAGGCCACGCATCAGCTTGATGACTGCATGTTCCAATTCGTAGGTGCGGCCTTGGTCGAGATCAATTTTGCGGTAGGACAGTGCCAAGCCCCAGACCGCCAAAATGCTATAGACGTTATCCCGCACCCAGGCATCGGTGTAGTCGCCGTGGGCATTGACCGCAGTACTGGCGGGCAACAGTCCTGTGATGGGATTTTGCCGCGAGAGAATCACGGTCTGGATTTCCTGGTAGTAGCGATCGAGACGTGCTTCCAAATCCGAAGATAAAAAAACCATGCCAGTACTGTGTGGGGTAGGGAATCGATAATAGAGCAAATGTAGTTAACTGTAAGCTTAAAAAGAATTGATGTATGCAGGGTCTGTAGAGCTAAGGGACGGGGCGCAAGTGCATGTAATGCGGTTCAGGATTGTCATCTGGGAGTTCTAGCAATCATGCAATTACTGCCAAATCACCAAGCTGTTCACTGAGCTCTTCTGCCAAGTGCTTCAAAAGTTCTTTCTTCCAATCTTCATTGAAGTCCTCCAAAAGTTACCCTCATTTTTACGATATGGCTAGGGTGTCTTGGCGATACTGGATATCCGCACTTCCCCTCTCCCGGAAATTTCATCATTGATTGACCTGACCGGAAAACACACCGAAGAGCGGAGTTTCATCTACCGAACTAAATTCCAAGCTCAAGATTTACTTTTTTAAAAAAATGAAGAAAAGATTAAATTCCAGTCTTTCTATTTTAGATCGAAGGGCGTAGATTCAATCGATCGAAAAACAATCCACCCGAGGTTTTTATGGCACGTCGTTACAATGATCAACAAGCTCCCCTAGTAAAAATCGTCTATTCCAAAATTACTGTTAAGGGGAAGACAGAATTGATTCCGATGGAACTCTATGCCGACGGGACGGTGAAGCGGAGTGTCTATTGAGAAAAATGCATTATTATTTCCCTACGGAATGGGAATTGATTGATTGGGGTTCAAATGGGTCTGCTGAATCCGATCGTAGGGGGGTTCGCAGCGCTGGGTGTAATAGAGTTTCGCATCTCCGAGCAGGAATTGGTTAGCACCTCCGATCGTGTAGGCTGTCGCCACGCCATCCCCCAAACAATCAACGTGGTCATGAATGGTTTCATTGCCGGTGAATCGATCGAACAAAGGTTGATGAATGGCTGGACGATAGCCGAAAATAAATTCAAAAAACTTCGCCGCATCGGATGCGCTGTAGGTGAATTCCTGCGCATTCTCGTTATCATCCATGGTCAAATGAATGGATTGGGCCCGATCGTCCACAAAATTTACAAAAAACTTCGCCTTGGGATAGCTCGGAAAAACGCGATGCAATTTGCTGGGGTTATAAGTATAGGTCACGCGGGTCAGACCATCGGGATCACGATGGGTTAATTTTGTCCAATAGCGCCCAAAGCTTTTTTCGATCGTTGCAGGGGATTGGTTCAGCACAGCCCGTCCAGCCAAGGCGGGATTGATCCCGAGCACAAATATTCCAGTTACCCCAATGATGGCGATCCTGAACCAGAATTGCATTCTTCTTAGCTGCATAGGAAGCCCTCCTGCTAGTCATCATAGCGGGAGATTTCTGGGATCTGAGCCGAGGATTAAGATTTCACCTTTTGCAAGCGCTCCACCATCAGCCGAAAGGGGCCACCTGCTGTTTCGCCAAAGGATTGGACGCGGATGATGTATTCCCCAGTTTTGGTAATGCGCATAAAGAGTAATGAGTTCGGTGTTCCGTCGGGGCCATCATCGTTTTCGCCAATTTTGTTGCCATCCTGGGTCATCAATACCACCATGGGATCGAAGACATCCGACACAAGGTCGATCGCAATTTGATCCCCTGCCTGCAAAACAACGAGGTAATCCCGCGCAAATCCGCCTTGCCCTGTGGGAATATCCCGATCGGTTAAGCTATCTCGGATTTCCTGACCCGGCGTCAGGCGAATGGGCACATAGACCCGGTTTTCTGCCAACGCAGGCTGGATGGCCGCAACACCGATCGCCGCTAGGGACAAACTCGACACGATCGCGCTTTTCAGGAAATGCCGCATAGGGAACCACCGCAACTCAATATCCAACAAACATTCAACAAACAGGTAATCAATTGACAAGAACCAGAGCGAGTTATTGACCTTGATTCATTCTCTTTTCCAGTTCAGCCAAGGGAACACCGCCAGAAAAGGCTTGACCATTCATGATGAAGAAGGGCGTGCCATCAATGCCCAACTGATCCCCCAGGGCTTGGTCTTTGGCCACCGCAGCGGCGGCAGCAGCACTGGTACGATCACGTTCAAATTTGGCCAGATCCAGCTTCAACGACGTGGCAATGGCGGAATAGGTTGCTGAGTTGAGGGATTTCTGTTGGGCGAAGAGGGCGTCGTGGTATTCCCAGAACTTGCCCTGTTGTTGCGCGGCCCAGGCAGCTTTGGCCGCATTGACTGCTTCCAGATGGATGGAGCTGAGGGGGAAATGCTTGTAAACCAGGGTGACTTTGTCGGGGTACTTTTTGACAAATTCCTTGAGGGTGGGGATGACACCAGCGCAATAGGGACATTGAAAATCGGAGAACTCAAAGAGCACCACTTTGCCCAAGGGGGCACCCAGGGTTGGGGAGGATCCGATCGCCGCTTTGGGGTTCGTTTTAAGCTGATCGAGCAGGGCTTGTTGGGCCTGTTGGGCTTGCTTGGCCTGATCTTGCTGGTATTTGCGCACGGATTCCAAAATCACTTCAGGATGCTTGCGCAAGACTTCTAGAACCTGCTGCTCGAACTGGGGATCGATTTTGGTTTCAGCTTGGACGGGCACTTTGGAACAACTGAAGAGGGCAATGCAGACCGCCAAAAGTCCCGCGATCGCGGTTTTCCGACTCACCCAGTTCTTTTTGACCCAGCTATTTTTGCCCAACCACGAATTTTTCACCATCGTCTTGTTCTCAAGCAGCTTTTTCAGTATAGGCAACCGGGTATAGGTTGAAAATGAACTTTGCAATTTTGGCTTTGCAATTTCAGCTTTAGGGCAACTTGAGAAGGATGGTTATCGCTAAGACCGTTAGAATCAGCATATTTTTGATTGCCAGCCGCGCAGATCCCCCTAAATCCCCCTTAATAAGGGGGACTTTGAAAGAATTCGACTAAATCCTCCTCTTTTTTCTAGTTGAGTAGCGCGTAGTGCGTGAGCTAGAGGGGATCCACATCTATAGCCTGATCAATGTGAAGGAGGCTTTGCACGTCCCTTAAGGGCAGATGCCAGATCGCTTCCGGTTGCCAAGTGCCAATATCCAAACGGGAGGCATGGCCTCGCTGGTAGGCGGTGCGGAGTCGCTGCTGGAGTTGCTGGGGGGAGGTTTGGAGGGCGCGGCGGTGGTGGTGAATAATCCGCAGGAGGCCCAAACCGATGATGACGTGGGCCAGCCGAAACTGGGCACCCAGGAGGAAAGCTTGGACTTCGGTTTCGCCGATCGGGTCGGTGCCGTAGCCCGTGAGAACGTGGACAATGTCGTGAAGTTGTTTGCGGCGTGGCCCAGTCGTGAGGGGTTGCAGGTGGTGCTGTTCCAGAAATTCAACGACACAGTAGCCAAGGGTTCCGGCGGGTAGCTGACTCAGTTCTTCTAGCCGAATGACGGTGGGAACGTTGATGCCTAAACGATCGCCAATTTGATCGACTTTATCCAAAAAATCTGGAACGGAGAAGAGTTTGCCAAGCCCCGTGTTGGATAGGGGTGGGAGAGTGGAAGGGTGGGAGGAATCGATCGATTGCATCAGAGGAACCTCGTGATTGGGATTCAGTTCGAGTGGATTGATGCTGCGATCGTAGGGGATTGGCCAGGGCACAAGCTTGAAGCGAAAGTCCTATTTTGGGTAAGGTTCGGTGGCAGATGACCTAGGACTAAAGTCGGATGGGAATTCGGGGCGATCGCTTCACGGGCAATTCGGCCCACAAGCTAGCGTTTGCTATGAGCTTGGCTCCGACTGGTTAATGGGGATTTCAATGACGAATTTTGAGCCTTGGTCGGGTGTGGAGTCGCACCAAATTTTCCCATGGTGTTTTTCCGTCACAATTTGGTGGCTGATGGATAGCCCTAAGCCTGTCCCTTGGCCAATGGGTTTGGTGGTGAAGAAGGGATCAAAGATGCGCGATCGAATCGATTCCACAATACCTACACCATTGTCTGCAATGATAATTTCGATCCATTGTTCTGATTTGGCTTGCGTAGATATCCAAATCGTAGATGAATCAGATTTGTGAAAATTTTGAGATTGTTGTTTATTTTTATTTTCTATTGCATCAATTGCATTAATTATTAAATTCATAAAGACTTGGTTGAGTTGTCCGGGATAGCATTTAACTAAGGGCAATTTTCCATATTCCTTAACCACCTGAATTGCTGGAAAATTTGTCTTTTCTAACAAGCGATGCTGCAAAATCAAGAGGGTACTATCAATCCCCTGGTGCAAATCAACGGTTTTAAGCTCGGCTTCGTCCAATCGAGAGAAGTTCCGAAGAGACAAAACAATTTGCTGAATCCGTTCCGTTCCAGTTTGCATCGATCGTAGAGTTTTACTGGCATCCTGCTCCACAAATACAAGATCGATATCCTCCAAAACGACCTGAAGGACTTCGGGCGGATCTGGGTAATGGCTTTGATAGGCTTGCACAATTCCTAGTAAATCTTGTACATAGCGATCGAGGTGTTTGATATTGCCATGGATGAAGCTAACTGGGTTATTAATTTCGTGGGCGATTCCGGCAACCAATTGCCCTAGGGATGTCATTTTTTCGTTTTGAATAATTTGAACTTGCGTCGCGTGCAGTTGTTTCAGCAGTGCTTCAAGTTCACTATTTTTGAGGCTGAGTTCTTGAGTGCGATCGGCAACTTTGTGTTCGAGCTTTTGATTATATTCCTGGAGTTGTTCTGCTTGGGTTTGCAATTGTTGGGCCGATCGTCGGAGTTCTTGCTCAACAAATTCCCGTTGTTGATTTTCCGTTCTTAAGGGTTTGTAGGTGAAATAGTAGAGCGCAGGAGCTATTAGCAGTGACAGACCAGTTGCATCGACAACCGCTTCGAGCAATTCAGGCATGGAGGGAAGTACCGTAAAGCCCAGCATGATCAACAGCTCGGCAATAAATACTGACAAGGCCACTGCAATGAAGAAGAATTTAGGGGACTTGCTCTTTGACAACTTAACCCACCATTGAGTCAACCATTGAAACGGTAGAAGCAGAAGAGACCAAATTGAACGTTGCTCCATTCTTGCTGACAGTAACCCCTGTGTCACTGACTTGTAAACTTGCTCTGGCTTACTATGCCCTCTTTTTCAGTGGATCTAACGATCGCAGTCTACCATTCCAACTGTGCTAGTTATGGGGCAGTCTAGTCTTCCAAAATCTCCATCAGGTCTTCGATCGACACTTCAAAGACTTGAGCAATTTTGTACACAGTGGACAAGTCAACCGTGTTGAGGGCACCTCGCTGGACATAGCTTTTCAGGGTGCTGTAGTTGACCCCTGCCCGATCGGCGGCTTCTTTGAGCGTCCAACCTCTTGCGTTTGCGAGTTCCCGAATTCGTAGTCTAACCAGCCCCATGAGCAACTTGACAAAGATGCGGATGCATCTTTTAATAGGTGGTACGTTATCAAACGCGATCGCTCCCTTGCCTGGAAAACTCGTGAGCGATCGCACTTCTTACCCCCATTACGGGAGTGATTCACCTATGATACCAGTCTCTCAGCCGTTCAACGCGGCTCAGTTTTGCTATGAATTAGCCTCCGATCGGGACGATCGATCGGGTTTTCCTATCGCGATTTATTATCACCTTGGTGCATTGTGCAGCATTTACCCAACTGCCAACGCCTCACCGTCGCCCGATTTCAGCAGAAGAATCCCGACTTTTAAAAAAACTTCATACCGCAGCAAGGCTTTAGAAAAGTCGGGATTCTGGTTGAAGATTGAGTGCTTGGGCAATTTTGTGGAGCATTGACAATGAATGTCCTTGGTAATCCGCATCCTCAAGGCGTGCAATCACAGATTGTTTTGTTCCAATCCGATCAGCTAATTGTTTCTGGGTTAATCCTGCCTGTTTTCTAGCGTTGTAAATTAGTTGTGCTAATTCTGAATTGAATGACGCCTCCTGTATCATCTCCTCCATTTCTGAATCACCCGTAGTCATTTGCTGTAAGATTTTCAGCGCATTATTCGTTTTCGCCATTTTCTACTTCCTCCATCGATGAATGCGTTCCTTACGATCGAAGAACAAAAAACTCAGTCACCTTGATCTTCTAGAACTTCCATCAGGTCTTCGATCGATACCTCAAAAATCTGAGCTAGTTTCCGCAAAGAAATGAGATTGACCATGACCATACCGGACGAGTTAGCATAGGTCGCGACTGTACTATAGGGCAAACCTGTCATCTCTGACACCTCTTTCAGCGTCCACCCTCGTTTGGCTGCCAACTCTTTGATCCGCAACTTAAACACAAGATATCTCGCCTATTGACATTATCGAGATCTCGATTTTTAATACTTATAAGCCTTGTATCGAGATCTCGATTTTTGGTTGTTAACACTAAACGCGATCGCTCCCTTGCCTGGAAAACTCGTGAGCGATCGCACTTCCTACCCCCATTACGGGAGTGATTCACCTATGATACCAGTCTCTCAGCCGTTCAACGCGGCTCAGTTTTCCTATGAATTAGCCTCCGATCGAGATGCGCGATCGGGGTTTTCCTATCGCGATTTATTATCACCTTGGTGCATTGTGCAGCACTTACCCAACTGCCAACGACTCACCGTCGCCCGCTTTCGCAAACGCAATGATGCCTCAGAACATTTGAAAGTTTTGCGGCGGTTGAATTCCCAAGGAGCTTACGAAATCGTCTTTGAAGTCGATCGGGCGTAGAATCCCGACTTTTTAAAACACTCCATAACGCAGCAAAGCTATAGGAAAGTCGGGATTCTGGTTGCAGGCGATCGCACTATTCCAGATTACTCAAACTCCGTTCGATCGAATGGTTTCTGTTCCATGAATTCTGGTTGTTGCTTGAATTGCAAATTCGTCATGCTAACTCTACATTTAACAACACTTTCTGTATATTCGTGCCCATCTTCCTACTGAGTGATTAATCCACCCGTAAAAGGTCTTAACCAACCAAATCTTGACTGTTTAATGTTCAAATAAACTTTGATATTGCAACAAATCTAACTTAGTGAAAGTGGGCAGACAGCTAAAGCATTCTTCCGCAAGGTCTAGCCGATCTTCGCGGATCAGCATCTCCATCAGTTTCTCCCGTGCCGGAATCAAAAACCGTACATCGTTAGCGGCATAGCGCAGTTGGGTCTCGCTAAGATTGGCCGCATTCCCCCAATCGGAACTCTGTGCAGTTTTGTCCAACTCCACACCAACCACTTCTTGCAACAGATCCTTAAGGCCATGTTTGGGGGAGTAGGTACGAGCAAGTTTACTGGCAATTTTGGTGCAAAAAATCGGATTCACTGCGATCGCCAAGTGATGCCAAAGTGTGGTGATATCAAAACGGGCAAAGTGGAAAATTTTTGTGATTGAAGGAGTTTCCAGCAACTGCTTCAGATGGGGCGCGGCGGTTTGGCCCTTGGCAATGCGAATCACCGTGACCCGATCGTGACTGTCGCAAAGTTGCACTAAACAAAGGCGATCGCGCAGGGGCAGTAGTCCCATCGTCTCCGTATCCACCGCAAGGGCGGGTTCCTGGAGGTAGTCATTCAAACGATCGAGAGACAAATCTTCGTCAAAAATCTGAAAGTCTAAGGCATCCATGGACATCAGTTCCCGTCTAACTGGCTGGTCGTCAGTGTATCAAGCGTTTACCCATATAAGTCAACTTATCAAACGCTGCTTGAAGGGAGGTTCCGAGGGCGCGGGCAGTTGGCAAACAGCAAAAGTAGGCTTGTCCTAGTCATTTTAGCCATAGCGACAGGATCCATCGATCGTGATTCTCTTTTTTCTACAAACGGAGTAGAATCTCTCCGTAGCTTCACGGAAACGGGATTTGTGTAAAGCTTGAGTTAAAAAGACTACCTAGAAAATGACGTTGCCAAACGGGGCGATTACTATAGGGAATATACGGAACGAGTTATACTGAAACTTTATTGAAGCGTTGCTACTTCAGTATTCCTTCTCAGGTTGGCTGAGGTGCGTTGGATTTCTCCAGCAAACTCTATGGTGAGATGGTCGGTTCTGATCTTCTCTCAGGACATCAAACATAAGGTGCAATCAAGGGCTAGGAACTTATCCGTAGCCCTTATTTTTTGCTTAATTTTCTTTGGATTTCCCCTAGGGCTGAGGGGATTCTGGTGCAGAAGTGTTGGAGGGGGTAGTCTCAGAAATGGTACGCAGATAATAGGTGCCTACTGTACTCAAAAATACTAAGTAAGCAACCATTTCTCCTAGGTAGAGCCGATCGCGATAGCCCAATAACGTTTTGAGTACGATACCGGGAAATTGCCGATCGGGCAGAACCTGTTGACCGTTCCATACCTGCGGGCCTAGGAAACAAGACCCATTGAGTTGCCCTGGATCAGTTAAACACAGGCTCTGTGTGGGTGCTAGCAATCCATTCAGCAACCCCATACCCCGATCGAGGTGTGCCAACGCCCCAATCACGAGTCCACCTACGATTAACAACAGGAAAACCCCCATCACCTGAAAAAATTGTTTGAGATTGATTTGAATCCCCCACTTGAAGAGCAAGATGCCAATCAAGGTTGCCCCGAGCAATCCCAAAACGGCCCCGCTCACTGGCAACCAGCCCTGCTGAAATTGGGCTGCGATGAAAACCACCGTCTCAAAGCCCTCCCGTAGCACCGCAAAAAAGATAATGCCAAAAATTCCCCACCCGGCTCCGTTCGCGGTTTGTAAAGCGGAGGATAGCTCTCCTTCAATGCCCTTTTTGAGAAACTTGGCCTGCTGGGTCATCCAAACCAACATCCAACTCAGTAACCCGATCGCCACAATTCCCAAGCCCCCCTCCAGAAATTGCTTAGCAACGGGAGCATAGGTTTGGGTCGATCGGGCCAGAGCCCAGAGGGTGCCGTTAAAGACAATTCCAATGCCCAAACTCGTCAGAATCCCTAAACCCATTCCCCAGTAAACCCAGCGATTGAACTGGGACTTTCCCGCTTTGTTGAGGTAAGCCATGACAATCCCAACCACGAGGGCCGCCTCAACTCCCTCGCGCAAGGTAATCAAAAAAGTCGGTAACAGGGCAGTGAAATTCATAGATGAGTTGGTAGTTGGATAGCGCAGTTGTCTAGTCAGTGAGCTGGTTCGTTGGCAGATAGGTGATACCAAATCAACCTGTGATTGCAATCCATGCCGATCCCCTAACTACCCCCTTTAAAACGGGGTAAGTTTGTAAAGAATTTAGTACTAAATTACCCCCTTTTTAACGGGGGTCGTAGGGGGAGTCGGATCTGTAGCATTGATCAATCAATTTGGTATGAATCGTCTAGTTCAGTCAGTCGTTGGATAGGTCGGTTTGCAGAAAGACTCCAAGTTGCCGCCCAAAATTAACCATCATGGTTGCAGGCCAGTTTTGTCTAGTGCGATTGGTAACTATTACTTGGTAACCATTACCAGGCTCCATGCCCGATCGCCCTGAATCGATCGCCCCAAGAATCACCCCTGGCATCCCGTTCGGATCTCCCCACCCAAAAACCGCCCCTGACTAGTCTTTGCAGGTTACTATAGAAAAACGCGACACAAGGTTAACGTAAACTAATGTGCTCGTGTGAATTGATTTAGGCAACAGGTTCAGGCACCGGAATAATTGCGATGAGTTCACCGATTCAGGCTGTTCAAGCGCCCTACTATGGTGGCGATGCGGTTTATCGCACACCACCGCCAGATATGCCGTCTCTGCTGCTGAAGGAGCGGATTGTCTACCTTGGGATGCCTTTGTTTTCCTCGGATGATGTCAAGCGCCGTGTGGGCATTGATGTTACTGAGTTAATCATTGCGCAACTGTTGTACTTGCAGTTTGATGATCCCGAAAAGCCAATTTACTTCTATATCAACTCAACAGGTACCTCCTGGTATGATGGCGACGCGATCGGCTACGAAACCGAAGCCTTTGCCATCTGTGACACGATTAGATACATCAAACCCCCCGTGCACACCATTTGCTTAGGTCAGGCAATGGGGACAGCCGCAATGATTCTGTCATCAGGTACCAAGGGCTTCCGAGCCAGCCTGCCCCACGCCACGATCGTGCTCAACCAAGCTCGCACGGGTGCCCAAGGACAAGCCACGGATATTCAAATTCGGGCCCAGGAAGTGTTGGCTAACAAGATGGCGATGCTGGATATCCTGGCGAAAAATACCGGACAGCCGCTCGAAAAGCTATCCAAGGATACCGATCGCATGTTCTATATGACGCCCTACGATGCCAAAGAGTATGGGTTGATCGATCGTGTCTTAGAAAGTCCTAAGGATTTACCCAAGCCCGTCGCTTCAGTATTGACTTAACAAGTCATTGACCTAAATTGACCTAATTAAGTCGTCTTGGCTGAACTCCCATTGCTGAACTCATACTGACTGAAAGGAGCAAGACCTATGCCTATCGGCGTTCCCAGCGTTCCCTATCGCTTGCCAGGTAGCACCTACGAGCGCTGGATTGATATTTACACTCGCCTAAACCAAGAGCGTATTATCTTCCTAGGGCAAGAGGTCACCGACTCGCTGGCCAATTCCATCATTGCAGCCATGCTGTACCTCGACTCCGAAGATTCCACAAAACCCATTTATCTCTACATTAATTCGCCTGGTGGATCGGTGACTGCAGGCATGGCTATCTACGATACGATGCAGTACATCAAGTCGGAAGTGGTTACCATTTGCGTTGGACTTGCGGCCTCCATGGGTGCTTTTCTGTTAGCGGCTGGCTCCAAAGGTAAGCGCTTGGCCCTGCCCCACGCTCGGATCATGATTCACCAACCCCTAGGCGGCACAGGTCGCCGTCAAGCTTCAGATATTGAAATTGAAGCCAAGGAGATTTTGCGGATCCGTGCTTTGTTGAATCAAATTTTGGCCGATCGCACAGGGCAGTCCGTTGAGAAAATCGATAAAGACACCGATCGTGACTATTTCATGTCTGCTCAGGAAGCTAAAGACTACGGCTTGATTGATCAAGTGATCGAAACTCTTAAGTAACTCTTGAGTAATATGAGTTTGATTGATTAACTAGGTCAGCATTACCCCAGCCTGGAATCGCGATTTTTTTGATTTCGGAGTAAATGATGGCAGAATTCTGAGGAGTTCTGCCTTTTTCATAGGAATAACTTTGACGAAGACTAAACGATTGGGGCAATTACTGGACGACCGTTGTGGCGAGGATGTTGACAAAAGCCATTGATAAAGAATAGATGATCTACAATTGGATCCTAGTCAGAAACGATGAATTTGAATGACTGCTATCGAGTACTGGGGTTACAGCCAGGGGCTTCCTACGAAGATATTAAGGGAGCCTATCGTCGTTTGGCGCGTCAATTACATCCTGATACCGGGTCAGAACAAGATTTACCCAGAAAGACTCGCTTTATCCAAGTCACAGCAGCCTACAAGCATCTCCTGGCTCATGCAAAGTTTTCCCCTGCTCAGCCAGACCCGGTTCCGCGCTCTCCAGAAGTGCAGTTGAAGCAGGATGCCTATCAACGGCTGCAAGCATTATTTAAAGCCCAAAAGTTCCCTAACGCGATCGCGCTGGTAGAAGGACTGGCCCAGCGGCTGCCCCAGGATCAGGAAATTCGACAATGGCAAGCTCTGACCTACCATCAGTGGGGAAATCGGCTGATTGCGCAACGGCAATGGGATCAAGGCCAACGCTATCTGCAAAAAGCGCTTCGAACCGATCCCAATAATCGATCGTTACAAGCAGCGATTTATCGTGATCTCGACCAGTTGGAAAAACTCCGCTCCAAGCCCACCCGATCCCCTCAAAAAAACAGTCGCCTAACCCTCAATCTTCCGCCCAACGCCCCCCTTCTCAACTAGGTTGATCACGCGATCGGGGCTTCTATTCCGCTTGACGTACATTTTGTTTAGTTGTTTATGAAGCTGTTCTAAAGACTCAGCCACCAGTTAATCCGTGTAAGTTAGTTAATATAAGTCAATTATTAACATTAATGATTTCTATACATTAACCCAGAACTTTACTCCACAGCGCTCTCGCCGGGTCTTATACCCTTTATGGCGACAGAAAGATACTGACAGTGCCCTCAAAACTTTGGTATAATGCCTATACATAAGAGTGCTAAAAATCAGAAGAGTGATAAAAATCATAATTTTGAAAGAATCATAAAAAAGCTTGCTCCTTACCGCGATCGTACGGCTTGTCAGTAGTGGGAGTGTCCCGGTTGCTGAGTCGTCAACGGTGGGAAGGTATGTGGTTTTTGACGGTATGGCGTCCCACTCACAGTGCGAGGTTGATTGTGTTCTCGATGTTGCCTCGTTTGGCTGAACGGAATTGGATGACTCTTAGCTTCCCCTCAACCTTGTATCTTGTTCCAGTCCTAGACCTGCTTTTAGATCATGTCCCCCATGTCTGGAAGCCAGAAGTTCGCCTAGGTTTGCAGGAAGCGTTGGTAAACGCTGCAAAGCATGGCAATCAGCTGGATCCGGATAAGACAATTCAAGTTTACTTTTCTGCCAGCTCTGAGCGCTGTGAATGGGTCATTTGTGACCAAGGCTGTGGCTTTACACCACCCTGCTCCTACTGTGAGGTCTACGACGAAGACATCTGTGATGAGCAGGAGTGTGGACGAGGATTATTTATTTTGCATCAGATTTTCGACCAAGTCCAGTGGAACTCTCAAGGCACAGAGTTGCGTCTTTCTAAACAGCTCCGAGAGGGGCGGCGCAAACCCATTTTTTCTTAGTGGTGCTACAACTGTTGGCCCGATTAAATTTTGCAGCCTCTCTCATAGGTTTGTCCGTTCTGGACTGGGGAATGGGTATTCTGAACTAGTTGCATTCCATCACAGGAAGTGCGGCCCTAGGTTCGGATACCCTGACTTGAGTCCGTAGGTTCAAATCTTGGCAAACTGGGCTATCTTAGCGTAGGTCACCCTTGGAATCTTTTTGGAATCCGTAATCGATGCGTCAACATTCCCCCCGTATGAAGTCTCAATCTACTCATCGTGCAACCGCTTCCCGCCGTGCCATGGCTACGCGGCAACCAAATTGGGTGATTAATACCCGGCAGTTGGATTTGGTACTATTGGCGGGCTGCTCCTGTTTGTTGACGCTGATGGTGCAGCCCATGGCCACTGCGATGACGAGTTCTAGTACGCCTCACCCTTCGTTAATGGCCTATCCCACCCAGGTCAATGGGTTGTCTTGTATTGTGGCTTACCATGCGAAGCAGATTCAGCAGGCTGATTTCTTCAAACTTCAGAAGTAGGGCTGGCTTGAACTTTACGATCGCCGTGGCTGGGACAGGGCGGTGCGGAGATGGATTTATCCAACCAACCGACGGCCTGTTGTAGTCTAGGTAATGCTTCTTCCGATTGCTGTTTGAGCAGGTATACCAAGGCGACGGCAGCCTGTTCTTGGGCGCGTGCCGCTCGGTTCCCCTTAAGGCGATGCCAATCCCGTTCCCGAATGGCTAGACGATCGGCCAACGCTTGGGCCAGTTCCAAGGAACTTAAGCCACTTAAGTCGATTGCGCTGGAATCGATCGGTGTAGTAGGGCTAGCAGTCTTGGAGAGACTGGATAGGTCAGTCATGGTCAGATCCTTAAAGCACAGAGGGTTTGCATCAACTCTTCTCCAGCCTAGCGCAAACCTTCAGCCTCATACCCCTAAACTGCTAGTCCCAAACGCTCATCTCTAAGCTCATCTCCAATACGTTGTTGCTGCAAGAAGTGCTATGTCATCATTGCCTCCCTCCTCTTCGGATGTCTCTCTAAATCCTGATGGAGATCGATCCATCGGAGAAACCACTGCGAACGGAGTGCAGCCAGAACTAGAGTTTGAGCAGGAATTGCAGGCAATCGAAACCTCTCTCCAAGCGATCAAAATCCGTTACGCTGAAGTCCAAGCGGCTCAGCAACAGAAAACGCAGCTCTTAGAACAACGCGATCGGCTCGACTCCCAGTCCTCCAACTTTAAGGCAGAGCTACAGGCGATCGATCGGCAATTGAGCGAATTGGAATTTACCCTAGAAAGCCGTCTCTTTTCCTGGTCAGGGGTTCGGGAGTATTTCTGGCAGGCGCTACGGTTTGGTGGCTTGGGGCTGGTGATTGGCTGGACGTTGGCCTATGGGGTTCTGAAACAACCCGCGCAAACGCCGAATGTGCCTTTGGAACGGCAGGAGATTGGCAAATAACCACTCCAAACCCCAGCTAAAAATTAAAAGTGCGAGAATGGAAGGCAACTGAATCTTCAAGAATGATTGTTCCATCATGAAAATGTTCAATCACAATTGAAGACTTAACCAGCATGTTCAATCAGATTGTTCAACAAGTTTGCCTTTGCCATGACTAAACGGATTGCTGAAATTCTCCGCAACGGCCAACCCGATCAACAGGTCACGATTCAGGGTTGGGTACGGACTAAACGGGAGCAGAAAACCTTCACGTTTTTAGAAGTGAATGATGGCTCCTCCATGGCTGGGCTGCAAGCGGTGGTCAACGCTGAGCTATCGGACTACGAAGCAACCATGAAACGGATCAACACGGGCGCTTCGGTGGAGATTACAGGTGTTTTAGTTCCCTCCCAGGGTAAAGGGCAACGGATTGAAATCCAGGCGGAATCCGTTACGGTCTACGGGGAAGCCGATCCGGAAACCTATCCCCTACAAAAGAAACGCCATTCCTTTGAATTCCTGCGAGACATCGGGCACCTACGATCGCGCACCAATACCCTCGGAGCCGTGTTTCGGGTGCGGAATGCCTGCGCGACCGCTATCCACCAGTTTTTCCAAGAGCGGGGCTTCCTGTGGGTGCATACGCCCATTCTGACCGCGAGTGACTGCGAAGGGGCGGGGGAAATGTTTACCGTAACCCGCTTCAACTTGGACAAGCTGCCGGTGCAAAACGGCAAAGTGGACTACAGCCAGGATTTCTTTGGCAAGCCGACCTATTTAACCGTCAGCGGGCAGTTGGAAGCGGAAATTATGGCTATGGCCTTTTCCGATGTTTACACCTTTGGCCCCACGTTCCGCGCGGAAAATTCCAACACCTCCCGGCACTTGGCGGAATTTTGGATGGTGGAGCCGGAAATGGCGTTCTGTGATCTACAAGGGGATATGGAACTGGCGGAAGCATTTCTCAAACACATCTTCCAGTATGTGATGAACCATTGTCAGGACGATATGGAGTTCTTTAACCAACGGATTGACAACAGTGTTCTCGCCACAGCAGAGAATATTATTAACAACGAGTTCGCGCGGGTGACCTATACCGAAGCGATCGACTTGCTCGAAAAGGCCGATCGATCGTTTGAATATCCCGTCAGTTGGGGCTTAGATCTGCAATCGGAACATGAACGATATTTAGCAGAGGAATTATTTAAGAAGCCCGTGATCGTGACGAACTATCCCACGGAAATCAAGGCGTTCTACATGCGCTTGGATGAAGGGGAAAAAACGGTCTCTGCCATGGATATTCTGGCTCCCAAGATTGGGGAAATCATTGGTGGCTCCCAGCGGGAAGAGCGGCTAGATGTGTTGGAGCGGCGCATTACGGCCCAGGGCTTAGATCCGGCGACCTATTGGTGGTACCTCGATCTACGGCGGTTCGGCACCGTGCCCCATGCTGGCTTTGGCCTCGGTTTCGAGCGCTTGGTGCAGTTTATGACCGGGATGCAGAACATTCGTGATGTGATTCCTTTCCCGCGCACACCGTTAAGTGTTGAGTTTTAAGCTAATCGACGTGCAAGATCGATCGGGGGTGATGAGAGTGACAGACACAGAGTCACACGCCGATCGCCACTTGCCGCTATCATGGGCAGATAGCAATTTTTGTAATGTGAAATTCTATCTGTCCCAATGACTGCATCCATTCCAACCCTCGCCAGCCAATACGAATCCAAAACCACCGAAGCCAAGTGGCAAGCCTTCTGGGAGGAACATGCAGTCTTTCAGGCCGATCCGTCCCAGCCAGGAGAGATGTACTCCGTGGTGATTCCGCCACCCAACGTGACGGGAAGCCTGCACATGGGCCACGCCTTCAACACCGCCCTGATCGATACGATCGTGCGCTACCAGCGGATGTTGGGCAAAAATACCCTCTGTTTGCCGGGAACTGACCACGCCAGCATTGCTGTGCAAACGATCTTAGAAAAGCAACTGAAGGCCGAAGGCAAAACGCGGGATGACCTAGGGCGTGACGCATTCCTAGCCCGTGCTTGGGAGTGGAAGGCGGAATCCGGTGGCACAATTATCAACCAAATGCGGCGACTGGGCTTTTCCGTGGATTGGTCGCGGGAACGCTTCACCCTGGATGAGGGACTCTCGAAGGCTGTGTTGGAAGCCTTTGTCAAACTCTACCAAGAAGGTTTGATCTATCGCGGCAATTACCTGGTCAACTGGTGCCCCGCTAGCCAATCTGCCGTGTCGGATTTGGAAGTGGAGAACCAGGAAGTTAACGGCAACCTCTGGCATTTCCGCTATCCCCTCACCGAAAGCGATGGCTACATTGAAGTGGCCACCACTCGCCCGGAAACGATGCTGGGGGATACCGCTGTGGCCGTCAACCCCAACGACGATCGCTACAAACACCTGATCGGCCAAACGGTGCTCTTGCCGCTGCAACTGCGGGAAATTCCTATCATTGCCGATGAGTACGTCGATGCGAGCTTTGGAACCGGCTGTGTCAAGATCACCCCGGCCCATGATCCCAACGACTTTGAGATGGGCAAGCGCCACAACCTGCCGTTCATCAACGTCATGAACAAAGACGGCACGATGAATGAGAATGCTGGTGCTTTCCAAGGACTCGATCGCTTTGAAGCCCGTAAGCAAGTCGTGGAAGCCATGGAGCGGGAAGGCTGTCTAGTTAAAGTAGAAGATTACAAAACCACGATTCCCTACAGCGATCGGGGTAAGGTGCCCGTGGAGCCGATGATTTCGACCCAGTGGTTCGTCAAAATCGATCCGCTGGCTCAGACGGCATTGAAGGCGTTGGATGAACAAAATTCACCGGAGTTTGTCCCCGATCGTTGGAAAAAGGTCTACCGCGATTGGCTGACGAGCCTGCGCGATTGGTGTATTTCCCGTCAATTGTGGTGGGGGCATCAGATTCCCGCTTGGTATGCTGTCAGCGAAACGGGGGGCGTGATTGCTGACAATACCCCGTTCTTTGTGGCCTACAGTGAGGCTGAAGCCCGCCAGCAAGCGATCGAGCAGTTTGGGGAAGGGGTACAGTTGGAACAGGATCCGGATGTGTTGGATACCTGGTTCTCGTCGGGTCTCTGGCCGTTTTCCACCCTGGGTTGGCCTAGTCCCGATGCAGAAGATTTCCAGCGCTACTATCCCACCAGCACCCTGGTGACGGGCTTTGACATCATCTTTTTCTGGGTGGCGCGGATGACCCTGATGGCGGGCCACTTCACCGGACAGATGCCGTTTAAGCATGTTTACATCCATGGTCTGGTACGGGACGAAAAAGGCCAGAAGATGTCGAAGTCGAAAAATAACGGCATTGACCCGCTGGTGCTGATTGAGAAATATGGCACGGATGCCCTGCGCTACACCCTGATTAAGGAAGTAACGGGGGCAGGTCAGGATATTCGATTGGAATACGATCGCAAAACCGATGAGTCTCCCTCAGTGGAAGCCTCCCGCAACTTCACCAACAAGCTGTGGAATGCTTCGCGCTTTGTGCTGATGAACCTGGATGGGCAAACGCCGGAGCAGTTGGGCACACCGGATCCCGCCAGTTTGGAACTGAGCGATCGCTGGATTCTCTCCCGCTATAACCAAGTCACCCAGACGGTGCGGCAATCCCTGGACAACTTTGGGTTAGGGGAAGCGGCCAAATTGATCTATGAATTCTTCTGGGGTGATTTCTGTGACTGGTACATCGAACTAGTCAAGTCCCGTCTGCAAGGGGAAAAGAATAATTCCCGCAACGTGGCCCAGCAAACCCTGGCGCTAGTCTTGGAGGGAACCCTGAAGCTACTTCATCCCTTCATGCCCCACATCACCGAGGAAATTTGGCACACCGTTGTCCAGAAAGACCTAGCGACGGGGATTAGTCTGGCATTGCAAACCTATCCCACTGTTGACGCAACTCTGGTTGACGCGGATTTGGAAGCGCAGTTTGAGTTAATCATTGGAGCGATTCGGACGGTGCGTAACCTGCGGGCCGAGGCGGGGATCAAACCCGGTGAAAAGATCGAAGCTATCTTGCAATCGGAAAGCGATCGGGAACGGCAAATTCTGGTGGCGGGACAGAAATATATCCGTGACTTGGCTAAGGTCAAGCAACTCTCGATCGTCAATCCCCAGGCCGTTCCTGCAATGGCTCCTGCGGCAGCGCCTAGCTCAGCCCCTAGCCCAACCCCACAGCCCACTGCTGCCCCCACTGCCCAAACCCTACGGATCACAAACCGCAAACCCTGGAGCGAAAAGACCTGGCAGGAGAAATTGGAGATCCGAGATGCCGTGTCCACCGTAACTGACTTCCTGGCTCAGCATCGTAAGTTTGCCTTGACGATCGGTTCCTTTGGGCTGCTTTATTTCGTCCTTAGTGTCACCTTCGCCTCCGTTCGGACGGTGTATCAGGTGCCCTTGTTGTCGGATCTTTTGGAAGTACTGGGTCTGGGCTATGCCGTGTTTTACACCAAGGACAACTTGCTGACCCGCGCCGATCGCCAACGCACCTTCGGCAAACTGCGGCAACTGAAGGATGACGTGCTAGGCAATGGCTCACTGTTACCTCAATCGGCAGTGGTGGAGGCCGCTCCCGTCGCCCTGGCCCCAGAAGTCGCGCCAGAAGCTGTCCCAGCGACGGAAGCCACTGATCTCGCACTGGAATCCGCCGAGCAATCCAGCGATCGGCAAATGTTCGCGGGTGTGGTGGGTACTGTGCAGGTTCTGATCCCCCTAGCGGGCTTGGTTGATATTGCCGCCCTCACCGCCAAACTGGAGAAGGATCTCAAAAAAGTAGAAGCGGAAATTCAATCCCTTTCTGGGCGTTTGCAGAATCCAAAGTTTGTGGACAAAGCGCCGATCGAGGTCGTACAGGGAGCCAAGGATGCCCTCGCAGAAGCGGAGAAGCAAGCAGAACTCCTTAAGGAACGTTTAGCGCTGCTGTAAGTTAACGCTTCTTGAAAACCAATCTATAAGGTTATTGCAGCGAGGTTATTGCAGCCACGATCGGTGAGGGTTGCCCAGGATCATGTTTCCAGGCAATTCTCGTCGATCGTAAATTAAGTTCAAAGCTTGATTTTGCGGAGAAGCTTCCTTGTCTCTTCTTGTCGATGACTAAGGTACTATTGCACTGAGTTCTCAGATTTTGTTCATTCATCCTTATCTAAAAGCGAGCCATGCTGTATCTTGCTCAGGTATCCGTCAGAGACTTGCCAGAAGAGACATCTGGATTTCAGTTGCTTGCTGTGCAGGAGTCCGAAGAAGCTTGGGCTGTGTTATCCGGCGAAACCTTGCTCCCCAGTCCCCAAGCCGATAAGTTCTCGCCCAATTTGCTGGTGTTGGTTGAAACGTCTAGCAGCAAAGATATTCTACGGATTTACGATGCGAAGACTTGGGTGCTGGAAATTGTCCAGCGGTATTTGACCTGTGGAATCACGCCCGAATTTATTACCCAAGAGCGAGAACGGGCAGAACAGTGGCGACAATCTTTAACCTTGCAAAGTCAGGAGCTCGATCGACGTGCCTTGGAATTAGAAGCGCGACGGGAACAAATACAAGCTTTGGAAGAAGAATTGAAGCGGGAAAAACGTCGTTTAGAAGCTGGGCCGGGTAATTTTTCTGAGTCAACCTCTGAAAATGCTGGTTAAGACTAGCGTTTGGTGCTTGATTGAGATCCTCGCAATTGAAACCCTGACGGCTCTCCAGTGGTGTTGAAAAGGGTATTGAAGATGACATAAAGTACTTCCACACAAAAATCAACGATCGATCATTACAAAAATTGATCCCTGAAAGTATCCCAAACCCCTTGCAAACGATCTCACACCGTTTGAAACTATTGGTGGGAGTTGATAGGCAAGTTTTAGAGGTTTCGCGTGAAAAAAGTTTTAGGGATCATTTTAGGTGGCGGTGCTGGAACACGGTTGTACCCCCTGACCAAGCAGCGTGCGAAGCCTGCCGTGCCTTTGGCAGGTAAGTATCGATTGATTGACATCCCCGTTAGTAACTGCATCAACTCAGACATCTACAAGATTTACGTTCTAACGCAATTCAACTCCGCCTCACTCAACCGTCACATTTCTCGAACCTACAATGCTTCGGGTTTGGGAGCCAGTGAGGCATTTGTCGAGGTGCTCGCGGCCAACCAAACTCCGGAAAACCCCAACTGGTTCCAGGGAACAGCGGATGCCGTTCGGCAGTATCTCTGGCTCTTCCAAGAGTGGGATGTGGATGAGTATGTGATTCTATCCGGGGATCATCTCTACCGCATGGACTACCGGGAGTTTGTCGAGCGTCACCGCGAAACTGGAGCCGATATCACCCTCTCGGTGGTGCCCATGGATGAGCGCCGTGCCTCCGAGTTCGGCTTAATGAAAATTGACAACTCCGGTCGCGTGATCGACTTCTCCGAGAAGCCCAAGGGTGACGCCCTCAAGGCAATGTCAGTGGATACGACGGTCTTGGGGCTGAGTGCAGAGGAGGCCCAAGAGTCCCCCTACATTGCCTCCATGGGGATCTATGTCTTCAAGCGGGATGTGTTGATTAAGCTGCTGCGACAAAACCCAGAGTTTACCGACTTCGGGAAGGAAATTATTCCCAATGCAGCCAAAGATCACAATATCCAAGCTTTCCTATTTAACGATTACTGGGAAGACATCGGAACGATCGAAGCCTTCTACAATTCCAATTTGGCGCTGACCCAACAGCCCCGTCCTCCCTTCAGCTTCTACGACGAAAACGCGCCGATCTATACCCGTCAGCGCTACTTGCCCCCCAGCAAATTCTTGGATACCCATGTGACCGAATCCATTATTGGTGAAGGCTGTATCCTGAAAAATTGCCGGATCCATCACTCGGTGGTCGGTGTTCGATCGCGGATTGAGGAAGGATGCATCATTGAGGACACGATGATCATGGGGGCTGACTACTATCAGTCTTTTAGCGAGCAGTCCCAGGATTGCCATACTGACTACATTCCCGTCGGCATTGGCAAAGACAC
This sequence comes from Alkalinema sp. CACIAM 70d, assembly GCA_002148405.1. Taxonomy (GTDB): domain Bacteria; phylum Cyanobacteriota; class Cyanobacteriia; order Leptolyngbyales; family Leptolyngbyaceae; genus Alkalinema. The sequence continues at coordinate 10,738 of MUGG01000058.1, read as the reverse complement.
GATCGTTCGTCGTGCCATTTTGGACAAAAATGTTCACATTGGTTGTAACGTGCAGATTGTCAATAAGGATCGGGTGGAAGAAGCTAACCGGGAAAATCTTGGGTTCTACATCCGCAGCGGCATTGTCGTAGTGCTGAAAAATGCCATTATTCCTGATGGCACGATTATCTAACGGGTCGATCACTCCTCTAATGAGTTGGGTTGATCGATGAATTTGGCCGATCTCCCTAAAATTTTAAGCAGTCCCCCCGTGCAGCAGCCGTTATTGCTGCTGTTGGTGGGTCTGCCTGGAAGCGGTAAATCTACAATCGCGGATCAACTCGTCTACCAAATCCCCAGCGCTCGGGTCATCTCTACTGATGGGATCCGGGCGCAACTTTTTGGGGATGAGTGCATTCAAGGGCCATGGCTAAAAATTTGGTTGGAAGTTCGGCAGCAGTTTTTGCAAGCCGCAGCGGATATTGCAGTCGGGGAAGAGGCTGGCGCGATTTTTGACGCAACTAATGCTGTGCGAAAACAGCGTCGAGCTGCGATCGCCCTCGCGCGTAAATGCGGATTTGAGACGGTGGTAGGACTGTGGGTCGCAACACCCTTGCAAATTTGTTTAGACCGAAATCAAGCCCGCTCGCGCCAAGTTCCAAAAGCTGTGATTGAACGCATGGCCCGCCGACTCTACGGTGCTCCTCCTCGCATGGAAGATGGATTCGATCAACTGCTGATCTGGGATAACTGCTACGGCAGTTACTCGAATCTGACGGTTGGGGAATAGAGAAATCCCTATCCATTCAGGAAGGTCAGTCTGCTTGTTGTCCTTGGCAGGTCACTTTAGACTGAGAAAAGCGCAGCCGAATCTTCAAGGGTAGGCTGTGAGGTTCAATGGAAAATTAACGGTATCCAGTTCAACCATCGTGACTCCAGAGCAACACGAGTTCGTTCTAGAATCCTTCCAGTTAGGGAAACAAGCATTTGAAAGAGGGGACTATCGCGCCTCGATTCAAGCCTTAGAAAAGGCCCGAGCATTGTGCGATCGCGGTACAGCTTTGCAGGGCAGTGTGCAAATTTGGCTGATTACTGCCTACGAAGCTGCAGGAGAGCGATCTCAGGCGTTGGAGCTCTGTCAGCTGGTAAAGCAGCACCCGGACTATGAAACCCGCAAGCAGGCCAAACGGTTGCTCTATATTCTGGAAGCCCCCAAGTTGCGCATGAAGTCTGAATGGCTGACGGAAATTCCCGATTTGGAAACGATCGACGGCAACGATGAGCGTAACTGGAGTGCGTCCAAGTTTGTGCCCACCACGCCCAAACCGCCTGCGGAAACCCCCGGCTACCAAATTCCGGAACCTACGGATCCGAGTAAAGTTGAAATGGGAGATGAGCGATCGTTATGGTTCGCTTTGGGGGCTGCCCTATTCGTGGTTTGTAGTTTGCTGTGGCTAGGAGTGCAGTGATGGTCAGGGGTTGGGAGGCTGGCCGACGGGTTGGGTTAGAGTAGCTTGAGAAGATAGGTTAGCTTTACATTGAGGGAAACGGCGTAGGCTGCGTTCTCCTGCTAACCTATTCCCTATAGATACCCATTGAATCACTGCCCGTTGGATAGTCATGGTTTTGCAAATGTCTCGTTTAAAAGCGGCGATCGCCTCCCTATTCCGACCCTTTCGGCTCCTCAGTACACTGTGTTTAGTCTGCATTTGTTTGACAGGCTGTGTGGACTATCAACTGGGCATTGCCTTTGACAGTCCAAATGAGGGAACCGTTACCCAAACAATTCATCTAGAAGGATTGGGAACTGCTGCTGCACAATCATGGCTGAGCCAACTGGAAACCCAAGCTCGCAAAGTTCGAGGACAGATGAAACGCCTGTCCCGCCAGGATGTGGAAATTGCGATTCCATTTAATAGCGCTAAGGATTTAGAGCAAAAATTCAATCAATTTTTTACCCCCTCAGCAAAAGCTCAAACCGGAGACAGCACAACTCTTCCAGAAATCGTCTCCAACTTGCAAGTGAAGCAGAGTAATTTACTCTTGTTTGAGCGCGATCGTTTGGCCTTTGATGTGGATTTAACAGCCCTAAGCTTGCCAGAAACGGGCAGTGATACTTTGTTGAATCCGGAACAGATGTTTGATTTATCCCTAGGGGTGACAGGGCCATGGGGGGCAGGTGGTCAAAAATCAACGCCAATTCCTAAGGGGAGCCAAGAGGGTGAAACCGATGGCCAGAAAGGTGTCACCTGGCAATTACAACCTGGTAAAAAGAATCACATTGAAGCGGTGGTGTGGATGCCTATGCCTTTAGGGTGGGGCACTGCGCTGATTGCCGGATTAGTGACCGGTGGAATTTACTATCGCAAACGTCAAGGGGTTTCGTGAACTTGCCGGATTGCTAATTAAGAGAAAAATCCACTATGGCTAGCCCTTCCCGTGATTTGCAGCGATTGTTGTTTCTAGGCTTGCTAGTGCCGATCGGGGCATTAAATGTCTTCATTTTAGGATGGCTGATGAATTATTTTCGCCATCTAGTTACCTTAGTGACCCTGTCGGCAATTCTAGCGTTTTTATTAGATTATCCAGTTCGTTTTTTTGAACGGGTTCGGGTGCGGCGCATCCCTGCTGTAATGATTGTGTTGTTGATTACGGTGGCCATTTTAGCGATCGTAGGGTTGACGCTGATTCCGATCGTGGTCAGCCAGATGAGTCAGCTTTTCAAAAATATTCCAGATTGGCTTAATGCGAGTCGTCATAACGTAGAAATGCTGGATCTATGGGCAAAAAGTCGTAACTTACCTCTAGATTTGGAAGGCTTTAGTCTACGTTTAAGTACCCAAGTTGAAAATCAGTTAAAGGATTTGGCTCCGCAAGCCTTAGGAATTGCCCTAGGAACGGTATCTGGCTTTGTTGATACTATTTTAGTGATTGTCCTAGCGTCTTATATGCTGCTGTATGGAGAACAGCTATGGGCAGGACTGATGAATCTCCTGCCACCCAAATTTGCAATTCCCTTTAGTTCCTCACTGCGGCTCAATTTCCATAATTTTTTCCTCAGTCAGGTTGCCCTAGCCTTATTCATGGTAGTGACCCTGATTCCAATCTTTTTTGGGTTGCAAGTTCCTTTCGCACTCCTATTTGCTTTACTCATTGGAATTGCAGAGCTGATTCCTTTCATTGGTGCCGCTTTAGGAATTGGCTCGGTAAGCTTATTGGTGCTGTTTCAGGATTTCTGGATGGCTTTCTGGGTAATGGTTTCAGCAACTATTTTGCAGCAAATTCGTGACAATTTAATTGCCCCTAAAATTATGGGGGATTTTACAGGTCTCAATCCGATTTGGATCATTATTTCTTTATTGATCGGACTGCAAGTGGGAGGAATCCTTGGGGTATTTATTGCAGTTCCGATCGCAGGAACGATTAAGTGCACGATCGATGCATTGCTCAGTCTCAATGCACCGACCATTATCCTCGATCGGATTCAGCCTACAGGAGTAGTTGAACAGGATTTAAGTTCCTTAGATGAGCTATCTGAATGAGCTACCTCAATGAATTATTCCAATATTCCAATACTATTGAAGAAATGAGGGACAATAAATGCTCAATCCTTCTGTGCTAGTACAATTGTGATTTTACGAACCTCTCAAACCACCCGGCGCAATCTTCTCCTGTTTAGTGCGGCCAGCCTGTTGCCCTTCGCGTTCCGTGATCCCGCTAGTGCGACTCTTGCACCCATGTTGAATCGCAACAAACGACCTCCCTACCTGGGAACGACCTTTAGTCAGTTGCAATGCAGCTACATGGGGCTAGATGTGCGTAAAGCATTTCAGGAAATTTGTCGGCTTGGTCTCGATCGGATTCGTCTCTGTGCCTATTGGAATGAAATTCAACCCCAAGAAAATCAGTTTAACTTCTCTCAACTTGATTGGTTCTTAGAACAATGTCGTGATCATAAAGTTGATGTTGTCCTAGCCGTAGGAATGAAGGTTCCGCGATGGCCGGAGTTCCATTTTCCGCAATGGGTCAGCGATCGCTATGAAACGGGGGCTGGCAATCAACCGCTTGATCAACGGAGCCCAGCCGTAGCAGAATTGGCCCTGAACTTCGTGAATGCGGTGGTGAATCACTGCCGCTATGCCCCTGCCATCAAATACTGGCAAGTGGAAAACGAGCCGTTTACTCAGTTGGAAATTGCCGGGGGACGCTTCCTGAGTCCGGAATTTGTCAGTCGAGAAGTAGCCCTAGTACGATCGCGACTTTGGGGGCAGCAACGCATTTTACTCACGAATGCGATTCATCTCCCCAGTCCGAAGTTGGAAGAAGATGAACCTGCGTTTCTCAACAGTCTGGTGACAGGAAACGCGATCGGGTTTAATGTCTATACCAAAGTCCCAGCGGGCAATTCCGGTGCTTATCTAGAACCGACTCCGGAATTTTGGCAGCAGTTACAACAATGGCAAAATCGTATTCAAGTTTCTAATCGCGAAGCATGGGTGGCAGAAGCCCAGGCAGAACCCTGGGAACCGCAGAAATTGGTTGCAATGGATAAGCCCCACTATCCCAGTGCAACGCCGCCTCGCATGCGATCGTTGGTGCATACGTTAGCAACGATGAATTACAACACTGTTCTTCTCTGGGGCTGTGAATATTGGTATTGGCAACGGATGAATAATCGCAATCTTTGGTGGTGGACAGTTCAGCAAATGCTGCAAGCCCCGAAAGCTTGAGTTGTAGATCACAAGGTGTAGATCACACCTCCACAAAACCCACCGCCCCTATCAACTTGCTACAAAACCAACAAAAAACAGAGTATTCCGCTCCTGGAGTACTCTGTTTTAAATGTGAGTTTTCAATTTGAAAGGTTGAGAAGACTGGCTTGGTGTCCATTACTTCCCAGATAGGGCAGGGACTTTTTCTTCTGCACTATCCATAGAATCAGCAACCACTTGCAAATCCGTCCCGGTAATAATCCGCGCACCCCGACTTCGGGTGAAATAGTTCCAAGCCCACTGGGTCATCACAACAATCTTGTTATCGACTTCAATGAGATAGTAAATGTGAACCACGACCCAAGCCAACCAAGCAAAGAACCCGGAGAACTTGATAAAGCCCATGTCTACTACAGCTTCGTTATCGCCAATGACGGCCATGCTGCCTAAATCGGTGTATTTGAATGCAGGTAAGGTTGCGCCTTTTGCCTGGGCTTGCAGTAGATCGGAGACATATTCACCTTCCTGCATTGCCACTGCTGCCACACCGGGTAAGGGTTTATCTCCTTGGTGGGAAAAATTAGCCAAGTCGCCAATCACGTAAATATTGGGCTGAGAAGCGAGGCTCAGATCCGGTTGAACCATTACCCGACCGACTCGATCGAGGGTGGCTCCGGCACGTTCTTCCAAGACTTTACCGATCGGAGACGCTTTTACCCCAGCTGCCCAAAGAACCGTTTTTGCGGGAATGGTCTTGGAGTCTTCGCCCTGGAGAACTGTCACTGCGCCCTCTTCAATATTGGTGACGCGGGTGCTGACTTGGACGTTAACGCCTAACCGTTCCAAGGCAACATGAGCTTTCTGAGACAGTTCCGGGGGATAGGGTGGCAGCACTCGATCGAGCCCTTCCAGCAAAACCACCTGGGTTTCCGTCGGATCGATATGATGGAAATCATCCTTTATCGTCTTAAAGGCCAAATCAGCGATCGCCCCGGCCAGTTCCACCCCCGCAGGCCCTGCACCCACAATCACAAAGGTCAACCAAGCCCGCCGTAGAGCCGGATCAGTCTCCTTCTCCGCCGCTTCAAAGGCCGAAAAGATCCGCCGCCGCATTTCGATCGCATCTTCGATCGTTTTCAAGCCCGGTGCCACATCCTTCCATTGATCATTGCCAAAGTAGTGATGACTCGCTCCAGTCGCCACAATGAGCTTGTCGTACTCAATCTCTTGGCTTTTCAAAATCACCTTTTGGGCCACGGGGTCAATATCGATCGCCTCGTCCATCAACACCCGCACGTTTTTGTGCTTACTGACGATCGCCCGCAGCGGCGAAGAAATATCTGCCGGAGACAGCGTCCCCGTTGCAACTTGATAGAGCAGCGGCTGGAACAGGTGAAAGTTCCGCTTGTCAATGAGGGTGACTTCAAATTGGGTACTGCCCAGCGCCTTTGCGGTGTAGAGTCCCCCAAAGCCACCACCAATAATCACTACACGCTGCCGAGCCGGAGTGTCTGCCATGTTGACCTTCGCTGATGTAACTGTGAAAGAGGAGGAGGAAACGGGTTATTGAGCTTAATAGATAATGTTACCTATTGTAATAATCAAGATATATTTCTTTATCAACTTCTCTTGAACTTTATTTTTCAGGGATCGATCGCCCTCGATCGAGGGGAATGTCCGAAACGTGGGCAATAAGAGACCTGCCTACACTGATAGGGGCTAAGAACGATCGATCTCTAGTGGTAGAACTCCCCGTCACCGAACGGATTAGAACAAGAGTCTGATTAGAAATAGCTATACCATTGATAAGATTTACAAAAAGCTCAATTAAGCACAGAACGATCGAGTTGCCCGATCCTTGCCTCGTATCATTTCCAGTCATCTTCTTAGCCATATTCCACTCCAATATCGGTCAGTGGTATTGGTAAGTAGCCATTAGCGCAAAAAGAATAAGTGCAGAAAGAATACATTGGCGCAAAAAGAACGCAAGAGCGCTTGTAAAAAGAGAAAGACGGGCAAGCTCCTAGATCGCTTTTAACTTACTCTTGAAAAGATTGCCCGATTCAATCCCGCGATCGCTACCGTCGGATGGGTGTCCCACAGGGATAGGTTGCAATGGGTTTTTCAACCCCCTTAGCTGGGGATTTTTCAGCAACTTTTTCAGCGACTTTTGTACCCTCAGTAACTTTCTCTAACGGCAAGGCGGTGGGGGATTGGGACTCTATCGAGGTTGTGGCCGGTTTTTTTGCTGTAATCTTGGCTGGGTTGTTTGTTGCTGTTTTGGCTGCCTGATAGTCTCGGCGTAGTTCAACCATCATGGCTTCACGGCGATCGTACAGTCGTTTCAGAGGCCGAGGCGCACTCTGGTTCAGCGTATAAGCCGTCATGATGGGCAGGGCGATCGTGCTGTCGGTATAGCATACGATCGCGCTGGGCAACTCTTCGGGATCAACCTTGCCCCAACTGACCGCTTCACTGGGCGTTGCCCCGGACAGCCCCCCCGTATCCGGTCGCGCATCGGTAATCTGAATAAAGAAATCATGGCCTCGTTCTTCTAATCCCAGGACTTCATGCAACTGGGGCTGGGTTTGCAGAAGAAAGTTTTTGGGACTGCCACCCCCCAGGATAATGGCAGCACTTTTGCCTACGTCCCCAGATTCCGTGTGTCTTGCGGCATAGGCGATCGCAGCAGTTTCATTGACATCAATCATAGGATCGATAAACAGGCCATTGCCATCCAGCGCCACTGCTGCCACATTCATACCGATGGAACTGTCCCCTGGAGAAGAGGTGTAGATCGGCACGCCACATTCATAGGCCGTGGACAGCAGCGACGGCTGTTGCACCCCCACCTGCTGCTCAATTTCATACACGTATTTCCCTAAAAGGTAATGAAATTCCGCTGTACCCATGCGTTTCTGGAAGGGTTCTGCCTGGAGGATCTGACGCACAAAGGCATCAGTACTGAGCAGTACGTCATAGTCAAACACAATGTCGTAAATGCGAATGCGACCTTCTTGCCGAAGTTTCACATCATCCACAAAGGGATTGCTAGCATAGAGAGCCAAGCCGAGGCCATAGTGCATGTCGTGGTATAGATTAGCCCCTGTGCTGATAATCCAATCAATAAAGCCAGCTCGCATCAACGGCGCGATCGCGGACACCCCAAATCCTGCAGGCGTTAAAGCCCCTGACAAACTCAGCCCAACGGTCACTCCTGGTTGAAAGACTTGCCGCGCTAACAACTGGCAGGTTTCCCGGAGTCGTGCTGAGTTGTAGGCGGTGAAATACTGATCAACCAGATCCACAACATTGATGCTTTCCGGCATGGGCATCGGGGTGATCTTTTGACTGTAAAACTTTGACATGAGTGCACTCCAGACAGTAAAAAAGCCTTCGGCTCAGTGAGAATTTCCCTCAATGAGCCTTCCATTCAATGAGCCTTCCATTCAACAAAAGCTCAGCACCACGAAAATCGACGCAGAATACTTCACTCGACGCAGAATACTTTCAGTCTTCCCTTGTCAGGCGTCTGTCCGTACAGAGTGCCTCTCTACAGCATGGCAGCGCAGAAAACGCGGCAAATTTGTCAAACTCGATGGTGTGATCGAAGCGATTAATCGATCACATCATCTCTTTTCCTATCCAGGGCCTCCGTTGCAGGGATCGCAGTTCCAGTAAACGGTCACTGGTGACCATGACTAGAGAGATTTCGGCACTATAGAGATTGCAGCATCAGAGATTGCAGCACCATCAGCGGAGCAGAGTAGACCAGAGGAAGAGGATAGAAATGCTAAGCGTACAACTTGAGCACGAAAACTGATGCGGTCAACCGTGAAGCGATAGTCGATCGAATCAGCCTATACACGGTGGTTCACACCGATCCACCCAAGATAGTGCAGGATCTGTCTTGCGTTTTTCCTTGAGGTTCACGTCAAGATACCACAAGGGTCGCCAAGGGTAGTCAATCAGTGGGTAGTGCGCCAACTTGGTATACGCCCTTTTTGTTGATAGATGCCTCGATCCTACCATTGCCCTCCAGAAATGCACATTGCGGAATATGAGGATCTACGCTGTCGGCGATCGACGAGCGATCCAAGACCCACACCATTAGATTGCATCTAGATTGCATCGATTGGGTAAGTTGCATCAATTGAGGTCTGACCACAGTGATGTTCTGCATGGCGTGATCCGATGTGATCCATTGCAGCATGGAATGACGGTTTTCCGATCCTATAGCTTTTAGCACTCTTGGTCATGGAGTGCTAAAGTCAAATACGGAACTCTGGAAGGCATACACTATGGCAAAGATCGTCGTCTTTGATGAAGCTTCACGTCAGGCACTGGAACGCGGTGTCAATGCGCTGGCCGATGCAGTGAAGGTCACTTTGGGGCCAAGAGGTCGTAACGTACTCTTGGAGAAAAAGTATGGTGCTCCCCAAATTGTGAACGACGGCATCAGCATTGCAAAAGAAATTGAACTGGAAGATCCACTGGAAAATACCGGTGCTTCACTCATCCGGGAAGTGGCTTCTAAGACCAACGATCTAGCCGGCGATGGAACCACCACTGCAACGGTTCTGGCCCAAGCGATGATCCGGGAAGGTATGAAAAATGTGGCCGCTGGCTCCAACCCGATCGCGCTGAAGCGGGGGATGGAAAAGGCTGTGGCTGCTCTGGTTGAAGAAATTCAAGCTGTTGCTAAGCCCGTTGCAGGCAATGCGATCGCTCAAGTTGCGACCATTTCCGCAGGTAACGACGAAGAAATCGGTGGGATGATTGCCCAAGCCATGGACAAGGTGGGCAAAGATGGCGTCATTACCGTGGAAGAGTCGAAGTCCCTGGATACCGACATGGATGTCGTGGAAGGGATGCAGATCGATCGCGGTTACCTGTCTCCCTACTTTGTGACTGATGTCGAGCGGTTGCTGGCTGAGTTTGAAAACATGGCCATCCTGCTGACGGATAAGAAAATCAGCTCCGTTCAGGAGTTGGTGCCCATTCTGGAGAAGGTGGCACGGGCTGGACAACCGTTGCTGATTATTGCAGAAGACATCGAAGGGGAAGCCCTGACGACTTTGGTGGTCAACCGTCTGCGGGGTGTCTTGAACGTTGCTGCGATTAAGGCTCCAGGCTTTGGGGAACGCCGCAAGTCCATGCTGCAAGACATCGCCGTGCTCACCGATGGTCAAGTGATCTCGGAAGACATGGGTCTGAGTCTGGATACCGCTACCCTCGATATGCTGGGCAAGGCGCGTAAAGTTAGCATTACCAAGGATTCGACCACGATCGTGTCTGCGGCGGAGAATGCAGCCAATATCCAAAAGCGAGTGGAGCAACTGCGCCGGGAATTGGATGCCTCGGATTCCGAATACGACAAGGAAAAGTTGTCTGAACGGATCGCCAAACTGGCCGGTGGCGTTGCGGTCATCAAGGTTGGTGCTGCTACGGAAACTGAACTCAAGGATCGCAAACTGCGGATTGAAGATGCTCTGAATGCAACCAAGGCTGCGGTTGCAGAAGGGACCGTTCCTGGTGGTGGCGTGACCTTGTTGCACTTGGCTTCCAAGCTGGATGCGGTCAAAGCAGGCTTAACGAACTCTGAAGAGAAGATCGGTGTGGATATCATTGCCCGATCGCTGGAAGCGCCTCTGAAGCAAATTGCCGACAATGCGGGGGTCGAAGGATCCGTTGTAGTTGAGAAAGTCCGTGCCTTGGACTTCAACATGGGTTACAACGCCCTGACTGATTCCTACGAAGACTTGGTGGCCTCTGGGGTGATCGATCCCGCTAAGGTTGTCCGTTCTGCATTACAAGATGCGGCGTCGATCGCGTCCATGGTGCTGACTACGGAAGCCCTTGTGGTTGAAAAGCCTGAACCGAAGTCTGCGGCAGCACCCGATATGGGTGGCATGGGCGGTATGGGTGGCATGGGTGGTATGGGCGGTATGGGGATGATGTAATCCCTGGTGTCGTTGCCCGTCTAGGTAATAGCAATCCGTGAATCGCAAAAAGCGCGATCGTTCTCTTAATAGAGAAAACGATCG
>MUGG01000119.1 GCA_002148405.1 Alkalinema sp. CACIAM 70d | reverse complement strand
GTCGCCTTTCCAACTCATTTCCCTATGATTGGTCATCGTCAAGGGACATTTAAGTCAGCTAATCTTGAACTTTATTTTCAACACTGGTATCCACAAAATCATGCAAAAGCAATCCTAGCGATCGTGCCAGGGATAGGTGGACACTGCGGACTCTACGAACATATTATCCAGACCCTCGTCCCCCACAACTACGCCATTTTTTCATTTGACCTGAGAGGCAATGGCCGTTCTGAAGGACAACGGGGTTACATCAATAGATGGCAAGAGTTTCGCGATGATCTCGACACATTTCTACAATGGATATTAACGCAAGCACCTCACTGTCCAATCTTTCTCCTAGGGCAAAGTCTAGGAGGACTCATTGTTCTAGACTATGTACTGCGTAACCCAGCAGTAACGACCCAAATTCAAGGTGTAATTGCATTATCTCCTGCCCTAGGTCAAGTTGGAGTCTCACCTTTCAAAATGGCTCTTGGACAAGTCCTATCTCGGCTGTACCCACGATTTAGATTACACAGTGGAATTCCCCTCAGCGCAGCATCCCGAGATCCGATCGCCCTAGCAGCCGATGCCCAAGATCCCCTTCGCCATGACTGGGTAACCGCTCGTTTAGCAACAGAATTTTTGGCCACGATCGAGCACGTTCAGAGCCATGCTGATCAGTGGACTTGTCCTTTATTAATCCTCCATGGCGAAGCCGATCGTGTCACCTTACCGGAAGGCAGTCGCCAATTTTTCGATGCAATCCCCTTCTCTGATAAAGAAAAGAAAGAATATCCAGGAGCCTATCATGAATTACAAAACGACTTAAATTATTCAACCGTGATAGCAGATTTAGAAGATTGGCTGGAACGACATTTATAACACTAGATCAGGAAACAGCGTACACACAAAATCCCAAGTGAGTAGATGAGTAGAATGCAATAACAATGATGCAAGAAAAGAAGTATGGTTTTAATTGCGCAATCCTGCGGGAAATTGAAGCAACTGATTAAAGTAATTGTCAATTTAAACAAATTCTAGAAATCAGCTTAGTTGGAGAATTATTTTGCGATCGTCCCACGTTCAACCTCCCTTAAAATTTATCCCACAATCCTTTCAACCGTGGCTTTTACGATTTGTCCATCTCCTACTACCCCTGACATTACGCATTAGACTACGCCGTTGGCTCCCCGCTGGCATCAGCCATGTGGAAGTCATATATCCAGAACGCCTAGCCAATGCCTACCACCAATTTCAGCAAGGTAAAATCCGGCTTCTAATCGCAGCCCGTCATCCCGAAGTAGATGATCCCCTCAGCTACCTATTTATTCTGTCCCGCACCATTCCCCAAGTGGCCCAACGGCAAGGAATTCCGCTGCAACTTCCCCTTCATGCCCATTTCCTCTACGATCGCGGCATGACCATCTGGGCGGGAAACTGGTTGGGTTGGTTCTTTTCTCGGCTGGGTGGCATTCCGATCCATCGTGGCAAGAGTTTAGATCTAACCGGATTAAGAGCTGCACGGGAATTATTCCTGAATGGCCAGTTTCCCCTTGCCGTTGCCCCGGAAGGTGCCACCAATGGACACAGTCAAATTGTCAGTCCCTTAGAACCCGGCGTCGCGCAATTAGGATTTTGGTGCGTAGAAGACCTAGTGAAGACCAATCGAACAGAACAGGTTTGGATTTTACCGATCGGCATTCAATACCATTATCCCACTCCGCCTTGGTACAAGTTAGATCAGGTCTTAGGCCAGCTAGAACAAGATATAGGGCTATCCCTCATATCGTTTCCGAACTTAGATCATTTCCCAGCTGAACAACAGATTTATCAGCGGCTTTTGCGGCTGGCAGAACATCTGATTAATCAAATGGAGGAATTCTACCAACAGTTTTATCATCAACCGATTAAAACACAAACACTGAAAGATGCTTCCTCAGATATAGTCAATCAAGTAACCGTTAATCAAGTAAGTGATTGTACTCACCTACAAACCAATTTAATCATACGATTACAAACATTATTAGAGACTGCATTAACCGTTGCAGAGCAACACTTTGGATTATCGGCAAACGGCAGTATTATCCAACGCTGCCGCCGTTTGGAAGAAGCTGGCTGGAAAGTCATCTATCGCGAAGATATTACAGATTTACAAACCCTTAATTCCTTCACCCGAGGTCTTGCTGATTGGGCCGCCACCGAAGCCCAACTAGCCCTCCGCCATATGCGCCTTGTGGAAAGTTTCGTGGCCGTTACCCAGCCCTACCTACAAGACCAACTCACCGTAGAGCAACTTGCAGAACTGACGCTGATCATCTTCGACCTCGTCGCCCGGATCAAAGGAGATAAAATTCCCCAGCGGCCTAAGTTAGGTTGGCGACAAACCCGCGTCACGATCGGTGAACCCATTTCCGTTAACGATCGTTGGCCCTTGTACCATCGCGATCGCACCTCCGCCAAGCAAGCCGTTCAGGATCTTACCGCCGATCTCTATCAAGCCCTAGCCCAAGGAACGTACATAAGCCCTTGAAACTGTCTTAAGGAACAGCGTATCCACAACATCCCAAACGGGTAGATGGGTAGGGGAGTAGCTGACATTAGGAATGTTAGTTCTTAGCCAGTCCCTTAGTTTAATAAATATCGCATTTTCTAAACAATTCTTAAGGAAAGTGGTAATTCCAGAGTTAACAAGCTCAGAATAGATCTTTGCACCAAAGAAATGTTACATATACATCGTTCACTGTTTACACGTAACGCTGCATTCCAGCACCCATGGCAGAATCTCTTACACCTCCGACCGTTAAACCCCAACGCCCACATTTCTCCTCTGGCCCCTGCGCCAAACGCCCAGGCTGGTCAGTGAGCAACCTTCAAGATGCCTGCGTGGGTCGCTCCCACCGCTCTGCGGATGGAAAAGCCAAGCTCGCCGAAGCCATTGATCGCTCCAAACAAATTCTCGGCATTCCCGCAGACTATCGCCTCGGGATCGTTCCCGCATCCGACACCGGAGCCGTGGAAATGGCCCTCTGGTCGCTTCTCGGCCAACGTCCCCTCGATATCCTCGCATGGGAAAGCTTTGGGCAAGAATGGGTCAAAGATGTCGTCGATGAACTCAAGATCCAAGATGTGCGGCTCCTGAAAGCCCCCTACGGCAACCTACCGGATTTAAACACCGTTGATTTTAGCCACGACGTTGTCTTTCTGTGGAACGGTACCACTTCTGGTGTCCGCGTGCCCAATGGCGATTGGATTCCCAACGATCGGGAAGGACTGACCATTTGCGACGCCACCTCCGCCGTTTTCGCCATGGACATCCCCTGGGAAAAAATTGATGTCCTGACCTACTCCTGGCAAAAAGTACTCGGCGGCGAAGCTCAGCACGGCGTCATCGTTCTATCCCCCCGTGCCGTCCAGCGGCTAGAAAGCTATCAACCCAGTTGGCCCATTCCCAAAATCTTCCGGCTAGCGCAGAAAGGCAAACTGATCGAAGGCATTTTCAAAGGCGATACGATTAATACTCCGTCTATGTTATGCGTTGAAGATGTCCTAGACAGCCTCAAATGGGCAGAAAGCCTCGGGGGACTCTCCGGCTTAATCGCCCGCAGCACCGCTAACTTGCAAGCGATCGCCCAGTGGGTCGAAAAGAGTGATTGGGCTGGGTTCTTAGCGGAAAACGCCGAAGAGCGCTCCTCCACTTCCATTTGTTTGAAAATTGTCGATGCATGGTTCACAGGGTTGAGCGCCGACGATCAAGCCACTATCGCCAAGAAGCTGACCAAAGTGTTGGAAAAAGAAGGCGTCGCCTACGACATCGCCCCCTACCGATCGGCTCCTCCAGGACTACGGATTTGGGGCGGAGCCACCGTCGAAACCAGCGATTTGGAAGCCTTACTACCCTGGTTAGATTGGGCCTACGCCACCGTTAAAGCCGAAGCCACCAGCTAGGCATCAATTACAACATCGCCCTGGGGATAGGTGCATCTAGACTTAATGTACCTATCCCCAATTTTTATGGTTACAGAAGTATTCATTTTAGCAATCCCCTGCCCGGTGATTCAGTACAATGCAAACTATCACGCAGTCTTGCATCGATCGTAAGCGCACCCATGGATATTTTGCACGATACCTGGATTCCAGATACAGACCCAGAGTTTATTCAAAATTGACCAAATGCCGCTCTTTTGCTGCACTGGATTTTCCAATCCTTCAGAACAACCTTGCTTCTACGATCGAGAAACCCTGTTGCGCCCCTTTTCCGAATGTTTGCTAGACGAAATTTTAATTCACACCCCTCGACCAGAAGACTTGTCAAGAATACGGTTTGCGGTTTGACATTGAGGAAAATTTCTTAGATGACAAGTCCAATGGATTTAATTGGCACAGATCTGGATAGCGCAAGCGGGTTGCGCTATCTCGTTTATGCCTGATTCTAGCGGTGAGCACTCTCTATTTGACCCTTGTGGGCACGGCGGTGATCGAGGCTCACAAGCGTCGCTGGGTTGATGCTCACACCTATCGGAGTATGAGTTATCTAAAACTGAGCTGGGAGTGGGTCATCTCCTATGTTCGCAAAAGAAGGAGATTTTCCACCCTTTTGGGAACACCAGATTTCCTTTCTTGACGTGATGGAAGACATCTACGATCGCGTGAAAAAAATAATCCAGATATTTTATAGCTTTAAGGTTTTCTACCGATTTTCTTGCCATTGCCTCCGTCATAATCAAAACTAAACCCAAAAATCATTTAATTGGTAATTTCCCATGCCCCTAGTTCATCATTTTTCCTTTTGGTTTGTCATGATTTTTATTGTGATCCCTGTGGTTGCTTGGACATTGGGCTTTATCCTCCCTACCGATCCAGAAACAACCCAAAAGAATCAAGGTTCTTAGATCACTAGATGAGTTACAAATTCACTGCAAAAATTCAGTGCAAAATTCAATGCACCAGTCCAGCACAAAAATTCAGTGTATAAATTCAGTACAAATATTCAATACAAAACTGCCTTCTGCAAGCTGTAGAAGGCAGTTATTATTTGAGATTCAGCACTTTTCCCTAGACTATTTTTTTTGTGGATGCTATTGCAGGCACAGAACCGATCGCAGAACCGCCCGCGAGTGCTTTGGAATTGGTCGCAGGAAGTGCAGTGTTAGTTGGCGTAAACCCCAGCAACTTGTACAAAATATAATTAGACAGCACGCTTAGCCATTTGAAGGGAGCGAGCAGGTTTTTGCTGGCAATGTACAACGCAAACCCATTCCCATCCAGTTCAGGGTGATCCTTGACCCATTGCCGATCGTCGCGTCCCGTCTGAAAGGCCACACCCCACAACCAGACGATCGCCGCAAACGCTAATAGAATTACCAAAATTGCTAGCAAAAAGAATTGAAATAATAGATGAAACAATCTTTTCAACGCATCCAGCAGAGTGCCCCCCGTCTTAGGATCCTGCATATCCCGCCAGAGGGCATTGATTTGATTCAGAATGGGATTATTGGTCATAGTTTAAATCTCTCCAGAAGGCAGCCAACGATCGATCTGGGAAGTGCAAAGAATCTGGGAAGGAGCATAAGGATAACAAATCATGCCTTGAGTAGCTTCCCATCTTGCCTGAGCAATTACGTGCTTGAGCAATCATGTGCTTGAGCAATCATGTGCTTGAGCAATCATGTGCCTGAGCAATTATCACAAGCCACTACCACAAGCCACTACCAAAAGCGTACTGCGAAATTCCCGAAAAAGCACTCACCCAAGCATCACGATCGGGATTCTTGATGAATTGTAAAATACTCTAAAAAACAGTCACATAAATGTTTATTTGTTTACAACACACAGCAGATCTTACGGTGAGAACATTCAATAAATTTTGATGGACTTAGTTATAGTATTTTAAACATGGAGAAATACATATTGATGTTTTAGCCAAAATTAGCTGGAATCGATAGGCTGTAAAGAGATCCCCCAACACCCCTCTTGACAGTCCAAGAGAACCTACTGATGAGTACCTTTCCCGGCTCACCCAAACTCCTACAAGGAACGTTGATGACCTTAGCGTTACCTTCTAAAAAAGTGATCAGTACCATTTCCTTTCAATACAACCCCGAAACCGTCTCGCGAACCCTGCAAATTCAGGCAACGCAAAATGAAGGTGGAGCCCGATCGGAGGCATTGCGGCTGAAGGGAGCCCCCGCTCAGACCCTCAAGTTTGACCTCGAGATTGACGCGACCGATGACTTGGAAAAAGCCGATCGAACTGCCGTGAAATTAGGCATTTATCAACAATTATCCGCCTTAGAAGACCTTATTTATCCAGACGTTGAACAAGTGAAAAAAAATATTAGTAATTTAGGTAAAGGCATGCTAGAAGTCATTCCCACCGAAGCCCCCCTCACGCTTCTCATTTGGGGCAAACAGCGGAAACTCCCCGTCCGAATCACTGACTTTAGTGTGACCGAAGAAGCCTATGATATCAACCTCAATCCCATTCGAGCCAAGGTCTCCCTAGGATTGCGAGTCTTAACCTACGATGATTTACCCACATCCCATCAAGGCTCCCAACTCTTCCTCAACTATCATCAAAATTTGGAGAAATTGGGTCGAAAATAGAGAATAGATTAAAGGCTGAAATCAGCGGATTGGAGTCAAAAAGCTGAAATTAAGCAATCGAAATCAATCTAGTAGAGACTCATTGAAAAGTCACGTTGGCAGCCACGTTTGAAGTAGTACTTGCAATAACTTTAGAGTCATTATGTTTGAACATACCAGTCGCTATTACAACTTAGAAACCGTACAATATACGCCCAATACACCCGATACCACCACTAACGCCGACGCAGATCGCAGAACTATTGCCTATAAACGTCGCCGCTTTCTTCCCCAAGGCCGGGATCTCCCTGTTTTAAGCGAAGTCATTCTACAGGAAGGCGATCGCCTAGACCTCATCACCCACGAAGCCCTCGGCGATCCCGAACAATTTTGGCAGGTCTGCGATGCGAACAATGCCATGAATCCCGAGGAATTGCTGGCCGATCCCAACCGCCGACTCCGGATTCCCATCCCCCAAGCTTAAACAGACTCTGAGCTTATCTCCAAGCTTATTCTTAGGGTTTATCCCTCGCAAATTTTCCCAAAACCTTAAGGAGCAAACTATGCCCCTGGGTGTTACCCTGACTCTCTACATTGGCCCTCAAAACGTCAAACCCGCCCCTCGGGAACTGATGGAGGCGTTGCAAAGCGTGGAGGTATCTCACAACGATTCAGGCCGATCGGGCTTCCAGCTAGTCTTTCAAACAGGGCGCTCAAACCGCGATCGCAAAGACTACCAACTCATGGGGAGTCCCTTACTCCAGCCCTTCAATCGCGTCATTTTAGTCGTGACCATCAATGCCACTGCTGAAGTTCTCATGGATGGCATCATTACCAATCAACAGTTTGCCCCCAGCCAAGACCTCGGCGGTTCCACCCTGACCCTGACCGGAGAAGATATCAGCGTCATGATGGATTTAGAAGAGCGATCGGTCGAACATCCCAATCAAAGTGACGTGATCATTGTGAATCAAATTTTGTCCCGCTACCAGCGCTACGGACTGATCCCCAAAGTGATCACCCCTCCGTTTAACGATCAACCCTCCCAGAACGATCGCATTCCCACCCAACAAGGCACCGACCTGTCCTATATTCAACAACTGGCAGGCGTCCATTCCTTTATTTTCTATGTCACCGCAGGGCCAACGCTGAAATCCAACCTCGCCTACTGGGGGCCACCCAAGCGCAATCCTCCCCCCCAAAAAGCCCTCTCCATCAACCAAAGTGGCTATTCCAACGTCAATTCCATCAGCGTGCAATACAATGCCCTAGCTGCGACCCAGCTGAAAGGTCAATTTCAGGATCGCCAGACGAACGAAAAGCGGGAAATCTCCATTACCCGCAGTACCCGCCGCCCCGCCCTAGCCGCCAAACCCGTCCTTTCCTCCCAAAGCCAGGTTCGTATTCAGCAATTTCGCGACTCCGGTGAATCCTTCGAAAAAGCCCAATCGATCGCCCAGTCTCGGGTAGACCAAGCTGTTGACGGTGCCGTAACCATCACTGGGGAATTGGATACCGCCCGGTATGGTGCCATCCTCCGACTGCGGGGACTCGTAGGTCTGCGCGGCGTCGGTCAAACCCAAGATGGCCTTTATTACGTCAAAAGTGTCACCCATAAGATTCAAAAAGGAGACTATAAACAAAATTTTACGCTCACACGGGAAGGGAGTGGCAGTCGCGTCCAGCGCGTGGATATTTAAATGAGGCAATCTTCTACTTTCGCTGACCTATCCCTTGCTGACCTATCCTTCGCCGACCAATAAGAAGTGAAAAAAGGAGTTAAAAATTGAAACAAAAACCTCAACAATAGATGGGAAAAACTAAAATTCAACGTATGCAACGACTCCCAGCTTAGTATGGAAACTTCCCATCTCAATCCGACATTACGCCCAGATCCTGCCTCTTTTTAACACCCCTACCTTGGGATTCTTAAAAGATTCTAAAAATTACAGATTGAGTCACTTTAGATTCTGCTAACAGTTCAACGTTAGTCATGTTATCTAGCCATGTTATCTAGCCATGTTATCTAGTCATGTTGTCTAAAGTGTTCTGATCCGTATGAAATAGTATTGCTCTATACAACAATCTTCTTAATCGTCGTTATGCGTAGATTTTTTGGGAAATATCGTGGAAAAGTCACGAATAACAAAGATCCCTTACGACTTGGCAGAGTCCAAGTATCCGTTCCAGCAATTTTTGGTGAAGGAAGGGAAAGTTGGGCCTTGCCCTGTAGCCCCTATGCAGGAAAGGATGTCGGCTTTTTCGCAATTCCACCCCTCGAGAGTAATATTTGGGTCGAGTTTGAAGCAGGCGATCCCGATTATCCTATCTGGGCGGGTTGTTTTTGGGGAACGGATCAACTCCCCAAGGAAGCGGCTGTAGAGGATCCCGTCAAAGTTCAAGTCTTTAAAGTGGAGGGCATCACCCTCGTCTGGAGTAATTTAGGCGATAACAAAGGCGTCAGTTTAACCATAGAACCCCCCGTCGTCGATCGAACCCTGAAAATGATATTCAATGCCGATGGAATTACCCTAAACAATAAAGATGAAACAACGATTAAAATTATGGCCGACAAAATAGAAATTAAAAACAAAGCAAATTCCACCGCCACAATCTATGCAGACAATATCGATCTCCAGGAAAGCTCAACGGAAGTGAAGCTGACCGCGAGTGAAATCGATCTAACCTGCAATCCTGCCACAATCAAACTCTCCGCAAGTGCTGGAATTGACTTAAATAACGCACCAGGGAACGCAAAAATTAACAGTTCCGGAATTGAACTCAGCGCGACCGTTCCAAAAGTGAAAATTACCCCCGCTGAAATTGATCTCCAGAATACTGCCGCCGACATCAAGCTCTCCCCCGTTTCCGTTAATGTCAACAACGGTGCCCTGGAGGTGATTTAAATGCCCGGTTTTTTACTGAATGTAGGCAGTACCGTCATTTGCGCCCATGGTGGACAGGCAAAACCCACCGTACCGATGCCCCGTGTGCGAGTCATGGGACTCCCGATCGTCACCCAACCGCCCCCCTACGTCATCGCCGGATGCGCCAACCCGCCGCCCCCTGCCAATGTGGGGCCTTGTTTAACCGGGACGTGGATTCTGGCCGCCCTGCGGGTCAAAGCCATGGGAATGCCAGTTTTGCTGCAAGATAGTCAAGCCATCTGTGTACCGACGGGAACGCCCTTAACCGTCATCGTCGCACAGCCGCGAGTCCGGGGCATGTAATTACGGGGAAGAGGAACCATGCAGATTGGCTATCCATTGCGCATTGATGCCCGAGGCCGCACCGCCGAAACCTTGGATGCGCCCCACCTGCGGGACTTGATTGAACAGGTCTTGTTTACGATTCCCGGAGAGCGCGTCAATCGGCCTGACTTTGGCACGGGGATTCAACAACTGATTTTTGCCCCAAATAGTGCAGAATTAGCCGCCGCCGCTGAATTTCTAGTGCAAAGCGCACTGGAACGCTGGCTGGGGGAATTGCTCATCGTCGATGCGATCGAGATTGAAAGCAGCGAATCCAGTTTACAGATCACCATTGCCTACACCCTACGGCAAACCCAAACCCAGCAGGTCGAACAGTTTTTCCGGGAGGTCTGAGCATGGTCACTCAGTACCGTTGCAAAAATGAACACCGACGATCGATCGTTCGACAGGGACAGGACGGCCAATTCCTGCTGAATGGCATTGACTACCTAGAAGTGGGGGCCGATCAAACCACATTGGTCGTCTATTTTGTCCATCCTTTGCCGGGATCGGGACAAGACCAAGCAATTCCCCCCCGATCGACCCCCCTCAGCACCGATAACTTAATTATCTCCGGCGGCAGTCGCATCCCCACCCTGCGCATCGAATCCGTCACCACCTACGGCCAGGTTTTATTGGTTCACGTCGAGCAACCGGGGGATCTGTCCACCTATACCCTCCAACTGGTGCAATCGACCAACACCGCTGCACCGCCCTCCGGGTTCGATCCCCAATTGTCGCAGGTGCCGTTTTCCTTTTGGGTAGAGTCCTTCAGTGAATTTGATTGCCGTAGTCCAGCCCAGCCCCCAGACAAAGCACTACCGCCCCCCGTCATTGATTACTTAAGCAAAGATTACGCTAGTTTTCGGCGGTTAATGCTCGATCGGCTGGCCATCACCATGCCGCAATGGCAAGAACGCAGCCCTGCGGATCTAGGCGTAATGCTAGTGGAACTGATGGCCTATGCTGCCGACTATTTGAGCTATTACCAAGATGCCGTCGCCACAGAAGCCTACCTGGGCACTGCAAGGCGACGAGTTTCCGTGCGGCGTCATGCCCGATTGCTGGATTATTTCATGCATGATGGTTGTAATGCTCGCGTTTGGGTTGTCATTAATGTAGAAAAAGCGTTTACCTTGCCAGGGCCAGATCCCCAACAGCAACAACCGGGCGCACAGGTTCTCACCCAGACCGTTAAGTCCTCAGCCTTACAGCAAACCGGAGCCCTCTCACGCCCCGAGACATTCCAGCCCCCAGTCCTATTGCCCCAGACCAAACTAGCTGCCGCTTTGGAAGCCGGGGGACAGGTTTTTGAAACCTTACATGATATTGACCTTGATCCCCTCTGCAATGAAATTCGCTTTTATACCTGGGATGATGGGCAATGCTGTTTACCCGCTGGTTCCACCCAGGCCACCCTGCGGGAAACCCCGATCGAGCAGAAGACGAAACTACACAAGCTACTGCATGCGGGAAAGGTATTAATTTTTGAAGCGGTAAAACATCCTCGAACCGGCGATCGAGAAACCGTCGATCGTAGCCAACGCCACGCCGTGCGTTTAACTAGTGTTAAATCGGCGATCGATCCATTGCACAATTTACCGATCGTCGAAATCACTTGGTCACCCGAAGACGCACTCCCCTTTGACTTGATCCTATCCGGCCAGGATGCCCAAGGTCGTCAGATCGCCGATGTCAGCATGGCGCGGGGCAATGTGGTGCTGGCCGATGCAGGCCAGACCGTCCCGATCGAAGATGTGACCCAGGACCTCGGTTGGGAAAGGCTGCGGCCACGCTTAACCTATGGCCCCCTAGTGCAACAGGGCTATGTCCGCGATCGCAATGATCAGTGGGTTTTATTCGATTCCCAAGCTTCGGCTAAAGCAGCGCTCCAGTGGGAGCTACGGGATACCCAACCCGCCATTTGGGTCTGGGAAACCACCCATCCCGCCATGCAGTGGCAAGTCCAGCGGGATTTACTCAATAGCGATCGGTTTAGCCGCGATTTTGTCGTGGAGACGGAAGACAATGGCCAAGCATATCTCCGCTTTGGCGATGATGTGTTAGGCAAGCGACCTCGCGGTGGATTGCAGGCCCGTTACCGGATTGGGCAAGGTCGCCAAGGCAATGTGGGAGCCAACGCGATCGCTCACCTAATTAATAACGATGTCGTTAACCGGATTAACAATGAGATTGACCTTGAAAGTGCGATTAGCGAGATTTACAATCCCTTACCCGCCGTTGGAGGACAGGAACCCGAAGCGATCGACAAAGTAAAACTAGATGCGCCCCAAGCCTTCCGAGTCCAGCAGCGGGCCGTCACCGAAGCAGACTATGCCCAGGTCGCCCAACAACATCCAGAAGTCCAACAGGCGATCGCAACTCGGCGCTGGACAGGTAGTTGGTACACCATTTTTATTACCGTCGATCGTCGGGGTGGACGCGCCTTAGATCCGGCCTTTAAACAAGAACTTCTGGATTTCCTAGAAGGATTTCGCTTAGCAGGCCATGACATTGCCATTGATGCTCCACGCTTCATTCCTTTAGATATTGCCATGAGCGTACAAGTGTCGGCGGATTATTTTCAATCTTCTGTTAAACGTGCTTTGTTAGAAGCCTTTAGCAGCAGTGTTTCCAGCACAGGAGAATTAGGATTTTTCCATCCCGATCGTTTCACCTTTGGTCAGCCCGTTTACCTCAGTCAAATCATTGCCACAGCCGTGAAAGTAGCAGGCGTGCGATCGGCAGAAGTCACTAAATTTCAACGCTGGAGCCATCAGGCCGATCGGGAATTGGAAATGGGTCGCATCGCCATGGAACGATTGGAAATTCTTCGGTTAGACAACAACCCCAATGCCCCGGAAAACGGCAGACTCATTTTTAATCTGGAGGGTGGCCTATGACCTGTCCGCAAGACCCCGCCCAACCCCAAAATCGGCCAGGGCTAGCCAGTTTACGCTATCGGGTGGGCGATCACGCGACGTTTTATCAGCGCTTGCTCGATCGCTTAGCCTGCCCCGTCCCCGCCGCTGAGGTTAATCAAACCACAGATTTACATCGCCTAACTAGCCGCGCCGAGGATGACACGATTCTAGCGCTTTTGGATGCCGCTGCTGTGGTGGGGGATGTGCTGACGTTTTACCAGGAACGCTTGATTAATGAGGGCTATTTAAGAACAGCGATCGAACGGCGATCGGTGCTGGAATTGGCCCGCGCGATCGGCTATGAACTCAGTCCGGGAGTGGCCGCAAGTACGTTTCTGGCCTTCACAGTGGAAGAAACCGCCTCAGCGCCGAAGCAGGTTAAGGTACCCAAGGGCACGCAAGTTATGAGCGTGCCTAGCAAGGATGAATTGCCCCAAATCTTTGAAACCGAGGCGGAATTCACGGCACGGGTCGATTGGAATTCCTTGCAGCCACGCCTCACCCGGCCCCAGGCCATTCTGCCGGAAACCCAGCAACTCTATCTCGCGGGCATTAGCACCCAGCTTCAGGCGGGCGACTGGATTTTGCTAATGGATGCCGCTGACCCCGATCGTCCCGGCTATCTGCTCAGTTTGCAAGCTGTAGAATCTGTGGTTGCCGCAGGCTATACGATCGTGACTTGGGTCGCATCCATTCCAGCAATCATTGATCCAATTCCCCGTGAACCTAAAATTCTGGCCTTCCGGCAGAAAGCGGGATTTTTTGGCAATAACGCACCGAACTGGGCTGATTTATTACCGGATGTGAAACGGGCCCAGGGTGCGACGTTGAAAGGAGGCATCTTTGAGGGGCAACCCCCTAATCCTCCGACTTGGATATCCCGCAATATTGGACTGCCCAATGCGGATATTTTATGTTTAGTATCCCATGGCGATTTTTGGTTGGCGGGAACGCCCGTAGGACTCTTTCGATCGAACGATAACGGCATCACTTGGGAGCCCAGCAATACTGGGTTAACCAACACCTATGTCCAAACGCTGTACAGCGACTACGAACTTAATCGCATCCTCGCAGGAACCGCCAGTGGCGGATTATTTCGATCGAGTGACAATGGCAAAACTTGGGTGCCTATTCATACGGGCAAAATCATTTCAGAAAAACAGGTAGGAGATAAATTCATTGCCCGGAATTACAGTCTACCCGATACGATCGTGCGAGCAACCCTAGCCGCCAAGATCGATCGATTCCGAGGGCAAGGAACGATTTCCAGTTTCGGCACTACAGTTAACGGGATTAGCACCCAATTTAGTGAGGAATTACGAATTAATAGTCAAATTACAGTCCTAGAACAAAAAATTGGCGATGAGGTTATCATTCCCCAGCAAACATTTGTGGTGCAAAGCATTGACAACAACACAACCCTCAAGGTTGTCCCCCAAAGCTTCGCGTCAAGATTTTCCGGAGTACCCACTAGTCACGGATTTGTTCAATATCAGATCCCAATTTATACGCCTTTTTCAGCAAGAAACCAAGCCCCCAGTTTACCCGATATCAATATTCAAGGATGGATCGTCAGTCAAGGCCTAACCGTGTTCAGCAGTGGCACATCCTTTCAAGCCTTACAACGCTCTGGCTCAGTTCCAGGAGAGTCCACCATCACCGTTGGCAGTCAGACTCGTCGGATTACAGCAATCTTAGCGAGTAACCGTCTCACCATTAATGAACCCTTTGTCCTAGAAAGTCTCAACACCAATACCCTGTACTACATCGATACTCCCAGTCTACGGACTTATTTCGCAGGAACCGATGAAGGCTTGTACTGGGCACCCAGTGAAGGATTACCGCTCGATCGGGCGTGGCAACCGATTCCCACACTCCAGGGCCAAGTAGTTTATGATCTGATCATAGGAGAGTCCAATACCGCAGAAGCAACCGCTCTTTTCGCTGCAACCAGTAGTGGCGTCTATTGCTTTAATCCCAGCACTAAACAATGGGAATCTCGTAATTTCAGCCATCCTGCATTTTGCATTGCCGCCTATGACACATTTTTATTTGTAGGGACAGAAGAAGGAGTCCATCGCTCCCCATTAAATGGCAGTAACTGGCAGATTAAACCCAACGGTTTTCCACAGAATAATAGTTTGCCACAGAATACTAGAGTTTTGTCCCTAGCATTTTATAAACAGAACACTACCTATCATCTTTTTGCAGGTACAGAAAAGGGATTGTATTACACCCAGGACAACGGAGAGACGTGGCAAGAAGTTAACAACCTCGCGACCCGTCAGGAAATTCCTGCCTTAGCTGCTAAAGACCCCTTAAACTCCACCGTCATTTTTGCGGGTAGCCGCTTTGCTGGATTTGTTGAACCGGAATGGCCGGGTTTTATCATTCCCAACCAACCGATCGACCTCGATGGACTTTATCCCAAAATTTTGCCAGAGAGCGAAATTATTATCGTCAACGGTCAAGCCTTTGAACGATTGCAAGTCAAAGAGGTGAGCACCGAACCCAAAAGTCAGTTTCTCCTCACCAACAAAGTGACTCGCCTATTGGGCGATCGCGCGATCGCCCAGCCTGAATTCTTCGATCGACGACGCACGATCGTTCTTACCCAGAGCGACCCCCTAGCCCTAGCCCCAGAACAACTCACCGTCGAAATTCAGCAGGACAAAATCTTTCAAGATCCCATCTTGAGCGATCGCATTTACCTTAAAGAATTTATCCAAGGACTACAACCCGACCAACCCCTCCTCGTCAGTGGACGCCACCTACAAGCCCAAGTTCAGGACATTGGCGGCATCTTTCGATCGGTCAAATGGCGACCCCTCAGCCCCGATCTCATTACTCTGAATGTACGATCGATCATCCCTGGTGTCGCTGACAACGAACTTTGGATTGCCACCAGTCGCGGCGTGTTCTATTCTCCAGATAACGGAACAACCTGGATTGGGCAAAACACTGGATTAACGAATAAAGATGTTCGATCGATTGCTATCAATCCTACCCAGACATTGATTTTTATTGCTACCAGCACTACTGTCTTTCGCGCTACTTTAAATCCCACAGCCCCCCAAAATCCCCTCAACTGGGTCAGCGCCAACCAAGGCATCCTGAGTCAAGATTTGAGAGCGATCGTCATCCATCCCACCACCTCCGTCCTGTCGATCGCAACGGATGCAGGTGTCTTCCAATCCCAAACGAATGGAAACGCTTGGGAAGCCATCCAGTCAGGCCTAGGCAGTCTAGACGTAAAACTCCTGCGATTCCACCCCTCCAGCCGAGATTTATACGCAGGAACCCAAGCAGGTCTCTTCCGTTTGAATGCCCAGAATCATTGGGAAAATCTCAGCCAACACTTAGATGATCAGGCGATTCATGCCCTAGCCATTACCCCCACCCACCATCTTTTCGTCGGAACCGGGAGTGGCGTCTTTCGGTTACTTGACGGCAGTTCTGATTGGGTTGCTTGTAATGTTGGTCTTAAAAATCTCAATGTCCAAGCGATCGCCATCACTTCGCCCAATCTTTCGCCAATCACGCTATGGATCGCAACGGAAACTGGAATCTATCAATCGATCGATAACGGCGACCATTGGAAATTGGTCAATCAAGGAATGGCAAACGCACAGGTACAATCCTTACAAGTCCTCAGATCCGCAGATCTCGTCGCCAGTACCACGACCGGAATTTATCGCTTCAATGCCCAACTTGACCCTACCCAATGGGAGCAAAGCAACACTGGACTAACGAATACCCACGTTTTAGCCGTCACCCAAACCAGAGAGCAAATATTACTGGTTGGCACCCGAGAAGGCATTTTTCGATCGCAGGATGGTGGGGAAACCTGGGAACCCAGCAGCGAGGGCTTACTGAACAAAACCGTACAAGCCTTGATCAGTCAGGACGGCGTCATCATTGCAGGCACCGCCGATGGCATTTACCGATCGGACAACAACGGCATCCGTTGGCAGGCCAGCAACACTGGACTGGCCCATCGCAACATCCAAGTCCTTGTGCCCGCCCCCAATGACGCCAATGCCATCCTTGCAGGCACTCTCAATGGCGGCATTTTTCGATCGGACGACCAAGGCCAAACCTGGATGGCCACCCGGTTAACCAACACCGATGTCAATGCCATTGCCATTCCCGTCAATCTTAGTTATGTACCAACTCCCGTCATGTTAGTGGGAACGGTGCAGGACGGCCTGTTTCGATCGACCAATCAAGGCAACCTTTGGCAGCAAATCAAAGACATCCGAACCGGAACCGGAACCATCACCAGTCAAGGGAATACTGTTTTTGGAAAAAATACAACATTCCCAACAGAGCTGAAATCCGGCGATCGTATTAACGTTTCTGGCCAGATTAGAACCGTTTTAGAAATCAAGAAAGTTCCTGAAAATCATCCTGAATACAATTGCTTAGTGATTGATTTTCCCTTTCGACCTGACATCGCTAAAGATACAGACTTTGCAATCTACACTGGCTTAACCAATTGCCACATTACCGCCGTCGGCGTGAAATATCAGCCCGGTTTTGGCAAGCTTACCAGTAAAGAAAGCACAACCCTCCAAGGCACCGCCGCGATCGGTAAACTGCTCAAGGTTGGCGATCTGATCTCCGCAGCTCAGAAAATCCGCACTGTCACTGCCATTAATGAAGCAGAACCCAATCAAGTCACGATCAACCAAGCCTTTGATCCCCCCTTAGTCAATCAAGCCTACACCGTTAGTTATCTCTTTGCAGGCACCGCAGGCAGTGGCGTCTTTCGATCGACCAACCTCGGCGATCGGTGGGAAGCCATCAATACCAACCTCACGGACTTGCAAATTCGCTGTTTAACCCTATCCGATACGGGCGAACTTTGGGTTGGAACCGCCAGCGGAGGCATTTTTCGATCGATCAATAATGGAGATGTGTGGGAAGCGGTTAATCTCAATTTAACCAATACCGATATCCGAGTGTTATATTTCGCCACAAGTTCACTAGAACCTGAGTCAGGGCAGATCCAAACCCTGCTACAAAACTGGTTGGACTGGTTAGGAATCAGCTTGGTAGGGGGCTACGGTACGCTTCAGCTCAGCCTTCTGGCTCCATGGATTAGAGAACTTTTAATCTACCTAATTGCTCTCTTATCAGAAAAAACACTTTTTGCCGCAGGGATCGGTATCCTACGATCGCTCGAAGATTTAACCACCGTCGAAGTCCAACCTGGAGACACCTTAGAAATCCTGCAAGTCCCCGAACCCCGTCAGTTTATTCCTGGCAACTTACAACGCTGGGCCTTACAAGATCGCAACGGATTTGTTGGCGTAATTGATACCACTTCTCCCAAAATTCTCAAATTACTACCAGCATCCCAGGATCGCAACCCCGTGAGCGAATTAGTTCACATTAAAATACCGCCAGAAGATCAACAAAAGCCTATTTTAGAATTATCAGAATCGCTACAGCATAGCTACGATCCAGCAACCGTTAAGGTATACGCCAACGTCATTACCGCTAGCCATGGCGAAACTACCGAAGAAGCCCTCGGCAGTGGCGATGGCACCCTGCCCAATCAACAATTCTTCCTGAAAGTGCAACCACTGACCTTTGTCTCCGCCACAACCGCCACGGGAGTAGAGAGCACTTTGGAATTGCGTGTGGATGGCGTGCTGTGGAAATCAGCTTCCTCCCTCTATCCCTTAGGAGATCGAGATCGACGCTATATCATCCGCACCGAAGACGATGGCTCAACGCGGGTTGTCTTTGGCGATGGCATCAAGGGCGCACGCCTCCCGACGGGTCTGGAAAACGTTACAGCGGTCTATCGCGCGGGACTCGGAACCGCCGGAAACATCCCTGCCGAGCGTCTAAGTTTGCTGAAAACTCGGCCCTTGGGCATTCAATCCGTAATTAATCCCCTCGCAGCCACGGGTGGAGCCGATCGCGAATCCCTAGCCGAAGCCCGCACCAAAGTTCCCCGTACCGTCCGCACCCTCGATCGCATCGTGTCCCTGCGTGACTTTGAAGACTTCGCCCGCACCTTCGCAGGCATCGGCAAAGCCCAAGCCTTGGCACTGTGGAATGGCGACGCCCAGATTGTCCATGTCACGATCGCAGGCATCAACGGGGCAGACATTCCCTTGGAATCCAGCTTGTATCTCAACCTCATTGCCGCGATCGATCAAGCCCGCGATCCCCTCCAGCAAGTGCAAGTCGATCCCTACGAAGCCGTCCGCTTTAACCTGGAAGCCCGCCTTGTGATTGACGAAAGCTACGAAACCAAAACCGTAGAAGCTCAAGTGCGATCGCGCTTACTCGACACCTTTGCCTTCAATCAACGCCGCTTTGGTCAGGCCATTACCGCCTCAGAAGCAATCGCTGCGATCCAACAAGTCCCCGGTATCATCGCGGTGGACTTAGATGCCCTCTACCGCCTCGGCAGTAGCAAAGCCCTCGAACAGCAACTGCTAGCCCAACCCGCCCGCTGGGATTTCGCCGCCAACCGATCGCTTCCGGCTCAATTGCTCCTACCGAATCCTACAGGATTTCTTTTTACGCCGATTCCTGCTCTGTAAGTGCTTCATTTTCTGTATAACGACTCCATTGACAATTTAGTTTACCGCTCTATTTACCGCTCTATTTAATTCCCCCATGAACCTGCCCCTCGATCGCCTCTACAGTCTCCTCCCTGCCCTCTATCGGCAACGCGACATCGCCGAAGGTGAACCCCTGCGGGCCTTACTAGCAGCGGTAGAAAGCGAATTTCGCATCATTGAGCAGGACATTACCGATCTCTACGAAAACTGGTTTATCGAAACCTGTGCAGAATGGGTCGTGCCCTACATTGGCGATCTGCTCAGCACCCAGGAACTCTACGGCGAATCGGCACAAACCTACGGGCAACAACAACGACGCGCCTACGTCGCCAATACCCTCGCCTACCGCCGTCGCAAAGGCACCGCCACGGTATTAGAGCAGTTGGTGCGGGACGTTACTGATTGGCGGGCACGAGCTGTAGAGTTTTACCAAGTCCTTGCCACCACCCAAAACCTAAGCCATGTCCGCCCAGAAATTACGACGGTGGATTTACGATCGAATCGTCGCCCTGATCAAATTGGCAGTCCCTTTGAACAACGGGTCGCTTACACCGCCGAAATCCGTAGCATGGGCTTACCCAACGAACCCCGCGATCGCGGTCGCTACAATGTACGACACATTGGATTATTCATTTGGCGATTGCAAAGCTATCCCTTAGAACGGGTCTTAGCAAGACGGGTCACAGGGCCAGACAATACTGCCACAGGCCGTTACTACAGCTTCGATCCCCTGGGCAACGATCGCACCCCCCTGTTTAATCACCCCCAAACCGAAACCGACATTCTCCACCTTGCCGCAGAATTTAACGTCCCCGCTCCCTTGCGGCGCATTGTGCTGGAACAGGAACTGACCGATCGCCGCCAGGCCCAAAGCCAAGGCTTGCCCTTACCCCTCGCCCACTACTTTGGAATCAATCCCGTCCTGCAAGTTTTCCTCGACGGCCAACCGCAACCGATTCCTCCCGAGGAAATTCAAATTCGATCGCTCACAAAGACTCCCTCCACCAATCCAGAAGATTTCTCCTGGGCACCCGTCACACCGACCGACCGACCCCCTGCGACAGTCGCGATCGATCCGGAGCAGGGGCGCTTGGCCTTTCTCGGCAAGACCCTCCCCAGCAAAGTGGAAGTCAGCTATCTCTATGGCTTCAGTGGCGATGTGGGGGGTGGGCCATACAATCGGGAAGAAGTCGCCGATAACCCCCTCACCCAAGCCTTTTCCATCAACGCCACCGCTGATCCCACCGTTTTTGCTGAACCGATCGATCCCTTAGTTTGGCGCGTCCAGCAAGCGGCATCCGCCAGTAGCAATCCCCTAGCCAGCGCAGTTCAAGCCTGGAATCGCACCGTACAAACCTGGCAAGCCCTACGGGATCAAACCGCCATTCCCCTTCAAAAAATCATCCTACCCCCCGATCGGGTCAGCCGCATTATCGGCGATGCCAAATTACCCGCCCCCCCGCCGTTTCAATACGGCATTCTTGAAGGGTTAACCGTGGAATTTGCCCAGGGGTTCGGCTGCTTGCAACCGCAACTTGTAGTCTATTCCGGCACCGCGATCGATGCCCAAGGTCGATCGATCTCCCTAGCCCAACCCCTTAGCTTGGATGTTAAGACCTTAATCGATCAATCAAAAATTTCCCTAGAAACCCAACGGCTGATCGTCGTAGCGTCCCTACTAACGTTGTCAGATACCTTTCCACCTCCCATTCAACTGATTCCCGAAACCGTACTCGAATCCTATCCGTCAGGAATGCTGATTCCGTTGGCAGGGTGGGAATTATTAGACGGCCAAATGACAGCCCTTCCCGACTATCCCAACCCCGAGCACACCTTTCGGGCCGGAATTGTCCAAGGATTCAACGTGCTTACCCCCCAAGGGCGCATGGAAGTGATCGTAACCGCAGGTACCGCCCTCGATCGCCAAGGTCATAGGATTACAGAAGTCAATAACCAAGCCATTGATTTACGCAGTTATCAGGGTACACGGGGGGAATTAGTTTGGACGATCGAACGGCGATTGTCGGGCACAACGCAGCAGATAGAATTTATCCCCCTAGCTGAATTACAAAAGCAGGCTACACAATCTAAGACCCAGCGGAATCCGCGCCAGGAAACGCTGCACCTCGCCTACCTCGATATCCCCCAAGTGGCAGCCACATTCATGCCCATCGCCCGGATTGTCGCAGGCTTAGAGGTGACACCCATCGCCGATCGCCTGGCTGTCCAGATTAGCAACGGTCAAGCCAAGGATAGTTTAGGAGCCATCATTCCCTTTACGGGACAGGAAGCCTTCGATTTGGAACCTTACCGCGATCAAACCGTGCAACTGGTATTGTTCACCGGGGCCGATCGTCGTTATCCGCGAGGGACTGCACAAATTATTCAACCGGGCAAGATCGATCGCACCCTCCATTCCCAGGAGCATTCCCTCGATTTAGAAACTTACATTGTTCTCGCAACTCTCTATCTAACACCAGAAGCGTTATCCTTAGAAACACCCCAGAGTAGCGATCGGCCCCCTTGGCTACGTCCCGCTGGCCGTATTTTAGACGACGGTTTAACCATTACCCCCGTTGCTCCCAATCAACCCTTATCTAGAATTGAAATTCAGCCTGGTCAGGCGATCGACGGCGAAGGCTCAATCGTCACGCTAGAACAAGCCTGTCAATTTGATTTGAGCTTCTACGCAGGCCGCACGTTAATTCTGTTTATTTCTAATTACACATCCCTTGGCTTCACCGACCTCGAGCCCTTACCCGATCAAAATGGCGCGGGTTGGCAATATCTCGGTGTCATTCCCGAAGAACCCCAACAGTCCACCCCCGGCACGATCGTGATTGGCGACAACGGCACCTATTCCGGCAACCTCACAGTCAAATTACCCGCCGATCGTCAATTAGAAATCCTCGCCGCCAATGGATATCGGCCCCACCTCCACGGCAATCTCAACATTCAGGGCACCCCGACCCTAGAAGCGGTTTTATTTAACCAACTCATCCTCGATGGCTTGCTGATTGAAGGCCCACTGCGCGTCCTTCCCGGCCAGCTCCAGCGCCTTGAAATTCGCCATTGCACCCTGCGATCGCCCACTGAGGGGTTAGTCGTCGAAGCGATCGCGCCCGAAGATAGCGAGGACTGTAACCATTCCCTAACCCGGCCCCTCGCATTAATTATTTATTGCCTGATCCTGATTCAGCACTTGCTACGCCTTGGCCTCGGCTTAGATAAAAACGCCCCTAAGCAAAATCTCGCGCAACTGATGCGGCTGGCTTTTTTGGGCTTCAATGACCTACTGACCGGAGTCCAAAGCGCGATCGGGTTGTCCCAAGCTGAACAGGCACCCGAAAATCCCTGGGAAGACGCTGCGGAAGACATTTCAGGGGAAAACGATCGCTTAGAAATCATCTTAAAACGGAGCCTGACCAGATCGGTAGTGCTAGCAGACACCACTCCTCAGCTTCAGATTGAAGATTGCATTATCGATAGTTCTCTTAATAGCACTTATAACACAAATAGCAACCATTCAGAGAGTAGTCTGCAATCGGCAATCCTCGCGATCGGAGCCACCACAACCATTAGTACGACAACGGTTTTAGGATCGGTGAAAGTTCGGAGTTTACAAGCCAGTAATAGCCTCTTTACCGAAAAAGTCACAACGCTGCGCCAACAGGTCGGTTGTCTGAGATTTTGCTATGTTCCTGAAGGATCGCGAACCCCAACGCGCTACCGCTGCCAACCCCAACAAGCCCTGATGGAAACGTTGAATCCCCTCCCTTCCCCCGTCAGCGAGATCGTGACTCTCTCCTATGCCAATCCGGACAATCCCGATCGTCCCTTGCCTACTACGATCGCCAGTACCGCAGGCGGCGGCATTTTCGTTTGGAAAGCTGGCGCACAAGCCTGGGAAGCCCTGCCCCAGCAACCCACCAATCGCACCATTACGACCCTCCAGGCCCAAACCCAAACCGATGGCTCCGTCACCCTCTGGGCGGGCACTGCCGATGGTCGTCTCTTTCAGGCCGATCGAGTGAATCCCTACAGACTCACGGCAGAAGAACCGATTCTTTGGCGATCGGTCAACTTACCTGCAATCAATACGCAAATTACAGACCTGCTTGCCCTTGATAACAACTCCATCAATAACAGTTCATTAGCAATCCGGTTATTGGTAGCAACCGCAGGGGATGGATTGCTATGCGTATCACAGAACGAAACTCAAAATCCTAGGATACTGACCACCCGTAATCTAGGGCAAGGTACCATTTCTAGCAATGGAACTAGCATCACAGGCGCAACCAATGTAGAACAACCTACCGCATTTATTAGCCAACTCAAGGTGGGAGATATCATCAACGCTGCGGGACAAAGTCGGAAAGTCGTCAAAATCACCGATAACTATCGCCTCACCGTCAATGCTCCCTTCCATCCCAACCTACCACCCGGCACCGCTTTTACGATTAATACAGGCTTAAGCAATCCCAACATTACCACATTGCTGATTCACGCTGATTCTCTGTGGCTAGGCACTGCGGGGAGTGGCGTGTTCCGATCAGCCTTGACCGATCTGGCTTCCCCTCAATTGCGGTGGACTGCGGTCAACGATGGGCTGACCGATCGGGACATTAGCCAATTAATCGTCGATCGCAATGGCCAACTGTTTGCGGGAACTGAGGATGGCATCTTTCGGTTGATCCCAGACCACGATCGTTGGGAACCCCGAGGACTCACAGAGATCCAGATTACCAGCCTTGCCACCTTACCGCGTCCACTCCCCCGAGGCACGATCGCTAGCCAAGGAGTTCAAATCATTGGAACTAGTACCTTTTTTACCGAAGACTTTCAAGTGGGAGACATCCTGACCGCTTTAGATCAATCCCGCCGCATCGTTAACATTCAGTCCAACCATCAATTAGAAGTCGATGCAGCCTTCTGCCCCGATCTGCCCAGCGGTACCCCCTACCTACGTCACCACCCGCTCTATGCCGCCAGCGACGACGGCCAACTCTGGCACTCGATCGACAGTGGCTACACCTGGGAGCCGTTTACCGTTAACAATGGCATCACCCGAGGCGCAACCATTACAGCACTCAGCCTCGATCCAGTGACAAAAGCCCTTCAGATGGGCACAGTTGTTGGAAATTTTTTCCAGTCGATCGATGGAGGCAAATCATGGACTGCAATGAACCGTGGAATACTAAATTTAGAAGAGAAATTACAAATTATGAATCGTCTCCAACCCCGATTTACCAATCTTCAATCGGGCAATCCCAGCTATGGCCAACTCGATCGAACTTGTCCCGTGGAACTTTACACAGGTGCAGAAGACGGAGCAGAAATGGGGGTCTTTAACTTTTTAAAGCAATCGCAACGGGAAAAGAGTTTACAAGCTAGCCTAGAAGAATCCCTTCGATTTGGATTAGAGGCAGGTATTTTTTACATGACTTGATTAGACGACCCAGCCAATTTCGATGCACTAGAGGAGAATTTCCATGAAGGGCGGCGACTTTACTCAACTTCGGTTCAATCCCCACAAACACTTCACCAGCGTCCGGATGCAACAGGGTCGCTTGCTTCTCGATTCCGATTGGAATGAGCAAGTGGATATTCAAGCCCATATTGCTCGATCGCAGGCGATCGACATGATTGGCGACACCTCTGGCACCTCAGACCCAAAAGCCTTCAAAATTCAAGCCCTGCCCCCCTCAGATTCCTCCAATACCGCCGAGGATTTGCTGATCACGGCGGGACGGTTCTATGTGGATGGCATTCTTTGTGAAGCAGAAAGCGGCACAGCCTTTAATTTAACGCTGGCGGATACGGGCATTACCACCCTCAACGCACCTTCAAATGCGCAAAATCCCACAAAAAGTGTCCGCGCGTCGACCCTAATTGTCGATGGTCGTCCCCTAGAGCCCAATCAGTGGCTCGCCATTCCCAAACAGAACGTCGTCAATGGTACAGCATCCTCAGGCTCAGAGCCCTCCCTAAACCAGCCCGATCGCTGGGTGAAAATTACAAATGTCGATCGTCAAACGGGTATTTTAACTCTGAGCGAAAAGGTTCTAGTACCCACAACCGCTTGCCGCCTCATCACCTACCTTACCCAGCCGGACTACCGTCCCCCCAGCCTCTCCTATCAGAAACCAGCGATCTATGCTGTCTATTTAGATGTGTGGGAGCGGCACATCACTGCTGTGGAGGATTCAACGATTCGCGAAAAGGCTTTGGAAATTCCAGATACCACCACTCGTACCCAAACTATTTGGCAATTAAAACTCAAAGCCACGGATGAATTACCTAGTCTCCCTAGCCCAGCAGCACCCGATGAGACAGAATACGATATTTTAGTCGATCGCTGGAATTTATTTGTCCAAAATCACAAAGATCGCCAAGCATTGATGACGGCCAAGTCCTTTGCGCAGCAACCCTTGGAGAATCAATTATATCGGGTCGAAATTCATCAAGGCGGAGCCTTAGGAACTGCCACCTTCAAATGGTCACGGGATAACGCGAGTGTTGCCAGCGCGATCGAAAAAATTGAAGATAACGTCATTGTTACTAAATTTGACCAACAGGGATGGCAATCCTTGAAATCAGAACAATGGTGGTTAGAAATAACAAGTCAGGAAAATGAATTAAACGGTAAACCCGGCGTCCTAGTCCCATTCCAGAGTGCTTCACTACGGAAAATTACCTTCGATCGATCGCGACTCACAGGGCCAATTCCTGAAGGTGAAAATCTTGTAGTCCGGCGATGGCATGTGGGAACTCTGCCAGAAATCCCCACTAGTAAGGAATATATTGAGTTAGAACAAGGCATCAAAGTCAAATTTTCTGAAAATTCTGTTTACGAAACAGGTGACTATTGGTTGATTGCCGCAAGAATTGATCAGATTGATTGGCCTAGCGATGGTATTGAGCAATCCCTTGGCCAACCCTCCCAGAGCATTGCCCAACCCCTTGCCCAGCAGCCCCAAGGAATTGAACATCACTATGCATTGTTAGCAATGGTGCAACTGAATACCACAGAAAATTTGACTCAAAATCTTGCCAGTCACTCTGTAGGTAATCTGAGCAGTGATTCGATCGGTAATGCTGATGGTGGTTCGACTACCAATACAGCTAACAACACCATTATTAATCCAACAAATCAGCCAAAACAATTTATTACACAATCATTACAAGATAGTCGATTATTATTTCCGCCGCTCAGTAGCTGCTTAGGATCTATTGGAGGCATCCTCAGTGGAGCGCTGGAACTTCAGAATAATCTTTACATTACGCACCAAGGCGCAGGCAACGATCGCATTGATGGTCGTTTAGGGGTTGGCACCAAACAACCGATCGCACGACTGCATGTCCGAAATACACCCACAACCCCCATTCGAGGGACGTTATCGGTTAATGCTTCAGATAAGACGCAATTAAGCGGTTCTGGCGTTCAGGAACTCCATCCAGGCGATATCTTGTTTATCAGTGGCGACACCACTGGGAACTCTGTATTATCTGTAGATTCCGACACTCAAGACTCCAACGCTAAGATCGCCAAGTTAGAAAAACCGGTTACAGCCAGTAACCCTTCATTTGCTTACCAACCCGCGATCGTTCGACTGGAAGATAGCGCTGCCCAACCGCAGTTCATCGTAACCCCCCTAGGACGAGTTGGCATTGGTACCGATCGACCGATCGAGACGCTCCACGTCGAAGGCAACATCAAAACCCAAGCCTTAAATGCAAGTGCCACTATCACCGCTGATTCTGCATCCGTCACCCATGGCATTACCACAGGCAGTCTAGAGGCCACGGGCAAAATTAAAGGTGCCAGTTTAGAAATTACAGGTAGCGGTCAGCTAGAGTCCCTTACAATCACTCAGAACATTCAAACCCGAAGCCTCAAGGCAACAGAGAATATTACAGGGGATAGTTTAGATATTACAGGCCGCAGTCAACTGAATTCTTTACAGGTAACGAATGGAATCACTGCTACCAGCCTCAATGCCACAGGCAATATTGAAGGAGATACTTTAATAGGCAAGAGTTTAAGGCTATCCGGTAGCGGTCAAGCCGACTCTTTTACAGTCACTAACAACACAACTACCAACAGCCTAACTGCAACCGGAAAAATTACGGGAAATAGTTTAGAAATCACCGGAAATGGCCAACTAAGCGATTTGACCGTTACCAATGGCGTCACAGCGACTAGTCTCAATGCCACAGGAACCGTCAGCGGAGCAATTTTGACGGGGAGTAGTTTGAATCTTACGGGGCATGGACAGTGCAATTCTCTTGCTGTGACCAACGGCATAACTGCTGCATCCCTAACTCTAGGTAGTTCCGGAGCGATCGTCAATAGTATTTCTGCTAGCGGCACTCTAACAGATGTTCACACAGCCGTTCCTACGGACAGAACCGTTAAGGATTACATTGATGACTACGTTAGTAACGCCTTAGTTCCAGTTACTAGAAGCATCGATACAATTACCAGTAATATTAATGAAAAAGCCAACAAGAATGGCTCACCCAATCAACCTTTTCAGACCGAAAATCTCACAATTCATAGAACTCTAAAGTTTAATTCGGGATCCATTACGATCAGTGCATTTTCCACAGATATTAGTTCAACTCCAAGCAATACTGAGCTACCCACTGAAGTAGCCGTCAAAAATTATGTCGATGGCCAAATCAGAGGCCTAAATCCCACCCTGAGTACCAAGGCTGATATTAGCTATGTCGATCGAGAAATTGAAAAACTAGGACGGGAATTGAGAGACGAAGCCGTCGCCAATAACCGATCGAACGCCCCCGCAGCAGCAACACCTCTCAGTGTCTTTTCCCTCAATCGGGGAAGCAACGATCGGGATGCCATTCTCTCCGAAGCACGAACCTACGTCGATCAACAGATTCAACCCCTCCAAGCCGACATCCAAAGCAGCTTAAACAACCTCCAAAACAGCTTAAATAGCAAAGCGAACCAAGATAGCTTAAATAGCAAAGCGAACCAAGGAGGTTCACCCACTCAAGACTTTCTCACCCAAAATCTCACCATCAGCGGGGTCATTCAACTCCTGCACGGCGTCCCCATTAATAACTTCTCCCCCAACGATACTCTTCTTCCCACCGGAAACGAATTTTCTGAACTCACCGTTCCCACCCAAAAAGCCGTCAAAACCTACGTCGATCGTAAACTTTCCCAACTGAACGATACCCTGACCAATACCCTAACCAATACCTTTACCAACCCCCTTACCCTCAATCATGACCTCACTGTACGAGGTAAAGCAGGCATTGGCGGCGATCCGCAGGATAATGTAACGCTGAAAGTCCACGGCACGATCGAAGGCGACGTTTTAGCCGGACGATTGGCTTCTCCGTCCTCCCAAA
The DNA here is from genome assembly GCA_002148405.1 of Alkalinema sp. CACIAM 70d. Lineage (GTDB taxonomy): Bacteria > Cyanobacteriota > Cyanobacteriia > Leptolyngbyales > Leptolyngbyaceae > Alkalinema. The sequence continues at coordinate 185,641 of MUGG01000119.1, read as the reverse complement.
CCCTAAAAAATCAGATCGTTGACCTCTCCAGCCAAGAAGTTTCTACCCTACTCAACCAGTTAACGCCTGTCAAATTCAGCTTTAAAAACGATCACCAGGCAGCCTTACATGCTGGATTCATTGCCGAAGAAACCCCAGAGCTATTAACCGATTTTGAGGGAACAGCCATCAAACTCATGGATGTTGTTGCAATTCTCACAAAAGCAGTTAAAGACGATCGAACAGTGATTGAAACACTCTCAACAGTTATAAAACAGCAGCAGCAAACAATCGATCAGCTTACTGATAAAGTTAAGCAGCTAGAACAACAGGAATCCCTCAATAGACTCTATAGACTTTAAAGAAACCCTCATTATGTGCCTTGCAATCCCTGGAGAACTCCTAACCATTATTAACGATGATCCATTGACTCGATCGGGACTCGTTAAGTTTGGGGGCGTCACCAAAGAAATCAATTTGGCCTATGTCCCAGAGGTGCAAGTTGGCAATTATGTGATTGTTCACGTAGGCTTTGCCATTGGTATTCTCAATTCTGAACAAGCTCAGCAAGTCTTTGCAGACCTCAACGCCATGGCAGTAGCTCAAGAGGCAACTTTGGGGGAGGTATCAGATGAAATATGTTGACGAATATCGCAATCCTAACGCCATTCAAACCTACGCTCAAAAATTAGCAGACATCACCACACAAGCTTGGACGATTATGGAAATCTGTGGCGGACAAACCCACACGATCGTCAAGTTTGGCCTCGATCAATTACTCCCCGACGCCCTAAGCATTATCCATGGGCCTGGGTGTCCCGTCTGTGTTACGCCCATCGAAACTATCGAACAAGCCCTCTGGCTCGCCGCCCAACCCCAAGTCATTTTCTGCTCCTTTGGAGACATGTTGCGCGTTCCCGGCCACGATCGAGACTTACTCACCGTCAAAGCCCAGGGAGGTGATGTCAGAACCGTGTATTCACCCTTAGATGCCGTCAAAATCGCCCAAGCTAATCCCGATCGCGAGGTCGTCTTTTTTGCCGTGGGTTTTGAAACCACTGCCCCCGCAACCGCCCTGGCCGTGCATCTAGCCCAGCAGCAGCAACTCACTAATTTTTCGATGTTGGTCGCCCATGTCCTCGTTCCCCCCGCAATGGAGCAATTATTAGCGGCTCAAAACTGTCAAATTCAAGGTTTTTTAGCCGCAGGACACGTTTGCACTGTCATGGGCTACGGTGAATACGAAACGATCGCCACCCGTTATCGCGTTCCCATCGTCGTCACAGGGTTCGAACCGCTGGATATTATGCAGGGAATCTATCACTGTGTGCAGCAGTTGGAAGCGGGAACCGCCCAGGTAGAAAATCAGTATGCCCGATCGGTAGAGCGCGCGGGAAATCTCACTGCCCAGTCGGTCATGCAACAGGTGTTTGAGGTTTGCGATCGATCATGGCGCGGCCTAGGAACCATCCCCAACAGCGGATTACGATTAAAGCCTAGTTACGCTAAATTTGATGCAGCCCAGCGCTTTGCTCTACCGAAACTAATCGTTCCCAGCGATACCTTAGATAACGCAAAAGAAAACACCAATTCTGATTGCATCAGCGGTTTAGTTTTACAAGGCTTACGGAAGCCCTACCAATGCTCTGCCTTTGGCACAAAATGCACTCCAGAGCATCCCCTCGGAGCCCCCATGGTTTCCTCCGAGGGGGCCTGTGCCGCCTATTACCATTATCAATCTCTGACCCATTCCCACCCGTCTACTTCGTCCTAACAGCTCAGTTACTCTTAAATCTTCACTATGCAGGATAATCCAGAGTTTAATACACCAGATTTTAACTGCCCTTTACCCCTTCATTCCACCGACCATATTCTCATGGGTCACGGCGGTGGTGGCAAGTTAATGCAGCAATTAATTGAAGGATTATTTTTACCCAGTTTCAACAATCCCCTTCTCAATCAGCGACACGATAGCACTGTTATTAATTTAGGTGATACTAGAATCGCATTTACAACCGATTCTTATGTGATTCAACCCTTATTTTTTCCCGGTGGGGATATTGGTTCCCTAGCAGTCAACGGAACCGTAAACGATCTCGCCATGGGGGGTAGTCGTCCCAGCTATCTCAGCGTCGGGTTAATTATCGAAGAAGGGTTCCCGATCGCCACTCTAGAAAAAATTATCAAGTCAATGCAAGTCGCAGCGGACAACGCAAACGTCCAGATCGTCACAGGAGATACAAAAGTAATCGATCGTAGTCATGGGGATCATCATCAGGGAGGACTGCTAATTAACACGGCGGGAATTGGTATCGTAGAACACTCTGAAACCATTACGCCTCGATCGATTCAAATAGGAGATGTCATCCTATTAAATGGCGACTTGGGCCGACATGGCATGGCAATTATGGCTTTGCGAGAAGGGCTAAATTTCGATAGCCCGATCGTCAGTGACTGTGCCCCCCTAGCAGAACCGATTTTAGCCTTGCTCGATCAAGGCATTCCCATTCATTGCCTCCGCGACCTGACCCGAGGCGGACTCGCCAGCGCCGCGATCGAACTGGCAGAAGCCGCTAACGTTGAAATCGAATTAACCGACGACGCTATTCCCGTCCATGACACCGTGCGCGGAGCCTGCGAAATTCTCGGTCTTGATCCCATCTATGTCGCCAATGAAGGCCGATTTATCGCCATTGTGCCTCCCGATACCGTAGAAGCAGCCTTAAACATACTCCATCAATTTTTTCCCCAGCAGGCTTGTGTCATTGGACACGTGCGATCGAAGGTTCCCAACTTCGATCGGGGCTATGTCACCATCCGCAATACCTTAGGGATCAAGCGTATTCTCACGCAACTCAGTGGAGATCTCCTACCTAGAATTTGCTGATGAAAATTTACTGATATAGTCATTAATACGGTTGCTAATACGGTTGCCGATACAAGTGTTAACCCAAGTATTGATGCAGGTATTGATACGCTGATTATCCCAGTGATTGATACGGTTGCTTTTCCAGTGCTGTGCATTCATCAGGAAACCCCAACCTTATCAGGAAACACTCATAATGATTAAGTTTCTAGCCATCTTCACAAGATCCTCAACTCTATTCCTTATAGTTGAAGTCAAAAGTTTTGAAGCAATCAGTTGAGGGTTTTCCTCATGGTCACTCATCTGCACGTTACAGATCTCCAATCTCTTGAAACCTTAATTCAGTCTGTTAAAGCCGCCCAAGCCACCTTTGCCACCTACAGCCAAGAACAGGTCGATCACATCTTTAAGCAGGCCGCCCAAGCCGCCAACGTCTCCCGGATCCCCCTAGCCAAACTCGCCGTCCAGGAAACCGGCATGGGCATCATAGAAGATAAAGTGATTAAAAATCACTTCGCCTCAGAATTCATCTACAACAAGTACAAACACGAAAAAACCTGCGGCGTTCTAGAAGAAGATGAGGCCCTTGGCTACCAGACAATCGCGGAACCCGTTGGCATCCTCGCAGGCATTGTCCCCGTCACCAATCCCACCTCCACCACCATTTTTAAGGCATTGCTGGCACTGAAAACCCGCAATGCCATTATTTTTTCCCCCCATCCCAAGGCCAAACAATGCACGATCGAAGCGGCCAAAACCGTTCTGCAAGCCGCTATCGCCGCTGGAGCCCCTGAGGGGATCATTGGGTGGATTGAGGAACCCACCGTCGTCCTGTCCCAAGCCCTGATGCGCCATCCCGACATCAAACTCATCATCGCCACTGGTGGCCCCAACATGGTGAAGGCCGCCTACTCCTCTGGCCATCCCTCCCTGGGCGTGGGTGCAGGCAATACCCCGGCGGTGATTGACGAAACTGCGCACATCAAAATGGCCGTCTCCTCCATCCTGCTCAGTAAAACCTTTGACAACGGCATGATCTGCGCCAGTGAGCAAGCCGTCATTGTCATGGATGACGTTTACGAAGCCGTCAAACAGGAATTCCGCGATCGGGGAGCCCATTTCCTCAGCCCCGCAGACACGGAGCAATTGCGCCAGCACGTCCTCGAAGATGGCCATATGAATCCCGCGATCGTCGGGCAACCCGTCGCCAAAATTGCTGAGATTGCTGGACTAACGCTGGAAGGCTGGGACACTCCAGAAGGCACGCCCCCAACTATGCCCAAGGTTTTGATTGCTGAAGTTGAAACCATTGGGGAATCGGAACCCTTTTCCCATGAGAAACTGACTCCGATTCTTGCGATGTATCGAGTTCCCACATTTACAGAAGCAGTCCAAACCGCAGAAAAGTTTGTCGAATTTGGCGGTAAAGGTCACACTGCGGTGTTATACACAGCACCCAATAACCACAGTCACATTCAAGAATTTGAAACCCATCTGCAAACATCACGGGTGTTGATTAACACACCGTCCTCCCAAGGCGCGATCGGCGATCTTTACAACTTCCACCTGGATCCCTCGTTAACGCTAGGATGCGGTAGCTGGGGCGGTAACACCATTTCAGCCAACGTGGCCCCGCACCATTTGTTGAACGTCAAAACCGTCTCCGAACGGCGGGAAAACATGCTGTGGTTCCGTGTCCCGCCCAAGGTTTACTTTAAGTACGGAGCCGTTTCTTTTGCACTCAAGGAAATCACCGATCGTAAACGCGCCTTCATCGTCACCGATAAACCGTTATTTGACCTCGGCGTCACGAAGCCAGTCACCGACACCTTAGACCATCTCGGCATCACCCATCAAACTTTCTACGATGTCGAACCCGATCCTTCATTAGACACTGTGCAGCGGGGCCTGAGCCAAATTCAACTGTTTGAGCCGGATGTCATCATCGCGATCGGGGGTGGGTCGCCCATGGATGCCGCTAAGGTGATGTGGTTGATGTACGAACAACCCGAGACGGAATTTGAGGGCTTGGCCACGCGCTTTATGGACATTCGTAAGCGGGTCTATGAGGTGCAGCCCCTCGGCCAAAAGGCGATGATGATTGCCATTCCCACCACCTCCGGCACCGGGTCAGAGGTCACGCCCTTTGCCGTCGTCACCGATACCCGCACAGGCATTAAATACCCCCTCGCCGACTACGCCCTGACCCCCACCATGGCGATCGTCGATCCGGAACTCGTCATGCACATGCCGAAGAAGCTGACCGCCTACGGTGGCTTGGATGCCCTCACCCACGCGATCGAAGCCTATGTCTCCGTCTTCGCTTCGGAATTTACCAACGGGTTAGCTCTGGAAGCCATCCGCCTATTGGTGAAATATCTGCCCGCCGCCTACCAAGAGGGAGCCGAAAATCCCAAAGCCCGCGAGAAAGTTCATTACGCCGCCACCATGGCCGGAATGGCCTTTGCCAACGCCTTCCTGGGCATTTGTCACTCCCTAGCCCACAAATTGGGTTCAGGATTCCATGTGCCCCATGGTCTAGCGAATGCTTTACTGATCACCCAAGTGATTCGCTACAATGCGACGGATGTTCCCTTCAAACAAGCGATCTTCCCGCAGTATAAATACCCCAACGCCAAATGGCGCTATGCCCGCATCGCCGATTATCTCAACCTCGGCGGCAAGGATGAAGCCGAAAAAGTGGAACGCCTCATCGCCACGATCGAAGACCTGAAACGCAAATTAGACGTACCAGCCACCATTAAAGCCGCGATCGCCGTCGATGAGCGGCAATTCCTGGATCACGTAGAAACCATGGCAGAACAAGCCTTTGATGACCAATGCACAGGGGCTAACCCCCGCTATCCCCTGATCCAAGATTTGCAGGATTTGTATCTCGCCGCCTATCACGGGCCATCGGCAGACGCGAACTTCGCAGTCAATGAGGTGCCCACGGACTTACCCAGCGATGGGCTACAAAAGATTGGTTGCTAGTGATTCACGAGTGACCACCAGGTTGGACAGCCCTTGGACAGCAAATTGTGGGTGTGTTAGATCAAGTAACCCACCCACAAGCTTAAATTTCTCACAGCAGCATCGGCCAGCCAACAGAAACAAACCAACAGAAACGAACCGACACAGGCCAAATAACAACAGGCCAAATAACATACGCCAAACAACATACACATACACCAACCAACATACGCCAAACAAAACAGGGCAACCTACAAGGAGTGGGTTATGCAAGTTTCAGTCAACCAATGCACCGATCGCGCCCATGACATTCTCCGATCGGAGCATCATCCCCTTGATATCTTCTTTGAACCCAAAACCGTTGCCGTCATCGGTGCAACAGAACGATTGAATAGCGTTGGTCGAACCGTTCTCTGGAATTTGATTCGCCATCCCTTTGGCGGAACCGTCTTTCCAGTCAATCCCAAACATCATAACGTCTTGGGCATCAAAGCCTACCCGACGATCGGGAGCATTCCAGAAACTGTAGATCTAGCCATTATCGTGACTCCCGCTAAAACCGTTCCCCAGGTTGTACAGGAGTGTGTTGACGCAAACGTTAAAGCAGCAATCATCTTATCCGCAGGCTTCAAGGAAATTGGCGCAGACGGCATTGCCCTAGAACAACAAGTTTTAGCAGAGGCAAAGCGCGGTCAACTCAGGATTATTGGCCCCAATTGCCTCGGCATTATGAATCCCCAGGGTGGCTTGAACGCCACCTTCGCTAGTACGATCGCCCGACCTGGCAACATCGGTTTTATCAGCCAAAGTGGAGCCCTTTGTACCGCCATTCTGGACTGGAGTTTTCGTGAAAACGTCGGGTTTAGTAAATTCATTTCGATCGGGTCGATGGCCGACGTGGACTGGGGCGATTTGATTTACTACCTAGGCGACGATCCCTACACCAAAAGCATTGTCCTGTATATGGAATCCGTGGGCGACGTGCGATCGTTCCTGTCCGCCGCGCGGGAAGTTGCCCTGACCAAACCAATTATCGTCATTAAAGCAGGACGCACCCAAGCTGCCGCCCAAGCCGCCGCATCCCATACGGGGGCCTTGGTCGGTAGTGATGCCGTTTTTGATGCCGCCCTACGACGCTGCGGCGTTCTGCGCGTCAATAGCATTTCCGAATTATTCGACATCACCGAAGTCCTCGCCAAACAACCCCGTCCCAAGGGCAAACGCCTGACGATTATTACCAATGCGGGGGGCCCTGGGGTTCTCGCCACCGATGCCCTGATTAGTGACGGTGGGCAGCTTGCAGAACTTTCCGAGGAGACGATCGCAGCCCTTAACCAGGTTCTGCCCGCCCACTGGAGCCACAGCAACCCGATCGATATCCTGGGCGATGCCACCCCCGATCGCTATGCCCAAGCCCTTGAAATTGCCGCGCAAGATCCCAACAGCGATGGATTATTGGTGATTTTGACCCCCCAGGCCATGACCGATCCCACCCAAACCGCCCAGCGGTTACAGAAGTATGCCAACCTAGGGAAACCCATTCTCGCCAGTTGGATGGGAGATATTGAAGTGGAAGCGGGGGCAGAACTGCTCAATCAAGCCAGCATTCCCACGTTCCCGTTTCCCGATACGGCAGCGCGCATGTTTAACTACCTTTGGCGCTACAGCCAAAATCTGCGCAGCATCTATGAAACGCCTGTTTTGTCATCCAATAACCATGCGCCCCACCGATCGACGGTTCAGAGCATTCTACAACAAGCCTTAGACCAGGGTCGGACTTTGCTAACGGAAATTGAGTCCAAATCCCTTCTGGCAGCCTATGACATCCCGATCGTGCCCACCCAGGAAGCGCTTAGTGAAGATCAGGCCGTTAACATCGCTGACGCGATCGGGTATCCAGTCGTTCTTAAATTGCTATCGAAAACCATTACCCACAAAACCGATGTCGGTGGTGTACAACTGAATATTCGCAACGCAGATGCTGTCAGAACAGCCTATCGAACCATTCAGCAATCCGTCACGCAAAAAGTAGGAGACACAGCCTTTAATGGCGTCACAGTGCAACCGATGCTGAATCAGAAAGGCTATGAACTCATCATCGGCAGTAGCTACGATCCCCTCTTTGGGCCAGTTTTAGCCTTTGGAGCCGGAGGACAATGGGTCGAAGTCTTTCAAGATGTCGCGATCGCCCTACCGCCACTCACAAACACCCTGGCCAAGCGACTCATGGAACGCACCAAAATTTACCATGCGTTGCAAGGGGTACGCGGTGAACAGCCCGTGGATTGTGCCGCTCTTGAGCAGTTGATCGTCCGCTTTAGTCAACTCGTCGTCGAGCAACCGCAAATTAAGGAAATTGAAATCAATCCGCTCCTAGCCCACGGCAACACTTTAACCGCTCTCGATGGCCGAGTCGTCCTCCACGATCGCACGATCGCCCCGGCAACCATTGCCAAACCCGCCATTCGTCCCTATCCCACCCAATACTGCTCCACTTGGCAATTGCAAGACAAGACGACAGTCACCATTCGTCCTATCCGGCCAGAGGACGAACCCTTACTCATTCAATTCCACAAAACCCTGTCCGAACAGAGCGTATATTTGCGTTATTTCCATTTGATTAAATTAAACCAACGCATTGCCCACGAACGACTCCTACGCCTATGTTGCATCGATTACGATCGGGAAATGGCCCTCGTCGCCGATTACCAAAATCCCGCAACAGGAGAACGGGAAATGCTAGGCATTGGTCGCCTCAGTAAACAGCATGGCGTCAACGAAGCCGAATTTTCATTACTCGTCAGCGATCGCTATCAACACCAAGGGCTAGGCAGCGAAATTTTGCGTCGGTTAATTGAGATCGGCAAAGCAGAAGGCTTAGACTGGATTCGGGCCACCATTCTCAGCGAAAATCGCGATATGCAACATGTGTGCGATAAACTCGGCTTCCAATTGCGCAGAACCGCCGATCCTAGCGTCATTGACGCAGAAATTGCCCTCCAATCTTCATCCTGACCATCCAAGGCAAGCGAGGGAATCTGGGCATCGCTGACCCGATCGCGCCCAATCCCTCGTTATCAATCGTTACAGAGACTACAATCCTCTTCACAAGTTCCTCAACTTTTTGTCTTACTCTAAAAGCATAAAAAGAAGTTACTCGACTCGACCGGAGAGAGTAGATTATGCAAGTTCCGCTTCAAATCATCAGCCGTAGTTTTTCTGTTACTCCCGCGATCGAAACTGCCATTCAAGAAAAAGTAGAGAAACTTACCCAGTTCTTCGATCGCATTACGAATTGTCGAGTCACCCTAGAAAGCACAGCGGGCCGTCATCAGCAAGGCAACCTTTACCAAGTTCGCATCGATCTCTCTGTTCCCGGCAAGGAAATCATTGTTAATCGTAATTCCGATGCCGACCACTCCCACGAAGACCTTTACGTTGCGATTAGGGATTCTTTTGATGCCGCTAAACGGCAACTCCAAGACTATGTAGCGTTACGTCAGGCTTAACTTTCCTAGTTTCTAACACTGCATCATGCATTAGCATTTCTCCTAGCAACTTGATTTAAAGGTAATCTGCCGATCGTGGGATGAGCGATCGGCATTTTATTATCTATACCAAATTTGATCATGGAGCACGATCGCTGATCTCTTCAGTAAATTACATCAGCCATGAATTGTTCAGCAGGCTTTTCCGGTTCTCCCAATTCCTGGATAAGCGCGGCCACCAATCCCGTCCAACCCGTTTGATGACTCGCGCCAATCCCCGCACCGTTATCCCCATGGAAGTACTCATAGAACAAAATACAATCTTGCCAATGGCGATCGGATTGCAAGATAGCGCTACCTCCATAGACCGGACGATGCCCCGCCTCATTTCGTAGAAAAATTTGCGTCAACCGTCGGGACAGGATCATCGCCACTTCCTGAAGATTCATCCACTGCCCCGACCCCGTTGGGCACTCCACCTGAAACTCATCCCCCAAATAGCGATGGAACGTTTGCAAAGATTCAATCAACAGGAAATTGACCGGAAACCAAATCGGCCCACGCCAATTAGAATTACCACCAAATAAACCGCTACTGGATTCGGCAGGTTCATAGTCCACACGGCATTCCTGACCATTGGCATAGAAGATATAGGGATTTTCCGCATGGTAACGCGAAACGGCTCGAATCCCAAAGTCGCTTAAAAATTCGGAAGAATCCAGCATTTTTTGTAAAATACGCCGGAGCTTATCCTGAGACGCGATCGCCAGTAACCGCCGTGCTCCCACACCGCGCGTCTCCATGCAAGCCACATTCCGGCGTAGATCGGGCCGATGCTGAATAAACCACTCCAAGCGTTTCTTAAAATTCGGCAACTGCTGTAGAGTCTCTGGCTCTAAGGTAGCCACTGCAAACAACGGAATTAAACCCACCATCGATCGTACTTTTAATTCAATTTGTCGATCGTCCGGTAAATGCAAAACATCATAGTAAAAACCATCTTCTTCATTCCACAGCGATACTTCCATATCACCAATCCGATTCATCGCGTCGGCAATGTAGAGATAATGTTCAAAAAACTTTGTGGCAATATCTTCGTACACAGGATTGGTTTTGGCGAGTTCTAGGGCGATCGTTAGCATATTCAGGCAATACATCCCCATCCAGCTCGTCCCATCGGATTGGTCAATATGCCCTCCCGTCGGCAACGCCGCACTCCGATCGAACACGCCAATATTATCCAAGCCCAAAAAGCCTCCTTGGAAGACATTTCTCCCTTCCACGTCCTTGCGATTCACCCACCAGGTAAAATTCAGCATCAACTTTTGAAAAACCCGCTCCAAAAATAAGCGATCGGCTTTACCGTACAGTGTTTGCTCAATCTGGTAAACGCGCCACGTTGCCCAGGCATGTACCGGAGGGTTGACATCCCCAAAGGCCCACTCATAGGCAGGAATTTGACCATTGGGATGCATGTACCATTCCCGCGTCAACACATCTAACTGATACTTGGCAAAATCCGGATCAATCATCGCCAACGGAATACAGTGAAACGCCAAATCCCAAGCCGCAAACCAAGGATATTCCCATTTATCACACATGGATAAAATATCATCCGTATGGAGATGAATCCATTCATGATTACGTCCCCGTTTACGTTCCACGGGTGGCTGATTTGCTGAGTCCCCCTTGAGCCAATCCTCTAGCACGTAGTGATAATACTGCTTACACCACAGCATTCCCGCAAAGGCTTGCCGCTGCACATTCCGCGCATCGTCACTCAGCGCAAAGGGCGTAATCCGATGGTAGAATTCATCCGCTTCCCGTTGGCGCGCTAAGAACGTAGCATCAAACTCAGCGGTGAACATCGATCGATCCCCAGCCAGCACTTCCACCTGATCTGGAGATAGGTCACTCAGCCGTAACTGAACCGTTCGCACTTCTCCCGGAGCAAGTTCTAATACATAATGCAACGCAGCTTTCGTACCGATATGATTGGGATTAACCGCACTCTTCGCTTCTTCAATAATATACCGATGAATACTATCCTTCACATAGGGAGAATCATTGGGCAGCGAAAATACTTGTTCGCTATTGGTTTCATTTTCTGTAAACAGGAGTTCCTCAGCCCTCTGTAAGTATAACCAGCGTTGACCTAGAGTTGGATGACTGGCTTGAATCACTGAGTGATGATGATCTTCGAGTGCCTGCAAGATGGGTTTATCAGAATCTCCATTCCATGACCAAGTGTTGCGGAACCAAAGACTAGGCAAGAGATGTAGCGTTTTCGCTTCTGGCCCTCGGTTCGTTACCGTAACTCGAATTAGAATATCATCCGTCGATCGTTTAGCATATTCCACCATCACATCGAAGTAGCGATTTTCATCAAAAATTCCCGTATCCAGCAATTCAAACTCCGGCTGATGGCGATCGCGACGCCGATTTTCCTCAACCAGTTGGCTATAGGGAAACGCCTGATGGGGATACTTGTACAACGCCTTCATGTAAGAATGGGTTGGCGTATTCTCTAAATAGAAATAGTATTCCTTGACATCCTCACCATGATTCCCTTCATTCCCCGTTAACCCAAACAGACGTTCTTTCAGAATGGCATCTTCCCCATTCCACAGTGCGATCGCAAAGCATAGGCGTTGGTGATTATCCGAAATGCCCAGCAGGCCATCCTCACCCCAGCGGTAGGCCCGAGAACGCGCTTGGTCATGGCTAAAGTAATCCCAAGCGGAACCGTAGGGGCTGTAGTCCTCCCGTACCGTTCCCCACTGCCGATCGCTTAAATACGGCCCCCAGCGTCGCCAATGGGCCTTGTGCGATCGAGCCTCTTCTAAGCGCATCTCCTCCTGAGTCAGCCCAGAATTTTGGGCAGCGGTAGAGGTATCAGTAGAAGCATTAGTAAAGAAATTAGCAGCAGCAGTGTAATCCATCTTATTCACCAAAATTACAACAAGAATTACTCGTCGATCGCCTGTATTTCGATCCCCCTAAATCCCCCGGACTTTGAATGTATTGTGTACTGTTCCCCTCTTATTTCTAGCGCAACGGAGCGTAGCACAGGGGTATTGATCGATTTTTCCAGTCACGTTATTTTTCAACAAAGCGCATTGTATGACCATCCGGATCACGCACCAATACTGCCTTTTTAAATCCAAAAGTAGAGACAGGAATGGTTATGCCTCCTGATGAGATAAACTCAATATGATTTTGGCGCAATTGCTGAACCACAGCCTCCACATTTGGCACGACTAACGTTGTTTGCCAATGTAATAAATCATTAGGTCGAGCATCCGCAGGCAGCGATCGACCATCTTGGGGTTCTAGATAATCCAGAAATTCAATACCAGGGCCAGCAGGCGATCGGAGTCCACTAATTCGCAATCGGGCACCTTGGACATTATTCAGGTGTTCCTGCTCTGTCCCGTAGTTCATACTGGTTCCCGCCAATTTTAGCCCTAGCAAATCCTGGTAAAATTTTAGGCTTTGCTGAGTATTGGACACCACGATCGCCGTGTGGTCGATCCCTAAAAATAGCTGCTGGGTTGGTTTCTGCCATTTCGGATCACCCTTTCCCACTGGAAAGTAAATAATTTCTAAATTATGTCCATCGGGATCCTTAAAATAAAAGGCTCGAATTCCGGCTGCAACTTGATTGGTGTCTGGAATTCGTTGCGGTGCTGTCGAGGCATACTGCACTTTGAATTGGCGCAATTGTTGATAGGCTTGATCCATATCGCGCACCACGATCGCGACATGTTGAAACCAACGATCGTGACTCCGGGAATCAATGGGAATGGGACGGCCTTTGGGCGTGAGATATTCAGTTAACTCCAGGAACTCCTGTCCCAGTTGCAACTTGACCACTCGTAAACGCACCCCAAATATCCCTTGAAGCTGTTCGTATTCCGACCCCCAAACCTCCACATCCGATATTTTCTTGAAAGACAACACCTTGGAGTAAAACTCCACCGATCGATCCATATCAGAAACCGTCATTCCCACTGAATCAACCGCATTGACTGAAATCGCAGAATCTTGGGTGGTTTGAGTTAGCTGAACTGGGCTCGCGACGGTGAGAACGGACAATCGTTGATCGAATAGTTGAGGCAACGATGGGTTAGATAATTGAAGCAACGATTGCACCTGTGGCGCTTGAGAACTCGCTGGAAGTTGCGAGGTCAAGATCGTCATCATTAGAAAAATTGTCAGCAATCGCGATCGCTTCCCTAAACCCAATCTTCTTCTCGATCTAGGCACACATCGCTGTCTTAATCGATTCAATCGTTGCATCAAAAACTGAGCCATCACAAAACCTCAACAACTGCATAGCATGAAGATCAATGGGATGATGTCTAAGAAAACGAAACTAGCAATCACAAAAATCTGAGATTTCGATAAATCCTACTTACAAATTAGACAGTCGATCGCTTAAGAGGGTTGAATCGTGGGGCATTCCAGTTTGCCGATAGTTACAGTAAAAAATGCAGCGTTTATTGTTGTCATGGTGGAGTTTCGCACAACGAATCGATCGTCGCCCCTTCCATTGAACATACACTTCTGATGCGATCAGCATTCCAAGTAATGGAGCCGTGAAATAAATCCAAATCGCCGTCCAATTTTGCGCCGGGATTGCCGATGCTAGGGTACGCGCAGGATTCATACTCATCCCCGAAAGCGGCGCTTCTAGGGTAATATAAATTGCAATTAACACTCCTGCGAATAAACCTGTAAAACGTGCAAACTTAGGAAGATTAGACAAAACTAGAATCAGCAGCATAATTCCGAAGGAAATTGCTATTTCTGCTATAAAAGCAATGCCTGTTCCCTGCATTCCAGGAATCGTCACAACATAACTCACATTAGGATGGGCGATTGTCGCTCCCAAAATCGTTGCAGCTAAAACCATTCCCAGCCAGCCACCCAAAAATTGAGCTAGGATATAGAACAGCGCATCAATCCAATGGACTTTTCCCAACCGTAGAAAAGTTAACGTCACAACAGGATTAATGTGTGCTCCCGATTGCTTTCCCCAAGGCGAGTAGATAATCGCGATCGCGGTTAATCCCATCGCTATTCCAATCAAAAATCGTCGTAAAGTGGGATCGCTAATCATTTGATGCAACCACGAGGCAGGATGTTCTAGCAATGCGGTAAATACACTCGCGGAAACCATGAAAATTCCCAGTCCCGCAGCTTCCATCAAATATTCAGGGTAGTGACGGCGTAAACGATTCATGGCAAAAAACTACTGCTCTTGATAATTCCAAAGAAGTCCACCATCCACCACAAACGTGCTGCCTGTGATGTAATCCGCCTCAGACGACGCTAAAAACGCCACCAGAGAGGCCACATCCTGGGGTTGCCCTAACCGTGCCAAAGGAATGTTATTCAGCAGGGCATTGAGCTTGTCGGGATCATTGAGTAACTTTGTATTGATGGGAGTTTCGATCGCGCCCGGTGCCACATTGTTAATCGTGATTCCCAGCGGCCCCAGTTCCACCGCCAAATTACGAGTTAACATTTTCATGCCCCCTTTGCTAACGCAGTAGGCCGCAAAATTTGGGAAGGGTAAATCTTCATGCACCGAACTGATGTTAATAATTTTACCGGGACGTTGGGTTGCTACTAGGTGTTGAACAAACGCCTGGGTTGCAAAAAAGACCCCCTTCAAATTCACGTTGAGAACCGTGTCGTAATCTGCTTCTGTCACCTCCCAAAAAGGTGCATGTTTTTCAATCCCTGCATTGTTCACTAGAATATCCAATTTGCCAAAGTGAGCAATGCTTTCAGAAATCAACTCACGCACCATCTCAAGATTGCCTAAATCCGCTTGAATTGTGCGTCCTCGGGAATGGGGACATTCTGCTAAATAACATTTTCCCCCGATCGCCTGAACCTTTTCCAGGGTTTCTTCAGCGCCTTCAGGATGCGATCGATAGTTAATGACCACATCGGCCCCAGCCTGCGCCAGTTTGAGCACAATTCCCTGCCCAATCCCTTGACTACTCCCCGTCACCAACGCAACTTTTCCTTCCAGTGTCATAGGAAACACTCCTAAATAATTTCTACGGATGGGTATCGATCAAACAATTCGGTGAGTTCGACGGCATTCAATCATGTTCGATCCGTCAATCCATGGGATTAGGTATAAAGAGAAAACCTGAATGTTAGCTGAGAAAACCATAAACCTTCCATTGAGACCTAGATTCAAGTCTCTCAGTTAATCCTTAGCCGCTCATCATGCAAACTCTGGCTTTAACCACAATACTAAGAACAACCCAAACAACAATCTGCATTCTCAATCTCAACCTTCAAATCTATCCTGGGTAGCCTCGCTATGCAGCCAACCTCAAAAGCAACCTCACAGGCCATTTCGCAAGCAAACAATCCTTCAGCAGATCATCCAACCATCGTTGTAGGAGGCGGCTTTGTAGGGTTATTCACGGCTCTACACTTAAGTCACCAAAACTACCCCCACCCCATCCTGTTAATTGAACAAAACGATCGCTTTAGCTTTAAACCCCTCCTGTATGAATTATTGAGTCATGAATTGCACAGCGAACAGGTTTATCCCAGATACCAAGACCTCCTCGCTGGCAGTCGAGTGAAATTTGTACAGGATACGGTCACCACGATCGACCTCCATCAAAAACAAATCACTGTCGCATCCGGCCAGCAGTACGACTATGGCAACTTAGTCTTAGCCTTGGGCAGCAAGACCACCTATTTCCACACCCCAGGAGCCGATCGACACACCTTTCCCCTCACCAACGGAGCCGAAGCGATCGCCCTACGCAGGCACCTACAAACCCGTCTGCACCAGGCTTTACAACTCAAAACCTGCGCAGAACGCCGTGCCCTCTTAACCGTCGCGATCGTCGGTGCGGGGCCTGCGGGGATTGAATTAGCCTGTACACTGGCGGACTTACTCCCCATTTGGTACGACGAACTCGGCGGTGATAGTCATGAAATTCGCATTGTCTTAGTCAACCGCAGCCGAGAGTTACTCAAAGGAGACATCAACAGTCAACTCCGCTGTACCGTGCAACGAACATTGAAACAACGGCAAGTTGAGTTTCTCTTTGATGCAGCCGTCAGTGAAATCCAATCTGATCGCCTTCACTACCAACAACATAAGCAAGACCACACATTAAACGCTGGAACCATCGTCTGGACAGCAGGCACCAGCCCCAATCCCTTGTTGATGACGTTACCAGTCGCCGCTGAAAATCGCGATCCGCGCGGACGCCTAATCGTCACCCCCATGCTGCAACTCCCCGAATTCCCTGAAGTTTTCGCCGCTGGAGATTGCGCCATCACTCCCAGCAATCCGCAGCCACCTACCGCCCAAGTCGCCTACCAGCAAGGACAGGCGATCGCGCAAAATCTCAAATTACAAACTGAAGGCAAATCGCTCCTTCCCGTGCAAGTCTACCTACGGGGAACCTTAATGAAACTGGGCTTAAACGAAGGCGTCGCCAATCTGTTCAACAAAGTGCAAATCAAAGGTCAACCAGGACATCTAATGCGGCAGGCCACCTATTTACGGCTCCTGCCCACTCCCGCCCACAACGCCCGCATCACCACCGAATGGCTGACCGACGAACTGTTACAACGTCACCGACCCTTTACGCCAATGCAACTGGGACAAACCCCATTTCTACAAGGCATGGCCGCGATCGCCGCCAGCTTGATTCTCGCCTCCCCCTTAGCTTGGCGGGCTGCCCAACCCCAACAATTCCAACAATCCCTCCATTGGTCAGGCATTCCCACATTACTCGATCGATGGGTCACTGCAAAACGCTGAAATGGATCGCTGAGATCCACTGAAGCCATTACCAGTCAAAACAATTCACTCACCAGTGAAGCTATCTTTAGCTTACTTATAAACACAAGGAGCATTGACCATGAATTACCTATTTAACCTCCGTGCTGCCGTGATCGCAAATCGGATTACTCTCGGGGTTTTCTTCTTTTTCTCAGGGATTGCCAATTATCTCAACTTTGGCATTCCCAATGGCTTCTACCAAACGGTACTGACCCAAAAGCTACAAATCATCGGCCCCAATATCCCACCGGGATGGGAAGGTATTGGCCCACTGCCTGCACTGATCGCAGTTCCCTATGGCTGGTTGCTACCGTTGGCAGAAATTGTTCTAGGTGCATTATTCGCTTTGAATTACTGGGTTCGTTGGACAGGTTTGTTGCTCATCCTAATGACCTTCAGTATCATCCTTGCCTTTGGCATCATTCCCGCCGGTAGCCTGGTTCCCAACGCCGCAGAAAGCTTCAATAAAAACATTCTATTCATGACGCTAATTTGGGTCTGCATCGCCTACGAAGCCCATGAACAAAAAATGAGCCGTCGCCGCACCCGCGCGATCGAAGAATCCAACCTCATGACCTCCAACCATGACATGTAATTAGCAACCTAGCCATTTCTCTTGACAATTCCTATGGCACCTTCTTCTCCAATCAACCACCACTACGACTTAATCATTATCGGCACCGGGGCAGGCGGCGGCACCCTGGCCTATCGGTTAGCACCCACGGGCAAAAAAATTCTCATCCTAGAGCGAGGGCCATTCCTTCCCCGCGAGAAAGCCAACTGGGACACGGTACAAGTCGTTCAAAAAGACCGCTACCATACCTCCGAGGTCTGGTACAATGCCCAAGGCCAGGCCATCCATCCGGGGGTCGGCTATTTCGTGGGGGGCAATACCAAAGTCTACGGCGGAGCCCTTTTTCGCTGGCGAGAACAGGATTTTAATCAAGTCATCCACAAAAGCGGAATCTCACCGGAATGGCCGCTGAAATATGCCGATTTTGAGCCCTATTACAGCCAAGCTGAGCAACTTTATCAAGTCCATGGCAAGCGGGGCAGCGATCCCACCGACCCCCCGGCCAGCGGCGAATATCCCCACCCTGCCATCAGCCATGAACCCCGCATTCAGGAAATCCATAATTCATTGATCGATCGAGGATTACATCCCTTTTATTTACCCTTGGCAATCAAGCTCAACGAAGTCGATCGACGGCTCAGTGCCTGCATTCGTTGTAACACCTGTGATGGTTTCCCATGCCTGGTGGATGCAAAAGCCGATGCAGATATCACCTGCATCCGTCCCACAGAACAGTATCCCAACGTCACGTTACTCACCGAGGCGCGAGTTCACAAGTTACACACTAGCCCCTCCGGTCACGAAGTGACTGCCGTCGAAACGGAATGGAACGGTGAAACCTATCTCTTTTCTGGGTCGATCGTGGTTGTTGCCTGTGGCGCAATTAATTCTGCGGCACTGCTGCTCAAGTCAGCTAATGACCAGCATCCCAACGGACTCGCCAATCGCTCAGACCAAGTGGGACGCAACTTTATGAAGCATCAGAACGGTGCCATTATTGGCGTTACAACGAAATCCAATTTAACAGCCTTTCAGAAAACGTTAGCGATTAATGATTTCTATTGGGGTGATGAAGATTTTGACTATCCGATGGGTCATGTGCAGCTACTCGGGAAAGTCAATGCCGATATGATTGCGCAGGAATCGCCCTCAGTCCTAGGGCTATCCCTGCGAGAACACCGAACCTTTGAAGCGATCGCGGCCCATTCCGTCGATTGGTGGTTAACGGCAGAAGACTTACCCGATCCTAGCAATCGCATTACCCTTCGCAACGATTCTATTCAGTTAAACTACACCGAAAACAACACAGAAGCCTACGATCGCTTACTAAACCGTTGGATCAAAACCTTAAAAAGTATTGGATGCGGCGAACAAGTGATTTCTGCTAGTTTCTACTTTCGGAAAAAACTCCCGTTACAAGGCGTAGCCCACCAATGCGGCACCTGTCGCTTTGGAGAAGATCCGACCATGTCTGTTCTCGATCTCCATTGCCGCACCCATGATGTAGAGAACCTCTACGTAGTAGATGGCAGCTTTTTCCGCTCCAGTGCTGCGGTGAACCCCACTCTGACCATTATTGCCAATGCCCTACGAGTGGGAGATCACCTGATTGAACAACTGGGTTAGAGACACAACTGGAGTCTTGGGCTTTGTTTTCAGCAACACACTTGCTGTGAGAAAGGCTTTAATACAATTTTGAGATCTCTTTTCTTTTTACAGCTTTCCTTACAATACTTATAAGCGTTGCTTGAAGCTCTAGAGGATCCAATCTAGGGCTTTTCGAGTTGTCGGAAAAAGTTGTTCAAGCCATGCTGATCCAGCTAGTAGCCTAACCATCTATAGAAAAGGCAAAGTCGATGAGGCAATTGAGTGTCATAAATTATTTTAGATAATATTGCATGTTAATCTGTTTTGAAATAAAATCAACAACAGTGGTTCAACTGGGTGTTTTCTACAGTAGCTCCTGTTTTCTAGCTGTGTACGCTTGTACCTACATTATTTGAGTGACCTGTTGTTTCGAGTGAAGCTTAAATTTTTGCATAAGTTTCCAGCGGATAATGCATTGCAGTGATTAAGTTTGTCATGATTTAGGCTGCTGTGAATAGAGCCACGATCGTGGGTTCCAGTGCATCTCGCATCGTGTTCAATCAAGCCAATGGCGACCTAATTTTACAACCCGCATGGCATTACCGCAGGCTTCGGTGCAGGTGGACAATTCGCCAAACTGACTGGAGTAAGTAGTTTATTGACTAGCGATATTCTGCTTCAAGCCTAGCTCGTTCATTCATTCATTCATTTTTCTAGGAAGCCCCCTCTGATGAAACGCCTTTCACACATGAAATCGTTGCTCCAGCGTTATAGCAGACTCACATTCTTACTCCTAATGCTGATCAGCTTGTTCCTCCCGATCGGCTGGAACCTGATTACTGCTCACAAGACCATCGCGCAAACAGCCACGACACAACTCATTGGTGTGCATGAGTTTAACATTGCGGCCACTAATTAATTGGGTTTCAGTGATTTCGTTCCTTGCTTGTGATGTTTTCGATGCGTGAGTTGTTCCCTGGTTTCATTCAGATACCAACACATTGAGATTTAAGGATTGATTGAGTTATGGCGACGACGTATGAATATGTTTCTCCGGGCGTGATCAATGTCAAAGATAGCGCTGGCAAGGTGACACAGCTAAAATTCACGGCGAAAGGGGAACTGGCAAGTATTCAAGATCCGCTGAATCGGATTACCTCGTTTACCTACGATGCGAATGGCTATTTGAGCCAGATTACGGCTCCGGAGAACAAGATTTATAAGTATGCCTATGATGCTCAGGGGCGATTGCTGACGCAGACTGATCCGGTAAATCAGGCGATTACGTTCACCTATGGGGCAAACTCGAATGCACCGACGACGGTGAAGGATGCGAAGGGGCAAACGACGACCTATGCCTACAATGCCTATGGAGAATTAACGGGGATCACTTATCTCGATGGCAAGTCGGAGAGCTATACCTACGATCTGTCTGGACGACTGAAGCAGGTGAAGGAACGCAGCGGGGATACCTTTACCTATACCTATGACAGCGTGGGGCGGATTACGAAGAAGGATTTGGGGGATGGGACGTTTGAGCAGTTTACCTATGACAGCGTGGGTCGAGTATCGACGGTGCGGGATGTACGGGGAGGGATTACGACGCTGACCTACGATACGAATAATCGACTGTCGAAGATTGCCTATCCGGGAGCGAGATTTTTGTCGTTTACCTATGATGCGGTGGGACGACGGACTCAGATGGTCGATCAGGCTGGGTTTACGGTGAATTATAGCTATGATGCTGAGGGGCGGCTGGCGGAGCTGAAGAATGCTGCTGGGGCAAGAATTGTCGCCTATACCTACGATGGCAATAGTCGGTTGTCGCGGGAGTCGAATGGGAATGGCACCTATACGACCTATGGCTATGATGCTGCAGGGCAGGTGACGACGATTAATAATTATACGCCGAATGGGACGCTGAATTCGTTTTTCCAATACACGTACAATACGCTGGGGCAGCAGACGACAGCGAATACGCGGGATGGAAAGTGGACCTATACCTATGATGGCACGGGGCAGTTGACGCGGGCGTTGTTTGCTTCGACGAATACGGCGGTAATTGCGAATCAGGATTTGCAGTATGTGTATGATGCGGCGGGGAATCGGATTCGGACGGTGATCAATGGGGTGACGACGGAGTATGCGGCGAATAATCTGAACCAATACACGACGGTGGGTGGTGCAGTGCAGACCTATGATGCCGATGGGAATTTGGTCAAGGTGGTGAATGGGGCGCAGACGACGATCTATACCTATAACAAGCGGAATCAGTTGGTGGGGGTGAGTTCGCCGGAGGGGACGTTTGCTTATGAATATGATGCATTTGGAAATCGGGTGGCTTCGACGAAGAATGGGGTGAGGACAGACTTTTTGGTAGACCCGTTTGGGCTAGGGAATGTTGTTGGTGAATACAATGGTAGTGCTGCAACAAATTATGTTCATGGGCTTGGCTTAGTCGGTCGTTTTGTGGGAACTAATGGGTCTTACTATGACTCTGATTTATTGGGTTCTACTGCAGGTCTAAGCAATTCGTCTGGCAGCTATGTCAATCGTTATGCTTATCGTCCTTATGGTGAAAGTGTGCTTAGCACAGAAGGCGTTGCTAATTCATTTGAATACGTTGGACAATGGGGCTTGATGAGTGGGGAGAATAATTTCACTTTTGTAAGATCTAGATATTACTCCTTAGTGCAAGGTAGATTTATATCTTTTGATCCGATTAAACAAGATGGCAGTATCAATATCTATAAATACGCATTAAATTCTCCAGTCATTTTTTTTGATTTAAATGGAAAAAATTCTATTAAGATCGGCGAAGTTAGCAGTACAGTTAGTGGTAGTGCTACAGGTAGTGGCTTAGGTGGTGGATCTGCAAATGCATGGACTACACAGGAACTAAGCGATTATTTAAAGCGAAAAGATAGCGAGAAGTTATTTGAGGATGCACTAAAACTTGATCCAGATATCACAAACTCAATACCTAGGCCTGAAGAGATTAACTATCCACCGCTTCCTCCTCCAAGACCTGCCTTCCCTGAAGATGATCCGCCGCTTCCTCCTAGTCGTCCTGGTAATGAAGCAGGTGGCGGATTGGGGGAAGGGAAAGACTCTATTAGCCCTCTAGTTCTAGATCTTGATGGTGATGGCATTGAACTCACCTCACTCGCTCAATCACGCACATTCTTCGATCTCGATGCCGACGGCTTTGCAGAACAAACAGGCTGGGTTAAAGCTGATGATGGATTACTCGCCATCGACAAAAATAATAATCGCCGCATCGACGACATCACCGAACTCTTCGGCAACGCCACCACCGACGGCTTCATCATTCTCAAACAACTCGACAGCAACAACGACAACCTGATCGATTCTCGCGACACCCAATTCTCTAAATTGCTAATCTGGCGCGACTACAACCAAGACGGTTTTAGCAACATCGGCGAACTGCGCACCCTTACCGACTGGGGCATCCGCAGCATCAACCTGAATGCCCAATCGGCAAACTACTTCATTGCAGACAACCGTATCAGCAGCTCCAGCACCTACACCCTCACCAACGGCACCACCCGTCAAATCGTCGATGCCTGGTTCACCAACGACCAAATCAACACCATCTACGACAAAGACTACCAACTCAAAGCTGAAACCCTCTT
Source organism: Alkalinema sp. CACIAM 70d (assembly GCA_002148405.1). Taxonomy (GTDB): domain Bacteria; phylum Cyanobacteriota; class Cyanobacteriia; order Leptolyngbyales; family Leptolyngbyaceae; genus Alkalinema. The sequence continues at coordinate 162,678 of MUGG01000119.1, read as the reverse complement.
CCTCCCCTCCCTGCGCGGTAACGGCGAACTCGCTAACCTCTACATCGCCATGAGCCAAGACCCCACTCTCCTCGGACTCATGCGCAACTTTGCGGCGCTCAAACCCACAACCTGGAGTCCGACCTTTAGCCAACAGCTACTCACCCAAGCAACCAATATCCTCTACCGCTGGGCCAAAGTCGAAACCCTCACCGGGCCACGTGGGTCTTTGACAGAAGGACGCAAACTGGAATTTCTAGAAAAATATACTGGCAGTAAATTCGAGCAAACTGGCATTGGCCCTAACCCTTACTGGAATGCCGCAGCAGTCATCGATCGTACCTGGAATACCCTAGTGCGACAACTCTTAGGCCGCCTGATTGTTCAGGGGCCACTCCGTCAATACTTTGAAGGCTCTGTATTCAACCATAATCTGGATACCCTCACTTCGACCAAATCCCTTGACACCATTCTCACAACCCTTAAAACCGCAACGCCTACAGACTTTGATCAGGCAATGATATTCTGGAACATTGCGATCGTAGGTCTCGATGCCCATGACGATCGTTTTGGTCTCTCCCAAACTGATTTCGACTCTAAAATCACTCAAGCTCTAGAGTCAAAAAATTTAATCGGCTATTTAGGTATTCTCAGAAAGCCAACTTTTCTGACTCTATATGATGCCGCAGGAACAGGCACTATAGGCAACGATAATCTGACTGGCACCACAAGCAACGACATTATTAATGGTGGCCGTGGCAACGACACAATCAATGGTGGAGCTGGCGATGATACCCTTGAAGGTAGCTTTGGGAACGATACGATTAATGGCGGTGACGGGAACGATACGATTCGTGGTGGTTTAGGAGTTGATACACTGAATGGTGGTAATGGTATCGATACACTTGAGCTAGAAATCTTTCCCAGCACGGGCGTGATCATAGCAAATCCTAGAAATGGGATTAACTTAACTGGGATTGTTTCAGCAACTAACTTTGAAATTTTCAAAATCACGACTGGCAGCGGCAATGATACTCTCACTCAATCTGCGTTAATAAATGGTGCTGTCTTCCGGAGTAACGATATCTTCAATTCTGGTGGCGGCAACGACACGATTAATCCTGGTCTTGGCCAACAAGATCAAGTTGATGGTGGGGCCGGCAGTGATCTACTAACGCTCGATTATTCCGTTGATGACGTGGGTCAAGCAATGGATATGAAAATCACCAACATTGGATTAGAAGGTGCTTCAGGTAGCGCCGGACGATTTAGTAATAATTTCAGTTGGCTGGATAGTATTACTTTCTCAGGCATCGATCGATTCCAAGTGACTGGAACTCGACTCAAAGATACAATCACGATCTCAGGCAGCGGTACTGTTAATGCTGGATTAGGCGATGATGAAATTACAATCCAAGCCACTGCAACGCAAGCCATCAGCTTCACAATCAATGGCGGAGATGGCAAAGACTCCCTAGTCGTTGATCTCTCCAGACGCACTGACAATTTAAGTCTTACCTACAGTGCAACGACGATCGGGCAGTCGATCAATTTCACGGGCATTGAATATTTAACTCGTTTATCTACAGGCAGCGGTGCAGATGTAGTAAATTTCTCAGCAACGATCGGCGATGGCAGTTTCTTCAACTACGGCAACTTAATTCGTCTAGGAGCTGGAAATGACACCGCCACTGGTGGTGCAGGGGCCGATGCAATCTACGGCGAAGCTGGAAATGATACTCTGAATGGTGGGGCTGATGCTGACCGCTTAGACGGGGGGGATGGCGATGACATTCTACGTGGGGGAGCTGGTAATGACATCGATGAAGGGCTGGCCGCTGGAACTGTAACTCCTGGTCTCTATGGTGGGGCTGGCAATGACCAACTCTTTGGCGATGCTGGTAATGATTTCCTTGACCCTGGAACTGGGGTAGATAAAGTCTATGGTGGAATTGGCAATGACATCCTCAAACTCGATTTTGCAGGCTTGACCACCAATATCACTGTCACTTACACAACGACAACCACTGGCTCTGTTTCTAATGGCACCACGTTCCAAGAGATTGAACAAGTACGCCTCAATACCGGCAGTGGGGTTGATACCATCAATCTTTCAGCGACGATTGGGGATGGTACTTTCTTTAACTACGGCAACGTAATTCGTCTAGGAGCTGGGAATGACACTGCCACAGGTGGTGCAGGGGCTGATGCAATTTATGGCGAAGCTGGAAATGACACACTGAATGGTGGTGCTGATGCTGACCGTTTGGATGGGGGGGATGGCGATGATATTCTACGCGGTGGTGCTGGCAATGATATCGATGAGGGGCTGGCCGCTGGAACTGTAACTCCTGGTCTCTATGGTGGGGCTGGCAATGACCAACTCTTTGGCGATGCTGGTAATGATTTCCTTGACCCTGGAACTGGTGTGGATAAAGTCTATGGGGGGATTGGTAATGACATCCTCAAACTCGATTTTGCAGGCTTGACCACCAATGTCACCGTCACTTACACAACAACAACCACTGGCTCTGTCTCTAATGGCACCACGTTCCAAGAGATTGAACAAGTCCGACTTAATACCGGCAGTGGGGTTGATACCATCAATCTCGCAGCAACGATCGGCGATGGCAGTTTCTTCAACTACGGTAACTTAATTCGTCTGGGTGCTGGAAATGACTCTGCCACTGGTGGCGCAGGGGCTGATGCAATCTATGGCGAAGCTGGTAATGACACACTGAATGGGGGAGCAGCGGCTGACCGGTTAGATGGGGGGGATGGCGATGACATTCTACGCGGTGGCGATGGCAACGACATGAACGATGTCTTGGTTGCTGGAACTGAGTATGGCGGTCTCTATAGCGGGGCTGGCAATGACCAACTCTTTGGCGATGCTGGTAATGATTTCCTATCTGGTGGACTAGGAACCGATCGCTTTATCTTCGACATCAACACTGCCTTCAATAGCACGATCGGAATTGATACAATCGCCGACTTCCTCTCCGGCACCGACAAAATCGTGCTCGATAAAACCACCTTCACTGCATTAACCAGTGCAGCCGGAGGCGCGATCGCATCGACTGAATTCACCACAATTAACGATGCAGTGAATGGAGCCACGATCGCAGGTTCTAGTGCAGCTCGGATTGTCTTCAATCGCGCCAATGGCGACCTATTTTACAACCCGAATGGCATTACCGCAGGCTTCGGCACGGGAGGACGCTTTGCCACCCTCGCCGGAGTCACCACACTAGCTACGAGCGATCTTTTCCTCCAAGCATAATGTAGAGTAGAAATCTTTAATCTGCATCTACTTGCACACATTACACAGGGACTAATTAGCGGCTCACTATTTGCTTCTACAACATAGACCTAGGTGAGCCGCTATAGCCACTGATCACTCCAATTTTTCGTGCTAATACTTTAGTTTCTGAGCAGCCCGCAGCTCTTTTCCGAGCAACTTCCATAGACGTTTGCGTTGCTCCGGCGTAATCGGACGACTGCCCTTGACCCAATGGGTCACCATCGATCGATCCATCTTCAATTGCGTCGCCAAATACGCCTTACTCCAGCCCTTCAACGTCAACGCCACATCCAACATTTGCCCTGTAATCGCCGCCGGAATCCGAGCCGCTCCCAGCCCCGCCTTCGGACGAATTAGTACTGCTGCTTTTTTACGATCGGCCCTCAACGATCGATCTGCTCCCGTAGCCCCGCCTTCACCCAATCCCAAGTCATCCCCTAACAAAGTTTCCCCTGCATCAAGCCCATCCCCTGCCATCACTTGCATCGGACGAATCATGAGCCTAGCAGCCAACCAAGTTTCAAACCATTGTGCACTACTATCCGGCTGCACCTCAGTCCCCTCATCGTTAACACTCCAACCAGGCCGCAACGAAGACGGATAGGTCATTGCATCAAAGCTAATTTCCCAACCTAAATTTTTCAAAGACAACAGGGCATTATTCCAGCGCACAAATAATCGCGTCCGCGTTTCCTCCGTCTTGAAGAACCCAGACAGTACCTTCGCATCTTCCACCTGTTCCAACAAATCCTGAACCCGGTAATACCCCGTCACGTATAACTGCCCAATCACCGAAATAAAAATCGCTAACCGAGCCGCCAATCGCTTACGATTCGGATTAATTTGCAGGATCCCTTTTGCCCAATTGCCATACTGCTGGAGAGATTGAATCCCTCGGGACAAATCCACCGCCCCCAACGTCTCCACCCAATTTCCAGGACGCAACCGAACCGTTAATTCATTTGGCACCCCTGGACGGAAGGCTGCATCAACGATCGTGCCATCCATCCCGCTAACACCACTCACCCCGCTTACATCACGAGCCTGGGGCAATTCCTCTATCGTTTGGGCAGGGAGTAGCTGGCCGCTGTAACTCAGTTCCTCCAGCAACCACATGGGATAGTTCACCCAGCGAAACAGCCCTTGGCTTTCATCCAGATAACTGACCATCACCGACAAACTGCACAGCAATTGCAGCATTTCTTCTAGCTTTTTTAACTTTTGCAACAGCGTTAGATCCGACTGTTTCTCTCCCACCACAAAATCGAGTAAAGCCGTCCCTTGAATGCTTAAGGAACTGCGCCAGGGTTGATCGGCTGCCGAAGCCTGTGCCACTAAAGACAGAAATACATAAGCTGCCTCAATGCCCAAACGTTGCACAATCTCCCAAGCGGCCCGCCCCGGAATCAGGTGGATCTGCTGCCGATCGGGCTGCTGAACCACAATCTCCTGTTCAATCAAACTCTCCTGAAATACCGCTGTTAAGGGCATAGGAGGAGCCTCTGGCTGCGGCTGGTTCACCGGTGGACTCTCCACCCCATCTGAGAGTTGTTGGGACACCGATCGCTCCGATTGCTCCCCCGATTGGCTTGGCTGTTCTTGCCGCTGCTGCGTTAACTCCAGGGCCGTTTCCCGGTAGCGACGGGGATCTCCTTCCGCCAGAGGCCGCTCCGCAGATTTGCGGCTGTAGAGCTTTTGCAGGGCTTCCTGCCAGCTTGGGTTCTCGTTAGACGGGGGCAGTGGCGCAGTCACGGGGAATCCTTACCAAATCATCGGCACCGGGGTTTCTAGCGTTTTTATTTTAGCGTCCCTCACGAAATCCTGGAAAATCTGGGGCGGAGGTTTGATTTCTTCCATCGTAGGATAGATAGCTGAGAGGACAAGATGGCAGTATCGTCGGAGGAGAGAAGGTTTAGAAAGGAATGGGAGAGTAGAAGAGTGGGAGGGTAGGAGAGTTGATCAATTAATTGGGTATGGTTGTGTCTTAGCTAGCTATGGCGATGTTAACTAACTTGCGATTTGGAATTGTTGCGATCGGGCGAAATGAAGGGGATCGGTTGAAATGCTGTCTGCAATCAGCCCAAAGCCAAATGCGTAAGATTGCGGGAAGCTTGAGCAATGACCTTGGCAAGATTTCTAACGTTACCTATCCAATTATTTATGTAGATTCGGGATCAACCGATGATAGTGTTAGCTTTGCTCAATCGATGGGTGTTCATGTTGTTGATCTAGATCTCTCGATTCCTTTCACCGCAGCCCGTGCTCGAAACGAAGGTGCAGATGAATTATTTAAGCAATATCCTGATTTAGAGTTTGTGCAGTTTATTGATGGGGATTGTGAGTTTATCGACGGGTGGTTTGAGAATGCGATCGCGACGTTTGAGGCTAATCCCGAAGTTGTTGTCGTCTGTGGTCGTCTCCACGAACGCTTTCCCGATCGTTCCCGCTACAACGCGCTGTGTGATTTGGAATGGAACACCGCTGTGGGCGAAACGAAAGAATGCGGCGGGATCGCTATGATGCGACGATCGGCCTTCCAAGCCGTCAATGGATTTAACCCCCAGTTAATTGCTGGAGAGGAGCCAGAACTCTGCGTGCGGCTGCGACGGCAGGGAGGCAAAATTCTGCGGATTGCGGCGGATATGGCATGGCATGACGCCAATATGACACGGTTTAGCCAATGGTGGCGACGATCGCTGAGATCGGGCTATGCCTACGCAGAAGGAGCATGGCTGCATGGACGATCCCCAGAACGCCATTGGGTCAAGGAAACCCGTAGTATTTGGCTCTGGGGCTTGATTTTTCCAGTCTTAGCCCTCAGTTTCGCCCCTTTTACCTTCGGGTGCAGCCTCGTGGGGTTAATCGCCCTCTACGGACTTCAAGGCTATCGGATCTACCAATATTGCCGTAGACAGAGATCGATGACACCCTCCCAAGCTCAACTCTATGCGTTTTTCTGCATCCTAGTAAAATTTCCCCAAGCCCTCGGACAGATGCAATTCCAGCAACTACGACGACAGGGCAAACAACGCACCATCATTGAATACAAACAGCCCAGTCAAACTTGACCCTACTTTCCTGAGGACTATCCCTGAGGACGGTTCCCAGCAATCTCTATCCATTCCCCTCTGACAAGTTACATAAATTTGCAGTCCAGCTTCCAACCATCGGAAATATAGTGTATTATTGAGATTAAATATCAATAAGCTGTTGGTCAGTCGAAATTCCCTATTCTTTGTCCACTTTTCTCCTAGAATCTTGCTAAGGAGTCAGACATCTATCATTCCCTTTGAATCTCGATCGCCTCTGAATTTCTGCCTTCCATCCCGTCCCAGTTCCACAACCCATTCCCCACGATTCCCCCATTTCTGTTTACCTCAACGTTGATCTCAACTTCGTCGATTCTGTTATCCCTACCCTAGATTCTTACCCTACATCCTTATATGCCTACCACCAGTCTTGCAAACCTCAAACCCGGTCAATCCGCTGAAATTGTAGATTTTGAGGTTGATCCCAGCCTAGAACGTCGGCTCCATGCCCTAGGATTTCGTCAAGGACAGGAAATTCATCTTCTGCGACGAGGCTGGCTGTCAGGGCCGCTCCATGTACGCATTTGTATGACAGAACTCATGCTGCGTCATCGGGATGCCCATCTCGTTCGCGTCACTGCGGTGAACGGTTAACGATCCATGAAACGTATTGCTGTTCTAGGAATGCCCAATACGGGTAAGTCCACATTTTTTAACCGCTTCACTGGTTCCCATGCCCACATTGGGAACTGGCCAGGAATCACTGTTGACTTAATGCTAGCCACGGTCAAGCTGGGCCATGAGTTAGCTGAAGTGGTTGATCTACCTGGCATCTATGATTTACGGGGACTCTCCGAGGACGAGGCCGTTGTTCAACGATTTTTGGAAACAACTCCCGTTCATCTAGTCCTGGTTGTTTTGAATGCAACTCAGATCGATCGCCAGATCTCCCTACCGCTCCAAGTGCTTCAACTGGGCTTACCCGTTGTATTGCTGTTGAACATGGTAGATGAAGCAGCGCGATTTGGGGTACGGGCCAACCCTGAGATTTTGTCCGATCGCTTGGGGATTCCTGTGTTTCCCATCAGTGCCAAGTATGGCGCAGGTTACCCAAAGGCGATCGAGGCGATCACAGAAGTGTTAGATCAGCAGGATCACCCCATTCAGGTCAACAACATCAGCCAGCAACTCCCCGCCGAACTCCCCTCTAACCGTACCCTCCAAACGCTATTAGCCGACGCAGTGCAAATACCCGCTCGCCTCTCCGATCGCTGGAGCAGTCGGCTCGATCGGATTTTATTGCATCCCATCCTGGGTTTACCCATCTTTTTCAGCGCGATGTATCTGGTATTCCAGACCATTTACGCCATGGGTACCCCCCTCCAAGCAAGCCTAGGCGACGGCTTAGAGTGGTTAAAACTGAATGCCCTGGAGCCTCTTCTAGCAAACTTTCCTGCGTTTCTCAGGGGATTTCTAATTGATGGTGTCTATGAAGGCTTAGGAACCGTTGCAGCATTTCTCCCAGTCATTTTTCTGTTTTTTCTCTGCATGGCGATCGTGGAGGATAGCGGCTACCTGTCCCGCTCTGCTTTCCTGATGGATGCTCTGATGGAACGGTTGGGACTGGATGGGCGATCGTTTGTTATGTCCCTGATGGGATTTGGCTGTAATGTACCTGCTATTTTAGGCACGCGGGTCATGCGATCGCCTGGACTCCGCATGTTATCCATGCTAGTGATTCCCTTTTCATTGTGTTCTGCGCGGTTGAATGTGTTTATCTTCATCACATCGGCCATGTTTGCCGCTACCATCGCGCCAATCGTTCTTTTTAGTTTATATCTCATGAGTTTTGCAGCGGCAATCCTGACTGCTGCACTGTTTAAGGGAAAGTTCACGACCCAAGAGCCCCTGGTTTTAGAACTGCCTCCCTACCGTCTCCCAACGTTGAAGCAAATCCTAGTGCGAGCTTGGTGCGAAGTCAAACATTTTTGGATTTGGTCACGACGGTTCATTATTGTGGGAGTTATTGCAATTTGGCTCCTCAATAACCTACCCACCAATGTCCCCTCAGCCAGCAGTCAAACCCTGTCAGGGCTACTAGGGCACGCCTTGCAACCGCTCTTTGCTCCCCTAGGAATCAATGCCCAATTAACGATCGCCCTCTTCTTTGGATTTATTGCGAAAGAGATTGTCCTCGGGGGGTTAGCAGTCATTTACAGCCAAGCCGCAGAATCCGACCTAGCCGGGACGATCGCCCAGCAAATCGATTGGGTACAAGCCTACAGCTTTATGCTCTTTACGTTGCTGTATATTCCCTGTCTATCCACGATTGCCGTGTTGAAAAATGAAGCGAAAAGCCTGCGGTTTGCCCTACTATCCGTCGGATGGTCCCTCGGATTGGCTTGGATAGCCAGTTTTGTCTTCTACCAAGGAGCACGGGCATTAGGGTTCTAGAACAGATACAACGCCGATCGGGGCCTTATTCTGCGTTTAGTGTTTCTAGCACTACATCTTCGTAAAATACATCGACTGAAAGGGTTAGCCCGATACTGGTCAGGGTAAAGGTTTCGCCCTCACCATAGGCCATAAACTCCCACACCCCAGCAGCATTACGACGAAAAATTTCAACCGATTTCAGTTCCGAACTCACTAATCCATATTCCTGAAGACTCTCTAAGTTCCGATAGAGACGGAATTTAGCCCCCCGATCGTAGGCTTCCGTGCTGGGTGACAGCACTTCCATAATTAAGCAGGGAAATTGGATATATTGTTTGGCGACGCGATCGCGATCGTCACAGCTAACACTAATGTCGGGATAGGTGAATGGCCCCGCTTCACTTATTGCAACTTTGGCATCTGAGTTTCTCACTTTACAAGAACCGGTCAAATGCTGTTTGATCGCAGTCGCAATATTGAGAGCAATGTCGGCATGGGGAAGAGTTCTACCCGTCATCGCGTAAACTTCTCCATCGAAGTACTCATAGCGCTCCGGTTGTTGCTCCTCCCAGACCAAATATTCCTGAGGCGTAAAACGAGGTAGATCACGAGCTGCAACCATAGACAAAGAAGCTCCTGAATTCATCTATATCGTTTATTGTAGAGGCTAACGATCGTCTTGACTACGCTACCCCCTTCGTCCAGCGATACCAGAATCCAATTCAGCAATCTTGATGCAGTAGTCCTTATCCCTTTCTCCCAAACAGTTGCCCTGAGCCAAATTTAGGTCAAAGTAAAGCTGGGTGAAGGGCCAAAAATGCGATCGGTTAACTTCACATACCAAGCCGCAGCCTGAACCTGAATAATGTAAGCCATGGCAATAATTAAAGCAATTTCAGAGCCCTGCTCTTTCCCAAAGGCCGTCATCGCGATCGCAAGGGCAATGGACAAATTACGCATGACCGTGCCATACACTAAAGCAATCGCATCTCCCCGTTGAAAGAATATCTTACCTACAACTGTACTGATTAAAAAATTTGCACCATATAAAATTGCCAAAGGAATCAGAAAAGATAACAAGATACCAGGGTTGCTAACAATACTCTTCGCTTTGAGAGCCATGGCAACAAAAACAATCCCTAAAACCCCGATCGTCGAAAAACTGGGAAACTTCTCTTTGAGATTTTTTTGATACTTATCCATTCCCACAATGCGAATTAGGATAAGCCGCGTGGCAATCCCCAAAATCATCGGCAGAAATACAATGATAATAATTTGTCGGAAAATATCCATAAGGGGTATTTCGATCGCGGCTCCCATCAGCCACTTCGCATAAAACGGAGTCGCCAGTGAACCTAGGATTAAACCCACCACCGTCATTTTGACCGCAGCACTCAGATTGCCCTTCGCAAAGCCTGTCCAGGAAATGGTCATTCCACTAGTGGGTAACAGCGAAGCCAACAGTAGCCCCAACAGCACCAAAGGCTGCCCATGGAAAAACAGTTGGCCAATTCCAAAAGCCATAAATGGGATAACAGCAAAATTGATCAACTGCGTCACGAATTGAAGCTTAAAATCTCCTCCCGTCAACACTTTTTGAATTTGCAAATTGATCATCATGGGATAGACCATGAGGAACGTCAGCGGAATCACCCAAGCCTTCAGTGGATCTGGGTTCACCACTACGCCTATGACAATTCCCGCAATCATACAAATGGGAATCGACCAAACCAAATTTTTCTGAAGCAGCCCTAAAAATTTCCACACAATAGTTGCCCTCCTGTAGCATGGGTCAACTGCTGACCATTCAGTCAACCCAAGGTTAATGATCAATCCGTGACTTCTGTAAAGGCGCTAGTCAAGGCGCTAGTCAAGGCGCTAGTAAATTCGTCATTTATGCCGGAAGCGAAGCATTTTGCCTTAACCGCTCCATCACAGCCTGCATAATTTGACTCCCTTCGTTAGCAATCACTTGAGCATGGGGATCAGTAATCGCTAGAAACATCATCTTAGGATCAACCGCAGACACCTCAATTTGGCCGTTTTCCTGTTCCTGAACAACAACATTACAAGGGTAAAAGACACCCGCCTTATCATCGGTCTGCAACATCCGATAGGCGATTTTGGGATGGCAAGCGCCTAGGATTTTGTAACGGCGGAAATCAACATCCAGCTTTTTCTTAAAGGCCGCTTGGACATCAATCTCGGTCAGAATCCCCATCCCTTCTGCCTGAAGCGCTGCGGTCACCTGCGCGATCGCGTCATCAAAGGTGCAATTCAAAGTTTGACTGAAGTGATAAGCCATCGGTTATAGCCTAATGAGCGTGAACAATTGTCAACTATATTAAGGAGCTGAGTGAAAGGTCTAAGGAATGCGCCCGGTAAGAATCAGACTTCACCAGCTAGTTGATAATATAACTAAATAGTTGTAGAATGCAACTATTGAATTCAATCTCTTCAGAAATAACCTGTGGGCAGCCATGACTTGCGGGTAATTTCCCTACTTAGCAGCATTACATCGAGGCATCCCACCATGGTCAACGAGTTTTCCCAATTTTCTTTGAGGCTACTGTTTGGGATGGTGATTATTCTCGGGATCATTTGCTGGATCATCCCAGCACCCGCTTGGGCTATAGAAGCTTTGATCGCCCAGTCCGTACCGCCGATCGTCACCAATCCAGCTGAGTTAACCAAAGCCATTCAAGCGATCGAGGACTTAGATCAGATGCGATCGGGACTTGCTTCTACGTTGGAAGGACGCACCGAAGAACCAACCCTGGAAACGATGAAAGAAGTTTGCCGTCCCGTAGGTATGCAGGCGCAACGACTCAGCCAAGAAAACGGTTGGCAGGTCAAGCAAATAGCCGATAAATATCGCAATCCCGATCATGCGCCGGACAGTTCCCAGGCACGCCAAGCCTTAGCAACCTTTAGAAAAAATCCGGACTTAATGGGATTTTGGGAACATGCAACAATCAATGGGCAAGCAGGCACTCGTTACTATCGCCGCATTAATGTAGAAGCCAGTTGCCTCGCCTGTCACGGACAGAAAAATCAACGGCCTCAGTTTATTCAAGAGAAGTATCTCGACGATCGCGCCTATGATTTCAACGTGGGCGACCTACGCGGCATGTATTCCGTTTTCATGCCTGATCTGCAAGCTGCCATTCAATCCGCATTACAAGACAGGATTCAGTAAGCGATTCAGTAAATGATTTAGTCAAGATTCCAGTCAAGGTTCCAGTCAAGGTCCCAGCCAAGATTCTCGATCAATTGATACGAATTCAATCAGACTTTCCCCAGTTAGTCATCCGTAGTCATTTGTTCTTGCTGTCAATGATTTCTTAAAACGTACTTCCATCGATGTCTAAGCAATTCTCTCTCTGGTTACGCTCCATAATCGCGATCGTCATCATCACTGTAATTACATTGACCACAGTTTTAGGCTTCATCCCAACCTTACCCGCGATCGCAGCCATCCAGCAATTTGAGGAACAACCGGGTCAAACCGTCTACCAAACCAGACACCCACTCAAGGATCAACAAGGTCGCACCTGGCAAGCGATCGCCTTTAAGCGCATTAAACCCGATGGAGCCACCGTCTTGAATTTCAGACTGGCAGGATTCCCCGGCAGCGTTCGTATCGATCGCACCCAGCCCCTACAATTCCGCAATTCCTTTGGCGAGATCCTCACCGCTGAGGATGCCTCTAGTCAAATGTTTAGCAATACCAACGCACCGGAACCCCACATTGGACAATACAACCTACAACCGATTGTGTCTGATTTACGACTAGAGCTGCCTTGGCGCATAACCCTACCCACAGAATCCGGTAATGCCATCACATTCGCCTTACCCGCCACATTCCTAGTCGATTGGAGAACGTTGGATCAGCAAACCAAGGATTAGAGTCAGCAGCCGGTCATCACAAGTCGGTCATCGTTGATTCACCCGCAATCCATCACTTTTACGATCGTGCATCCATCCCCTAGCAAACATTCTTCCAACCCTGGAGATCAGCATGAATTCCTACCGCCTACAGTATGGATTAACCGCTAGTTTTTCCGTTTTCGCGATCGGGTTAATGGTTTCTGCCACCTCACCCACCACCACCATGAGCGCCGCTAGTCCGCCCCTAGATGCAAAAACCCACCAGGCCATGATTGATGCCATCAACGATGAGTTTCATGCACGCGCTTTCTACACCGCAGTCATCCAGAAATTTGGGACTCTCCGTCCTTTTAGCAACATTGTCCAAGCGGAAAATCGCCATGTTCAGCACTGGGAAACGCTTTTCCAACGCTATGGAATCCCCATCCCCCAGGACACCTTTGCCGATCGAGTAGACGCCCCGCAAACCTTGCGACAAGCCTGTCAAATGGGCATCGATGCTGAAATTGCCAACATCAAACTGTACGACAATTTTTTAAATTTTGTTCAACAGACCGATTTGCGGGATCTCTTCACACAATTACGTTCCGTTTCCGAAAACAACCATAAACCGGCGTTTGAGCGTTGTCTACAACGACAATCTTAACAATACCCCTCTTAACGTTGATCCTGACTTCAATCACGATTCCTTAAGTACCTACGGGAGAACACCCATGCCATCCACGATCGCATCCACCTCAACCCAACCAACCCAGCCCCAACCCAACCAACCGCCAGCCCTCCCAGAAATTCCCCCCGGCTATCTTAATGTCATGGGCTATGTAGATAACTCCGAAGTCAATGGCCCTGGGGTGCGGGCCGTCCTGTGGGTACAGGGCTGTGGACGGCATTGTCCGGGCTGCTTCAATTCCCATTCTTGGCCCTTTGAGATTAACCAATTGGTGAGTGTGGACGAAGTGGTGCGCCAGGTTCTGCGCGAACCTCGCAACCAAGGCATCACCTTTTCCGGTGGCGAACCCTTTAAGCAAGCAGTGGTCTTAGCCCAGGTCGCCAAACAACTGAAGGCGCAAGGATTGACCGTAATGTCCTTTACAGGCTTTACGCTGGAACAATTGCGATCGCGCCAAGCCCCAGTGGGTAGTCAGGACTTACTCGACCAGTTAGACATTCTCATTGATGGCCCCTACGTTGCCTCCCAGGCCATTCATTCCCCCAATTCCCCCGTCTCCTCTAGCAATCAACGGGTGCATGTGTTTAACCCAGCGCTACAACATCAAATTGACTGGGCCAGCGACGCAGTAGAAATCCATATTTTGCAAGATGGTCAGCGGATTATCACAGGCTATCGCGGCCACATGGCTTTCTCCGAGTCGGAAGATGAATCTGGAATGGCATTCCAATCTGAGCGGGGATCTCATTCCGCCACTGCTCCAGCTTAAATCCGTTGCATCAAGTACCATTCCTGTAAGACCGATCGACATTGCAGACAGGTTAAATCCTGGAGCAGCGATCGCAGCCCCTTTGCCTCGATCGGATAACGAAGGATGGAACCAGCAGGATTTGCAGGATTTAATGCTGAAGCCGTTGTAATTTCTGCAACCCATCCATAGAGCCTTTGGTTAGAAAACGAGCTATTAATTGCCCAGCCTTGGGAATTCAGCGGTTCTAGGGTTGCGATCGCAACCGCAGGAATCCCCAATTCCCGGAGCAGAATGTCGTAGGCCGTTTCCCGCAAATCAGCCTCTAGTGGCAGTCGTCCCCCCGGAAAATCTAATGTCGCTTGGCTAACACCGGGACGATAGCTTGGTTGGGGCAACAGAAACTGCTGATCTTGAATCGGAATCACGATCAGAGAATCAGCCTTTTCGACTCGCCAATATTCCAGGTAATTCCCTTGATGATCCTGGAGATGTTCGCCAATCACCGTTAACCAACGGGACTGGATTTCAACAAAGCGATCGTGGATTTTCCAGGGCACAGTATTAAGATTCGTTGACTGTGTTGCGTTGTTCATTGGATTTACGGTTTTCTGGTGTTAGGAAGGAGTCCTGTATTATGACAAAACTTCATATCAATTTTAAGTCAATCACTGCAATCCTATTTCCCAGTTCATTATTACTATTTACCAGTGGATTTATCAGTGGATTTGCCAGTGGAGTAGCAGCAGAAACTATGTCCGCACCAGCAACACTCGATCGCAACTCTAACTCGATCGCGAACGATTTCCTCGACAATTCACTGACTAATTCCTCCACCGATTCCTTGGCAAATCCCTTGGCTCAAGTCACTAGCGTTTCCCAATTGAGTGATGTGCAACCTACGGATTGGGCGTTTCAAGCGCTGCAAGCCTTAGTAGAACGCTATGGTTGCATTGCAGGATATCCCGATCGCACCTATCGTGGTAATCGAGCAGTCACCCGTTACGAGTTTGCCGCTGGATTAAATGCTTGCATTGACCAAATGAACCAGCGGATTGCCGTCGCAGGAGCAGAACTCGCTACCCAGCAAGATTTAGCGACCCTCAAACGCCTCCAAACGGAATTTGCCCCAGAACTGGAGACTTTGCGGGGGCGAGTGGATGGCTTAGAGGCCAAAACTGCTACGCTTCAAAAACAACAGTTTTCCACCACCACTAAATTACAGGGTGAAGTCATTTTCTCGGTGACTGGTGCGATCGGGGATGAGCGGGCCGATGGCAGCGGACGCAGTGTCGATGACAATTGGGTTATGGATAACCGAGTGCGATTGAGTTTAAATACCAGTTTTACGGGCAAAGACCTGTTAAAAATTCGCCTTGACGCCTTGAATACCACGCCCTTTGGCGTCAACGTCACGGGCACCAATATGACCCGCTTGGCCTTCGACGGGTCAACGGATAACCAATTGCAAATCGGGCGATTATTCTATCGCTTTCCCCTATCACCCAAATTGCGGGTCACGATCGATGCCGCCGAGAGTCGCTACGATACCGCTGTTGAAACGTTCAATCCCTTTTTTGCCAGCCCCTACAAAGGCGCAATTTCCAACTTTGGGCGGTTCAATCCCATTTATATCCAAGGTCGCCGAGGCGCAGGCGTCACCGTCTCCTACGATATCAGTCGATCGCTGAATTTCTCCGTCGGCTATATGGCACGCAATCCTGCGGAACCGACCGCCAACAATGGCCTGTTGAATGGCTCCTTTGCCGCCTTAGCCCAGTTAACCGTCCGCCCGTCTGACACGCTCAGTTTTGGCGCAACCTATGTACGAGCTTACTATCCCCCTGGCAAAGCCTTCCTCACCGGGGGCACGGGCAGTCGGCTGGCTAATTCCCCCTTTGGCACGATCGCCACGTCAGCCAATCACTTTGGTTTGGAATCTAGTTGGCGCGTCAATCCTAAATTTACCCTATCGGGGTGGGTCGGCTGGACGCGGGCCGAAGCTGAAGGCGATGGCTTTGGCTTAGGTCGCGTGCCCGTCCGCCAAGGGGACCGCGCCTCGATTTTCAATTGGGCTGTCACGTTCGCCTTTCCCGACTTGGGTAAAAAAGGTAGCTTAGCTGGGTTAATTATTGGCCAGCAACCCAAAGTCACCCAAAATGACAGTGGTGCGGAGGAGGGTACAAGTTCCTGGCACCTCGAAGGACTCTATCGCTATCCAGTGAATCAACATTTATCCCTCAATCCTGGAGTCTTGGTAATTTTCAATCCTGAAAACAACAGCAACAACGACACGATCGTGGTTGGAACGGTACGGGCAATTTTTGAGTTTTAAGGTACGATCGAAAGCTAGTGAATCATTCATAACCAATCATTCATAACCAATAAATTATCCAATTTTCCATTGCGAGATTAACCATGAATCAATTCAAAGAATGGGGCTATTCCACCCAATGGTGGCGGGGCAAGCGGGGGGAATATTGGGTTATGGGACAGATGATTCTCTTCATTACTTTTGTGTTGCTGCCTGTCTATCCTTTCCTTTCCAGAGAACCGCTATCCCCCCTGTGGAATTATAGTGTTTGGGGCCTCACAGGACTATTGGGTTTAGTGTCCATTGTCCTGTTAGTGGGCGGCGTGCTGAAACTGGGAGGTAATTTGACCCCCTTACCCCATCCAAAAGACGATGGCGAATTAGTGACGATCGGCGTTTACAGCATCGTCCGCCATCCGATTTACAGTGGCGTGATTTTTGCCGCGATCGCCTACAGTTGCTGGCGGTGGAGTCTGAGCCACGCGATCGGAGCCGTGATTTTCTTGCTATTTTTTGATCAGAAAGCTAAGCAAGAAGAATCCTGGCTCAAGACGAAATTTTCCGATTATGAAAATTATCAATCCCGCGTTAAAAAGCTGATTCCTTGGATTTACTAAAATCGCCACAATAGGAGCAACCTCAGAATTTTCTAGACGGCACAAATCGCCCTATTCATCCCTGAAAAAAGCCACCTGTGGTTAAATACCCATAGGATTCTAACGAAATCACGATCGAGATCACTATGTGGCAGAGTGCGATTACAGCCTATTTACATTACTTGGGCTTCATGCTGGCCTTTGGAGCCTTAGTTATGGAACATCACCTTCTCAAACCCGACCTCAAGCTCCAAGCAGCTTGGCAACTTCTTATCGCCGATACTATTTATGGCCTCTCGGCATTAATGGTTTTGGTTACTGGGATTTTGAGAGTTCTTTATTTTGGTAAAGGCACCGATTACTATTTGAGTGATCCCGTTTTTTATACCAAGATTGGAATTTTCATCATCGTCAGCCTACTGTCCCTATATCCCACCTTTTCCTTCCTCTCCTGGATCAAAGGATTACGGAACCAGACACCTCCCCCGTTGGCTTTACCCCAAGTGCAACGCCTATCCTGGTTCATCCGAGGAGAGCTATTAGGATTTGCGCTCATTCCCCTATTTGCTGCAATGCTTGCACGAGGCATTCATCCATAACCCCAAGCTGTTCATTCTCTAAATCCCCAACATCCGGAGGGTTTAGAGAATCGATCGACTGCCAGAGGGGAGTGCTCAAATAACGCTCGCCATCACTAGGTTGAATCCCTACAACTAAACGATCGCGATAGGTCGATCGTTGCCCAATTTGTAGGGCTGCGAACAGAATTGCCCCAGTGGAAATTCCACCCATAATTCCTTCCTGGGTCGCAAGCTGTTTACCGATGTTGTAGGCTTGTGATTCACTAACAGTAATAATTTCATCAATCAAATCTACCCTTAGGACATCGGGAATGAAGCCTGCACCGATACCTTGAATATTATGAATACCCGCTGGCTGGTGGCTGAGAACCGCACTAGCAGCAGGCTCGACGGCAATGATTTGAACACTAGGCTTCTGCTGCTTGAGGTAGCGCCCAGCTCCGGTGAGGGTTCCTCCCGTTCCTACCCCAACCACGATCGCATCCACCTCGCCATTGGTATCCTGCCAGATTTCTGGGCCAGTTGTGCGGTAATGGATTTGTGGATTAGCAGGATTGCTAAATTGCTGGGGAGAAAAAGCCTTAGGGATACTGGCAAGCAACTCATTGGCGCAGGCGATCGCCCCTGGCATATCAGCATAGGTCGGAGTCAACACCACTTCCGCACCATAGGCCCGTAATAATTGTTGGCGCTCACGGCTCATATTTTCCGGCATCGTCAAAATAAGACGATATCCCTTGGCTGCACAAACCATCGCTAGACCAATTCCTGTATTTCCGGAGGTCGCTTCAATAATCGTGGTGTGTCCCGGTTGAATCAAACCCGCTGCTTCTGCGGCATTGATCATACTGATAGCAATCCGATCTTTCACCGATTTAGTTGGATTCATGCTTTCCAGTTTAAGCACAATCTGCGCAAGACACTGGTATTGCTGTGGGAGCCGCTGAAGTTGCACTAACGGAGTACGACCAATCAATTCGGTAATGTTGGTATGAATAGTCATGATGAAAATCAGGATTACAAAACAAGAATGACAAAATCGGTATCAGTTTTAGAAGAATGCAATGATCAATGAGTTAATTTTTATTTAATAAACAATTTTGAAAAATATATAATTAGGATTAACCACACTTCTGATTGGAATTCATCACAAATTCATCACAGAATCAACTTGAAAAAAATCAACGTCAAACTCATCATAAAGAGCAAATGGGGTAGATTATGAATCCACGATCGCTGAGTAATTCGTAACAGTGGATAAACACTAAATCCTAAACCTGATAGCAAGGTTAATCTCTGTAAAAACTGAGCAACATCTATACTCCAAGTTAAGGTTGGCCAACCTAGTCCACTGAAACCAAATGTTCTTGCCATGACCGGGAGAATTTGACCCGCTTCCGTCATGGCAGCAGGAGTGTAGTGAGCAAGATTAGCCGCAAGGGTGATGGGTAAATAGGCATAAATTACGGTTAAATAATCTGGCATTTGCCGATCGAACAATCGAGCGAACTGATGCACTATGTAGGTCAACAGCATTGGTAAGCTCAATATCCCCAACACCCAGGGGAGTCCAGTCCACAAATGATTAGCATCAATACTCCAGTTAGCCGCACCTACCAGAGCTAAGATACGATCGCTATGGTGCATGAACACACCACCCAATAATAGCAACAATAGAGCAACTTCCGCCCCAAAACCACGGTGATCTTCTAATAAATCCGTGGCTGGAAAGCGTAAATTTAATTGCACCGATCGATTCGGACAAGCTTTCAAGCACGTCATACATAACACACAATCACGATTATCCTGCAATTGCGCGGGATGGGAATAGAGTGGACACCCCCCCGTAGCTTGACCTTCGTTCGGTAATGCATCCTTGAAACTCACTGGCGTTGCATCACTCCCTTTATAGCAACCAAACGTACTACACTGAGTGCCACAGATTTGTTGGGTCGATCGTAGTTCCAGCAATGATAGTTTTGCAAACAAACCATTCATTCCACCAATGGGACAAAGATAGCGACACCAGACACGGCGTTCATAAATCACACTCCCAATGACCGCCCCCGCAGAAATCACCACTAGCAACCAGGACGACAAATAGGGGGTATGGGGCAAATCCCAAAACTTTTCCCATAGATAAATCAACAAGAATCCCCCAAACAGTAGCCATGCCCCCCAGCGATTCAGCCACTTCGTTGGCCAGGGTAATAACGGCCTCGGCCACAACCAGAGCGAAATTTGCCGGAACCACTCCCCCGTAATCATAAAAGGACAAATTGCACACCACAATCGTCCAACAAACAAAAATAAAAATAAATACAAAGGCCACCACCAAGCCCAAAAAAGATTCAGCGTCATGCTGGCATCCCGAGTTTGGGGACCGATATACCCCATCACGGTGACGGGTATAAACATCAGCATTACAACCATCCAGAAACCCTTAGGCCACCATGAACTCAAGAGCAAACGCCGTAGCCAAGGTAACTGTTCCAAGAGGTCAATGCGGAAGGCATTTTTCTTCGATTGTAATGACCATAATACTTGTTCCGGAATCACCATTTGGTCTACAGGCGTCATGATCACCGCCCGTTTCAGAATACCTGCTAATTCAGGTAAGTTGCCAGGGTAGTCATAACTAAGCAAGCGACGAAGATCAGCCTGACTGAGTTGCAAGACTGAGCGCCCCTGCGCCTGACAGAATTGGGCAATCAAACTGTCCGCAAATGCAGGAATATCACTTTTGCGCTGAGCCAGCGTATATAACTTGAGCCGATGGACAGAAATTTCCGGCAAGGCGATCGGGTAAGGACTGGCCAAAATCAGCCTCGCCCAAGAGGCCACAGGCCCAACTTTGAAATCATCAATTTTAGGATTCCCTTGAGCATTGACAGTAGAATCCGTCAAATTAGCCTGCGCTCTGGTTGTATTCAGCAAAGGATTTCGCAGGAAATGCCCCGTTTTCAGATAGTGGATCAGCCGATCGTGATCCGCCGGAGACAACATCTGCACCTGATCCAACAACACCGTGCCCCGCTCCAGTAACTCAATGACCCCCGCAGCTTCCCCATCCCGACCAAAAATCACATCCGAACTGACAAAGCCAGTCGTATCTCGCGGCAGTTGGGTGCAGTCGATTTCCACAAAGGGTCGATCGCGCAATCCTGACTGCTGATGCAAATAACCAGCCAAGAACGTTTTTCCGGTTCCATTGGCCGCTTGAAACACGATCGGCTTCACGTCTTGGGCCGCTAGTTCAATCTGTTGAATCAACTTCTGAGCCGCTTTACTGGCCGCGATCGGCGTTATATTTTGGGGGGTAGAACAAATCCAGTCTTGTAATCCCTGAATACGAACTTGTTCCTGGGAGATCCGTTGAGTAAACTCAGCCAAGTCCTTGACTAAGAGTTGGCTGATCAAATTGAGAATCGCCGGAAAGGCTTGACTCAATTGGAGTAAACTCGATCGCCCCAGAAACCAGATTTCGCTAGCACTCACTGCAATCGCACTGGTTTGATAGGTCACTGCGATGGAGGCAGGATCCTCGCCCCCATCAGTCATCAAACTAGAGACTAAGGGGACATAACCAAACACATCCCCGGCCTGATGGTAAAGAATATGGGTTTTTCCCACAGCGGAGGCGCGATAAATTTCCACACTGCCCCACTTCAGCCAATAGAGCCCGATCGCCCCTTGACCTTCCCGGTAAATTTCTGTCCCGGCAGCCACTTTCATGGACTTTAGAGACTGGGCAATCGCGGCTAAAGTCAGATCATCCAATTGCCCCCACACCCGATGAAAACTCAGCCACTCTAAAGAGTCCTCTGCCATAGCGGGATTGGTGGCAGCGCCGTCCTCTGTCACCGACCCCAATGGTAAAAGGATAACTTCACCCATTCTCTTTGACATTACACACTATGATGGCTCAACTCAGCAGTTAAGGTTTCACTTGCAATGTCCGATCGAGTTCTGCCAGCAAATCCACCAGCCGTTGTTTCACCGAATCAAGACTGATTGCCGGATTATCCTCAATACCCATCGCCGTCAATTGCAACCCAATCTCCACCGCATCCTGGGGACTAAAACTTAACACCAACATTTGTGATGCAGTTTTATGGGGATCCACTTCCAAATTGAGGTGAATTTCCGCTGGGTTTTGGGCTTCTTGACCCACGATCGCGCCAATCCGCGACACTTTACTCCCTCGCACCGTCATCACATCTTCCACATGGCCCATCACGGTGATGTTGCCCGTCGTCAGATCATGGGTGACATATTTGACCGTCATAAGATTGCCTCCTCATTGCTTTAGTTGCCGTTTTCCAATTCACCTTGCCTCAAACTGATCAGTCTTTCCCAATCGATAAAGCCCTCATCATCATGAACTCATCATGAACTCATCCATTGGCAATGCGCTGGGAGAGGGTACTCGGCTGCGATCGCACCAGATCGACCCCAAATAACGCCTTTAACCCCAACCGCTCAAACCAAGGAACCGCCGCCCCTAAACGCATCTTGGTCATAAAGTATTGCTCAAAGGCCGCTTTGCCCCAAACCACCCATTTGCCTTGCACCGCATAGGAATAGCGACGTTTTCCAGTCTCTGAGTCAGGCAGCACAGGAGCCGCAACATAGAGAATGCCCGTCTCCCCAAACTCCGCAAAGCAAATGGCTTCTAACGTGGGGATTTGCGGATCGGCCTGAAGGGCTCCCAACGAGACTGCGATATTATGGGCCACTGCCATCCCCATAGCTTCCGTCATTTGGCCACTCTTGGGCATCCCGATCGGCACTAGAGACTTCTCCGGCTGCGCCAGAGCTACACTAACCCCCAAGGCATAAATCTCAGGGAACTGGGAATGCTGGTGGGTCGCCGTAATGGGAATAAACCCTTTGTCATTGCCCAAACCCGGTGCATCGAGAATAAATTGCACACCTCGGAACGCTGGCAAAATCATCGCGTAATCTTGGGCAATCTCTCGCCCATCCTCTAGCGTAATTTTATCGACCGTCACTGATGTAATTGCAGCATTGTTAATAATATTAATATTGTGTTTACGCAATAAGTTTTCCGTCAATCGCTGCGCATTTTTCACGCCACTCACCCCTAAATGTCCGACATAAGGTTCTGGTGTCACCAAGGTGAGGGTAGCTTGCTGGCGTAATCCTTTGCGCCGCAAAATCCAATCAGCCATCAAGATAAACTCATAGGCTGGCCCAAAGCATCCCGCTCCCGGTGCCGCCCCCACCACCAACGATCCAGGGTTTTCCAAAAACTTGAGCCAAGCAGCCCTAGCCTCCAAAGCATGTTGAGCGGAGCAAATCGAATGGGTATAACCTCCGTGGGGCCCCAACCCAGGAATGGCGTCAAAGGCAAATCCTGGCCCCGTCGCGATCGCCACATAGTCATACTCAATTACCTGCCCATTGGCTACCGTAATGCGCCGTTGATGCGGATCGAGAGCAGTTACCGGGCTATTGACAAAGTCTAACCTGTGCTTTTGCGCCAAGGGTTGCAGCTCTAACTGAAAATGATCGATCGAATCAAGATCTAACGCCACGCGAACCAGCCCCGGAATAAACATAAATTTGGGCTGCTCGGAAATTAGGACCACTTGATGTTCAGCAGGCAAAAGCTGTCTCAGTTCGTAAGCCGTGGGCAGTCCACCCAAACCAGCTCCAATCACAACAATTGTAGCCATAGGATATGAATTCTCCTAATTCATCAATTCGGGAATAGGCATTACGGGAATGTGCATTCATCGGAAATATGCACTAATCGGTCATCCCGACAGGAATAAAAACGCAATGGAAGGAGAAGGAATTATGGAAAGGAAACGTCAACAGGACTACGCAGCCATTGACTGCCCATGCCAAATTTTGCTGCCTAAGGGAAACCGCCTTCAATCGAGGAACAGCAGAGAAACAGCAGAGAAACGGCTTTCAATGCTGAAACTACCCGACCTGATTATCTAATATAACCATATAGTTATTCAAATTAAAAGCGATCGGTTCAAGAAGTTTTACAGAGTCCTTTGATCCGGTGAACCCCAGACTGGTAAGCTGAACCCATGAACTGGTTACAGATTTGACAAATTGCGTGTTTGAAAAACTACGGGTTTGATGAATGACGTGGCCAGTGTTCTTTTTGGAATCCGTCTTGGCCATGGCTCAGATCTATTCACTGCACCCTGAAAATCCCCAACTCCGCACCATCGAGATGATTTGCGATGCCCTACGTAAAGGGGCAGTGATGCTCTATCCCACCGACACCCTCTACGCGATCGGCTGCGACCTCAACTCCAAAAGTGCTGTCCAGCGGGTGCGTCAGATCAAGCAAATGTCCAACGACAAGCCTCTGACCTTTTTGTGCCCCTCCCTCTCGGACATCGCCCAGTATGCCGTCGTTAGTGACAGCGCCTATCGCCTCATGCGACGGTTGATTCCAGGGCCGTACACCTTCGTTTTACCGACCACGCGCCTCGTGCCCAAACTGGTGATGCATCCCAAACGCAAAACCACCGGCATCCGAGTCCCAGACTACCCCATTTGCCTCGCAATTATGGAAGAACTGGGGAATCCAATTATTTCCACCAGTGCCTATGCCCTCGCCTTGGAAGAGGAATTTGAGCCGCCCCAGATGGCCGATTCTCGCTTCGACCTCTTTGATTGCTTCGATAATCTGGTGGATGTGATCATTGACAGCAACGAAGAACCCTCAGGCCAGATGTCTACCATTATCGATTTAACCGAAGAACCAGAAATTATTCGGCGCGGCAAATCCTGGGAAACTGTTGCGGCCTTAATTTAGCGGTTTTAATTTAGCGGCTTAATTGCAATGCTGATTACGGCACTTAATGTAACGGCCCGCCTAAGATCGTTTTTGCGATCGCGCCAGTAACATCCAAGGGATCTTCTGTTGCCAGTTGGTCGTACCATTGCTGCGTCACCTGCGGATCTTTGCCATGGATCATTTCCGCCCGTTGCCGTGCTTTATTGACCACAGCACTGACCCGATCGTGGCGTTGGCGTTCGTAACGCTGTAATGCATCTTCCACACTCACATTAGTGGTCACTAAACATTGCGCCAGGACTAGGGCATCTTCCATAGCTTGGCAACCGCCTTGGCCTAGGTCGGGACAGGTGGTGTGAGCCGCATCTCCCAGCAACGCCACGCGGCCCTTAACTAAGCGATCGATCGGCCCCATATCGTGAATTGCAAGCCTTGCCGTTGCCTGCGGATCGAGACGATCGATCAACCGTTGCACCGGGTCTGCCCAACCTTGGAAATATTCATGCAATTCCGCTTGGATCCCTGCCGGATTCGCCCCTGCCTCCACTGGCAACGGCACATCCAAAAAGAAGTAAAAGCGATCGTGCGCCACGGGCATCATGGAAGCTCGCTGGTGCTGACCGACGTAAATCACCCAGGTTTGCGGCGGTGCTAAGTCATCATTGGCTGTCACCAACCCATTCCAATTCACATAACCCACATATTGAGGATGAAACGGTTGACCCAGAACATATTCCCGTAGGTTCGATCGCACGCCATTTGCAGCAACCAAGAAATCCCCTGTTGCACAATGGCCATTTTCAAACCTGGCAGTAACTTGCCGATCGGTTTGCTCAACCGCCACGCAGCAATGGTTTAAATTCA
Source organism: Alkalinema sp. CACIAM 70d (assembly GCA_002148405.1). GTDB lineage: Bacteria > Cyanobacteriota > Cyanobacteriia > Leptolyngbyales > Leptolyngbyaceae > Alkalinema. The sequence goes on along the minus strand of MUGG01000119.1, from coordinate 137,473 downwards.
CGGTTCCGTCAAAGGCTTGCAGCAAGATGGCTTGTAGATCTGCCCGCGCCACAGGATAGGGACATTGGCCCACGGATTGCACCAACGGAGCCAAATCAATGTCATTTAAGAGGCGACCGTCCAACCAACGGTATTCCATCCGCACCATGGTGCCACCAATCCCAGCAATCTCAGCCCCCAACCCTAGCCAGTTCAGCACTTTCACCCCATTGGACCAGAGGGAAATCCCAGCACCCACGGGTTTAAGCTCCGGTACCCGATCGTAGATTTCCACCTCATAGCCCGCCTTGCGTAGGGCAATTCCCGCCGTCAGTCCGCCAATTCCCGCCCCAATCACGATCGCCTTTAACCCCTGCATGAAATTCCCCTTATTGATCAGTTAGCAATCAATTTAGCGTTGATTCTAGTAATAGTTTATTGAATACTATCCTGCAATCTAAATTGAGCAATGGTTGCAATTTCTGCCAGTGCGGTTTGCTGTTCCTGCTCCGGCGTATTCTGGAGCCGCTGTTCAAAAGCTTCCAAAATCGTTGCTTTAGTATGGTTACGCACTGCAATGATAAAGGGAAAGCCAAACTTAGCTTTATATGCCTGATTCAAAGACTGAAAGCGATCGTATTCACTGGCCGTAAGTTGATCGAGTCCCACGCCAGCCTGCTCCTTGACCGAGGCTTCCGCCATTTTCGCCCGACTGCCTAAATCTGGATGGGCACAAATCAGATCAATCTGCTGCGCTGAGGGCAATTGATCCACGATCGCCACCATTTTCTGATGCAAGTCCGCTAGGCTGACGAAGGGACGCTGTAACCAAGCCATTTGGGCAATCCTTGGAGTTTGTTCAAAAATATGTCCCAAGGCCGTTATGAAATCAGCTTCGGACATCGCGTTCAATTGTGCCAGGGAATAGTTCTGAATCATCCTTCAATTCACAGTCGTTGTAAAAAAGAGGTTTAAAAATCAGCAAAAGTACAGCAAAATTAAAGTTTAAATAAAAATTAAGCAAAGTTTAAGAACAGAAAAAAGATGGCTGCAATATAGCAAAAAAATAACGTCAATTTAAGTTCTCTAGGAACCGTTAACTGCCTCGATAGGTTGTATAAGACCATGGAGAAACTAGCAAGGGAATATGGTAATTAGCATCGGAATCAGCAATCGTAAATCGAACCGGAACTTCCGTTAAAAAGGGTAGGTCGGGAAGATTCAGCGGTTGTCGATCGAAGTAATCTTTCACAAAAAAGATAATTTCATAGAAACCAACTTTTAACTGTTCGTTAATCAGTAACGGAACATCCGTCCGACCATCCAGATTCGTCACAGCTTTGGCCAGCAGTTGCCGATCGCCAGATTCGCGATCGTAGCGCCAAAGCTGAAGGGGCACCCCGGCGGCAGGGCAACCTTGGGCGGTATCTAAAACATGGGTTGTTAGTTTCCCCATTGATATGTACCAAGAGAGTGAATTAATCAAAATGGAAGGTTTGGGAATATTTTATTTTCGTTATAGCATAGGCGTAGTTGTGCATTTGTGCTGAACTAATCAGATTAGGTCAGCAGATTGGGAGGACACACTATGACTCAAGCTTCTGTGGAATATAAGCGAATCTTCATCTGTGGATCGGCCCTGCGGGGACAACCCGACCATGGCAATTTAGGAGATGCGGTCTTCATTCGATCGGCCCAAACCCAGCCCTTATACCGCCTCCATGCCGCAGGGGAGGGTTGGCATCCTGCCATCTATGCAGTGGAATCCGGAGGAATGTCGATTCCGGGGGAAGTCTATGAGTTAACCTTGGCCGACTTTGACCACTTAGCCGCCAATGAACCGCCCCACATGTACCCCAGCGATATCATCCTAGAGGATGGAGAAGTCCTGACCGCATTTTTGTATCCCCAGGAATTAATTGAGCAATTTAACTGGCCGGATATTTCCCACCATGGGGGCTGGGCCGCCTACAAAGCAGCCACAGCCAACTCATAGGCTGGGCGATCGCGGGCTGAGCGATCGCCCAAAGCTTGGGTGATACCTGGGTGATACCTGGGCGCTATTAGTTAGCCGACGGAGCCGTCGATGTAGGTGGATGGTGCTGGTGCCAATGCTGGGCGATATCCATCCGCCGACACAGCCACACCCGATCGTGGCCCTGCACATAGTCCAAAAATCGTGCCAAAGCCGCCGATCGGCCCGGTCGCCCCACCAAGCGGCAATGTAAGCCCACGCTCATCATTTTCGGGGCGGTTTCTCCCTCGGCATACAAAACATCAAAGGCATCCCGCAGGTAGGCAAAAAACTGATCGCCAGAATTGAAGCCCTGACTGGTGGCAAAGCGCATATCGTTATTATCCAGCGTGTAGGGAATCACCAAATGGGGCGTGCCGTAGTCGTAAACCCAGTACGGTAAATCATCGGCGTAACTGTCAGCATCGTAGAGAAAGCCCCCAGCCTCCACCACCAGTTTGCGCGTATGGGGACTGTTGCGGCCCGTGTACCACCCCAGGGGAGGACTACCTGTAACGCGGGTATGAATTTCGATCGCCCGCTGCAAATGTTCCCGTTCCGCCGCTTCATCAAAATCTTTGTAATCAATCCAGCGATACCCATGGCTGGCAATTTCCCAGTCCGCTTGCAGCATCGCCGCCACCGCCTCTGGATGGCGCTCTAAGGCCATGGCAATGCCATACACCGTCACCGGAATCTGCCGCTGGGTAAACAGCCGATGCAGCCGCCAAAATCCCGCTCGACTGCCATATTCATAGCAAGACTCCATATTCATATGCCGCAGACCCACAAAAGGTTGCGCCCCTGGAATTTCCGACAGAAACGCTTCTGATGCCCGATCGCCATGCAAAATACAGTTTTCGCCACCTTCTTCATAGTTGATCACAAATTGCACCGCAATCCGGGCTTGGTGAGGCCATTGAGGATGGGGCGGCGTTGCACCATAGCCAATCAGATCGCGGGGATAAACCGAAGAATTTACCATGGATTTTCCTAACCACTGCAAGAAATAGTTCAAGTGTAGGCGGTAACGGGATTATCGTTCAGTTATCCAACCATCTGTTTTGCACGGTTTTTCAAGAGTTTACCCACTCCATAACCGATCGCTTTACCTCACCCTATAGGCTGACTCCATCCACTCACTTCTGATAGAGCCTGTCGAGAAGATGACCCCGTATTCTGATAGCAAGGGTTAAGCAGTTCAACAAAACTCACCCGCTGCTTCAACCCATCACTTAACTTTTATTCAATTTCTATTTCCTCTAGGAGAACACAATGGATACTTACGTTTGTAAAGTTTGTGGATATGTGTATGACCCGGCCAATGGAGACCCCGAAGCCCATATCGAACCCGGCCTACCCTTTGCAACGCTGCCTGAAGATTGGACTTGCCCCCAATGTCATGCCGATAAATCGGAATTTGATCCGGAAAAAGGGCCTACTCCTGGATTGGTAGCACCGGTCGGAGAATAACTTCATAGGGAATAAGCTAAAAGCGCCGTATCTAATTTTGTCATTCTGTCAATCTCGGTCAAGAGCTAGTCACACACTAGCTCTTTTTTTAGTATTTTTTTCTAGGATACATCTAAGTCATCAACCTTTCTTTTAGCCGATTTTTTAATTTGGAAAGACACCTCTATATAAAGATTCTATTCATCTACAATTACACGATTATAAAAGAGTAAATTATTTGAATATTTCAGGTAAATCCCATGGCAACACCTACGTCCCAAGCATCTGAACTAAATCCTCCTTACAACATTACGCCTTCTTTTAAATCAACTATGACAGGTATTCTAACTCTGTTGCCTCTAACCATTTTGTTAGTAGGTTTCTATAGCGGAGCCATCAATATCTAATTCTGATTTCGTATCAATTTTGGTTCAACAAACTCTTACACCTGATATTCAGCATCTTGATTTGCCAAATGATCGAGATGCTTTTTTTTGGCAATCCGATCGAGGCCATGCCAGGTTTAATGCCAGGTTTACAAATTTGCCTTCATCCCCTTCTCTCAAAGTTGAGAGAAGAGGAGTCTGACTAACCGTCTCCAGCGTTTGCTAATTAGCTTCTAACATGATCTCCCGAGCGGCAACGCGCACGACGGTGGGTTCGCCCCGTTTACGGACGATTTGACTCCATTCGTGGGCGCTGATGAAGTTGATAACGTGCAAAATGCCAATCGCAGCATCAACAGCATCAGCATCACCACTCAGTTGTAGCTTGATTTTCTTGGTATAGCGGGTCATTGGGTTTCCTCAAAAATGTGAAGTAAGTGGACGAGGAAAACCCAAAAAAGCTAGCCGCCCCGTTTTCTGACATGGCAAAACAGGGCGGCTTGGGGTGCTAAAATGCAATCCAGGCAACCATGCTGGGGTAATCAGCTTGGGGGCTCAGCGATCGTTGTGAGGGCCTAATCTCATGGCGATCGCGCTAGTTTTTTGGGCGTATTGGCAGCGGGGATTGGATGTCCGATTGCTGCTTAACTATAGCAATGTAGCGGCGATCGTTCTTCCCGTCAACCGTACAGGAGAGTTAAGTTTTGTAGCGCGATCGGTAGTCATAGATTCGTGGATTACAACCAGTTCCCAACCAGCACATAGGCTGCCCAAAAACCAATGTGACTATAGTTGGGATAATTTTTCAGCAAACTGACTTGGGCACGGCGCAGGGCTTCTGCTTTCGTGACTTGGGCCTTGGCTAACTCATGATAAAAAGCGCCCATGAGGAGGGCTGTGGAATGGTCATCAATATGCCAAAGGGAGGCGATCGTACTGCGTGCCCCGGCTTTTGCCGCCACGCCAGCCAGTCCTAGAGTCGCTCGATCGTCCCCTTCAGCCGTTTCGCAAGCACTGAGAATTAGTAATTCAATGGCTGCCGATCGAGATTGATTACGATCGCGCAAGAGAGAATCAAATTGGGTGACATTAATGGGGCCATCAGCAGCCAGAATAAACGTGTTCTTAGCCTGGGAACTGAACTGTCCATGGGTGGCAAGGTGAACAATATTAAACTTAGTGGAACGAACCTGGTCTTCTAACGCCTCACTCGTAAAGGCTTGATCCAAAAGTTGTTGGGTAGCAATTCCTGCCTTCGTAATCTGAGCAAATTCAGTCCTGATTTCAGGCAGGGGCGGAAATTGTTGCTGAAAGGGTTGGGGCGGTTGTACCAAGCCTGCGGCTAAAACGTTAAATTGCTCAGGCTTCAAGCTTTTCGGGGGAAATAGCTGTAACCCAATATTTAACGCAACCGCATATTTTTCGACGAGATACTGTTTCCCGTCGTAAAGTCCTGCCATGGGAATTTTGCGTAAAGCACCATCTAGCACAAAGACTAATGTATCAATCTTACTGCGTTGTAAATCAGATTCGATCGGTTGAATCAGCCAGCGATAAACCTGATGGGAAAGTCGTTGAATCGCTGCTGTTGCATCTAGTTCAGTCAGATTTTGTTGAAGTTGTTGTAGCGTCTGTTCAACTTCAGATTTTGTAACTGCGATCGTATGATGATAGAGCGGTTGATTCGGTAGTTTAACAATGACCTCCAATTGATTGGGGAGAATAATGGGATAGAGAATGGCAACTTGAGAACGATCGCGATCGACCACCTGATCTAAAAGAACCGTTTGATGATCTAAACAAGCTTCCCTAAAAAAATTATCTAGTTCCGCTAACTGCAACGCTTCGATCCGCTGTCTTGCTTGATCTAAGTAAGGTTCAGTCGCTTGCTCCGAGGACGATTGCAACAATAATTCAACGGATTCACGATAGACGGGTTCAACACTGTCTCGAAAGGAAAATTGCACCTCACGATCGACCGCCACTAAATCTTTCCGCAGCGATCGTAATTCATTCACAGCCGCATCATAGGCCACGATCGCGCGTTGAGTGTCTCCCTGCTGCTTCAGCAATCGTCCCAATTGCCAATGCCACTGGTAGGCAATATCTGGGGCATTTAATGCCTGCGCCAATTGGAGAGCCTGTTGTGTAGCGGTCTGGGCTGCTTTCCACTGACCCTCTTTTTCGTAAAAATGCCCCAAGTTCCCCAACCCGTAGGATTCTGCCCGATCGTTGCCGAGGCGATGGGCTTGCTGGATTGCGGTGGTCAGTAAGTCGATCGCCGCTTGCTTGAGAGACTGGGGCACAGCAGGCTGCTCGGCCAGTTGCATCAACGATCGGGCACAATGAATCTGAGCATAGAGACTGGACTGGCTCGGTGATAAATTGGCCAATTGGCTTTGCAGATCGGGTAAAAGCGTTTGGGCCGCAGGGAATTGGCGCTGATCAACCAAAAGACTAAATAAATTAACTTGGGCCTGAACTTTCCCGATCGGCGCAGTTGCTAAACGGGCAGCCTGTTGATAAAACTCGCTGGCGGCGGGTAAATCTTGCTGCGCCCTCGACGTATTGCCTAATCCAACATATAACGCACTGATTTCCGTCTCTACCACTGGATCAGCGCTAACGGGAGTCGATCGCAATGCCTGCGCAATCGTCAATCCCTGCTGCAAGACCTCGCGGGATTGCTCCAGATTACCCATCAGACGTAGGGTATTTCCCAACGATCGCAGGGCAATGATTTGCGTAATCGAAGGAGGCTGACGTTCTAGCTGCGATCGAGCTTCTGTAAGTAGCGTCAAGGCCCGTCGGTAATAGCCCAGAACGCGTAGGGCATGGGCTTGGTGAATGCGGCTTTGCACCTGTCCTTGAAGCGCTCCAAGCTGCTGATAAATCAATTCAACTTGCTGCCAAACTACGATCGCCGTCTCTGCCTGTCCTGCTTCTAGTTGCAGCGTCCCGTAGATATCTAATATCTGTGCTAAAGTTGGTAAATTTTGCGTTTTAAGAGCGCGCGTTTGAATCTTTTCAGTAACGTTTCTAGAAATATTTCTTTCTGTTGTAATCTCTAATAAATTTAAGCTATCGGTGATTGCCTGGTTTGCCCTGTTCCGCTGGCCCATCTGCTGGTAAACCAGTGCAAGATTACTCAACCCGATCGCCGTTCGCAAGGTATCACCCTGGGTTTTGTAATACTGCACAGCTTGTTGTAAAACCGCAACTGCATCGGCAAATTTTCCAGCATCATAGAACCGCTTGCCCTGTTCCATCCAAGCTGCACCAGTCTGAGCAACCGTTGGTGAAGGGATAGCACGGCTTGGGGCGATCGCAATGCTGAAGCTGGTAGTCAGGCTAAAAAGCAATAAGCTTGCGATGAGCGATCGCAGGGCACGACGAAGGAGACGACGAAACATAAGCCGAGAATCCTTGATGATGAGGATTAGCCAGACGTTCAGCGTAGCTGAATAGCCTCAAATTTTCAACCCTATCTAATAACAGATGGCTCCTCCAACAGTCTTCTCCTCTGAATAGACCCAAACTTTTAACCTCGTGAGGATATATTTTATGATCGAAATCAATAGTGACCATGAAAGTCTCCAAATCAACGGTAGCGATGTCTCTGAAATTTTTACTTTATTAGCTAACGGTAATCGTGTACGGCTCGATCGCGTTACCCCCGATCCCTTTTTCCTAGACATCGGTGGCATCAAAAATTTAGTCGTTAATCTCAATGGTGGCGATGATACTTTCACAGCGGGTAATGGCTTGGCATCGCTCATTGCCCTGACTGTCAATGGAGGTGCAGGCAACGATACGATTACGGGGGGGGATGGCAGTGATGTACTAAATGGTGGCGACGGCAATGATTTAATTACGGGTGGCCGGGGCAATGATACCGCTTTTATGGGCGCAGGTAACGATACTTTTCTGTGGAATCCCGGTGATGGTAGCGATACGGTAGAAGGGCAAGCGGGTTTTGATACCCTCCAATTTAATGGAGCCAACATCAGCGAACGCATTAATATTTCTGCGAATGGCTCACAGGTTCGGTTTTCCCGCGATGTGGCCAATATCACGACTGATCTGAATGGGATTGAGCAGATTAATTTCAATGCCTTGGGCGGAGCCGACACGATTACGGTTAATGACCTCAGTGGCACCAATGTCAAACAAGTCAACTTGAACTTAGGATCTGCGATGGGCGGCGGCGATGGTCAAGCAGATATTGTGACACTCAATGGTCATATCGAGAAAGAAAACATTAACATTCAAGGAACGAACGGCAGCATTTTAGTTAAAGGCTTACCAACTGCTATCACGTTAGAGAATGTTGAAGTCAACGATTTCTTAACCATCTTTAGCAATGCAGGTAATGATGTGATTTCGGCGGCTGATTTGCTTACGCCTGTCTCACTCTTGCTGTCAGGGGGGAATGGTAATGATCAACTGATTGGTAGTCGTTTCGCTGATTCTTTATTCGGTGGAGATGGCAACGATACCATAACAGGCGGAGAAGGAAATGATGTTGCTTTACTGGGCACTGGCAACGATACCTTTCTTTGGAATCCCAGTGATGGCAGCGATACGGTGGAAGGAGAAGCGGGTTTCGATACGTTGCAATTTAATGGAGCAAATGCTAGCGAAAATATTGATATTTTTGCGAATGGTTCGCGGGTGCGGCTCTTGCGTAATGTTGGCAACGTCACCATGGATCTTAATGGCATTGAGCAAATCAATGTGAATGCCTTAGGCGGAACCGATACGATCGCCATTAATGACTTAACTGGAACGGGCGTCAGTTTGGTACGAGTCAATTTAGCGGGTAGCTCTGGAAAAACGGCAGATGGCCAAGCTGACACCGTGATTGTCAATGGGACCCAACTCAGTGATGCAATCACGATCGCTACACTCAATGGCCAAACCGTGGTGAAGGGCTTAGCAACTCAAGTGCAAATTACAGGTGTAGAGACTAAAGTTGACCAACTGGTCATCAACGGCTTGAGCGGAAACGACGTGATCGATGCCAGCCAGCTAACCGCTAATCGATTGCACCTGACCCTAGATGGAGGAGATGGCGAAGATTTGCTGATAGGCAGTGCGGGCAATGATGTCGTGATTGGCAGGCGAGGGAATGATGTTGCCCTTATGGGCGCAGGTAACGATACCTTCCTGTGGAATCCCGGTGATGGCAGCGATGTCGTGGAAGGGCAAGCAGACTTTGATACCCTGCTATTTAACGGAGCTAATATCAGTGAGAATATTGACATTTCTGCCAATGGTTCGCGAGTGCACTTCTTCCGCAATGTTGCCAATATTATGATGGATTTAAATAGCATTGAACAAATTAACTTCAATGCTCAGGGGGGAGCCGATACGATTACGGTCAATGACCTAAATACTACAGGAGTGAGTCGAATCAATTTAGACTTGGGATTTCTACAGAAGGGCGATGGTCAAACAGACACCATTATTCTCAATGGCTCGGCTGGAAACAATGGAATTCGACTCAGCAATTCTGACAATCTCATCACTGTGACTGGCTTACCTGAAACTGTCACGATCGCCAATGCAGATATCGATCTACTAATTATCAATAGCGGTAATGGCAACGATACGATCGATGCCACCAAACTAACTAGCACAACGATCGCTGTTACCTTCAATGGCGGACTCGGTAATGATATTCTTCAGGGGAGTAGTAGAAATGACTTTTTGAATGGCGGAGAGGGGAATGATCTGCTGTTCGGTGGGTTAGGAGCTGATACCTTAACAGGAGGCGCTGGATTCGATCGCTTCAGGTTCAATAATCCCAATGAAGGTGGAGATTTCATTACCGACTTTGAGGCGAATGAGGTGATTGAGATTAAAGCGAGTACCTTTGGAGGTGGACTAGTCGCCGGACAACCTGTTACAGACAACCAATTCCGTGTGGGAACCGATGCCCAAACCGCAAGCGATCGCTTTATCTTCAACGGCAGTACCCGCAGCCTTTACTTTGACGCAGATGGAACCGGAAGTTTAGGCAAAATTCTAGTAACAACACTGCAAACTAACGTCAATTTCACTGCGGCTAATCTCAGAGTCATCTAAATCGAAAACGCTATTCAGCAAGGCCAAACTTCGATAACAGGGGGTAAAAATATTATTTCTACTCCTCTCTAGAATGATTATTTCTGCCACATTCCTATTGATCCGAGGCGAGGAATCACAATGCAAGAAACGCACGAAACCCTGTTTTTAAATTTTGCAAGGCTCCAAAGTACATTGGTGGAGTCCATGCGCGAGGGAATACTCCTGATTTCCGATACGCTAGAACCCACGTATCTCAATCTGAAAGCCAAACAACTCAATCAAAAACTGTGGAAGGGGAACCCATCGTTCTCGTCTCTCCCCCCAATTTTACTGAATCTTTCCCGCCAACTGTTTAAAACCCTGAGTCCTATCGATGAACCTCGCGTCCTAGATTACCAAGTTGATGAGGAACAGACAATTCGGATTCGAGCCTGTCTATTTAACGATCGACGGATGCAAGGCATTCATGATGAATCAGGCCACAGTCCCTATGTTTTAGTGTTTCTGGAAGATTGCAACGATCGCTTAGCAGAAGATTTAAGAATTGAGCAACAGCAGTATGCTTTGACTGAACGGGAAACTGAAGTCTTACGTCTATTACGTTGTTCTTATTCCTACCAAAATATTGCTGAGACTTTGCATATCAGCTTAAACACAGTTAAGTTTCATGTGAAAAATATTCACTCCAAAAAACGTGGCTGTTTAGAGCTTGGAGCGTAGAGTTGGCAGGTAAAATACTCCATTCAAATTACCATGCTAAAACGAGCTACTTCCAAATCATAAATACTACTCAGATGTGTGGGAAATCATGAATGATCAATCAGCTAAAACAGAATCAAGGAAATAATCAATTACGAATTACTTCCTTAAAACTTAACCAATCTTGGAGAATTATTTATGTCTCAGGAAAACATCATTCGTGCTTGGAAAGATGCAGATTTTCGCAACAGTTTGAGTCGTGATGCGAAGACTGTATTGCCAGATAATCCAGCAGGACTGATTCAGCTCAATGATACAGAGTTGGGTTCTATTGGTGGTGGTGATTCTAATGTACCTTGGTGCCCAATTGAAAAGCAACTCATTTCTGAATGTACATGTCGACTGAAGTAGTTCTTTGATGCATACTGAAGTAGTTCTTTGATGCATAAGGTGATGAGTAAACTGGTAACGGTGAATTCATCACCTCAACGCATACGCTCTTTGCTCCTGCTTTCAACATTCACCTGAAGGGTAATTATGTCTCAAGAAAATGTCATTCGTTTTTGGAAAGATGAGAGTTTTCGGAACAGTTTGAAGGATCGTGATCAGACGGAGTTGCCCGCGCATCCCGCAGGATTGATTCAGTTAAACGATGCCGATTTAGGATCTGTTGCAGGTGGTTTCAATAGCTGTCTTGCAGGCTCCCATCAACCCGTTTGTCAGGATCGGTGCGGCATCTAATTTATCTGCATCCAAGCTATCTGGCACCTCAGTTATCTCATTTTTCCAGACGACTGGGTGCATAGAAAGTTGAGTAGCTAGAAAATTAAGTGCATAGAAAATTGAGTACATAGAAAATGATGGTACGGATTATCTGAAGAATATCCCGGCACCTAGACAATCCGTACCCTCTTTACCAACATGACATCCCACAATTCTGTCATCCATCATCGATCGAGTTTACTCAAAAGGCCCCTGTAAAATCTATGAATTATCCTGACTTTACCTCCTCTGACTGGTATCAAGCCATCAGTTTATCTGAACGAGTTGCATTATTAAAAGCACCACAGCATAAAATTCTAAATATAGATCGCAAAACTAATGCTAAGCGATATATCGATCGCGATCGAGCACAGCGTTATTACGATCGCTGGAAAGCTCAATCCCCCTTCGATCGAGAGTCCTACTTTGCCCAACGATTAGCCATAGAAGGCATTAACGAAGCAGAATTTTTGCATATTTTGGGTGAATCTACCGCAGCCCTACGCGATCGCCAGACTGAACCGCCCGCTTGGTTAACCAAACTGACCCAAGCCTTTACTCAGCCACTGGCTACGGAACCAATGACCTTTCCAGATGCATTGAAAGAGACGAAAACTCTAGGATTTCTGGAACTGATTGAACCACTGATTCGCCAGGGTCGCGATCGCTTACACGATGGTATTCAAACACTCATTCAAACCCATTCTGAGTTACCGTTTGATCCAGCGACGATCGAAAACCTATTCTGGGGCCACCTTCCTAGTCTATTGCTGAAGTTAGTCAATCGCACATTAGTACTGGAACTCAACGTAGCGCGTTTACAGGGACTTTTGCAAGGAGAAACCTCCGAAGAACGCTTCCAAAGTTTTACGCAACGGTTACGGCAACGGGATGTCGCCCTCAGTCTTTTACAGGAATATCCTGTCTTAGCAAGACAATTAACCCTTTGCATTGAGAATTGGGCAACGGTGAATTTAGAATTTCTCCAACGCCTTTGCACAGATTGGTCAATAATACGATCGCAATTCACCCCCCATCACAATCCAGGATTGCTCACAGAACTCACAGGTGGTGCGGGAGATAGCCATCGTGGGGGACGCAATGTGATGATTGCCAAATTTAGTTCTGGCTTTTCCATTGTTTATAAACCTCGATCGCTGTCCCTCGATCGCCATTTTCAGGAACTTCTGCAATGGATTAATCAACGGGGCGATCATGCTCCCTTTAAATTATTGAATCTCTGCGATCGGGGTCACTATGGGTGGGTCGAATTCATCACCGCTCAACCCTGTAGCACAGAAGCCGAAATTCAGCGATTTTACCAGCGTCAAGGCGGCTATTTAGCGATTCTGTATGCGTTGGAAGCCGTTGATTTCCACCATGAAAACCTAATTGCAGCAGGTGAATATCCCATCTTGCTCGATTTAGAAGCGTTGTTTCATCCTCATATTGATGAACCAGATGCCAAACAAGCCGATCAGCTAGCCGATCGTACGTTGTATCACTCTGTCTATGGCATTGGCCTACTTCCCCACCGGATTTGGTCTAATAATCAAGCAGAAGGCATTGATATTAGCGGTCTAGGGTCTGCTGCTGGCCAATTGACACCCCACGAAGTAATTCATTGGGAAGGAGTGGGTACCGATGAAATGCGGCTGATTCGCAAGCGCATTGAACTGTCAGAGGAGCAGAACCGCCCCACCCTGAATGGAGAACCCGTCAACGCAGCGGATTATGCAGAGGCCATTACCACTGGATTTACACAAATTTATCAATTGCTGTGTCAATATCGCGATGAACTCCTAGCAGAACCCAGTCCACTCACACCATTTGCGAACGACACAATCCGAGTCATTGTACGTGCAACCCGTACCTATGGTCTGTTACTACTGGAAAGTTTCCATCCCGATGTTTTGCGTAATGCCCTAGATCGCGATCGTTTGCTGGATCGTCTCTGGCTGGCCGTTGAACATAGTCCTTATTTAGCCCAGTTAATTCCCTTTGAGCAGGAAGATCTACGCAATGGGGACATTCCCCTGTTCACCACACGCCCCAATTCTCGCGATCTCTGGACAAGTTCTGGGGTACGCATTCCAGATTTTTTAGAGCAAACCAGTTTGGCATCTGTGCAGGATCGGCTACGGCAGTTGAGTGAATCAGATTTGGTGCGACAACGCTGGATTATTCGAGCTTCCTTGACTTCGCTGTCCCTGGGAATGGAGTTGGAGTCGCCCAGTCCAGAATTACCCCAAGCCCCTGTCCACAGCCTTTTTACACCATCAGAGCAAGGGCTTAATCGAGATCGTGTACTCACTGCGGCCTGTGCCATTGGCGATCGCTTAGAAACGCTGGCCTTACGGGGGACAGAGGATGTGGCTTGGCTTGGCTTAAGCTGCGTCAATGAGCGCCATTGGTCGGTGGCTCCCTTAGGGTTGGATGTGTATGATGGCCTGCCGGGAGTCCTGCTGTTTCTGGCCTATCTGGGAGCTATCACCCAAGAAAACCGCTATACAGAGTTAGCTCAAGCCACATTAGTGACAGTGCAACGAAAAATTGAGCGGTACTCTTCGCAAATGTATCAAATTGGTGGATTAAGTGGATGGGGTGGCATTATTTATGTGTTGACGCATTTGGGGCAACTATGGCAACAATCTGCGTTGATAACAGAAGCCGAGACAATTGTTCAGCGCATTCCCGACTGGATTCATCGAGATGAAGTGTTTGATGTAATTGGTGGTGCTGCAGGTTGCATTGGTGGTTTACGATCTCTGTACGCTTGCAAGCCTTCCGAGACAACCTTAAACGTTGCAATTCAATGTGGTGATCATCTTCTTCGGATGGCCCAACCGCAAACCCATGGAATTGGCTGGCCCAGCCACCGTCCAACCTCCAAACCTTTAACAGGCTTTTCCCACGGCAACGCAGGCATAGCGTGGGCTTTGCTAGAACTGGCAGCACTGAGCGGAGAGTCCCGATTTCGGACAGCGGCCCTAGGCGCGATCGCCTATGAGCGCCATTTATTTTCACCGGAGCGGAGGAATTGGCCGGATCTACGAGAGTTTGCCCACTCGGTAGAGACGGGACGACAAGACCGCATGAACTTTATGACAGCTTGGTGCCACGGTGCACCTGGAATTGGCCTAGGGCGGCTCCAGTGCTTGTCCCATCTTCAGGCAGCGCAGATGGATGATGGACAGATTCAGGCAGAAATTGAAGCAGCGATCGCCACGACATTAGCCCAGGGCTTTGGGGGCAATCACTCCCTCTGTCATGGCAGTTTAGGCAATCTGGATTTGCTGTTGCAGGCACGGGATACTGGGCAAACAACACAGTTACAGCCTCAGATCGATCGTCTAGCGGAGCAGATTCTAGACAGCATTCAATACCAGGGTTGGCAGTGTGGCATACCCTTAGGCGTGGAATCCCCAGGATTAATGACAGGGTTAGCGGGCATTGGCTACGGGTTGCTGCGTCTAGCGGCCCCCAGTCAAGTTCCCTCCATCTTGGTGCTGGCACCCCCAAAACCCGCCGCTATAGACCCATTGCCCGTTCCGTCGATCGTGCCGTTGCAAAGGAGCCGATGATGCGATCGCCTAAAGCCACTCAATCCACTGCTCCAATCCTAAAGGCTGCACGTTCTATTTTTCGTGAGGAAGCCGTTCGTGATTATGTTGCTGGCCAAGAGACAACCGTATTGCCCCGCATAGTTTCACCGCGTACCTTTACTTATCTCTGGGCGTTATTAGGTGTGTTGGGTATCAGTAGCACGATCGCTTGGCTAACTAAACTTCCGGTCTATCTAAATCATGAGCACTTTCAAGCCCCTTCAAAACCATCGCAGCCACACCCGTCAAAACCACACACCTCAAAGCCAGACTGTAAGGCTGGCGTGGCTTCCAGGAGCATTTCGCCGACTCCGCGATAGATTGCGCCGACATCCACCACGAGTCCCTGTGCGGCTTCAGTTAAACGCCGTTGAATGTGGTGCAGCCTGTCTAGCGATGATTCTCAGTTACTATGGCAGACAAACCCAGGTCAGTGAATGTAGAGAGTTCATCGGAGTCGATCGAGATGGAGTGACCGCAGAAACGATCGTCCAAGCGGCTCGACATTATGGACTGCGCGTCAAAGCCTATTCGGTACAGAGCCTGCATGATTTTCGCTATGTGCCCCTACCGGCGATCGCCCATTGGAATTTTCAACACTTTGTTGTGGTTGAACGCTGGACACCTCAACGGATTGACATTATCGATCCGGGTAGCGGGCGCTGTCGGTTAACCGCTACGGAATTTGCGGCGGCTTTTACTGGGGTGGTCATGACCTTAGAACCGGGCAGCCAGTTTACTGCGCAGTCCCAGCAGCCATTGATGCGATGGCAGGACTACTTAGGGCAGTATTTGCTCCATACACCAGGGCTGTGGCTACAAATTGTAGCGACTTCACTGTTGTTACAAGGCTTAGGGCTAGCACTGCCGATTCTGACCCAACTATTAATCGATCGAATATTGCCGCTTCAGCTAACCAGCATGATGCCAATTTTGGCGATCGGGATGGTGATTTTGCTGTTAACACAGTTGATTACGAGCTATTTACGGGGAGCCCTGCTGATCTACTTACAGGCGCGCATTGACATCAAAATAATGCTGGGATTTTTTGAGCATCTCCTAACCTTACCCTTTCGCTTTTTTGAACAGCGCACCACCGGCGACTTACTAATGCGCCTCAGTAGTAATGCAATTATCCGTGAGACCTTGACCAGCCAAACGTTATCGATCGTTCTCGATGGGCTATTTGTCCTGGGCTATTTGCTGGTGTTGCTGGTACAGTCGCCATGGTTTGGAGGACTCGTTTTGTTCTTGGGGCTGTTGCAGGTGGGGGTGATTTGGGGAACGACACGATCGATGCATGACCTAACCCAACGGGATCTCTGGGCACAGGCAGAGTCCCAGGGCTATCTGGTGGAAGTGTTGAGTGGCATCCAAACCCTGAAAGCCTGCGGTGCAGAGGATCGAGCCTTTGATCACTGGTCTACGTTATTTTACAAGCAACTCAATGTATCCCTGCAACGTAATCATTTAGCTACGATCGTGGATACTGCAATGTTGTGTCTACGGACGTTATCCCCTCTCATCCTATTGTGGTTGGGTGCTCAATTAGTGTTGAGTCATATGATGAGTTTAGGGATGATGCTCGCGCTCAATGCGATCGCAGCAGCTTTTTTGATGCCATTGTCTTCCCTAATCTCCAATGCCCAACGGTTGCAACTAGTGGGCGCGCACCTCGATCGATTACAGGATGTTTGGACGGCTCAGCCGGAGCAGGATTGCCAGGAAGGACAACTTGCGCCCCCCCTAACCGGACAGATTGAGTTGAAGCAGGTCAGTTTTCGCTATAATCCCCAGGCTCCCTGGGTCTTACAAGGCATTTCCATCACCATTCAACCAGGGCAAAAAATTGCGTTAGTAGGTCGATCGGGATCAGGCAAAAGCACCCTAGCAAAATTGCTCTTGGGTCTATACGTGCCCACTAGCGGTGAAATTCTCTATGATGGCATCCCCCTGGCAGAGTTGAATTGGCGGAGTTTGCGCCGTCAGTTTGGGGTTGTGCTCCAGGAACCGTTTTTATTCAGTGGATCGATTCGCCACAATATTGCGGTGAATCATCCCAATCTCCCCTTGGCGCAGGTACAGCAAGCGGCTCAATTAGCTATGCTCCATGATGAAATTTTACGATTGCCCATGGGCTATGAAACCCGTGTGGCGGAGGGAGGGACAGGATTATCTGGGGGGCAGCGCCAACGGCTCGCGATCGCCCGCGCCATTGCGCACCAGCCCGCGATTTTACTGCTAGACGAAGCGACGAGTCATCTGGATGGCCTAACGGAAAGTTGGGTCGAGAAAAATTTAAGCCAGTTGACCTGTACGCGCATTGTCATTGCCCATCGGCTCAGTACAATTCGCAATGCTGATTTAATTTTGGTGATCGATCAAGGGGCGATCGTGGAACAGGGAACCCATAGGCAACTTTTGGCGCAGCAGGGGCATTATGCAGCGTTGGTTCATAGTTCCGAAATCGAGCCTCTCACAAGGAATCAACCTGTGCAGGAATCAACCTGTTGATTGAACTTCCCCTCTCTGAATAAGCCTCAATTTCTGACCCTATCAGAGATTAGGTGACTGAATATTCGGCTCATCTTGGTTCTCTAGAGGATTTGCGGCTACTTGAGCATAAGTTATAGAACGCTAGAAAGAGTGATCTAATATGCGATGGCAGCACCTTTGAAACCAATTCAGTCGAAACCAATTCAGTTGAAACCAGTCCAGTTGAAACCAGTCCAGTTGAAACCAGTCCATCTCCTTTCAAGAGGTACACTATGAACTCTAAATCTAAGCCTAGCAAAAAGAATAATTTCTTCCCTCCGATCGAAACACTGGGGGATGCCCAAGCAGTTGCCCATCAAGGAACCTGGGCCGCTTGCTTTGTCACGGGGATGACCACGATCGTGGCCCTCGCTTCTATGTTGAAGATTCTACCTGCAGGAATTCCGATCAATGCTTGGTCATTAATTGATGCAGCTTTGTTTGCCGTTATTGCCTTGGGTATTTACCGAATGTCACGGGTGGCTGCAGTGGCTGGATTGATTGTGTATTGCATCGAGCGAGTGTATATGCAGATGGCATTAGGGCCAAAGTTTGGGGCAGGAATTTTCGTCACAATTCTCTTGATTTGTGCCTTTATCAATGCAATACGAGGAACCTTTGCGTATCATCGTTTGAAACAATCGTAATGATGGATCGCCACGATTGCTTGTGATTGATGTTTTGTTTGATGTGATGCCTTGTATTGTGGTTTGTATGTTTGGTAGGCTGTGGGTGATCAACCGCGCCTACCTGTGTAATATTGGCTGAACTATGGTGAATCTACAGCAGTGGCGACAGTATCTTTCGAGGCAACCGCTTCCAAGCAGCTTGAGGCTGTTCAGTGGATGTCTGCTGCTGGGTCTGATGAGCTTGCCTAGGGCTGGGTGGGCGCAGATTGGGGGAGATGCAACCCTGGGAACGCAGGTCAATGGCTCCACGATCGCGCCCTGCACCGGAAATTGTGTGATTACCAATGGCACTATTCGAGGAACGAATTTATTTCACAGTTTTCGGGAATTTTCTTTGCCGAATCGTGATGTTGCCGGGTTTGTAACGGCTCCGACTATTCGGAATGTGATTGTGCGGGTAACGGGCGTGGGAGAACCGTTTATTTCTACCATTAACGGAACGATCGCCACTAACAATCCAGCCAATGTTTTCCTACTCAATCCCAACGGCATTATTTTTGGCCCTCGGGCTGCGGTGAACATTGGCGGTTCATTTTTAGCCACGACGGGCGATCGCCTACAATTTGCCGATGGCACTGTTTTGCGGACTGCTGACCCAGCGCCCTTACTGACCCTCAGCATTCCGATCGGCGTGCAAATGGGACAGACTCCGGGAGAGATTCGCTCAAGGATGCGAATTAGTTCACAGGTCAATAGTCGATTTACAGATTTTGCACTGATCGGCGGTAATATCACACTGGAGGGTTCGTTGATTTTTGCACCGGGGCACCAGATTCAGTTAGTCAGCATCGGATCAATGGGTGCCGTAGATCTTAGTCTGAATCTCGATCGTCTGAATCTCATCCGACCCATCAATACAGCCCAGCAGAATATCACGTTAAACAATGAGTCAGTTTTGAATGTGGCAGCAAGTCAGGGTGGGGGTGGAATTCAACTAACTGGGCAGAATATTGTTTTAAATAAAAGTTTTCTAATTTCAGGTATCCTCAGAGGAAATGATAATGCAGCCAATAACCGAGCAGGAAACATTACAGTCAATGCCCAAGAAAATCTACAACTGACCCAAGGAGCCGCGATCGCCAATGAAGTTCCCAGGGGAGCGATCGGGCAAGGAGGAGACATCTACATCACTGCAAGGAATGTTCAAGCCTTCGATGGTTCTAACATTGCGACCCGAACGACAGGGGGCGGCAATGCGGGTAAAGTTCAGGTGACTGCAAATAGCATCACGCTTGCTGGAGTTTCACCCGGTGATACAGGTAGTGGGATTGGTAGCATTACACTGGACTCAACAGGGAATGCACGGGGAGGAGATGTTATTGTCAAGACCAATTTACTGACAATGGCTCAGGGATCGACAATTCTTTCCAGCAATTTTGGCAATGGGATCGCGGGGGATGTGCAGGTGACTGCAAAGGCGATTCTTCTCGATGGTAGTACGCCAAAGAACCAATCACCTACGGGCATTGCCAGTCAAGTCATTACAAATGTGAAGGGACAGGGGGGCAATATTACGGTTGATACAGATTCCCTGATTGCGACCAATGGGGCGAATATTTCTGCGAGCACCTTTGGCATTGGCAATGCGGGAAATGTACAAGTGACGGCCAAAACCCTTGTTTTAGAGGGCACAACTCCGAGTGGAAACGCCAGTAGCGGAATTTTTAGTGCAGTGAATGAGACGGGAGTGGGTGAGGGTGGGGATATTACCGTGCGGACGGGGATACTGCGGATGACCCAGGGAGCCGTCATTTCGGCCAAAACGTTTGGGAAGGGCAATGCGGGAAATGTTGACATTATTAGCGATCGAATCAGTGTAGATGGCGTCACTCCGGATGGCCAATTTGCAACGACCATTTCCAGTGAGGTAGGGCGTACGGGTCAGGGTCAAGGGGGCAATGTCACGATCGAAGCTACTGCATTAACCATCACCCAAGGCGGAACGGTTGCCGCTAGCACCTTTGGCAATGGGCCAGCGGGAAATGTGCAGGTGAAAGCCCACACAATTGTTCTGGATGGAACTGCGCCTGATTCGGGGGGAAGCATTGCGAGTGTGGTGGCTCCCGGCGCGATCGGGCGAGGGGGAACGATCGTGGTTGATACAGGTTCATTGACGGTCAACCATGGCGCAACGGTGAGTACAGGGACAGCTGGGGTGGGAGATGCGGGAAAAATTAATATCACTGCGGATATGATCGATCTCAATGGCACGACTGCGAATGGAGCATTTAGCAGTGGGATTACCAGTCAAGTAGCGCGTATAGGCAAGGGACAGGGGGGAGATATCCGGATTCAGACGAAGTCTCTCAACGTCACGAATGGAGCAGGAATCAGTACTAGCAACTTGAGTCGTGGCCAAGCAGGAAATTTAGAAATTACAGCGGATACCATTCGACTGATTAATAACAGTGAAATTGGCGCTGGATCTGTTTCAGGCAATGGTGCAAATATTAAACTTAATGTGCGAAATTTACTTCTATTGCGCGATAACAGCAATATTTTGACGAGCGCAGGCACCATTCAAGCAGGAGGCAATGGGGGAAACATTAATATCAATGCCCCATTCATTCTGGGTGTGCTGCGAGAAAATAGCGACATTCGGGCCAATGCTTTTACAGGCAACGGAGGAAATATCACGATCACTGCCAATGCTATCTATGGTCTAGCCTTCCAGCCTCGCTTGACCGCCTTCAGCGACATTACCGCCAGTTCCCAATTTGGCCTCAATGGGACAGTGACGCTAAATACCCTGAATATCGATCCCAACCGAGGACTCACAACGCTACCGACAAATCTGACCGATCCATCCCAAAAAATTTCCCAGGATTGCCAGCCTAGCCAGAATACGGCCAGCAGCATGAGAAGTTCCTTTGTGGCCAGTGGTCGCGGCGGCATTCCCATCAGCCCCGAGCACCCCTTGGAAAGCCCCGTGGGGATGGCCCCGTGGGTTCCTCTGCCCGATGCATCCGCCGATCGCCCAGCAGTCATCCTCGATCGGGTTGTCTGGCCCGTTCTGCCCCACCCATCCCCGATCGTGCAGGCCCAGGGCTGGCAACGGGAACCCGACGGCACAGTCAAGCTGGTGTCTGCAATTTCGACAGGCAGTGAGGTGCAACTGGGCAGGACTGTGGAAAATTGTCTCGCAAAATTGCGACAGGACTAGCACTGCGCTGAGATTCGTTAAGAAACCTCTAATTTCCCTAGGAAAGAGAGCCTGAGACAGTTTAGAATCAGGCTTTCTAGCCATGTTTAGTAAATGTGAAGCATTTCCTTCAACG
This sequence comes from Alkalinema sp. CACIAM 70d, assembly GCA_002148405.1. Taxonomy (GTDB): domain Bacteria; phylum Cyanobacteriota; class Cyanobacteriia; order Leptolyngbyales; family Leptolyngbyaceae; genus Alkalinema. Next base: position 116,002 of record MUGG01000119.1, on the reverse strand, counting down.
ATCGCTATGCATCTTCGCCAAGAACTGATCGCGTTATTTTCAACCTTTGTCCAATTTGAGCACGATCGCTTTTCCACTTGGGCGACGGATGCGCGATTGCGCCGTCATATGCAGCAGTCCCTTGAGGCTGGCCAAAGTCATAAAGCCCTCTACTCAGAAGCGGGGTGGGCGCTCTACTGGCATCAACGCTGGTTACAGGACAACTCCCCCACGCCAGCCTCTTTGCCCCTAGGCCATCTCACTGCTTACCTTCAGGAAGCCTGTTACGGGGCAGCCAGCCAAACCCTGCGGAAGGTGGCTAATGCTTCTGGGGTACAGTATGGTCTATCCGACTATTTCCAAATTGCCGTTGCCAAAGTACAGACGGTTCTGAAGCAATTTAACCCCGATCGGGGAACCAGCTTGAAAAACTTTGGTCACCTCGCGTTTTCTAGTTTGCTACGGGATTACTTACGACAACGGCAGGATGTAGCATTGTGTACGAATCTGGGATTACTACGCAGAACTAGTAAAAAACGATTTTTGGAAGCTTTGGAGCAAGTGGGCTTATCGTCCGGGGAAATCGCTCAATATCGGCTTGCTTGGACCTGTTTCAATGCATTCTATGATCGATCGTTGCAAAATCCATCGCAATCTGTCTCACTCCAATCTGCTCAAGCATCGTCAGGGATCCAGCAATTTTCTAGCCTAGATCCTGAACTGAGTCTTGCCATCAGCCAACTCTACAACCGTGAACGCCACAGTCAGATCGATCGATCGGCTCCAGAATGCCAACCAGAAACCCTAGAACGCTGGCTGAACCAATGTGCTGCTTGGGTACGCAGTTATCTCTATCCCCCCGTGGAGTCTTTAAATCGTCCGCTTTTGGGAGAAGAAACAGACACCGACTTTCAGGAAAGTTTAGCCGATCCCCAGGGGGAGTCGTTTCTGGCAGTGCTGATCGCCCAGGAAGACCTTCAGGAACGCCAACGCCAACGGGAACACCTGCACCAAGCGATCGCGACTCGTGTGGCCACCCTAGAGCCACAATCCCAAGAGATTCTACGTCTTTACTACCAGCAGGGCCTGACTCAACAACAGATGATGCAGTCCTTGCAAATGAGTCAGGCAACGGTTTCTCGGCGGTTAACTAAAGCTAGAGAAACGTTATTGCTTAAAATTGTGGAATGGAGCCAAGACCAGTTGAATATTTCTCCTACGCCGAACCTAATAAAAGATATGAGTGCTGCTTTAGAAGAATGGCTGGGCGTTTACTACGGTCAACCCAATCCTGTCTCTAGCAGTCCCAGTGCGGGTAAGGAGAGAGTGTCATGATTGAGTTTGCCGATCCCAAGGAATGGTGGCTGGAACTTTCACCCAGTTTGCGGGCGGAGGCCGATCGCCAAAGTCAGCAAATCCCTGCCAGTGATAGGCTGATGAGCCAGCAGCGCGCCTATGTAAACCACCTTTGTTTACAGCGATCCTTAGCCTGGTTGCAGGAGGATACCCCAGAGGCCAGTGCATGGTTACCGGATGCGGAGTGGCCTGCGCTCTGGGAATTGGTCAATGGATCTGCGGTGACGATCGGGGCAACCCGGTTGATTTTGCTGCCCAGTGAGGCGATCGATGATGGCGAGTTAGAAGTGCCCCAGGAATGGGTGGATATTCCCAGTTGGGTGGGGGACTATTATCTAGCAGTACAGGTGCGCCCAGACCAGGGTTGGTTGCGGGTTTGGGGCTATGCGACCCATGAAGACTTAAAGTCGATCGCCACCTATGATTCCCGCGATCGGACTTACTCCCTAGCAGCGGAACAGTTAACCCAGGACTTAAATGTGTTATGGCTTACAGTGCAGCTTTGTCCCAAGGCGCAGACCCGTGCCCTGGTTGCGCCCCTGCCTGAACTCTCTCCAACGCAGCTAGAAACGCTAATTTTAAATTTAGGAAACCCAGAAATTGCCTTTCCTCGCTTGGCTGTACCCTTTGCTAGTTGGGGAGCACTTTTGCAATCACCAACAATACGACAGCAATTATTTCAACAGCGTTTGCAACAACATACACAAAGTAATTTTCAGAATCATTTGCAAGAAAAATTACAGGAGCCAGTATCAGAAGAATCACTACAAGAATCGCAAACATCTTTACAACAAACCCACCCAGTCACCCATTTGCAAGATTGGTGGCAAGGCCAATTTTCGGATCTGTGGCAGGCGATCGATGCGGTTTTGTTGCCTCATTTGTTGCCTCAACAGTGGGCTACGGCCTGGAGGAGCGATCCAGCACAATCCTCTGGGGCGATCAGTCGCATAAAAGTTCTAGAATTCGGCAGTTCTCCCGGTGAAGAATCGATCGCGCTGATTGTGAGCCTGACGCCTGTGGATACCTCGCTAACGGAAATTCGGCTTCAGATCTGCCCCACGGGAGATGATTCGTGTCTACCGCAGGCCGTTCAGGTTAGATTACTAGATGGGGCAGGTCAGGAAATCGGACAGGCTCGGGCAACGGTGACGGAAACGATTCATCTGCAATTTACGGCAGAGGCAGGCGAAGGATTTCAAGTGGAGGTGATTTCCGGTGACCAGCGACTCGTCGAGGGGTTTGAAGTGTAGAAACGTTTAAGGGTTAGAAGCTGACATGGTAAAACGGGTTGTCCTACGGTTAGAGGGAACGCTGGAACAAGGCTTCCAAGCCACCCTTGAGGTTGGAGAACTCGGTCGGCTCCCGGAAATGGAGGCAACGGGTTCTCTCCCGGCAGCAGTAGCTTTGCTGGACAGTTTGGAGCGCTGGCGATCGCTCTATCGTCAGGGGGCGTATCCAACGCGGATTACGTTGCAGCAAATTACCGTGCGCATGGGGCGTCTGAACCATCTGGAAGACTGTCGCCGCGCGGCTAAGCTGCTGCAAACCCAACTACAACAATGGTTAGCTGCTCCTGAATTTCATGGCATCGATCGGCAATTGCGCGAGTCCTTAAATCTTCAAGATCCGGTGCAATTGTTGTTGCGATCGTCCGATCGACGGTTACATTGGTTGCCCTGGCATTTATGGGATTTTTTTGAGCGGTATGCCCAGGCGGAACTAGCCATTAGTGCAATGCCGGGACGCCTGGAATCCCCACAACTCGCGCCGCAATCATTGGATGCCGATGCGATCAAAATCCTGATGATCCTCGGCGATCGGCAGGGGCTAGACACCACCGCAGAGCAGCAATTTTTGCACGATTTGCCTGATACAAAAGTAACCTGTTTGGTAGAACCATCGCGCCAACAGATCACCGATTCTCTGTGGAACCAGCGCTGGGATATTTTATTTTTTGCGGGCCATAGCCAAACGGAAGATAACCAAGGACGCATTCACCTGAATCCCCAGGAAAGCCTGACGATCGAAGAACTCAAATACGGTTTACGTAGCGCGATCGCCCATAGCCTACAATTGGCAATTTTTAATTCCTGTGATGGCTTGGGGTTGGCCTATGAGTTGGATGGGTTACATCTGCCGCAACTCATTCTGCTACGGGAACCCGTGCCCGATGCCGTGGCCCAGGAATTTGTGAAACACTTTCTAACGGCATTTTCCCAGGGTAAATCGTTGTATCTGGCGGTGCGGGAAGCACGGGAACGGCTCCAGGGGCTGGAAGGGCAATATCCCTGTGCCAGTTGGCTCCCAATGATTTATCAAAATCCGACGGTGATGCCGCTGACCTGGCAGACATTACTACAGCAACATCAGTCGCATTCCCCAGATTTAGCTCCAGCAATTCAACCGAAAATCATTAATACCCCTAAAACTCAGTCTCGATTTTTAGCTAGGCTGCGTTTTTTTCTAATTCATTTAGCGATTGCTACGGGAATAATTGCAGTGCGTCACTTGGGATTTCTGCAACCGTTAGAAATCGCGGCCTTCGATCGCTTGATTCAACTCCATGCCAACGAAGCGCCCGATCCGCGCTTACTCGTCATTCTCGTGACCGATGACGACGTTCAAGCCCAATCGCCCAGCGATCGGCGCGGTTCCCTGTCCGATGCAACCCTGGCGCAACTGTTCCAGCGGCTAGAAACCTATCAACCTCGGGTAATTGGCTTAGACATCTACCGAGATTTTGCCGTCAATCCCCAGTATTCCGCGTTGGTGAAGCAACTACGGCGGACCGATCGCTGGGTGGGGGTGTGCAAAGTGGGAGAAATCGAACGCCAGGAAAGCGGCGTGGCCCCACCACCGGAACTTCCCGCTGCCCAAATTGGCTTTAGTGATTTGGTGTTAGATGCCGATCAGGTGGTGCGTCGCCATTTGTTGAGTATGACGCCTGCGCCGTCTTCCCGCTGTGTGGCTCCCTATGCGTTGAGTGTTCAACTAGCCTTACGTTATTTGGATGCCCAAGGCATTGCGTTAAGCTTTCCGAATCCTGAGACTTGGCAGTTAGGCTCCTTGAAGTTCTATCCCTTGAAAGCGCCGATCGGGGGCTACCAAACGCTGGACGATCGGGGTTATCAGATTCTGTTGAATTATCGAGCGGCCCGATCGCCCCAGGGCGGCATTCGTCAGGTCACGCTGGGGCAAGTGTTGCGGGGGGAAGTGAATCCAGCGGCGATTCGCGATCGGATTGTCCTGATTGGGACGATCGCGGAAGGCACCCATGATTATTGGTTAACGCCCTACCGCAACCTACGAGGCGAGCAACAAGCCCTGCCGGGGGTGGTGTTGCAGGCGCAAATGACGAGCCAACTGGTGAGTGCGGTCTTGGATGGGCGACCGTTAATTTGGGCTTGGCCGCTGTGGGTAGAATGCCTGTGGATTGCGACTTGGGTGCTGTGGGGCGGAACTTTGGCGAGGGTGATTCGTCAGCCGACCTATCTGAGTTTAGCGATGGTGGGGACGATCGCGCTGATGATGAGCCTTTGCTGGGGGCTATTTATTCAATTAGGTGCATGGGTTCCCTTGGTGCCGGAGGTATTGGGAGTGATATTGAGCGGAACAGTGGTGCGATCGATTGAAAGAAGACATGATACAAGCAGTCATGAATCTCCATCAATCCTGCCATGAATTAAGCATGAGGGTATCAGAATGACCAGACAACCCCCGGAAACGCCTCCCCAACGCAGCCCACAGCACGCGATCATCCCCTGCACGATCGGTCTGATAACGCTGCCTTTGTGTTCTCTAATATGGTCTCTATCATGGGCTGGGGCAGTGCAGGCGCAATCCCTAGGGGGGACGCTCCAGTCTATTCCCCAGGCTATACCATTGGGGCAAACGATCGCCTTTACACCCCCACCCCCACCGCCCGATCGAGATTCTCCAGGGCATCGAGGGGGTGGCGCAGGCCGCTGGGAAGAGCCTCTGGAACAGCCTCCCGTGAGTCCTGGGCCTAGCCTCTTCGATCTGTTTACACCGCCACCACCACCGCCCGATCGGGATGCGCCGGGAAACCGGGGCGGGGGTGCAGGCCGAGGCTGTGGCGTGGGGAGTCAAACGTTGATGGCGTTGGTCCCGGAATATCATCAAACGTTGTCCTCTGGGGGAGAAATTACGAAGGTCTGGGGCACGACGATCGCCGAACGGCCTACGTTGTGGTTTTATGTGCCCTATGCCGCTGCGGATGGGGTGTCGCTGGAGTTTGTGTTGCAGGATCAGGCCAATCCTGCCAATGATATCTATCGCACTCGGGTGGTTGCGCCTGCAACTCCGGGGATTGTCAGGGTTGCTTTACCGGATCAGGTGCCCAGTTTGACCCCTGGCAAGTTGTACCAGTGGTATTTGAAAGCGCGGTTGCAATGTCAGGCGAGTCAGCCTGGAAGCCCTGCCCAAGTGGTGAAGGAACAAATTAATGGATGGGTTCAACGAGTTGATCCTAGCCCGTCATTGGCAACGCAATTGCAACAGGGCACACCCCCACAACGCGCTACGCTTTACCGGCAAAATGGCATCTGGTTTGATGCACTCAATGCATTAGCTGAACTCCGTCTGGCTGATCCTAACAATCCACAGTTAACGGAAGATTGGAAACGTTTGTTGCGATCGATCGGGCTAGAAGCGTTAGCTGAGAAGCCCATTGTGAAGCAACCTAGCAATGATTGATGGTTGAGGGGAAATTACAGATGGTTGGAAAGCGGATCAAGGCTCCAGGGCTGGTCTTAGGGGTGCTGTTAATGACGATCGGGCCTGGGGTTGCGATCGGGCCTGTACCTGTCGCGATCGCGCAAACGAATCCTGCGGCACAAAAAGCAGAAGCTGAACGATTACTCCAGCAAGGTATTCAGCAATATCGAATCAGTCAATTTGAAGCCGCATTACAATCCTGGCAACAGGCATTAATACTCTATCGATCGATTAACGATCGAAAAGGAGAAGGCAACTCTTTGGGCAATCTGGGACTGATTTATGATGTATTGGGCAACTACTCTAAAGCGATCGAATATCATGAACAAAGTTTAGTGATTGCCAAGGAAATTGAAGACCGACTGGGAGAAGGAAAATCTTTGGGTAATCTGGGACTGGTTTACGATGGGTTGGGCAACTATCCCAAAGCCATCACATATCATGAACAAAGTTTAGCTATCAAGCGGGCACTCAAAGACCGACTGGGAGAAGGTAACTCTCTGAGCAATCTGGGAAGTGCTTATTATGCGTTGGGCAACTATTCCAAAGCCATTGCATATCATGAACAAAGTTTAACCATTGCACGGGAAATCACCGATCGACAGGGAGAAGGCAGTTCTCTGGGCAACTTAGGGAATGCTTATTATGCACTGGGAAATTATTCCAAAGCCATTGCATATCACGAACAACATTTAGCCATTGCACAGACAATTGCAGACCGACGGGGAGAAAGCCAGTCTTTGGGCAATCTGGGACTAATTTACGATGCATTGGGTCACTATCCCAAAGCCATTCAATATCACGAACAAAGTTTAGCCATCAAGCGAGAACTCCAAGACCGATTAGGAGAAAGTAATTCTCTGGGCAATCTGGGCCTGGTTTACGATGCGCTGGGCAATTATTCCAAAGCCATTGCATATCATGAACAAAGTTTAGCCATTAAGCGAGAACTCCGAGACCGACTGGGGGAAGGTCAATCTTTGGGGAATCTGGGAAGTGCATATTATGTGCTAGGGAACTATCCCAAAGCCATTCAATATCATGAACAAAGTTTAGCCATTAAGCAGGAAATCCAAGACCGAGCGGGAGAAGGCAGCTCTCTAGGCAACCTGGGCCTAGCTTATGATGCGCTGGGCAACTATCCCAAAGCCATTCAATATCATGAACAAAGTTTAGCCATTGCGCGGGAAATCAAAAACCGACTGGGAGAAGGTAACGCTCTGGGTAATCTGGGACTCGACTTATTATGCGTTGGGCAACTATTCCAAAGCCATTGCATATCATGAACAAAGTTTAGCGATTGCACGGGAAATCCAAGACCGACAAGGAGAAGGTAGCTCCCTAGGCAACCTAGGATTGGCGTATGATGTGTTGGGCAACTATCCCAAAGCCATTGCATATCATGAACAAAGTTTAGCCATTGCACGGGAAATCCAAGACCGACTGGGGGAAAGCCAATCTCTCAGTAATGTAGGTCTGATGTTACTGAAGCTGAATCGATTGGCAGAAGCAGAATCAACTTTACAGACTGCTATTGCCGTTCAAGAATCTCTTCGAACAGGATTGACAGATCGTAATAAAATATCTATTGCGGATACCCAGAAAAATGCCTACCGGCTTCTCCAGCAAGTCCTAATTGCTCAGAAACAACCGGAAGCGGCCCTAGAAATTGCAGAAAGAGGACGGGCACGGGCATTAGTAGAATTGCTGACTTCCCGTTTTAGCAATCAGTCGCTAACTGATTTGCAAAACACGATTCAAGCCCCGAATATTAATACCATTCGCCAAATTGCTAAAACACAAAATGCAACATTGGTGCAATATTCGATCGTTTCTAGTGAGCAACTCTACATTTGGGTCATTAAGCCAACCGGTGAAATTACCTTCCGATCGACCCAGCTTGATTCGTCTCAACCTTTGACACAATTAGTCAGCAATAGTCGCAGTGATTTAGGGGTACGTGGACGGGCAGGCATCAAAATCTCTCAACAATCGCCCCCATCGTCCCAAACAGATCCCCTGGCTCAACTCTACCAATTCCTGATTGCCCCGATCGCCCAAGACTTACCCACCGATCCCAACCAACGAGTCATTTTCCTGCCCCAGGGTGAATTGTTCCTTGTTCCCTTTGCCGCCTTACCCAATGCCCAAAATCGCCCCTTAATCGAACGTCATACAATCTCCACCGCACCTTCTATCCAAACCCTCGCCCTAACACAAACCCTCGCCCAACGGCCTAAAACCAAGGGAGGCGCAGTCATCGTCGGTGACCCCACCATGCCGATCTACAAAGATGAACCCCTGCAACCCTTACCTGCGGCCCGCCAAGAAGCGATCGCGATCGGCCAACAACTCAATACTTCACCCCTCATCGGAGCCCAAGCCACCAAAGCTACTGTGTTACAGCAAATGCCCAATGCCCGTTTACTCCACTTTGCCACCCATGGCCTACTCGATCCGGTGCAAGGCGATATTCCCGGCGCGATCGCCCTAACACCCAGTGGACAGGATAACGGCTTCTTGAGTGCAGGGGAAATTTTTAACTTAAAACTCAATGCGGATTTAGTTGTCCTGAGTGCCTGCGATACGGGGCGGGGTGAAATTACAGGTGATGGCGTAGTGGGATTGTCACGATCGTTTATCGCAGCGGGTGCACCCAGCGTAGTGGTGTCCCTCTGGGCAGTAAACGATCAATCCACCAGCGAGTTAATGCAGGAGTTTTACCGACAACTGAAGCAGCAACCTGACAAAGCCCAAGCCCTGAGACAAGCCATGCTAGCTGCCCGGAAACAGCATTCTGATCCGAGTTACTGGGCCGCTTTTACGCTGGTGGGGGAAGCGAAATAGGTCGGTTATTGATTACTGCTGACGGTAATCTGGATTCATCCAACAAACCGGCAAATTTTCTCCCGAGGGGAAAGCTAGATCACACTTTTCCATCATTTCCGCATCTTGCTCTTCCTCCCCAGCTTGTACCTGGATCATGATTTGTGGCTGGCTTGGATTAATCATGTCATTAATCTCTACAACTTTAACCAGAATTCCGTCTTCTTTTCTTTGCAATAGCATAAATATCCTTACACAATTGATCGATGAATGGTGAGTAAATATTGGGATAAACAAGTTAGAAGATCTAGTGCTATCAGATCTTCTAACGATAAAATTACATCTCCATTGCTGAATTCACTGTAGGATACTCAAACGCTCAGATTGTACGATCGAGCCCCTATAAGCCTTGCTGACACCTCTCTTGCTTACACCTCAGTCGATTCATTCCCCATCGGTGCCACAAACTCACGGAGAACTGTAATTTGCTCAGAGTAGTCTAATGCTTGCAACTGGGTTAGGCACTGACTTGCTTGGGCCTCTAATTGATAATCTTCAGGCATCGGAATCACTTCAGAACGCTCCATACCTTGAGCCAACAAATACCAAAACAGCAGCTTAGTTGTGTGGCTTAAGGAACCATATTCACGGCTAACAGGTACATTCTTCTTTTCAATAATATCCCGTTGAATCTGAAGCTGTTCCTCATGACTCATTTCTAGAACTTGTTGAAACAGTCCTTCCGCCAAAGCTGGAGAAGCAGTACTAGCCCCCGGTGCCGCTGGCGTGATAGATTTACCCATTTCCGTATAAATGTACCAGAGTAGGGCAAGCTTTTGGTCAGTGGACAATGCTTCAAAGCTGGAAACTAATTCAGGATGAACCGTAGGATTAGCGGGATTAATGGCTGTCATGGTTATCTCCAAGTAACTGGACGTGCGTTGTCTTCTACACACTAGGCTAGGTAGGCAGAACGACTCGACCAACTTTAGAAAGACATTGACCCAATCCTGACAGCTTTCAAAAGGGAGACTACAAACCCTCTTGACTACGGTTAGCTGGAATAACAAGAGTCACGATCGCTGGCCTGACCCATTTTCTTCAGTACGCCAGATTTACATTAACTTCTATCGTCCTGACTATAATCACTATGAAATCTTCTTCGCTGTCCCCCAACAATACGATCGACCTGGATATTGCAGGCATTCAAGAGCCGGTTGTTTATAGCTACTTTAATCGCCTGAATAGCAGTAACTTTCAGGGCGTCTCTGAGCTCTTTGCACCCGATGGATGTCTCTATGCGCCCTTCGAATCCGGCATTTGTGGCCGAGAAGCCATTGAGCAATATCTGGAAGCAGAAGCCCAAGGGATGACGGCTTTACCCCGATCGGGCATCCTAGAAACCAGCCCAAATAGCAACCCGCGTTATACGCTGATGGGTGTCGTCAAAACCAACTTTTTTACCGTGAATGTAGGCTGGACGATCGAACTCAATTCTGAAAAACAGATTGCTTCTGTCACGGTCAAATTACTGGCAGAGCTCCAGGAATTGTTAGGGCTACAGCGACGCTAGCCATTGTTCATCTAAGCAACTGCGCTAAATACGTCCTAAAAGGCGAACTATCACCAAATTCGCTTGGTTTGAGTGTATCAACGGTGGCTGTTTAAGGGAGAATTTCCTATACTTTTGTGAAGGAAAGTACCGATCGTGGTACATATCTGTCCTCCACCTGAGATTTCGCCAATGAGCCAAATGTGGGAACTGCTCCAAATTCTGATTGCCCCAGATACCTATATGCCCCATGGACATTGCTATCTTTGGCAGACGCCTTTGGTAGCCCTCCATGTGATCAGTGATCTGTTGATCGCGATCGCCTATTTCTCCATCCCGGCGATGCTGATCTACTTTATCTACAAGCGGAGCGATATACCCTTTTCCAGAGTATTTGGATTATTCGGAGCCTTTATTATTCTCTGTGGCACCGGACACTTGCTGGAGATTTGGACGCTGTGGCATCCTGCCTATTGGCTATCGGGCATTGAAAAAGCGCTAACTGCCCTGATCTCCTGCTACACGGCTTTGGCTATGAGTGAACTGCTGCCCAAATTTCTCGCCCTGCGAACGCCGGAGCAGCTAGAAGCGATCAATCAGCAACTCGAGCAACAAATTGCCGTCAGTGAAGCCGCCCGCGAAGAACGGCAGCAAGCTGAACAGACTTTGAAAAATATTGTGGCAGGAACTGCCTCCGTCACCGGGGAAGCCTTTTTTCCAGCCTTGGTAGAAACCTTAGCAACGGCGCTGAATGTCCGCCATGCCTTTGTCTCGGAACGAGTGGGCGATCGGGGCGATCAGTTACGCACCTTAGCCTTTTGGTCCGACGATCGCATTGTAGACAACCAGAAATATGCCATGGCCGGAACCCCTTGTCAGGTTGTGGTTGAACAAGCGAATTTGTCCTACTACCCAGAGGCCGTCACCAGCCACTTTCCGGAAGAACCCGCCCTTAAGGCCATGGAAGCAGTTTGCTATCTGGGCGTGCCACTGTTGGATGGGGAACAGAATGTGATTGGGGTTCTCTGCGTCACCCACGATCGCCCCTTACCCCAGGAAGAGAACGCCAAAGCCATTATGACGGTATTTGCCGCCCGCGCCGCGATCGAACTGCAACGGCAACGGGCCGAGTTAGCCCTGCGCCAAGCCTACGATGAACTGGAAATGCGCGTCCAAGAACGCACCGCCGAATTGGTCGCGGTTAACGTAGCGTTAGAAAAAGAAATCCAAGAACGCACCGCCGCCGAGGCCGCCTTGCGAGCCAGTGAAGAGCGCTGGCAACTAGCGGCACGGGGCAGCAATGACGGCATTTGGGATTGGAATATTCAAGGCAATCAAGTTTTCTTTTCTCCGGGCTGGAAACAGATGCTGGGCTACGAAGATGACGAAATTCCTAACCATCTGGAAGAATGGTCAAAACGGGTACACCCCCAGGATAGCGGTCGCGTCCATCAAGCAGTGCAGGATCACCTCGCTCAAAAAACACCGTTCTACACCCATGAATTTCGGATGCGTTGTAAAGATAGTTCCTACAAGTGGATCTTAGCCCGAGGCCAAGCCCTGTGGGATAGCCAAGGTCAGCCGATTCGCATGACGGGTTCCCATACGGATATCAGCGATCGTAAACGGGCAGAAATGACGTTACGCCAAACTGCCGAGCGGGAAAAAGCCACCTCCCGCGTGATTCAGCAAATGCGCCAAACCCTGGATCTAGAAACAATTTTCACCTCAACAACCCAGGAATTGCGCCAAGCCATCCACTGCGATCGGGTTCTGGTATATCGGTTTAATCCCGACTGGAGCGGTGAAATGGTCGCAGAATCCGTCGCTGCGGGCTGGGCTCCCTTCAAAACTACGGCCTATAATCCAGAATTTTCCACCAGTGCCATTAACCAGCCCAATTGCAAAGCCAAGGATCTCAGCAGTTCCGCTAACTTGCTTGAAGACACCTATCTTAAAGAAACCCAGGGGGGGCTTTACCGCCAAGGCGTTCCCTATCGCTGTGCTCCAGATATCTATCAAGCCGGATTTGATGACTGTTATCTGCAACTGCTGGAACAACTGCAAGCCCGATCGTACTTAATTGTACCGATCATGTTAGGAAATCAACTGTGGGGACTGTTAGCCGCCTACCAGAACGCTGATCCTCGCCAATGGGAGACTGCCGAAATCCAAATGATGAGCCAAGTGGGAAGTCAGCTAGGTGTCGCGGTACAGCAGGCAGAACTCCTAGCCCGCACCCAGGCGCAATCCAGTGCCCTCAAGGTAGCCAAGGAAGCCGCAGATGCCGCCAACCGTGCTAAGAGTGAATTTTTGGCCAGCATGAGCCACGAACTTCGCACGCCCCTGAATGCCATTCTCGGCTTTACGCAACTAATGCAACGGGATCGTTCCCTGTCGATCGACCATCAACAGCAAATCGGAACCATTAATCGCAGTGGGGAACACCTGTTATCACTGATTAATGACATTTTGGACATGTCGAAAATCGAAGCGGGACGCATGACCCTCACATCGAATCAATTTGCCTTGGACTGCCTATTGGATAATGTGGAGGAAATGCTACGACCCACCGCAGAAGCCAAGGGATTGAAGCTCCACTTCGATTTTGATCCCATACCCCAGTATTTAGAAACCGATGAAAGTAAATTGCGTCAGGTTTTGATTAATTTGCTGGGCAATGCCATCAAGTTCACCGAAACGGGCGAGGTTCGACTAACGGTACGATCGATCCCCGCTGCAGAAACATCCCAAAACATTCTGCTCAGTTTTGCCATCCAAGACACAGGAGTTGGCATTGCTCCCCAAGAGTTTGACCAGTTGTTTAAACCCTTTAGCCAAACCCAAGCGGGACTGAAATCTCGCAAAGGAACGGGATTAGGACTCCCCATCAGCCAGAAGTTTGTCCAACTGATGGGAGGTGAAATTACCGTTCAAAGTCAAGTGGGTGAAGGCAGTTGTTTTCAATTTACGATCGAGGCCAAGTTAACTGATTTTGTGACTACAGAAGCACGATCGAGCACGATCCAACAGGTAGTCGGCCTCGCGCCTGATCAACCTAGCTATCGAATTTTAGTGGTGGATGACGAATCTGCTAATCGCCTAGTGTTAGTCCAGTTACTCCAATCCGTAGGGTTTGAAGTTCGAGAAGCAGCGGATGGCCAACAGGCGATCGAAGCATGGCAAGCGTGGCATCCCCACTTGATTTGGATGGATATGCAGATGCCTGTGATCAATGGCTACGAGGCCACTCAGCGGATCAAAACCGATCCCCAGGGAGCCTCAACAGTGGTGATCGCCTTGACCGCTAGCGCCTTTGAAGAACAACGACAGGAAATTCTCGACGCAAAATGTGATGATTTCGTGCGGAAACCCTTCCAAGAGCGAGAAATTTGGCAGAAGATGGCAGAGCATTTAAAGGTGGAATATTGCTATCAAGCGATCGAACCGACCCAAGCCTTCGCGACCCAAACCGCTGCCACCCAAAAGCCCGACTTTGTCTTAGAACCCTCTACCTTAACCATCATGCCAGCACCGTGGATTAGCCAGATGCATCAAGCCGCTGCCCAGGGGAATGATAGGATGATCAGTCAATTAATTGAACAAATTTCCCCCGACCATGGAGAGTTAGTCCAAGCCCTGAATGATTTAGTAGATAACTTAAGATTCGATCGCTTAATGGCCTTAACGGCTTATGAGCTTAACAGCCCACTAGCTTAACGGCTCATAGGTCTGCAAGCTCAGACTTTTCGTGGAAAATTCCATGGGTGCTCTATGACTAATCTCATTACCTAGTTTGAAATTTTTTGGTAACCCTTCCTGCAACCATAATGGATTCTCAATCAATCACTTCCTCAGCAGACATTCTCGTCGTTGATGATACACCGGATAACATTCGGTTTTTATCTGCTCTCTTAACCGAACAAGGATTTAGCGTTCGCAAAGCCTTAAACGGCCCTATGGCGCTGACGGCTGCCCGTAGCTTACCTCCTGATTTGATTTTGCTAGATATCACCATGCCAGACATGGATGGCTTTGAAGTGTGCCAGCAGTTGAAACAGGATCCCCGCACGGCTTCCGTTCCCATCATTTTTTTAAGTGCCTTGGATAGTACTGCTGATAAAGTCAAGGCATTTGAAGTGGGTGGAGTAGACTACATTACCAAACCCTTTCAATTTGCAGAAGTCATGGCTCGGATTCAAACCCAATTGACTATCTGCAATCTTAACCAGCAGTTAAAAATTCAGAACGATAGTTTACAACAGGCATTAAGCAATCTCCAGCAAACCCAAGCTCAACTAATTCAACGGGAGAAAATGGTGGGCCTTGGGCAATTAGTCGCGGGGATTGCCCATGAAATTAATAACCCAATTAACTTCATTGCCGCAAACTTGAGTCCAACCCAGCAGTATGTTGAGGATTTACTTAAAGTCATACAAGCCTATCAAACCGCCTATCCCACCCCAACTCCTGAGGTGGAAGCAGCGATCGAGGACGCAGATTTAGCGTTTCTGATTCCCGATCTGCAAAAAATGCTGAGTTCCATGCGTAACGGTGCCGAGCGGATACGATCGATCGTCCTAGCCTGCCGCATTTTCTCGCGCTTAGATGAATCGGAAATCAAGACGATCGATCTCCATGAAGGGATTGATAGTACCCTATTGCTACTGCAACACCGTCTACAACGGGAAGATGGACGTTCGATCGAAATCATTAAACACTATGGCCAGCTACCCATGGTAACCTGCTATGCCCGCCAAATGAATCAGGTGTTTTTAAATCTTCTCAATAATGCGATCGATACGCTAGAACAAAAGCTAACCAACAATCCCACAAGCACTTTTCAGCCCAGAATTGCTATCCATACAACGACAGAAACTTCAAATACGATTGTCATTCGGATTGCTGATAACGGCTTAGGCATTAGTGAAGCAGCTCAATCCACACTATTTCATCCCTTCTTTACAACCAAAGCCGTGGGGCAGGGCTTAGGAATCGGACTTTCCGTTGCCCACGAAATTATAGTAGAAAAGCATCACGGCAGTCTGACCTATCAATCGCTATCCGGCACAGACAGCGACTTTTCAACAGAATTCGTCATCAAAATTCCTGCTCAACTGGACTAGGAGACAGGGAGGATAGAAGAGGCTCGATCGTATCGCACTGCATCATTCTACCAGTGCGCTTGATAATCCGCAAAATGGCTGAGATTTACCTGGCTATCTCAGCTAAATGTATGAGTCAAGGGGGCCAGCGTTGAGCGAATTGTCCGGCAGGGAACAGTAAGCCTATGTCCTGTCATATCTTTCGCCAACGCTTGGAACTAGATTAGCAACTATGAATAATCGTGTAGTATATGCATTGTTAGCAACAGTTTGCATTCACAGTGCAACTGGAATGTCTGTCAATGCCCAAGTCATTCCAGATGGGTCACTTTCTACCCAAGTTTCCCAGAGTGGTAACAATTTCACGATTAATAATGGCAATCTGGTTGGCGGTAATCTATTTCACAGCTTTAGTCAGTTCTCCGTCCCAACGGGAGGATCGGCAAATTTTAATAATGCTTTAACGGTTCAAAATATCTTTGCACGGGTAACGGGGGGCACAGCCTCCAACATTGATGGATTCATTCGATCGAATGGAACTGCCAATCTTTATTTACTGAATCCAAATGGAATTTTGTTTGGCCCTAATGCATCGCTGAACATTGGCGGTTCATTTATTGGAACCACTGCAAATAGCATCCAATTTACAGATGGGACAACATTCAGCGCAGTCAATCCAAGTAACCCACCGCTCTTGACCATGAGTGCGCCCATTGGATTACAAATGGGGGCAAATGCTGGCCCGATTCAAGTGCAAGGAATCCCTGCTAATAATTTCTTCTCGCGCCCTCCCACTTTGACGCTCAAGCCTCAGCAAACCTTCGCCTTAGTTGGTGGACAAGTGGATATCAACAGTGCCAATATCATTGCGCCTGATAACCATGTGGAACTATGGGCAATGCAAAATGGGACTGTAAATATCCCAACGTCTGGTACCTGGCAATTGTCCAATTTTTCCCCGTCGCCCACTTGGGGCACCATCACCCTACGACAGTCTTCTAGTATTGACACCAGTGGAGCGATCGGGGGTGCCATCAATATTCGAGGACGGGGATTGACCTTACAGGATGGCTCAGGCATTTCATCGATAACAGGAGCCAATGGGCAAGGTGCAGGGATTCATGTTCAGACAACGGAATTTGTTGATTTGCTGGGGGTTTCCCATCCCGAAAACTATATGCCTGCGGGACTGTTGACCAGCGTTTCCGGAAGTAACGCAAAGGCAGGGGACATCACGATCGAGACGCCGCAACTCCGCTTAGCCAATGGGGCTTGGGTACAATCCCTCAACTATGGCGCTGACTTTTTCACCTTTGCGCCGATCAACAATGCCAAAACAGGCAACATTACAGTCCGAGCCCAGGATGTAGAAGTTGCGGGTTACAGCCCGTTTCCCAATCCCTTCACTGGGGTTTATGTCGCAGGTGCGATTACAACGCTGGTAACCGGGGGAAAGCAGAATGATAGTGGTGCCATTACGGTAGAGGCCGATCGGGTACGGCTCTTGGATGGGGGACGGATTAGTACTGACTTATTGGGCTCAATTAACTTTTTTACAGGTCAGCCCAGTATTACAACGGGAGCCGCAGGAAATATTACGATTACAGCCAGGGAAAGTTTAGATATTCGCGGAACGACACCCATAGGTTTTACCAGTGCGGTGATTAGCTCCGTACAAACCTTGGTCAACGGTCAGGGCGGGGATATTAAGATTAATGCCGGACGACTTTCTCTAGCAGATGGAGGGACGATTTCCAGTGCTATCTCCGGCAGTCCGATCGCCGCCTTTGCAGGTCAAGGAACAGCCGGAAATATCACCATTCACGCAACGGATGTACAAGTTAGTAATCCCCGGATCGATTTTTATAGTCAGGAGGTTAGCGGGATTACAGTGGCATTGGGGCAGAATACCACAGGACAGGGCGGCAATATTCATCTGAATGCCGATCGCTTGCAAGTCTTTAATGGCGGGCAAATTACTTCCTCCACAGAAGGCAGTGGCGCAGCCGGAAATGTCAACTTGAATGTCAAAACGATCGATGTCCAAGGAGCTTCTCCCACATTAATCAATGGAGCCTTCCTCCCGAGCGAGATTACCGCTTCCTCAACAACCGCCTTTGCCGCAGGTTCCGTCAATATCACCACTGATCGCCTCCAAGTGCGGGACGGTGCAGCGATCGCAGTTAGCAATACGGGTTCTGGAGATGCCGGAAACCTCAATGTGAATGCTCGTAACATCTTTTTGGATAATGGTGCGAGTCTTCAGGCTGAAGTGAATGGCGGAAGTCAGGGAAATATTAATCTGACAACCAAGGAAGTGTTGTTACTGCGCCGAGGTAGCAACATTACGACCAACGCCCAAGGAGCATCCACAGGCGGAAATATTAATATTAGTGCGCTAGCGATCGTCGGTCTTGAGAACGAAAATAGTGACATCGTTGCCAATGCTATTTTAGGCAGTGGTGGAAATATTAACATTACAACCCAAGCGCTATTGGGGCTACAATTCCGTCCCAAATTAACTCCCAAGAGTGACATTACCGCAAGTTCAGAATTTGGCATTAATGGGACGGTACAAGTGAATACGATCGGCACCGATCCGAATGCAGGGTTGACCGAGTTACCTGTCAATGTCACTGATCCCAGCCAAAAAATTGCCACGGGCTGCGCTGCAAATCAAGGCAGTCAGTTTGTGGCAACGGGCCGAGGTGGCATTCCCCAGAATCCAAATCAGCAGGTCATCAGCGATCGTACCTGGAAGGATCTCCGGGATTTATCGGCCTATCGTGGCAGTCAAGGAACCGTAGCCCAAGTACTTCCCAGCCAGCCACCTACCCTACTACAAGCCTCCGGTTGGCAGCGGAACGCCGATGGAACGGTAGATCTGATTGCCACGTCAGTCGTGCAGCCTTCAGTGGCATCTATAACCTGTAGTGGCCCTAGCTTGAATATGGCTGACGCAAACCTTCCTTAAAAGTTCACTCTCAGGCAGATCAGATAAATCCTAAGCAGGGGAGTGTTGGAGTGCGTTAGGCTGGAGGCAGTCTACCTGATTCCCAAAGTTCAAGCCGACATGCTACACCGCACCCATCTTCCCTTTGGCAAAACCCGGCAGGCTGAAATCATTGAAGTCGTAGCACGGTATGGGTGGAGTTACTTTCAAAATCAATTGTCACTCAACCCAAAGCCAGAAGAATTTTCGCTGCCGTTGCCCGAGGTACTGAAACAAATTTTGATTGAGCTCGGGCCAACGTTTGTGAAGCTGGGGCAAGTCCTGAGCACTCGTCCAGATTTATTGGAACCAGCCTATATTCAAGCGCTGGAAACTTTGCAAAATCAGGTTCCACCCGTACCATGGGCTGAGATTGAACCCATTTTGCAAGCGGAGTTCCAGAAGCCTTTGGAGACCCTGTTTGCAGAAATTGACACCGGGACGATTGCGGCAGGGTCTCTAGGACAAGTCTATCGTGCTCGCCTAGTGGAAGGCCCAACTGTAGCGCTCAAGGTGCAACGTCCCGGCATTCGTACCGTGATTGAACGGGATTTGGAGGTTCTACGATCGCTGGCGTCATTTTTTAGTCAGGATCATTTTCTAGGGCAAGCCTATGATTTGTTAGGGTTGGTCGAAGAATTTCGCAACAGTATCTTAGGAGAATTAGACTTTTGTCGGGAAGCCCAAAATACTGAGAAATTAGCCCACAATTTGGCCGAAAGTACTTTGTGGGAGCCGCACCAAGTCATTGTTCCCAAGGTGTACTCTGAGCTGACAACTTCGCGGGTGTTAGTACTGGAATGGATTGATGGGGTTAAGTTAACAGAAGCTCACCTGTCCCTATCCCAGCGCAAAGCAGTGGCAACGCTAGTGGTGCGAGTTGTGATGCAGCAAATGTTTCTCAGTCGCTGTTTCCATGCCGATCCTCACCCAGGCAATTTTTTGTATTTAGGACAGGACACAGAAAGCGGTAGCGATCGCATTGCCTTGCTAGACTGTGGCATGGTGGCTATTCTAGATCCGCGTACCCAGCGAATTATGACAGATTTGTTAGTGGGAATTGTTTATGAACAGCCGCGACAAGTCGCTCAGTCAGTGCGGGAGCTGGGATTTAGTCGTTTGGATGTGGATATTCGTGCGATCGAGTCAGCATTCGATCGATTGTTGCGGCGATTCTATACCCGACCATTGGAAGAAATTAATCTAGCAGAATTGCTCAATGCTGCCCTCAGGATTCCTCGCGAAAACAAAATTCAGATGCCCGGTGCGATTGGACTCTTTGTCAAAGCGATCGCGAATGTGGAGGGTCTTGCCCGTCAACTTGATCCCAGTTTTGCATTTATTGAAGTGGCGCGTCCGGTAGTGTCTAAGTCGCTTCAGAGACGGATTTTCAGTCCTGATGTGGTTCCAGAAGTGGCCCGATCTTCGCTTTATTTATCCCAGTTGATGATCGAACTACCGGAGCGGTTGGATGTCTTGGTCGATCGCTTGGAACGATCGGAACTGGGATTAAATTGGCGCTGGCGGAATCAAGATGAATTTCAACGGGTGGCAAGTAAGCTGACTCGGCGGGTTGCAGGTGCGATGTTGAGCGTAGGATGCTTGATTTCAGGAAGTTTACTCGCGATCGCCCATACAAATTTCGCAGGGGACGCAGCGCTGACGGTGATTCCGTTGTTCTGGAGTGAAGGGTTGCTGATCTTGGGGCTAGGAACAATGGCGGTCGTCGTCATTGAGTGGATTTTACAACCTTAAAATACAGTCTTAAAATAATGACTACAGCGATCGTTCCCGCCCCACTGTCTTTAAAGCGCCAATGCTAAACTATCTGTATTGCAGCCTAGGAGAAGTTCGACGATGACGCAACCAATCGCCGCTAAACCGCTGCCCAGCATGGAAGCTCTCCCCACCATGCATGACCTCCCTAGCGACGACCCTCTGGAGCCCGGTTTGCCCGACGAATTTCATGGCCTACAGCCACAATTACTCGCTGAGACGTTGAGTTTGACCACCTACAGCGCCAGCGAAATCTTCTGCGCCTTCGACCTTAACCTCTACTATGACCCCAACAACACCGGCTGGTACAAGCGCCCCGACTGGTTCTTAGTCGTAGGTGTCTCCCGGCTGTATCAAGGCAAAACCACTCGTTCTAGCTACGTCACCTGGGACGAGCAAGTCAATCCAGTCATCGTGATTGAATTCCTGTCTCCAGGGACTGAATCCGAAGACCTAGGGCCGTTTGCTAGTAAACCTCAAGCCCCAGCCACACCCGGCAAACCACCCAGCAAATTTACCGTCTACGAGCAAATTCTGAAAATTCCTAACTATCTGGTGTTTAATGAACCCGATCGACGATTACGCTATTTCCGGTTAGTTGATGGACACTACGAAGAACAAGCGATCGCGCCTCAAAACCTACTAATCTGGATTCCTGAGATTCAGTTAGGTTTAGGACTGTGGCAAGGGACTTTTCGGGGCATACCCCAGCCTTGGTTACGGTGGTGTGATGCCGATGGCAATTGGTTACTGACCGAAGCAGAAACCGAACGGCTAGCCAAAGAACAAGAGCGACAGGCAAAGCAGCAAGCCGAGCGACGGGAACAGCAAGAACGGCTAGCCAAAGAACAAGAGCGACAAGCCAAAGAACAAGCTCAGCAGGCCCAGGCACGATTAGAAGCCTATCTTCGATCGCAGGGTATTGACCCCGATCATTTGCCGGAATAGGTTTACCTGATGATCTTGTACCTCCTTTATTATCTTGTACTACATCGATCGACGGACTCAAAAAAAATCCCCAGAGTTGTTATTCTGGGGAGGACTTCAGAGGTGACTTAGAGGAGGACTATAGAGTTCCTATAGTTTCTCCAAATGCTGATTAAACAGATTTACAAACTGGCTTTGCTGACAGATTGACTGGGTTATCAGATGGGTTGTCAGACTGCATGGAACGCCCAACTATAGCATTAGAAAGTGACAGAAAGTGACGTTAAAAGGTGGCGTTAGACTTTGCTGTGGAAAGTCCGTTGAATCACATCTAACTGCTGCTCGCGGGTAAGTTTAATAAAGTTCACCGCGTAGCCTGACACCCGAATCGTGAGCTGCGGATAGAGTTCCGGGTGATCCATTGCATCCAGCAACGTTTCTCGATTCAGCACATTCACGTTGATGTGGTGGCCGTTGTCATGGAAATACCCATCCAGTAACCCCACTAAATTCCGCACCCGATCGCCTTCAATTTTACCCAGCGCCGATGGCACGATCGAGAACGTGTTGGAAATGCCATCCTGGGCAGCGGCATAGGGAATTTTAGCCACGGACGCCAGCGACGCGATCGCGCCATTCGTATCGCGGCCATGCATCGGGTTTGCGCCTGGTGCAAAGGGTTCTCCCGCCTTGCGGCCATCGGGGGTGTTGCCGGTTTTCTTGCCGTAAACGACGTTGGAAGTGATCGTCAGGACAGATTGCGTCGGTACCGCATTGCGATAACAGCGATGTTTCTTCAATTCCGCCATGAACGTTTCCACAATTTGTACAGCAATATCATCAACCCGATCGTCATTGTTGCCGTACTTAGGAAATTCACCGGAGATTTCGTAATCCACCGCCAATCCAGCTTCATTCCGGATCACATTCACCTGTGCATACTTGATAGCAGAGAGGGAATCCGCCACCACCGATAGTCCTGCAATGCCACAGGCCATCGTGCGGAGAATGTCACGATCGTGCAATGCCATTTCAATCCGCTCATAGCAATACTTATCATGCATGTAGTGGATAGCATTCAGCGTATTGATGTAGGTTTTAGCTAGCCAAGCCATCATTGCCTTAAACCGAGCCATCACCTCATCGTAGTTCAAGACCTCTCCCTGAATCGGTGCATAGCAAGGCCCCACCTGCTCCCCAGATTTTTCATCCTTGCCACCGTTAATGGCATAGAGCAGGCATTTGGCGAGGTTGACCCGTGCACCAAAGAACTGCATTTGCTTACCCAAGCGCATAGCCGAGACACAGCAAGCAATTCCGTAATCATCTCCCCAGTACGATCGCATTAAATCATCATTTTCATACTGGATAGAACTACTGGCGATCGACACTTGGGCACAGTATTCCTTAAACGGACGCGGCAACTGTTCCGACCAGAGAACGGTTAAATTCGGTTCCGGGGCAGCTCCCAGATTTTGCAACGTGTGCAGCATGCGGAAGCTGGTTTTGGTCACTAGTGGTCGCCCGTCAAGGCCCATCCCGCCAATACATTCCGTCACCCAGGTAGGATCGCCGGAAAAGAGATCGTTATAGTCCGGTGTGCGCAGAAAACGCACCATGCGTAACTTCATAACGAAGTGATCAATCAGTTCCTGCACCTCGGATTCCGTCAGCGTACCGCTTTGCAAATCCCGCTCAAAGTAAATATCCAAAAACGTTGAAACCCGACCCAGGGACATGGCTGCACCGTTCTGTTCCTTCACCGCAGCCAAATAGCCAAAATAGACCCATTGCACCGCTTCCCGACCATTGCTAGCAGGCCGACTAATATCAAACCCGTAGCGCTGCGCCATCGTTTTCAATTCAAACAGCGCTTTAATTTGATCGGAAATTTCTTCGCGGCGTTGCAGCACGGATTCATCGATCGTATCCACTTCCAACGATTCCTGTTGCGCTTTCTTATCGTCAATCAAGCGATCGATGCCGTAGAGCGCAACCCGGCGATAGTCCCCGATAATCCGACCACGACCGTAGGCATCCGGCAACCCGGTGATAATCCCCGAATGCCGCGCCAGTCGCATATCTTTCGTGTAGGCATCAAAGACCCCATCGTTATGGGTTTTGCGATACTGCGTGAAAATCTCCATCACCTTCGGGCTGATTTGGTACCCATAGGCCGCTAGAGAATCCCTTACAACACGAATCCCCCCAAACGGCATAATCGATCGCTTGAGGGGAGAATCTGTCTGAAGGCCAACAATTTGTTCTAAGGCGGGGTCAATGTATCCAGGAGCATGGGCGGTAATGCTAGAAACAACCTCTGTATCAACATCAAGGATGCCTTTCTCTCGTTCCACCCTCATCAGTTGCAAAACTTGTTGCCAAAGGGCTTGAGTACGATCGGTGGCCGGGGCTAAGAAAGCTGCATCTTGGGCATAAGGCTGATAATTGTTCTGAATAAAGTCGCGAACATCAATGTGTTGTATCCATCGACCAGGGTGAAAACCTCTCCATTCGGTTAGCATAGGTATCACCATTCCTCTATTGTTGCGTGTGAACTCTTCTACGATTTCAATCTAGACTAAAAAGATGAGAAAGTTGTGAGGACGATCGAGATAGGGCTGTCTAGCCTGTCATGGAACGCTGATAAATTGGGTGAATTAATCAAAATATAATTTTTATTAGTGCAATTCATTCAATTTTCGATCGTGGGTTACTGAACATCATTAGATTGAATTTAAGAACAGTTGAAGAACTGCTAAAGAACTAATGAAGAATTACTCAAAAGCATTCAATAAGAATACCGTGCGATGACAGAACATCAATAGAGAGTATCAAAAGAGGAGGATCCACTGAGTAAGCAAATTACTCTAGTTGAACGATCGCTATTTCCAACGATCGCCATCTAAAAAGAGTCGGTCTATGCCCATTCCATGTTTGGGAACTCTTTTGTGATCCTCACAAAATCCTCACGTTTGCTGTCCATACTGCTCCCAGGCAGCGATCCCCACAACCTGATTCCCTAGACTTGTAGACTGATTGCCCTAAGGATCCACCACGATTCACATTCACGATTCACATTTCACGATTCACATTAACGTAACCCTGCAAGGCTAGCTCCCACAACGTTAGATTCCCCAAGTTACCTACAGTCCAGGTCGTATGTGTCAATTCCTGAGAGGTATTCATCATGAGCCATGAATTTCTGCAACCCACGCAGCAACTACTGGCAATTCCGCCGGGATATCTAAACATCATGGGATATGTGGATGAGTCAGAAGTGAATGGGCCAGGGTGTCGAGCGGTGATTTGGGTGCAGGGCTGTTTACGCCAGTGTCCCGGTTGCTTCAATCCCGAATCTTGGTCGTTTGAAATCAATCAACTGGTGTCGATCGATCGCCTAGTGCACCAAATCCTCAGCAATCCCCACAATACGGGTGTCACCTTTTCCGGTGGAGAACCGTTTTGGCAGGCTCCCGCGCTCACAGAACTGGCAAAACAAGTTAAAGCGGCGGGATTGAATGTGATGTCCTTTACAGGATTTACCCTGGAGCGGCTGCGATCGGACTATGCCCCAGCGGGAGCGCAGGAATTGTTAGCAGAATTGGATATTCTCATCGATGGCCCCTATATCGAAGCCCTCGCGACCCATTCCCCGAACTCTCCCGTAGCCTCTAGTAACCAGCGGGTACACGTTTTCAATCCCGCATTCCAAGATAAAATCACTTGGGCCAGCGATCAAATCGAAATTCATGTTTTAAAAGATGGCACCCGGATTATTACGGGCTATCAGCGATTCAGTGAAGAGGAATCTGGTTACGAAGAAGATGACTCGATGTGGTTAGAAGATGGCTCAGAAGTCCGCTTATACGAGGAAGAACTGGTGGGGTAGACGGCTGGGTCTGGTGAATTTAAACGGACTGGCTATCCAACTCCCAGCCTAAAATCTCGGCAATTTGATTTGCTAAGGTCAACGGATCAAACGGTTTAGACACCGTAGCTTTAATGCCTAAGGTTGCATAGGAAAGATCCTGGGACTGATTAGCTTGACCGGTCATGAGAATCACAGGAATAGACTGAGTTTCTGGCTGGGCTTGCAAACGCTGGCAGGTGGTAATGCCATTCATATCCGGCATCATCACATCCAGCAAAATTGCATCGGGCAGCTCGATCGCGGCTTTTTCCAGCGCTTCCTGGCCCGAGCTTGCGGTAATGACGTCCCATCCCGCCATAATTTGTAATGAGATTTGAGTTACCTCCCGCACGTAGGCTTCATTATCTACAATGAGTATACGTTTCGATCCCATGCAGCCGATCCTCCCTCTTGCCGCCTCTATTTTAAATGAGAGATTGGAGAAGGGAGGAAAGGGATTGAGAGCAGTTAAGCTGGATCTAAGCTGAGACTGAAATCTAAGGTCGGATAGTCTGTGTAACCTTCGGGGCCGGGGGTGTAGAAGGTGGCCGGATTGGGTTGGTTAAAAGATGCGTTGCGTCTGATGCGCTCCGGCAAATCGGGATTGGCAATATACAAAGATCCGAAGGCGATCGCGTCAACCTTGCCAGCGGCGATCGCGTCATTGGCTTCTTCGGGGCTGTAGCCCATATTGCCGATTAAAACCCCTTCGTAGTACTCCCGAATGGGGGTTAAAACATCCCCCTTTTGCTGCTGGGCAAAGTCACTGCGCATCACATGCAAATAAGCAAGGTTGAATTCATTGAGCTTTGTTGCTAGCCAAGTGCACACACCAACCGGATCGCTATCGATCATACTGTTGTAGCTATTGAGGGGTGAAATTCGCAGACCTACCCGATCGCTGCCCCAAACCTCACAGACTGCGTTAATCACTTCTAGCATTAACCTGGCCCGGTTGGCGATGACTCCCCCGTAGGCTCCGGTTCGCTTATTTGAACCATCGCGCAAAAATTCATCCAGTAAGTAGCCATTGGCTCCGTGAACTTCGACGCCATCAAACCCAGCAGCTTGGGCATTTTTCGCCGCTTGTTGAAAGCCCGCAATGATGTCTGGAATTTCCTCATCCCGTAGTTCCCGAGGCACTGTATAAGGCTGTTTCCCTTCAGGGGTGCGCACCTCGTCGTCGGTAATGGCGATCGGGCTAGGAGCAACGGGTTGGCGGCCATCATTCAACAAGGGATGACAGGCGCGTCCCCCGTGCCAAATTTGCAGAAAAATTTGTCCACCGGCAGCATGGACAGCATCGGTCGTTTTGCGCCAACCTGCAATCTGAGCTTCGGAATAAATGCCGGGTTCTTTCCAAAAGGCAGAATTGCCTTCCATCGCCATAGTGGCTTCGGCAATGATGAGTCCCGCGCTAGCACGTTGGGCATAGTACTCCGCCATGAGAGCACCGGGAACGTGATCGGCTTCAGCTCGACACCGGGTTAAGGGTGCCATGAGAATACGATTAGGGAGGGTGAGTGCGCCCAGGGTGAGGGGTTTGAACAGTATATCCATGGTAAGAAATCCTGAATTACGAGTCTTGAATACTGAATCCTGCAAGTTTGTCAGAGTAGTAGAGGTTTTATAGTCAAGATCGTTAGAGCACAACTTTAGAAAAACTAGCTAGTCTAACGTTCTAAATGATTAGCTATATTGCAGCATTTAGCTTACATCGCAGCATTCCACGATACCAGAATGCAATTACTCCGAAACTGTGTGATAGGTATGCGATGATTCCAGAAAATGGTGCTCCTCAACTTGATTAGCATCTACTTTATTAACATCTAGCTAATGTTATGCATAAGATGAGATGCATCGAGCAGCAACCATCTTCTTCTTGAAATTTATCTTGCCATAGTTTCTATAGTTTGTACAATACGAACCTTCTTACAATCTCAGAATTCTGACAACACAAGGATTTCTACACGGTATCCACCTACAACATTACTAAAGGTAGAAGGATAGCCCCGCAACTCCGGGTAAGTTGGATTCAAGAGACATCCAGGAAAAAGCGATGATGAAGCAAGCAAACTCCCTCCTTTCCGGCCCCATCAATACGATGCGTTCCTATCTTCATGATATTGGTCGGGTACCTTTGCTGACTCGGGAAGAAGAGATTCAGTATGGTCAGCAAGTGCAGAAAATGGTGGAGTATCAGACGGTCAAAGCAAACCTAAAGGAAACGCTACAGTACGAGCCCAGCCTAGAAGAATGGGCTGCGGAGTTAGAAATTACAGTAGATGAGTTGGAAGCGGTCTTAGAAGATGGAGAATTTGCTAAACGCCAGATGGTAGCAGCAAATTTACGATTGGTAGTGAATATCGCTAAACAATATCAGAATCGTAATGTAGATTTATTAGACTTAATCCAAGAAGGAGCCTTGGGATTGCAAATGGGGGTTGAAAAATTCGATCCCGATCGAGGTTTCAAGTTTTCTACCTATGCCTATTGGTGGATTCGTCAGGCCATTACCCGCGCCATTTCCCAGAGTTCACGGACGATTCGTTTGCCAATTCACCTAGTTGAAGTATTGAATAAAATTAAGCGATCGCAGCGGGAATTATCTCAAAGATTAGGTCGCACGGCTACGCTAAATGAAATTGCAGCAGAGTTGGACTTAGAACCCGAAAAGGTTTTGCAATACCTATCCTATTCAAAACGTCCGATGTCTTTGGATATGCGAGTTGGGGACAATGAGGATACGGATTTAATCGACATTTTGGAAGATGACTCAACTTCTCCAATTGCCAATCTAGAGAAAGTATCTTTATCTCAGGATTTGCAAAACGCGATCGATCAACTGCCTCCCATGATGCGGGATATTCTAGTGATGCGGTTTGGTTTGGACGGCAATGAAGCTCTGTCGTTGTCTGAAGCAGGACGACGCCTAGGAATCAGTCGGGAGCGAGTTCGTCAAATTCAACAGAAAGCCTATAAGCTACTCCGCCAGCAGCATTCCGAGATTCGTCACTATCTCGCTAGCTAAGCATTTTATGTCTTAGACTGTGTGATCTTGGATTGTATGATTTTGGTCTGTGTGATCTTGGATGATGCGATTTAGACTGGACAACCGATTACGAGGTGCTCCAACATCCTACGATCGAGATCAATTCTTGAGTCAGTGTCTCTACAGATGTCTCCCTAGGTGTCTAGTTATCAGGAGTTTTATAATGATAACTAGGCATCCATTTCTATTTTTTAGATTCTATATTATGAGAGGGTTTGCAGTTTTCATCATTGCTTAAGCAAAAAGAAATCTGCCTAGCTCAACCTACCCTATTCCCACTTGTCATGTACTCTTATCTATTATTAATCAGGTACTAAAATGCGCTTTGAACTTGGTTGTCGGATGCAGTTTTCTAGCAATTTTGATGTTCCTGTCATCCTGATGCTACGACCACGTAGTGGTTACAGACAGTGGATTATTCAAGAAACCTATGATTTACAGCCCTTTGCGCCAGTTACAGAATATACCGATGGTTACGGTAACCTCTGTCAGCGACTCATTGTGCCAGCAGGAGAATTTCAGCTCCAGGTGACGGCCCAAGCAGAAACATTATTGGAATTGGAGTTAGATAAAACTGCGTCATTTATTCCGATCGAATTTCTACCCGATGCCATTTTGCAGTTTTTACTACCTAGTCGCTATTGTGAATCTGATAAGGTTTATGATTTAGCATCTGAAATTGTGGCTAATTTAGAACCTGGGTATGCCCAAGCAGAAGCAATCCGGCGATGGATTCATAACAATATCCAATATGAATATGGTACGAGTAATGCTTCAACTTCTGCACTGAACGTGATTCAAAGTCGCCAAGGGGTTTGCCGAGATTTTGCCCATTTAGGAATTGCCCTTTGCCGCAGTCTTAATATTCCTGCTCGCATGGTTGTAGGGTATCTGCATGGCCTCAAACCCATGGATCAACATGCTTGGTTTGAAGCATATATCGGCCATCGCTGGTGTACCTTTGATGCGACCCAAACGGAACATTCCGAAGAGCGTATCGTGATTGCCTATGGCCGGGATGCGGCAGATGTTGCCCTAGTGACCCAGTTTGGGCCGCTACAGCTTAATGAAATGCAAGTTTGGATCGATGCTTTGTGAAGATAAGCATCGATTAGAGAAGCTTCGATCGCTGAACCGAGGGCTTCTTTAAGCGATCGAGGCTTTAATGGGTTGAGACCTTTAACCAATTCTCGCGGGGGCGATCGCAGGGGTATTCCTTTGCCAAACCATTTGGCCGGTGATCAATTCCACCACATCCATGCCATTGCCAATCACACCGGGAACGCTGGGATAGCCTGCACTCGCGCCGACAAAGAACAAATTCGGCAGTTCTGTTTTATATCCCAAACGGTTGAGTCCCACCTGTTGCGGAATCAACTTCGCACCGTAGATGTTGCCTTGAGGTTGCCCTAGAAAATGTTCGCTGGTAGTGGGAGTGCCGTATACTTTCATGCGAATATAGCGATCGACATCGGGAATTAAATCCCGCACGCTAGTCATAATGGCTTGATAAAATTTTCGTTTCAGCGATCGATAGGCTTTGAGGTCGGTCTGCCGAAATTCTGCAAAGGGCTCATAGGGGCAGACTGTAGCGACTTCCAAGACGTGATGTCCCGCAGGCCCTAGGCCAGGTTCATTCGTTTTCATGGTAGGGCAAGACACAAAAATCCAAGGATGGTCTAAATGCCCTGCTAATTGCTGTTGGTAGGCTTGGTTCAAGTCTGGATTGGGATAATACCAAAGATTCCAGTTGCCAATGCCATAGTTCAGCGGTTCAAAGCGCTGATCCAAACCTAGGTAGAGGTTGAACGCACTGGCGGAATAGTCATAGCCTGTAAGACGTTGTACCTCTTTTGAACTGAGTCCATCAGCGTGGTGCATCAGCTTAACGGTGAGCTTGGGATCTAGGTCGCTAATGTAGGCTTTACGGGCGTGGTATTGTCGATCGCCTGCAATAATCGACTGTACTTGGCCGCGATCGACTTGAATATGTTCAACAGGAGTCGAAAACAGAACTTCTCCACCACCACTTGTAATGGATTGAACAATGGTATCAACAAAGTGACGAAAATGCTGTTTAGGATAGTAAGCGCCTTCAGAATAATCCCACACTAGGGAGGTATGGGTGAGCAAAGCAATTTCAGCGGGAGGCAAGGCGTAGTCTCCGCTTTGGCCTGCCAGAACCGCTTGTAACTTGGGCGATAATCCTACGTGGTTATATAAATCCTGAAGCGTCCAGTTCCGCTTGTTAAACAAATTGAGATATTTCGGCAGTTTTAGCCAATCACTCCAGTTTTGATCATACCATCGCACTTCATTCACAAGAAAAGTGATCTCTTGATGGAGACGATGAATTTCATCACAGTAGCGATTAATGCTAGGCGCTTCATCTGGAAAGTGGGATAGTAAACGCGATCGTAAATTTTCCCATCCCAGTGGAATTCTAAAATCAACTTCTGGAGTAATGACTCGATCAATACAGTCGGGATCAAGGGAATTAAACTCAACATTTTGCTCAATGTAGTTTAAAAATTGTCCAATGGTTTGCCCAGAACCACATTGGGAAATGTAATGGACATCAGCACAGAAGCTATAACGGCCAAAGTCGAAGGTATGGCAACAACCACCGGGCAAATAATGCTGTTCTAGAACTAAAACTCGGTGGCCTTGGCGGGTCAAACAGGCTGCGGCAGAGAGTCCCCCTAAGCCAGCTCCCAAAATAATATAATCAAAACTATTCATTTTTTTCTCCGATTACTAACTGCCGACATCAGTATTTGAATAGGGCGATTGCAATGGTAAAAGCTGGGCACGATCGTCATGATGTGCCCAACTTGAGAAAGTTGCTAAGCTTGGCTCACCGGAATACCCGGCCCCCCTGCCAGCACTAAGGGGAAGTTATGGGTGTTCGGCCCATGCATGACTTGCAAGCCTAAATTGGCTCGATTCAGGAGATCCGCTTCGCTGGGAATCACAATTCCTTGGCGATCCAGAATGGAGTGGTTGAAGTTGAACCCATTCAGATTAAAGGCCATGCTACAGACCCCTAGGGCTGCCAACCAAATGCCGATCGTCGGCAGTGCTGCCATCATAAAGTGGAAAGCGCGATGGTTTTGGCTGGCAAGCGACGGAAGTAAGAGCCGACCCAGAAATCCAGAATGACTTGCGTTGTAGTTATAAGTCACCTGAGGTTGACCAAAGCGATAGCCTACAGCAGCAGATTCTGATTCACTGGTTTGACGGACGATCGAAGATGTCACTAAGGAGCCGTGTAATGCGGCGAGAATCGCTCCTGCAAAGATGCCTGTTACACCTAACATATGGAAAGGATGCATCAGGATATTATGGTCTGCTTGGAACGCCAACATAAAATGGAACGTTCCTGAAATGCCAAACGGAAGTCCATCGGAAAAGCTACCCTGCCCGATCGGGTAAACAAGCAGAACCGCCGTGGCAGCAGCAACGGGGCCGGAAAAGGCAATGGCAATCCAAGGCCGCATTCCCAACCGATAACTCAGTTCCCACAGCCGACCCAGATAGCAAAAAATCCCAATCAAGCCATGGAATAAAATCAGTTGATAGGGGCCACCATTGTAGAGCCACTCTTCTAGGGAGGCCGCAGCCCAAATGGGATAAAAGTGCAAGCCGATCGCGGCGGAAGTGGGAACCACAGCAGCGGTCATTAAGTTATTTCCAGCCAAAATTGAACCTTGTACCGGTTCACGGATACCTTCCATATCCACGCCCGGTGCGACAATGAAGGCGAGAATAAAACAAATTGCTGCAACCAATAGTGTAGGAATCATTAATACACCAAACCACCCAATGTAGATGCGATTTTGAGTGCTGGTGATCCAATTACAAAATTGATTCCAACGATCTAGTGGATTGTAGCCTTGTCGTCTAACTGGTCGTTGAATAAGGGTCGTCATGGCGATCCCTCCTGTGATGAAGAGTAAAGCTGAGACAAGGAAACTAGTATGAAGCTACCCTTATTATAAAAGGGATCCCATGGTTTCTGTTTTTTCCCAAGATCAAGAATTGAAAGATTTGTAAAACTTAAATCCTGATTGTTGAGAGTAAATTCTAGACGCGTTGTGGCGTTGCAGAAATGACCCAATAGAACGGGAACAGTGGGGTTAGCTGGAGAATTCGATCGCTTCGTACAGGTCTTGCAGGGCGATTTCTACCGAGATAGAAGCTAATGTCAGTTTGTCTTCCAGGCTGTTGTATTCCGTAAACAACCATTGATTCTCAGCTTGTTTAACATAGTGTTCCACATGGGGACGATCCTGGTTGACTAGGACATATTCTTGGAAGGTGTCGATCGATCTGTAATGGGAAAATTTATCACCCCGATCATAGCCTGCGGTTGAATCAGATAATACTTCTGCGATCAAAATTGGATTCATGACTGTATCCCGTCGATCGGGCTTGAGTTCTACGGGAGCAGTAATGACCATAATATCTGGGTAAGTATACAGGTTAACTGTGGGAATCCAGAGCCGTTGATCGGTTACAAAAATACGGTAGGAGCTACCCCGTAATGCGAACCAAAGAAGAGCATTGAATGCGCTGACAATCTGGTTGTGGGCTGGTGTGCCTCCGGTCATCTCGACAATCTCCCCGTTACGAAACTCGTTGCGACTGGTGGACTCCACCTCTAGGGCCAAATATTCCTCGGCGGTATAGCGTTTTGTGGGTGGTGGGAGTAGGGTCATGGGGAATCCCTCCTAGTTGTAAGTGAATCGTGGGTAAGTTTGCTGAGGTTAATAATTATAGAGTCACGCGGGTTCATAGGCTTGTGAATAAATAATTTTGGCTGTGTTGAGAATTTCGTTGCGACGAATCCAGTTTTCGCTCTTTTCAGCGGAAGTCGTCGCGCAATACGGAACCAAATAAGGCTAATTCGGCGATCTGCCATTTTTGGCAAAAGGCTGTAATTGCATCAGTGGGTAAGTGGAGGCCAAGTTTCATGGATGATGACTCTATGAATGACTCTATCAATGAATCTACCAATGAACCTAGGTGCGTGGCTACTGCACGCTAAACACTTTCATGACTTCATCGCCCAAATGATTAATCACTTTGACGGCGATGCGACCGGATTTGGGTTTGTCGAAGGGTCGGGATGTGTCGCTGTTGAGGCTGCTCCAGGCTTCTTCGTCGATTTCGGCTTTGAGGGTGGTTTTGAGGGATTTGTAGGGGTCGTTGGCTCCGAGGAAGTAGGCGTGGCGGACGAAGAAGCTTTCTTCGTTGTAGTCGGTGTCGATGAACCAGCAGGCGATTTCGTCGGCGTTGCTGCTGCGGACTTCTCCTGACTGGGGATGAAAGACATCGATGCCATGGATTTTGATTTGGATTTGGTTGTGGTCGATCGCGATGATGTCGATGTCGGGTTCGCCGAAGATGACGAAGAGGTTTCCGGCTCCGGTGTTGGCGAGATCTGAGGCCATGTGGAGGTCGGCGTTCATGCGGGCTTTGAGGACGGTGATGCGACCGAGTTTGGTGAATTCGGCGGAGTGGGCATCGTAGCTGAAGGCGCAGGCGATCAGGACATCAAATCCGGCATCTCCGGCTTCGCGGGCGGCTGCCACTAGGTCAGCGCGGGCGACGGTGCCAAATTCGGGGCCGATGAAGATTCCGGCACGTTTTTCGGTGTTGGTTTCGCCTTCGAGGTAGCGGCCTTCGGCGCAGATGAAGTTTCCAGGCCATCCGGTGAGGCTGGTGAAGTTGATTTTGTCTTCTTTGTGGGCTTGTTGAACTCCGGCGGTTTTGAGGTTGGTGAGGATGACTTCGGCGAAGTCGGTGGTGTCGTTGTGTTTCGTGTTGTTTTTAGTGTTATTAGGATCGATCAGTTCGTCGTTTTCATCGACGGCAATGACGCGATGGGGCGAGAGGCTTTCGACGGTGAAGGGGCCTGCGACGCGGACGATCGATTTATCTTCGTAGGGTTTGTCGTAGAGGTATTCTTGGTCGGCTTTGGCGGCGATCGATGCGTCAATCTCCTTCTGTCGGGCAATACGTTGTTGCCACCAGTCTTGATGGAGTTTTTGGACAGCTTCGGGCCATTTTGCATCGGCTTCGCGGGGGATTTCCCATTCTTCCCAGGTTTGCTTGAGTTTGCTGTTTAGTTGTTGGCGCAGGGGTTCGAGTTTTTCTTGGAATTTCTCCCAGATCACGTCGATTTCGGCGTTGTTGGCGATGCTTTTGAGGGTGATGTGGGGGACGCGCTGGTAGACGAAGCCATGGCGGATGTCGTTGTGGGTGGGATTGGTGCTGGGGAGGGTGCGGGTGATGTCGGCTTCTTTTTTCTGGCCTTCGGGGCTATCGGCGAGGAGGTAGTAGGGGTAGCGGGCACCCATGATGCGGGCACGGGCGAGGGCGAGGGCAACGCGGGAGGTATCAATGGTGATCCAGCGGCGGCCCCATTGTTCGGCGACGTAGGCGGTGGTGCCGGAACCGCAGGTGGGGTCTAGGACTAGATCGCCAGGATCAGTTGCCATCAGGATGCAGCGTTGAATAATTTTCTCATTAGTCTGAACTACATATACTTTTTCTCGTGTACCCATTGAATCCAGCCAAACATTAGTTTGCGGGGTATAGCCGAAGTCAGATAATAATGCACGATAACGTAAACTTGTGGTTTTTGGCATTATTCGATCTGCTTTTGCTAATCGCTGCATACCAGTTAGCGCAGTTTTCCAGCTATTGTTTTTAGCTGGTCGGAATTTTCTTCCATGTAGCTCGAACTCGAAGATTTGAGTAGCAAAAATGCCTCCTCCAGTAATGGGATTGGCAGATTCTTCCACAGAATCTAATTTCTCCAAAAACAAAGAACGATACTTAATTCGACTGGAATCTTTGCAATAAAAAAGAACATAGTCACAAACAGGTTCTAATGTTCCCCCTTTTTGATTCCCTGTTGTACGAAATATAATGGTTGATATCATGTTAGTAGAACCAAATATTTCATCCATCAAAGCTCTAATTAGATGAACGTTCTCATCTCCAATTTGCACAAAGATAGAACCACTGTCAGTTAATAGATCTCGTGCAATAGTCAAACGATCGCGCAAGTAAGTCAAATACGAATGAATTCCATCTCGCCAAGTATCGCGAAACGCCTTTACCTGTTCAGGTTCACGAGTGATTTGATCAACTTTCCCATCCTTCACATCTCGGCTCGTCGTAGACCACTGAAAATTAGAATTAAATTTAATCCCATAGGGCGGATCAAAATAAATACACTGCACCTTCCCCCTTAGCCCCTCCCGCTCCGCCAAACTCGCCATCACCTGAAGCGAATCCCCCAGAATCATCCGATTCGTCCAATGGCCATCATGCTGATAAAACTCCGTCCCCGTCGCCTCCTTCGGCAACCCATTAAAATCCGCAAATAAATCA
The DNA here is from genome assembly GCA_002148405.1 of Alkalinema sp. CACIAM 70d. Taxonomy (GTDB): domain Bacteria; phylum Cyanobacteriota; class Cyanobacteriia; order Leptolyngbyales; family Leptolyngbyaceae; genus Alkalinema. The sequence goes on along the minus strand of MUGG01000119.1, from coordinate 80,377 downwards.
AACTGAAGATCCAGCGACTCCTCCGTCCGCTCCTGACTCTGCCGCCGCAAATCATCAATCAAAACCTTCGGATGCACCTTCTCCTGGATATACAACGGCGGCGCACTCACCACCAAATCACTCCAATCCTGCTCATCCTTCCCCCGCCACACCAACTGCGGATCAAGATCCCGATTCCGCCGCTCATAGGCCACCCGAATCGGCTGCTTCTCCTCCTCCGCCATCACCGACTGATACTCCGCCGTCGGAATATTCTTCCGCGTCGCCTCCTGATGCTTCAGCGATTCCACTTTCTTCGATTGAGCCGAGGATTTCGATTGACGAGGCATAGGAATTAAGGAATTGAGAAGTTAGAATTGGAATTAGCTAGTACGTAGCTGACGCGAATCAGTCAGAGGAATTCAAAACAATTATTTCAGACATTCCCAATCCTCCTCATCGACGATCGGGCTAACAATATCACCGAGTGTTTTACCCTTACCCTCGATCGAACTCGGGGGAAATCGACGACGAATCGGCTGCTTGGGTGCCACTTCCTCCAACACTGTCACAATCAAACGAGCTGACTGCACCTCCGGTTGTTCATTCAGCCAAACCACCTGACCATTTTCATAAATTGCTTCATAACTTTTTAACATGGCCATTATCTCCAGTAGAAACACAACATTTCCAATCTCTAGCCGCCTCAAGCATATGTCGTAGTCGAGTAGAATCATCAATTCTGGACATATTGCACCACCGCCAGATCAAGCACATCCTGTCGAAAATAGCGACTCAACTCGCCAGGTGTACGAAGATCCGCTTTCCGTCCAATTAAATCTGACAGCTCATTCTCCATCCTGGCCAAGCGAAGATACCCAGGAACCCGTCCCGGCTGAAACTCCACCAAAAAATCCACATCACTCTCATCCGTAAAATCATTGCGCAGCACTGAGCCAAACAATGAAAGTTTACAGATATGATGCCGTTGGCAAAAATCAGTCAGTTTTTCTTGCGGAATTACGATCGGTAGGGTTCGTTCCATTTGAGCCTCCCTGACTCTGTTGATTTTGCTGAAACGACTGAGCATATTGCTGATAGCGTTGAATTTCTGCCTGCATATTCGGAACCGGCTGCCACTCACCGTTTTCCACAGACTCCAAAATTGCTCGTTCCTCCGCATCTAAAGACGGCATATTGCTAACCTCCTCCTTTGCTGCTGACTAGAACCAGAACCCACCATTTTCCTGGCATCAGGAAAATAGTCAAACCTCACAGTGAGCCTATCAATCTTGATCATTCTCCTCCCTCGTCCTTCATTGTAGAAGCGATCGCCGATTCGATCAGCTTGTTAAACTCCGCCTCAATCTCAAACACTTCCGTAAACTCAGCAAACCCCCAGCGCCCAAAACTCCCCAAATTATTCACCCCCGGTACCCAATACGTCCGCATCGTATTCGCCTTCTCCTTCGCATCCTCCCCCCGAAACCCCTTAATCTCCACAATCAAATTCAATCGATCATCCCGCCCATCATCAATCTGCACAATAAAATCCGGAATATACTTCCGAGGCGTAGACCCATACAAATACGGCACCTCCAGCCCCAACCCCTGATTCTTCACATAGCTCACAACTCGCGGATGCGCCTCCGCCACCCGACAAAACTCCGCCTCCCAATCACTATCACACACCACATAATTAATCTGCGATCGCCGCATATCCGTCTGCCAGAGCGTCTGCTTCGACGTATTAAAATTCACATGCACCGTCGAACCTAACGGATTATAAGCATCCAAAATCGCCTTGATTGGCTTCTGCCCAATCGTCGCCTCTGTAATCGCCACCTTAATCCGCTCACAAGCCATATCCGCAATCTCGCGATAAACCACCTGCGCCGGATAAGTCTGCCCCGTACAGCGCAAATATCCCTGCATCCACGATCGGACAATCCGCTTCAATTGCCCAAACAACTGAATCTTCGGATCTTCCCCCGGATCTCGGTAATGGTAATAAAGCAAATGCTTCGTCAACTCATACACCACCGTCGATTCCCGCATCGCCTCCAGGTGCTTCACATTCAGCTCCACACCCTCCCCAATAATCCCCTCATTCCGCGTCACCGTCGCCCCCACCAAATGCGGCGTTAACTCCAACCGCGAATCCTCACTAAACTTCGCACTCAACTGCGTATCCGGCAACTCCACCCGATACCCCTCCACCCTTGGAAACTGAATCTCCAACGCATCGCGATCGGGCTTCACCGCCTTCACATTCACCGTATTCCTCGGCAGCGCTGGCTTCGCCACCACAGGCTTCGCCGTAAAATCAAACGGAATCCCCAGCACATCCGCATACTCAACATTAAATAAACCCTGCTCATTCAAATCATAGGAATATCGCCGCAGCGCCCGCCCCACGACCTGCTCACACAACAACTGCGTCCCAAACGCCCGCACCCCCAACACGTGCGTCACCGTATTCGTATCCCACCCCTCCGTCAACATCGACACCGACACCACACACCGAATCGACTCCCCCAATCGCCCCGGTTTCCCCACCGTATTCATCACCTCCCGCAGCAAATCCTGATCCGTAATATTCTGACCATCCGCCAGGTTGCCACTACGCTGAATTAATTCCCGCCGGAAGCGATCGATCTCATCCGCCGCCATCTCCCGAAATCCAGTATCCAACGCCTCCCCCGACTCCAACTGCTCACTATCAATCAACAGCGTTCTGGGCCGTGCCAACCGCTCCCCATCCTCATCGTAATTCCGAAATAACGGCAATCGCCCCGCATGGTAACGCGGGGAACCCTCATCCCCCTGCCGATAAAAACCCGCAATAAAATCATGGACTAACTTTGAAGTAGACGTATTGTTACACACCACAATAAACACCGGCGGCACCGCAATCCCCTGCTGCTGCCACATCTCATAGGTTTGCTGATAGTGCCCGTACAGCGCCTCCAGCGCCGTCTGCAACTCCGCTGGTAAACTCAATGGATCGAGCGTTGCCGCCTTGCCCCGCCCCTTCTTCGGCATCTTCTTGCGAATGTTCTCCCACAAATTCCGCAACTTCGGCATATCCGCACCCGGCACATTATCCGCCACCGGCACACGGGGAAGCTTGACAATCCCGCACTCGATCGCATCCATCAGCGAGAAATCGCTCACCGTCCAAGGAAACAACGTCCCCTCGGCATACCCAGAACCTCGCAAGAAAAACGGTGTCGCCGACAGGTCATAAACCCGCTGTACCCCAAGCTTCCGCTTCACCGCCTCAATCCCAGAAATCCACAGCCGCGCCGCCTCGTTATTATCCTTTGCCTCCTCCTTCTCATCCCCCGTCAACTCATCCACATCCTCACTTCCTGGCTTCTCCCGATAGCAGTGATGCGCCTCGTCATTGATCACCAGCACATTCTTCATCCCCATCAGTTCCGCCATCACCCGCTGGATCATCTGCCCTTCCGTCTCCAGCGTCTGCAACTCTGGTCCCCGTCCCTGCACCAGTTTCCGCGTTCCTGCCGCAATCTGCATCCGCTCCCGCAGCTTGAACGCATGGTAATTCGTAATCACAATCTTCGCCTTCCCCAAATCCGCCAGCATATCGCTCGGCACCAACTCCCGACTGCCATAGTAGCTATCCGGGTCATTAGGCTGGAGCACCCGGAGCCGATCGCGGATCGTAATCCCCGGCGTCACAATCAAAAAGCCCCGCGTAAACCGCGTACTTCCTGGATGCCGTACCGCATTCACCGTCTGCCAAGCGATCAGCATTGCCATCACCGTTGTCTTGCCCGCTCCCGTCGCCAACTTCAGCGCAACCCGAAACAACTCCGGATTTGCCTCCTCATTCACCTGACTGAGACGCTCTAGAAACCCCTTCTCCTGCTTCCCGCTCTGCGGCGCTACCTCCGCCAACCAAATCGCCGTCTCTACCGCTTCTACCTGACAGAAGAACGGACGAATCCCCTGAAAATCATGACTCCGCCAATGCTGAAGCAACCGCGCCGTCTCCGGTGTCACCTTCCAATCCTGCGGACTCGCGATCTGCCGCCAAGCATTCACCTTCTCCCGAATGCTATTGATAAACATCGATAGTTCATAGGTCTGCGATCCATCCGAAATTCCCGCCGTCTCAAATAAATCTAAAACCTGCTGCTTATGCCGCTGCTTTTTTGGCTTCGGAATGGGCGTAATAAACTCCGCTGGTCGCCGCGATCGGACTAATTCTCCAGTGGGTTGTCCCGTCTGATCTAGTCTCCAATGCCGCGATGGATACTCATAGGGAGAGTTAAGAATCGGCTGGTCGAAAAACTGATCAGACATAGTAACTGAATAACTTAATGAATAGCTTAATGAGCTTCGCAGGCAACTTTTTGTCAGTCTACCTACCATCGTTCCGGAGACAAACCCGGATATATAGGTAAAACCCTATATAAAACCCTATAGTTTTATACAAAAATATAAAAATAAATTAAATCAATAGCTGGATGAAATTTTTACGTACTTTTTACAAAAATATAAACAGCACAATAACTTAGAGACGATCCTGGTGGTAATCCCAAATCGCCCTAAGGAACAAAATATTGAAAGCACAAAGCACAAATTAGTATAGCAACTTAATTTCTGGTTGGCATACTTTCCGAGAAATTGACTTCCTTGGTCAGACAAGGGAGCCCCGTTACGATGATTTGATGGTTTTATGTGAATGTTTGACGTTATTTGAGGCCGTTGTTCACAATGCCCAGGAGCCTCGAACGCCTCGATCGACCTCCTATTGATCTTCCTTTTCGCCAACGTCTATTTTTTCCGACTCCGTTTGAACCACTAAAACTGAACAAGGAGCGTGGTGCATGATGTAGTTACTGACGCTTCCTAAGAACATTTCCGACAATCCCCGTCGTCCCCGTCTACCAATCACAATTAAATCTACATTCCGTTGTTTAGCAATTTCACAGATGATTTGTTCAGGGTGCCCGAGTTGTTGAATATAATCAGCTTTTATCCCTTGGGCTTGGGCCTGCTCGGCATGGTGTTGTAGGTATTCCTGACTGGCTTTCTCAACCTTCTGCCACTGCTCTAGATAAAACATTACCGCTTCATCCTGAAGTAATGGTACTTTCATGTTGGGGTATTGATAGGCGATGTCCGCATATTCTGGATCAAAGAAAGAAAATGCATGGACGAGTGTGAGGGATGCTCCCGTTGCTTGCGCGATCGCGATCGCTTCATCCAGCACCTGCTGGCTTTTTTCCGTTCGATCCAAAGCGACTAAAATTTTGCGAACCATAACCCACCTCTTTCAAACTTGTATCTGTCAAATATCTGTCAAACTAATATTTCTTAAATCCCTATCCATCAAAGGCAAACATAGTAATCTGCCCAGTAATCTGCCCAGTAATCTGCCCATTCTGAAACGATCGTCAGGCGGGAGGCGTCCGCTGGAGTTCCCGATCTGCCTCCCGCCGTTTTGGGCTAGCCCTGTTGTAGCTTGCGTTCTGCTTGATCGATCTCTAGGGTCGTCTTCAGAACAGAATCTGGGTTGAGGCTAATGGAATCAATCCCCAGTTCCACCAGAAATTGGGCGAATTCTGGATAGTCGCTAGGTGCTTGGCCACAGATGCCGATTTTGCGTCCGTTGGCTTTGGCCGTGGCGATCGCTTGGGCAATCATGCGTTTAACCGCAGCATTGCGTTCGTCGAACAGATGGGCCACCAGTGCAGAATCGCGATCGAGGCCTAGGGTCAATTGCGTGAGGTCATTGGAACCAATGGAAAAGCCATCGAAGACTTCACTGAAACGATCGGCCTGCATCACGTTACTGGGCAATTCGCACATCACATAGACTTGCAGTCCATTTTCGCCCCGCACTAAGCCATGCTGACTCATTTCCAGCAGTACCCGTTGCCCCTCTTCCGGCGTCCGACAGAAGGGCACCATCAGCACCACATTGGTCAGCCCCATCTCATTGCGTACCCGTTTCATGGCTTGGCATTCTAGGGCAAACCCTTCCCGGTAGCGATCGTCGTAATAGCGCGAGGCCCCCCGCCAACCAATCATCGGGTTTTCTTCTCGGGGTTCAAACTGACGCCCCCCAAGCAAGTTGGCATATTCGTTACTCTTGAAGTCCGACAGTCGCACAATCACCGGTTTGGGATAAAACGCCGCCGCGATCGTGCCAATGCCAAAGGCTAACTTATCCACAAAGAAATCCGCTTTATTTTCGTATTGTGGAGTGAGGTCTGCAATTTTGGCCTGGGCAACCCGATCGTCGAGATCATCAAAGTTCAACAACGCGAGGGGATGGGCTTGGATGTGGTTCGCAATAATAAATTCCATCCGCGCTAGCCCAACGCCATCATTGGGAATGGCCGAGAGACTGAACGCTTCCTGGGGATTGCCCACGTTCATGAGAATTTGCGTTTGGGTTCGGGGTAAATTTTCTAATTCAAATTCCTGAACTTCAAAGGGCAAAATGCCGTTGTAGACTTTCCCCTCTTCTCCCTCCGCACAGGAAACGGTCACCGCTTGCTTATTGTGAATCGTGGTCGTGGCCGTCTGACAGCCCACGATCGCCGGAATACCCAACTCCCGCGCAATAATCGCCGCGTGGCAAGTTCGTCCGCCCTGATCCGTCACGATCGCGCTGGCTTTTTTCATAATCGGTTCCCAGTCAGGATCGGTACGGCTGGTGACGAGGACTTCCCCCGCTTGGAACTGGTCAATCTCCTGCACATTCAGAATCACCCGCGCTTGGCCGTGGCCAATCATTTCCCCCACCGCACGGCCTGTGACGATCGGGGTGGCAACCTTAGCTTCGATCGGGCCGAGGCGATAGGACTTCAGCACGTTCTTGGTCTTTTGGGATTGCACCGTTTCGGGCCGCGCTTGGACAATGAAGAGTTCCTGGGTAATGCCATCCTTGGCCCATTCAATATCCATCGGGGTTGGGGTTTCCCGCACCGCAGAATAGTGATCCTCAATCACACAAGCCCATTTAGCCAGTTGCAAAATTTCCGCATCTTGCAGGGCAAACTGTTGGCGATCGGCGTCGGACACAGGAACATTTTTGGTTTGCTTGGAACCGCCCACATCGTAGACCATTTTGATCTCTTTGCTACCCAACCGCTTATCGAGAATGGGTTTAAATCCTTTTTGCAATGTGGGTTTAAAGACTAAATATTCATCCGGGTTAACGGCTCCTTGAACCACATTTTCCCCTAAGCCGTAGGCAGCGGTAATCAGTGCAGCATCCTTAAATCCGGTTTCTGTATCAATGGAAAACATCACACCGGAACAAGCCAAATCCGATCGCACCATTTTTTGCACGCCCACGGAAAGGGCAATGCTAAAGTGATCGAATCCCTTAATTTGGCGATAGGAAATCGCCCGATCGGTGAAAATCGAGGCAAAGCACTTATGGCACGCTTCTAGCACACTATGCACACCATGGACATTCAGGTAGGTTTCCTGCTGTCCGGCAAAGCTCGCGTCGGGCAAATCTTCCGCAGTTGCACTAGAACGGACTGCGACATCGGTATTTGTGCCAGACTGACGGCAAAGCTGGTGGTAAGCATCGGTAATGGCGTCTTGCAAGTCTTGAGGGAAGGGTGTCCCTAAAATTAAGGCGCGGGCCTGTCTACCCACTTCTCGCAGGTTGGCTACATCTTCCACATCCAGGTTGGCAAAGATGGTGCGGAGTTTATCTTCCAACCCGGCCACCTGAATAAAATACCGATAGGCGTAAGCAGTGGTTGCAAATCCCATCGGTACCTTAACACCCTTGGCGGTCAACTGTTGAATCATTTCGCCCAAGGACGCATTTTTCCCCCCCACCAGTGGAATGTCTTGGATTCCGACATCGCTGAACGGCAACACCAGTGCACATTCTTTGGTGGTCATACCATTTTCTTGACAGAATAGGGTTTCCATAAACGGTGCCTCTTTGCAATGGAGAAGGAGAACAACGATCGTCCAGTCATGAATCGTTCAGCGATGAATTCCTCCAGCCGTTGATTACGAATCGTAACGGTTGTTTGCGTTAACAGATCTCTGGGTTAACAGATTCATGGGTTAACAGATTCATGGGTTAACAGATTCATGGGCGCTGCTTTGGCGTTTCAGTGGCGTTTCAGTTGTCTCACTTTTGGTTGTAGGCGAATTATTTGAGGAACTTGTGAAGGTTTTGTTAGATTTTCCTCACAAGTTTCTCATCTCCGATCGCTAAATTGAGACTAATGTTCTCCGGAAATCTAGAAACCCGCTTTGATATACCCTGATAGCCCTCTATTAAACCCTATGGAAACTTGCCCCTGCTGTAATAACCAACTTCTCTCCTATGTCCGTGCCGGATCAACCTATTGGTTTTGCCGAACTTGCTGGGCAGAAATGACTCCCCTGTCGGAACTAGAAGCGCTGCGACATAAGCCCTCGGTTCCTGTTTTGCCACGATCGCTGCCCCTATCCCCTGCGATCGAAGTGCCTTCACCCCTATTGAACGTGCGCCATCTTACGCGATCGCTGCTTTCCGAAGTGCAAGCCGATCGACCACTAGACGAGACTAGAAAGCTGCACGAAAATTTTCCCGAGGTGGCCTAGGAGCAGGGATAGACAATCCCAGCGAGGGCTGCTGCCATCGAGTCTCGTTTGTTCAATACCCGACGATCACGCTACAAAATTTAACACCTGGGTAGGGTTGACGGAAACCACGATCGCCGCTACATTGCCATAGTTGAGCAGCCATAGGACATTCATACCCTGCTGCCGATAGGCCCAAAAGACTAGCGCGATCGCAATGAGATTTCCGCTCCAAAACGATTGCTAAGCCCCCAAGCTGTCTGTAGCAGCCTGGTTGCCTAGATCGCACTTTAGAATCCCCCAAGCCGCTCTGTTTCGCGACGCTAGAAAACGGAGCGGCTAGCATTTTGGGATTTTCCTCGTTCATTGAATTCGCATTTATTGATAATTACATCCCCGACAGCACCTCCCCCACTTTCCCCGCAGCCCCTAACCGCCGCTTCAAATGCTCCGCCACCCGCAACGCATTAGCAATAATCGTCAGCGAAGGATTCACCGCCGCACTTGACGGGAAAAAACTTGCATCCACCACATACAAATTATCCACCTCATGGCTGCGACAATCCCGATTCAGCACACTGCTCGCCGGGTCATCCCCAAACCGACAAGTCCCCACTTGATGATTCAAAATCTTAAACGGCACCGTCACATCCAAAATTAACGGAAAACCAATTTCCCGTAAAATCGCCTTAAACTTTCTCTTCAACTGCCTGTGGGCCTTGAGATTATTCGGCTGATACCGCACCTGGATCTTCCCCTGCCGATCGACCCAGACCCGATTATCCCCATCCGGCAAATCCTCACTTTGTGCCCACCAATCGATCGAATGTTTTGCTATCCATTCCAAAACGCCTTGGGGCAAAACCTTCGGCAAATCCGGACGCATCATCTCCCAATTATGCTTCCCCATCAAATGCACATGGCCCAATGGATAGGGAATCTCCGCCGTCCCCCGATAAAAATCATTAATCCCCAACGTTTTCTGAAACACCGTCGGATTCTCCGCCATTCCGATCGCATATAACTTACTCAAGTTGTGACGCATAAAATTACGCCCCACCAACCCCGATCGATTGCCTAAGCCATTGGGATGCACATCACTTGCCGACTGCAACAACAATGCTGCTGAATTCACCGCCCCACAGGACACCACTACAATATCCCCTGAGAACAGTTCCCGCACCATCTCTCCCGCAGCCTCCCGCGACACCTCCACCCCCGTCACCTGCGTCCCCGCCGCATTCGTCCGCAACCGTTCTACCTTCGCCCCTTCCAGCAGCATCACATTCTCATAACGCAGCGCAGGCTCCACACAGCAAATCTGCGCATCCGCCTTCTGATTAATTTTGCAGGGATAGCCATCGCAGGTTCCGCACAGAATACAAGTCTTAGTCGCTTCTGGCTGATAATCGATCGCCATCGGCAACGGAAACGGCTGTAACCCCTGCTCACGCAACTGCTGCTCCACCTCGGCAATGCGATCGGAATGGGGCAACGCTGGAGCTGGATAATCCGCTGTCGTTGGCGGTTCCGTCGGATCAATTCCCCGCTGGCCATGCACTCGATATAACCGTTCCGCCTGGGTGTAATAAGGTTCTAAATCGCTATAGTTTAGACACCACTCCGGAGAAATTCCATCCGGATGCAGCACCGTGCCAAAATCCTCCGGACGCATCCGAAACAGCGCCCCACCGTAAACCTTCGTATTACCCCCTACCCGATGGTAAAGCGCAGGTTTCACCGTTTCCCGTGGTATTTTCGTCCACGATTCCAAAGTTTGATATTTCCCGTCAATATAAATTTCCTTAGAATTCCAATTACTGGCCTCATTGGGAATCCGAGATCCTCGATCGAGCAACAAAATCCGTTTACCCGTCGGTGCCAAGGCATAGGCCAATGTTCCACCACCCGCACCTGTCCCGATGATAATAACGTCGTAGTGATTCATAACCGCGTTAGTGCCGATGATTACGTTAGCAATAAAATTCTCGTTGCTAAGGAAAGCGTTACATTGAATTAATTCGTGATTGCGAAATGGGTTGATCCCCCTAAATCCCCCTTAATAAGGGGGACTTTGAAGAAATTCCTTCTAATTCCCCCCTTTTGTAGCTCTGCTTCCCGCAGGGTAGGGGGGCCAGGGGGGATCGGCTCAGTTACCCCCTTTTTAAGGGGGGCCAGGGGGGATCGAATTAACTAGACAACTGACCACCCGTCACATCCAGCAGTGCACCCGTCACAAAACTACTATCACTGCAAGCCAAGAAAACATAGGCAGGTGCTAGCTCTTCCGGTTGACCAGCCCGCTTCAGCGAATTATCCGAATCAAAATTTTCTACCTTATCCGCAGGCATCGTTCCCGGAATATTCGGCGTCCAAACCGGGCCAGGAACGACTGCGTTCACCCGAATCTTCTGCGTTGCCAAATTTTGTGCCAGCGCTTTAGTAAACGCATGAACCGCACCTTTACTAGTAGAGTAGTCAATCAAAAACTCTTTACCAGTCTTACCAAGAATGCTTCCGGTATTGATAATGGCATCGTCTTCATGCAAGTGCGGAACCGCAGCCTTCGCCATATAGAAATACCCAAAAACATTGGTTTCCATCGTGCGTTGGAACTGCTCGTTACTCACTTCCATGAAATCTTCTTGGTACATTTGATACGCTGCATTATTCACTAGAATGTTCAGCTGACCAAATTCGCTCACCGTTCGATCGACCGCGACCTGACAAGCATTGGGATCCCGCACGTCTACCTTTAAGGGCAAACATTGCCGCCCGTGGGCTTCCACCATTTTTTGCGTATCTTGAGCATCGCCTTCATTAACGTTATAGACGATCGCCACATTCGCCCCTTCCATGGCATAGGCGATCGCGACAGCTCGTCCAATTCCCGAATCACCACCCGTAATCAGCGCTACTTTCCCTTCTAATTTCCCCGCAGGTTTGTAATTGGAAAGATCAGAATCTGGCTGGGGCTCCATATCACGCTGGCTGGCTGGATAGTCCAACTGGAGCGGCTTCATATCCTTAGGTTCGGGCCGAAATTCTTGAGTTTGCATGGCTTCAGTGAGAATAAAACAACAGTTCAGACAACTAAAGATGAGTCAAAAAAATTAAAACTTATAATTAATTAATTACTCTTTGAGCAATACTGAATTGATTGATTATTGCGATACATTCGATACCCCCTACTCCCCCTATCTCCTCCGGAGAGGCTACGCCAAGAAAAAAGGGGGAACCGGAAAAAATATCTTCAAAGTTTCCTATGCAAGAGAGGACCTAGGAAAATATCCTCAAAGTCCCCCTTAATAAGGGGGATTTAGGGGTATCATCACCTTCGCACCTACAAATCAATCAGGTATCACAAACGTTTAATTAAAAACGTTATCGAGACTCATTAACTTTTATTATTCAGGACACCTCGGTAAACACCATCTTCATTTCGACCCACCTCCCGTAACACTTTTGGCATAAATCCCCACAAAAAAACTCGCCTACGCGAGTTCCTTACCAATCACCTGACAAATCACTTGACAAATCACTTGACAAGTCACCTTACAAATAACTACTTGCTTGCCGACTAAACATCGTGTAATAGCGATCGCCCAAGGCCATCAACTCATCATGGGTGCCCATCTCCACCACTTCCCCATGCTCCAGCACCACAATGCGATCGGCCATCTTCGCCAACGCCAACCGATGACTGACCACGATCGCCATCCGATCGCGGGCGATCGCCTTAAAAATGGAATAAATTTCATGCTCGTTTTTGGGATCAAGGGCCGCCGTCGGTTCATCAAACACCAACAACTCCGCCTGGGACAAGCGTAACAACGATCGCGCGATCGCCAACCGCTGCCACTGGCCACCCGACAAATCAACCCCATGCTCCAATTCCCGCCCCAGTGGCGTCTCCAGCCCCTGCTCCAACTCCTTCACGACTTGGTCAATCCCCGCATCCTGTAACACCGCTTGCAGCGCCTGATCCTCCTGTAACTGAGGCAAAAAGCCCCAGCCCACATTCTCCCGCAACGTCGCCGGAAACCGGGCATAGTCCTGCATCACCACCGCAATCCGCGATCGCAACTCATGCAAATCCACCTGGCGAATATCCTGCCCATGCCAACGAATCTCACCCTCCGTCGGATCGTACAGGCGGCAGAGCAGCTTCGCAAGAGTCGTCTTACCCGCGCCATTTTCCCCCACCAGCGCCACCATTTCCCCCGGCTTCACCGTCAGATTCACCCGCCGCAGAATCGACTTGTCACTGCCGGAATAGGCAAAGGAGAGATTGCGCAGTTGAATGCCCCGATCGCTCGATCGCGCTTGCTCCACTGGAACCATCGGTTGATCGCCACTGTGCAAGGCGGGCTGTAAATCGAATAATTGGAAAATGGGACTGGTGGCCAACGTCACATCGTAAATATTGCCAATATTGCTGATTAGAATATAGACACTGCGGCGCAGTTGCATCAGAATCCCCGTGTACAGCGCCAAATCCCCCAGGGTATAGCGCCCCTGCACCACCCCCAGCACAATATAAATGTAGGGAATCGCCCCGGCCAAGCCCCCCACGATCGCCCACAGCATCACCGCGATCGCACCTTCCTGCCGCACCTGCTGCATTCGAGTAAACAGGTCATTAAACTGCCGTTGCCAGCGATCGAGCATTATCCCCTGCAAGGAAAATAACCGCAGTTCCTTGGCATAGGACCCGCCGCTCAGCATTTTGTTATAAATATTCATTTCCCGGTTGGCCCCAGCCTGGGTTTCTTCGACGCGCCAACTTTTTTTGTGGTGCTTCAGTTCCGCAAAGGTCGAAGGCACCGAAGAGGCCAACAGCAGCAGCGGCACCCACCAAGCCACCGTCAACGACAGCGCCACCGAGGGCACAAAGGCAAAAATCCCCCGCAGCGTCCCCGCCACAATAAACGAGAGTTGTTGCAATCGTTGAATGCCCTTCTGGGTCAGTTCCAGGACATTCAGCAGCGGGGGGGACTCGAAGAGGGCAATATCGTGGAAATTAGCCACTTTTTGCAGCACTTGGCTCTCCACGTAGCCCCGCACCCGATCGCGCAGGGCCGCATAGACCGAAGTCGCCACGGAATCCACCGAATCCACCACCAGGTTCAACCCAATGCTACCCACGATCGCCCAGAGCAAGGTCGATTGGGCCAGCAACAGCGTTATGGCGTCTTGTCCTACGCCTTGTCCTACAAGCCGACTGGTTTCATCAATAACAATTTTTCCTAACCAAAAAGAAATTGACGGGCCTGTTCCCAGGAGCAGGTTCAATCCCGCCATACTGCGCAATTCTTTAGGAGCTGCTTGAAAGACGAGCCATAAACTGCGCCGCAGCGCTTCCATGGGCTGTAGGGGCCGTAATTCGGGGGTAAGGGGCTTCTCGGACTGAGCGATCGAGGCAATCATAGGCGTTTGAGCAGGGGGTAGATGGTTAAAGGGGTCGGAGGGTGATGGAGTTGCAGGGTAGAGGAGTGACCGGGTAAAAGCTGGAACAGAATAGACAATTACTAGTTAAGAAACCTTTCAATGGGGCTGTCCGTATTAATCAGTATTCATAGACGGGTTAGGCAACCCGCTCCTAGAGCCAGATCTCAACAAAATTATTTGTCCGGATGATTGTCCCACCCATTGTAATCAAGATCTCGGATATTGTGCTTCAAAATGTAGTATTTTATATTTCAAGAATTTTTATAGGTTTTACAGAACAGGTAGCCAAATTTAGGTAGCCAAATCTTGAAATGACTAAAAATAAGCTGAAATACCTATGAAGGCTGTCTTCAGGGAGTACTTACCCTACTTGGCAACACGATCGCTACGGATAAAAATTGCTCAAATCCTTGTGCAGAGAGGCTTCCAGCAATTTCAAATTCTACTTTTCGGATCCGGGTCGATCGGGCCCAATGGCTGTCATCCGCTCCCCTCGCCCCTTCCATCCGTTAAAAAAATCAATTTTTTAACTTAAAATTTGCGATCGTTGCCATAGTTGCGACTATAATCGCCTAGAAATCCACATACATCTAGCATTCGAGCGGATTCCTATGAATAAAGGTGAACTCATCGACGCAGTAGCAGAACAAGCTTCTGTAACCAAAAAAGAAGCAGACGCGGTCATCAGCGCCATGATCGAAACAGTCATGGATGCAGTTGCCAATGGTGACAAAGTAACTTTGGTTGGTTTTGGCACCTTCGAACCTCGCGAGCGCCAAGCCCGTGAAGGCCGCAACCCCCAGACCGGGAAATCCATCACCATCCCTGCAACCACCGTGCCTGCGTTTTCCGCAGGAAAGGCGTTTAAGGAAAAGGTGGCTAGCGCCGCAGAGGGCAAGAAATAAACAGCCTCAGCAAGCAAACAGGGGAAGGATTGATGACTTCCCCTTCTTCACAAGTTCCTCAAGTTTTTTCAAGACACTAATATCACAGCCTATAGAGAAATTCCCTAGTCCAGTCTTGTTGAATGGAGCTCCTAGCGGAATTTCCGGTGGCAAAGCCCCGTTTGCAGCATTGGGTAAGAGTGATATGAGTAGTGACTTGGTGCGTGATTATCTAAAAGCGATCGGAAAAACACCGCTGCTGACCTCCGCAGACGAGCAATCCCTCGCTTCTCAAATCCAAGAAATGCTGAGCATTTCTGAAGTTCCCGCCTCCGAACGAACCCCTCAACAACGACAACTGGTGCGGCAAGGAGAACTGGCAAGGCAAAGAATGATTCAAGCGAATCTACGGCTTGTGGTCAGTATTGCCAAGCGCTATGTCAATCGCGGCGTGGAAATTATGGACTTAATTCAAGAAGGGAGTTTGGGGCTATCCCGCGCCACTGAGAAATTTGATCCCGATCGTGGATACAAATTTTCCACCTACGCTTACTGGTGGATTCGTCAAGCCATTACCCGCGCGATCGCTGAGCAATCCCGTGCCATTCGTCTGCCCATTCACGTCACTGAGAGACTCAACCAACTCAAAAAAGTTCAGCGACAACTGACCCAAACCCTCGGTCGCCAGCCTCGTCGCAGTGAACTTGCCCTCGCCTTAGAAATGGATGTGGCACAGTTAGAAGATTTAATGACCCAAACGCGCAAAACCACCTCCCTCGATCGCTTAGTGGGAGATGACGAAACCCCGCTGTCAGACATGATTGCAGACCCCCATTTGGGGCCAGAAGACAAGGTTGAACTCGAATTAATCAGTCAAGAAGTTCACGCTTTAATGAACTGTTTAACCTTCCAAGAAAAAGTAGCAATCAGTGCTAAGTATGGGTTAGAGACGGGAGATACCAGAAGTCGAAAAGCGATCGGGCAAATGCTAGGCGGCGTCAGTGAACAACGGGTTCGACAAATCGAAAAAACAGGAATGCGAAAGCTAAGAACGGCTGCAATTCGCCAACACCAACCAATTCACTTCAATCATTCTACCCAACGGCGCTATCCCCTAGCCAGCACTCCACGATCGCTAATCATTCCAATTTCCCAAGCTAGTTAAGCAAAAAGGAAGAATAACTCACTCTCGATCGTCAGGTCAGATTCCCCAGGAGATCCCACCCGACGATCGTTTTTTTGACCATTTTTCCATCCACCCGACGACTACCCATCCACCCGACTACCTGACCATCGCACTCCAAATTCAACCTTGCCACAAAACAGAACTTGACTCTCTAGTTAACTGGAGTATTTATACTGAAGGCTCAGTCAACGGAGCGATCGTGATGCGACCCCCCTTAATCACTCTGCTCAAAATTGGTGAAGTGGCGACCCAGAGCGGAGTCCCAGTTAAAACCATTCGCTATTATGAAGCGCTGGGCTTACTCCAAGCCGCAGACCGCACAGAAGGAAAGTTTCGGCTTTTTCATCCAGCGGTAATTGCGCGTTTAGCGTTTATCAAACGATTGCAATCCCTAGGTTTGAGCCTTCAGGAAGTGCGCGAGTGTCTATCAATTTACGATCGGGGTGAATTACCCTGCCACGATATTAAAAGCAAGCTGGAAGAGCATGTAGCGGATCTCGAACGCCGCATTATCGAACTGACCAATCTCCGCACAGAACTGCTGAAAGTCCTAGCAGACTGGGCGATCGAACCCCAACCTGAACCCGGTATTATTTGTCCCAATCTCGATCCATCCATAGCTTCCCAGTCCAAAGACCTTTTCCCCTCCCAAGGATAAATTTATGGAAACCCTTCAGCTACGGTTGGGTGGTATGAGTTGTGCAGGGTGCGCCAACGCGATCGAACAGGCGATCAAACAAGTGGCGGGCGTTGCGGATTGCGTTGTCAATTTTGGCATTGAGCAAGCCCAAGTCATTTATGATCCCCAGCAGACTACTCCCAATCAAATTCAGAAAACGGTTCAAGAAATTGGTTACCAAGCCACGCCCATCATCTCTGCCGCGCAGGATCTGGATACCGATCGCAGAACCCGCCAAGCAGAACAGCGATCGCTCCAACGCAAGGTAACGATCAGTAGCATCCTAAGTGCATTACTGGTTATTGGAACCCTATCCCATGTTGGTGTACAACTTCCTAGCCTATTGTCAGGATTAGCCAATCCTTGGGTACAGCTAGCCATTACCACCCCGATCGAATTTTGGGTGGGTCTCAGTTTCCATCGCGGGGCTTGGGCGGCCTTTCGCCACCGCCGCGCCGATATGAATACGCTGATTTCCCTGGGAACTCTAATCGCCTACGGCTATTCCCTCTGGGTGACGATCGTGCCCGATTATTTCCAAGCCCAGGGACTCCCCGCCGAGGTTTACTACGAAGCCTCCGGTATGATTATTACCCTCACCTTGCTAGGCCGCTGGTTGGAGAATCGGGCCAAGGGTGAAACGTCGGAAGCCATTCGGCAGTTAATCGGATTGCAAGCAAAAACAGCACGGGTCATTCGTAACCAACGGGAAATCGACATCCCGATCGACGCGGTGATGATGGGTGAAATTGTCGTAGTACGCCCTGGCGAAAAAATTCCCGTAGATGGTATTGTGATTGCTGGAAATTCCACGATCGACGAATCAATGATTACGGGAGAAAGTTTACCCGTCAGCAAGCACATCGGTGATGAAGTCATTGGAGCCACGATTAACCAAACCGGAAGCTTTCAATTTCGTGCTACCCGTATTGGCGAGTCCACCACCCTGGCCCAAATTATTCAACTCGTCCAGCAAGCCCAAGGCTCCAAAGCCGCGATTCAAAAGCTGGCCGATCGGGTAACGGGCTGGTTTGTTCCTGGTGTCATTGCGATCGCGCTTTTAACCTTTGTCCTCTGGTACAACTGGATGGGCAATGTGACCCTAGCGCTGTTAACCATGGTCAGTGTATTAATTATTGCCTGTCCCTGTGCCTTGGGTTTAGCCACACCCACATCGGTTACTGTCGGCATTGGCCAAGGGGCAAAGCATGGCATTTTGATTAAAAATGCGGACAGTTTAGAACTGGCCCACAAAATTCAAACGATCGTGCTTGATAAAACTGGAACCATCACCCAAGGCAAACCAGAAGTGACGGACTTGATCACACGATCGGAGTTACTGAAATCCGGGACCTTATTGCCTGTTGAAATCCTACCGTTGATCGGTGCACTGGAACGCCAATCCGAACATCCCCTCGCCTCCGCGATCGTTCACTATGCCGAACAAGTGGCTCAGATCACAACTTGGCCAACGGTGGAACAATTTGCAGCCATTCCGGGATCTGGCGTCCAGGGAAAGATTGCTGGAGAGTTAGTTCAAGTGGGTACCCAGCGCTGGCTGGAGAGTTTAGCGATGGATACCACGATCGTTCAAACGGAGGTCGATCGCTGGGAAACCCAAGGCAAAACCGTGAGCTTAATTGCTATCAATGGTGAAATTCAAGGCGCGATCGCCGTTGCCGATACCCTCAAGTCCACCTCCGCCGAAGCTATTCAGACACTCCAGAAAATGGGTTTAGAAGTCGTCATGCTGACGGGGGATAACCACCGCACTGCCGAAGCGATCGCCCAGTCGATCGGCATCCAGCGAGTCTTAGCCGAAGTGCGACCGGATCAAAAGGCGGCGATGATCCAGCACTTGCAAGCCGAAGGGAAACAAGTCGCCATGGTGGGAGACGGCATTAACGATGCCCCAGCCCTGGCTCAAGCGAACGTGGGCATTGCCATTGGTACCGGGACGGATATTGCCATTGCCACCGCCGAGATTATTCTGATTTCCGGTGATCTCCGTAGCATTCCCACCACCATTCGTCTCAGCAAAGCCACGATTAAAAATATTCGTCAAAACCTGTTATTTGCCTTTGGCTACAACGTGGCGGGTATTCCGATCGCCGCTGGTATTCTCTTTCCCTTCTTTGGTTGGTTGCTGAGTCCAATTATTGCAGGAGCAGCAATGGCTTTAAGTTCAATTTCCGTTGTAACCAATGCCCTCCGCCTTCGTCGTTTTCGTCTTTCCTAAGGAGCTAGATTATGCGTTTCTCTTCTCGAATAGTTCGATTGCCTCGATCGTACCGCTGGGTACAAACCATCGGTTTAATGGGTCTGATTCTAGCGCTGACGATCGGAGTTCCGACCCTAGCACAGGATATACATTCTCCTATGGCTAATCCTGCCGCAAAACCTGAATTTCAAGCGATCGAACAACCCTTTAGCCATCGAGCCATTGTCACGATCGGAGGACTCACCCTGATTGGCATGGAACTCTGGTGGTTTTTAGGATCGTCGCGGCCTCGATAAATCAATTCACTGCTTGAAGAGGTTTCCTATGTTGATGACAAGACTCATTTCACGGCGTCGATTTATCCTAACAACGGGTGGATTTGCCCTAGGGGGTGGATTGCACCAACTGTTAACGAGTTGTACTCAGACAGTTTCTCATTCTTCTCCTCCTTCTTCTACAAATCTGATTTCTGCTATTCGTAACCCCGATGTAGAGATTGATCTCAAAGCAGTTGTCGATCGCGTTAAAATTCTACCCGGACAATCTACTCCAGTCTGGACTTACCAAGCTAGACTCGTAAAAGGCGATGCTGCAAATTTGCAAGTTCTGCCCAATAGTTACCTTGGCCCAATCATCCGCGTCCGCCAGGGCCAACGGGTGAAAATTCACTTTGAAAATGCGTTACCGGGAAATCAGCCCAGTATCATCCATTGGCATGGGTTAATTGTACCAGAGGCGATGGATGGTCATCCCCAGCAGGCGATCGACCCAGGAGGACATTACACCTATGAATTCGACGTGGTCAATCCAGCGGGAAGCAACTGGTTCCATGCCCATCCCCACCACCTCACTGGCGAACAGGTCTACCGAGGTTTAGCGGGGCTGTTCCTAGTGACTGATGAGGAAGAATCCAAGCTCAACCTGCCCAGTGGCGACTATGACCTCCCGATCGTTTTACAAGATCGCAGCTTCGATCGGCAAAATCAGTTGCTTTATCTGGGGTTCCAGAACCGGGCACAGCAGGGCAGGCCAGGGATGCCTGGAATGATGCCTGGAATGGGGCCAATGATGAATCGTGGAAGAAATCCCAATGCGGGTATGGGCGGTATGATGGGCCAAATGATGGGATTCCTGGGCGATAAAATTCTTGTCAATGGGTATTGGAATGAACCGTTGAATGTTGCTACTAGAATTTATCGGCTGCGGGTCTTCAATGCCTCCAATGCCCGAATTTATAAACTTGCGTGGAGTCATGGTGAACCTCTGATCGCGATCGCCACCGATGGTCATCTGCTGCCTAAACCGATTCAACGGCCCTACATCATGCTGGCTCCGGGGGAACGGGTAGATCTCTGGGCCGATTTTAGCAAGCTCAAAGTCGGAACAGAGGTCTTTCTCAATAGCTTAGAGTTTTCTGGTGCAGAAACCCTGGGAATGGGTGGCATGATGCCAGGAATGCAGGGCATGAATCGAAACGTCCCTGAAATGGGAACAGCAATGCCATTACTCAAAATCAGGGTCGATCGTCAGGAGAAAGAATCACTAACGTTACCCAAAGTTCTCACCCAAGCCTCCCGCTTAACGCCTTCAGAAGCTGTGAATGCAAACAATCCTCGGAGGATTAAGATTAGCAATTCTGGAATGCAGTGGTTATTGAACGATCGAACTTTTGAAATGGATGCAGTTGCTGAAGATGAGATCGTGAAACTAAATACGATCGAGCAATGGAGTATCATCAACACCCCTACCCCAAGTCTAAATCGTAGTCCCAATCAGCCATTCAGGATGAATGCTAGGGGAATGGCGCACAGTATGGCTCATCCAATCCATATCCATGGGGTTCAGTTTCAGGTCATCGATCGACAAGTCTTACCCACTGGGCAAACCGATTGGCAAACGGTCAAAGCGGGGTATATCGACGATGGTTGGAAAGATACGGTGATGGTCATGCCGGGAGAACAGGTGAACCTATTGATGAAGTTTACCCACTACAGCGGTCGATCGATGTATCACTGCCATAACTTAGAACATGAAGATGGCGGTATGATGCGGAACTATCAGATTACCGCCTAAATTTACAGACTCAGGTGGTATGAATGCTCCAGATGAGGAACCTATCCAAATGTGGCAACCAACAATTTCACCGGAACATGGGGTTTACATCGTTCTACTGGTCTCGTTTCTCACGGGGGCTGCTGCCGCCCAGGAGTGGAACATCGCCACCAGCCTCGCTCTAGTTTGCGCCTTTTTGGGCTTTCAGGCCGAGCACCCGATCGTCCTGCAAATCAAGCAGCGCAAAAGCTGGAAGCCGAGATTTGTGCTATGGGGTAGCGTTTATTCAGCATTGGCGTTCGGGATTGCTGTTTATTTGTATCGACAAACGCCTTTGCTACTCTGGATTGATTTGGCTGCAATCGCTGCACTGATCTATGATGCGATTTCGGTCTTTTACCGCCAACAAAAATCGATCGTCAACGAACTTGTAACCTTTGCAGCCGTTTGTCTATCGGCACCACTCGCCTACATTGCCACCACAAACCATTGGGAGAGTTCACTACTGGGACTATGGTTGCTCAATACCCTCTTCTTTGGTAGCACCATTTTTATGGTGAAGCTACGAAAACCGAAAACGGATTCCTTGGTTCCTGGAATCGTCTACCACAGTATTGCAGGGTTAATCATCATCGGTCTTTGGTACGAACATTGGTTAGCATGGGTTCCTGCGATCGGGTTTACGATCGGTTTAGCCAAATACAGTCTGGTACTCTGGCAACTCGACTGGTACAAAACGGCACCCATTCGGCAAGTGGCTGTTTTAGAAACCGTTGCAGCATTTCTATTTTTAAGCACGATTGCCCTCGCCCTTCTGCCGATTCATCCGCTTTAGGACGAGTGCAATCATGACCCAGGTGGGTAAAATTAAGCCAGGCGCTTGGCCTCCACGGTTTGCGGGAGTTGCAGTGGCTCCTCTAAATTCGCGATCGCGAGTTCCCAGCCATTCGCTAACGTCAGAATCCGCCCCTCCGCATCCTGCACCTGGGAAACTACTTCCTCCTCCAAATCTTTCTTTGCCACATAGACCAACAACGTACCCGTCGAATTCTGACGCAACATCACTTTCATCGATTCACTCTCCGATCGTACAAATTAATGGAATAGGGATTACCAGGACAAGAATTAACGCCACAAGAATAAGTGGGAAAAGAATTACTGGGAAAGAATTAGTGAGAAAAGAATTACTGGGAAAAGAATTATTTGGATAAATGCTAATGGAACGCTGAATTGCTGTCACTCTCCTTGCCTTCAATCACTCTCCTTACCTTCAATGGCATCTAACTCCTGTCCACGACAGCCGACAATGTAACCTGTACTCAGAAAATGCACAGCGTAGATATAAGCCGTTTGCAAAAAGGTACCGACACTGATCACGTAGCCCATTTCACCTTTTTTGGCTAACGTGGCTCCAATTTCCTGACCGGGAAATGTGCCATCATTCCGAATCAATTTCCGAACGCGAACCTTTTCACCAATCTCAAACCGTGGGGGTAAATCCATGGCCAATTCATCAAGTTGCATGGGCGTAAGACCTCACTTGGGGAACTAAATTTAATAACTCTTCGATCGAGAGATTGCGTTTCATTTGCGTCGATCGTTGTCGTACCGCTTCAATTAACGATTGCACCTCCTCCGGATTCAGTAACACACCCTGTTGTTGCAGCAAACTCACCACAAGATGGCGACCGGAATGTTTGCCCACGACCAAACGGCGCTCCCAGCCCACGTCCTCCGGGGCAAACGGCTCATAGGTGACTGGATTTTGGAGGACTCCGTGGGCGTGGATACCGGACTCATGGGCAAAGGTATTTTCTCCCACGATCGCTTTCCAAGGGGGCACCGGACAATTTGAGGCTTTAGCAACCAGGCGAGACAGCTCTAACAAGCGCTTCGTCTCCACATGGGTTGATATCCCATAGATGCGTTTCAGCGCCATCACCACTTCTTCGATCGCAGCATTGCCTGCCCTCTCACCTAAGCCATTGACTGTTGTGTTAACCGATCGTGCCCCGGCTTGAATTCCTGCCAATGCATTCGCGGTTGCTAAACCTAGATCATTATGAGTATGCATTTCCACAGGAATCGCGAGATGTTTAACCAAGCGATTAACTTTTTGGTAGGTTGTAAGGGGATCGAGAATTCCCACCGTATCACAGAAACGAAACCGAAAGGCTCCCCATTCCTGGGCTAACAATGCCACATCTAGCAAAAAGGATTCATCGGCCCGAGAAGAATCTTCGCCTCCGATCGCCACTGATAACCCCCGATCGAGGGCAAATTCAACCACTTCTCGTAACTGATGTAACATCACACGCCACTGGCCATGGAACTTAGCTGCAATTTGCACCTCTGACACCGGAATGGAAATCTGTACCCGTTGCAAACCACAATTGAGCGAAGCCTGTACATCCGAAATTTTTGCGCGGTTCCATCCGAGCAGTTGGGTCTTCAAACCCAGTTCCACAATCGATCGAATGGCTACCGCTTCTTCCTGGCCCATGGCGGGAATTCCCACTTCCAGTTCCGGTACCCCAATCGAGTCTAAAAACGTTGCGATCGCGATCTTTTCTTGAAGATTAAACGCAATTCCAGCGGCCTGTTCTCCATCCCTCAAGGTGGTATCGTTAATGTGAATTGAAGTATTGTTAAAATGATTGGTATTATCAGTCATCATTAACGGTTGAGTTTGTTCCAATAAAGGATTAAGCATGTAATTCATAGCGATATTGCCAAGCCTCTAGAAGATAGATAAATCAGTCGATTGAGAATCAGCAAGCGTATTGAGATGAAGCAAATCGAGGGTCTGTTCCAACTGCTCCAGTCGATCCACAAGCGATCGAATCAGCATCGCCTCTGCATCGATCCAAACGTCCGAATCGCTGGGTTCTGGCTTCAGCCCACTCGCGATCGAACCACTCGCGATCGAACCATGCGAGATCGAACAGCGATCGCGAGTTAAATGCGGCGCAATCAAGTACGGCGCAATCGGACGACTGGGGATCCCCACCGCGATCGAGTGGGCAGGGACATCCTGCAAGACGATCGATCCCGCTCCCACCTTGGCGCAATCGCCAACCTGAATATTGCCTAAAATCGTAGCCCCCGCCCCTAGAACAACGTGAGATCCGATCGTGGGATGGCGTTTGCCCGTTTCTTTGCCCGTTCCCCCTAGCGTCACCCCTTGATAGATGACAGCATAGTCCCCCACGATCGCGGTTTCGCCAATGACGACTCCTAAGCCGTGGTCAATGCAGACTCCTTGCCCAATGACCGCCGCTGGATGGATTTCCACCCCGGTAACCCACCGCGCAAAGTGGGACAAGATACGGGGCAGATAGGGCATCCCACAGGAGTGGAGCCAGTGGGCTATGCGGTGTAGCAAGAGCGCATGAAATCCTGGATGGCAGAAAAAAACTTCTAGCCAGTGGTGAGCCGAGGGTTCTCGATCGAAGATGATTGTAAAATCAAACTGGATGAGCCGTAGAGCATTGTGCCAAGACCGCCAACTCGTGTTCCATCGATCTAGGTGTAGTCGATCGTTAAACATTTGAGTGAATCCATCTAGATTGAGTCGAACGGGAAAGACTCTACGCTTCACTGGAGTCAACGGAGTAGAGGACTCTATTAGTGGGGGAGGGGATGTCAACTGCCACATAAGCCTGCCACATAAGCCTGCAATATACGCTCTGTAATATCTGCAATATCTGTGATAGTTAAGTCTTTTTGCATCTCTTTGCGATCGGTTCGATCGCTTCGATACGCGCCCAAGACCCAGCCTCTGACAGACCATTAAACAGAACGTCTATCTTGCTCCTGCTTATATCAGGTACCCGAGAAACTTGTTCTGAGAAAATATGTATTCAAGCTGATTAAATAATTAGCCTTGTACTCAAGCCTGGAATGTCCCAAGAGAAGGCCAATCGAAATTAATTTCGGGGTGAGGGTCGGGTATTTTTGAGTGGTCGATCGAGTATTTTTAGCCCTAGGTTTGAGTCTTCTTGTACTCAGTCTCAAAGCTTTACCTAGCAATGAATTACCGTATTTTTTAGGCAATTTTTAAGAGGCTCAAACTTGCACTCAAAATCCACCTTAGTGACTCAAAAATGACTCAAAAATGAGCACTCAAACTAAGGTTGAAGATTTTCTAAAGACCCTGCATTTTTATCAGAGTCTTGCCGTATTATAAGGTACAGAATAGGTTCTGTTAAGTTAGATACAAAATCTTGCCTTTGAAACACTTTCTTGGCAAGATAGAAGAGGAAAGTTTGGACTCGATCGCATAAAAGAGGATTCCATCAAGATCAATCCTCTCAAGCGGGTGGTTGAGTACTCAATGTTTTCCATCGTTGAATCTGTCTAGAATGCCCTCTAGAACTGGATTTAACTGGATTTTAACTGAGTGCAAAAATACCAGCTCCTCTCCCTAATAAATACTCAACCCTCTAGCCAAGAATGCTAGAACCTCTACCCAAATTCTTTTTGAAATTCGCTTCAGGGTAGAGCTTTCAGCATTGAGTACTTTTTTAATTATCTAATAAATCTCAAGCAAGCTCAACAACATTGCCTGCTTTTAGGGACTGCTATAACTGCTTCATCACACGCGACGCTCAATGCAATCCCGAGCCAAGTGTAATGAGTTCAGGTAATGGGTCTATTCCCTTTTGGTTTGTCTACTCTCTCGACATAATCAGCATTTGACCTGTCTTCACTGGCTCTGGATTTTATCCATTAACGCCTTGCTTGATGATTTCCGCCGTTCAATGATTCCGCAGTTATCAGTCCACCGATCCCCGTAGAGTCAATGAAACCCACATCTTCAGGATTGCCCCATCTTTCCGCTACGGAACCTGCTACGGACATTCTGATTACCAAGAACACCATCAAGGCCAAAGCTGCTTCGAGTAGTTGTGGCTGTACGAGTTCAAATCCGGCTCCTGCGATCGACGATCGCATCAAGCAACGGATTGAAAAGCATCCCTGCTATAGCGAAGAAGCTCATCACCACTATGCGAGAATGCACGTTGCAGTTGCCCCTGCGTGCAATATTCAATGTAACTACTGCAATCGTAAATATGACTGTGCCAATGAAAGCCGTCCAGGGGTCGTCAGTGAACTGTTAACGCCAGAAGAAGCTGCCCACAAAGTCCTCGTCATTGCAGGTAAAATTCCCCAAATGACCGTGCTGGGGATTGCTGGGCCTGGAGATCCCCTCGCCAACCCTGAAAAAACATTCCGTACCTTTGAATTAATTGCAGACAAGGCACCGGATATTAAACTGTGTCTGTCTACCAATGGCTTGATGTTACCTGACTATATCGATCGCATTAAACAACTGAATGTCGATCACGTTACGATTACCATTAACATGGTTGATCCCGAAATTGGGACGCAGATTTATCCCTGGGTGCACTATCGCCGTAAACGGTATAAAGGACTGGAAGCTGCCCGCATCCTGCACGAGCGGCAAATGGAAGGCTTACAGGCTTTAAAAGAAGCGGATATCCTTTGTAAGGTCAACTCAGTGATGATTCCGGGGATTAACGATCACCATCTCGTGGAAGTCGATCGGGTGATTCGGGAAAAGGGAGCCTTCCTGCACAACATCATGCCCCTCATTTCCGCACCAGAACATGGAACCCACTTTGGCTTAACTGGACAGCGAGGGCCAACCCCGAAGGAATTGAAAACACTCCAGGATCAATGTGCTGACAGCAACATGAAAATGATGCGTCACTGTCGGCAATGTCGAGCGGATGCCGTCGGCCTCTTGGGCGAAGACCGCAGCCAGGAATTTACCAAAGATAAGTTCATGGAAATGACGCCGCAATACGATCTGGAACTCCGCCAAGAAGTTCATGCAGGCATTGCAAAATTCCGAGAAGAACTCCAACGGGCTAAGGCTCAGCCCCCTGCAACTCCAGCAGTTCAGGACAGTCCTAAGGTTTTGGTTGCCGTTGCCACCAAGGGCGGGGGTCTCGTGAATCAACACTTTGGCCATGCTAAAGAATTCATGATTTATGAAGTCGATGCCAACACGGTTCAATTTGTTGGCCATCGCAAGATCGATCACTACTGCCAAAGCGGATACGGCGAAGATGCCACCCTCGAAAATACCATTAAAGCGATCGCAGATTGCAAAGCAATTTTGGTATCAAAAGTTGGTGAATGTCCCAAGGCCGAGTTACGAGAGGCTGGCCTAGAAGTCGTTGAAGCCTACGACGTGATCGAAAATGTGGCCCGTGAGTTTTACAACAAATCGATCGCGCCTCAATCAATTGCACCTCAATCAATTGCACCTCAAGCCTCTCAATCGTTCGTCACAGCAAACCCTGGTTCATAATTCCTCCCCACCCCATTGCGGAGATTGTACGATGACTGTCATTTATCTGGATAACAACGCCACCACCAAAGTCGATCCGGCTGTAATCGATGCTATGTTGCCTTATCTGAGCGAATACTATGGCAACCCATCGTCAATGCACACCTTTGGTGGTCAAGTGGGAAAAGCCATTCGGGATGCCCGATCGCACATTGCTCAACTGCTTGGTGCCGAAGAATCAGAAATTATTTTCACCAGTTGCGGTACAGAAAGTAATAATACGGCCATCCGCACGGCCCTCGCAGCCCAACCCGATCGCCGTCACATCATCACCACCCAGGTCGAACATCCCTGCGTCTTGAATGTCTGCAAGCAACTGGAAAAACAGGGTTACACCGTCACCTATTTGTCCGTCGATTGGCAAGGACAGATTGATTTACTAGAGTTAGAAGCGGCCATTACTGGCAACACTGCGCTAGTGACCACCATGTACGCCAATAACGAGACGGGTGTGGTCTTTCCCATTGAGCAAATTGGCGCGATCGCTAAAGCGGCAGGGGCCACGTTCCATGTGGATGCGGTGCAGGTGGCGGGTAAGTTGCCGCTATCTATGAAAGATAGCACGATCGATTTATTGACGATTTCCGGCCACAAACTCCATGCGCCCAAAGGAATTGGCGTATTATACGTCCGACGGGGATTTCGGTTCCGTGCCTTCCTGTTAGGCGGACACCAAGAGCGGGGACGGCGAGCTGGAACGGAAAATGTTCCTGGGATTATTGGTTTAGGGAAAGCTGCTGAGATTGCAAATTTTGAGTTAAAATACATGCATCGCGAAACACGATTGCGCGATCGCTTGGAACAGGGATTACTCAGCCGCATTGCTGATTGCGAAATCAATGGTCATCCCACCCAACGCTTACCGAACACCACTAACATTGGCTTCAAATATATCGAAGGGGAAGCCATCCTCTTTTCCCTCAATCAATACGGTATCTGTGCATCCTCCGGTTCGGCCTGTACCTCTGGCTCCCTAGAGCCCTCCCACGTTTTGCGAGCCATGGGATTACCCTATACCATCCTGCATGGTTCCATTCGCTTTAGTCTCTCCCGATTTACCACCGAAGCAGAAGTCGATCGGGTGCTAGAAGTAATGCCGGGAATTGTGAATCGCCTACGGGAACTGTCTCCCTTTACCAGTGATTCCGCTGGCTGGCTCCAAGAGAGAGATATGACAATTGCAGGTGCAGCAACCTAGCGATTGTAACGTCTATCTCAAATCAATTCC
Organism: Alkalinema sp. CACIAM 70d; assembly: GCA_002148405.1. Classification (GTDB taxonomy): domain Bacteria; phylum Cyanobacteriota; class Cyanobacteriia; order Leptolyngbyales; family Leptolyngbyaceae; genus Alkalinema. The sequence continues at coordinate 51,729 of MUGG01000119.1, read as the reverse complement.
CTTTCTATCTCACCTCGTTAACTTGTTTGATTCATCCAGCATTATTTTCTAGGAAATGCCATCATGTGGGATTATACAGAGAAAGTCCTAGACTTGTTTTATAACCCGAAGAACCAAGGCGCGATCGCCGCAGATAACGAATCTGGCATTGCGGTTGTCTTCGGTGAAGTGGGCAGTATCGCCTGTGGTGACGCCCTTCGACTCCACTTGAAGATCGAAATTGCCCAGGACAAAATCTTGGATGCGCGGTTTCAAACCTTTGGCTGCACCAGTGCGATCGCATCTTCCTCCGCATTGACGGAATTGATTAAAGGCTTGACCTTAGATGAGGCGCTGAAAATTACCAATCGTGAGATTGCCGATTACCTGGGTGGCTTACCAGAAGCCAAAATGCATTGTTCTGTGATGGGTCAGGAAGCCCTCGAAGCCGCCATTTATAAATATCGTGGCATTGAAGTAGAACACCACGAAGAAGAGGAAGGAGCCTTGGTTTGCCGCTGCTTTGGCATCAGTGAACCCAAGATCCGTCGGGTCATTATCGAGAACGATTTAACTACGGTCGAACAGGTTTCCAACTATATCAAAGCGGGGGGGGGCTGTGGTTCCTGTTTAGCAGGTATTGAAGATTTAATTCAAGCCATCCAAGCGGAAAAAGCCGCCACCTCTGCCCGCGTCAATGCCGAACTCGCGATCGCCCAAGACTATCGCCCCTTAACCACACTGCAAAAGATTAATCTCATTCAACAAGTTCTGACCGAGGAAGTGCGTCCTGTGTTGCTTGCCGATGGGGGAGATGTTGAACTTTACGATGTCAAAGATGATGTCGTTCAGGTCATTCTCAAAGGTGCTTGCGGTTCCTGCTCCTCCAGTACAACCACGTTGAAGATTGCGATCGAGTCCCGGTTAAAAGAACGTGTTCTTCCGAGTTTGGTTGTGGAAGCAGTATAGCGCCTCTTTGTATCTCAGTAGATTTGCATCCCAATCAATTTTCATCCCAGCCAATTTGCATTCCAGCTAACCATCATCATTCCTCCGATGAAGATGCTCACCAACTGCCAATTAAATCACCCCCGTTGGGGTGAACGAGCACCGCCTATTTCTCCCAAGGCGTGTGATGTTGCCAACCGATGGACGCTGGGGAACGTAACGGACGGTTGATAGTTCCCCATTTCCTCCCCTGTAGCTTTGACTGTTTTTTGTTTTTGTGTCTTGTCTTTTGTATCTTGTTTTTGCTTGCTGATCGGTTACGGCTTTACAGCATTTCTATCCATTGTCTCTATCCATACCGAAGTAGGAGAATTCCATGACTGACAATATTCGTCAAATTGCGTTTTACGGTAAAGGTGGGATTGGTAAGTCCACCACCTCGCAGAACACGATCGCAGGGTTGGCAGAACTGGGTGAACGCATCATGATTGTAGGATGCGACCCCAAGGCGGATTCCACTCGTTTGATGTTGCACAGCAAAGCACAGACCACCATTCTGCACCTGGCAGCAGAACGCGGCGCAGTGGAAGACTTGGAATTGGATGAAGTCCTGCTCACGGGCTATCAAGGGGTGAAATGCGTTGAATCCGGTGGGCCTGAACCTGGTGTCGGCTGTGCGGGTCGAGGCATTATTACCGCCATCAACTTTCTGGAAGAAAATGGTGCCTATGAAGACCTCGACTTCGTATCCTATGACGTGTTAGGGGACGTTGTATGTGGTGGTTTTGCAATGCCGATTCGAGAAGGCAAAGCCCAGGAAATTTACATTGTCTGCTCCGGTGAAATGATGGCGATGTATGCTGCCAACAACATTGCCCGAGGCATTCTGAAATACGCCCACTCCGGTGGGGTGCGCCTAGGCGGTCTGATCTGTAATAGCCGTAAGGTCGATCGGGAAATTGAACTGATTGAAGCCTTGGCTGAAAAGCTGAATACTCAGATGATTCACTTTGTGCCCCGCGACAATGTGGTGCAACATGCTGAACTGCGCCGGATGACGGTGATTGAGTATGCACCGAATTGCGACCAAGCCAACGAATATCGTGCCCTGGCTCGGAAAATCAAAGATAACACCAACCTGACCATTCCCACCCCCATTACTATGGATGAACTGGAAGAACTGTTGGTAGAATTCGGAATCCTGGGCGGCGAAGAAGAATACCTCAAGGCGATTCAGTCCGATGGAACTAAAGTGCCGACTTTGGTGTAACGCTGAGATCCCATGCTGAGGTGTTATGCTGAGGCATTCTGCTGAGGCATTCGTCCTGAGACTCGTCCTATAACTCCACTGGTTAAACTCCGTCTGTTGTGGGATTGGTTGCATAAAATTAATTGTGTTGCTATCCAATCCCACTTCTTTACCCTACATTTGACGATCGTAGTTTTCCCATTTCTTAGTTTTCCCATTTCTTTCACTTCTGTTTCTTTCACTTCAGTATTGCCTTTTTTCTTCAAACTACTCTCTCCCAACCTAGCTATTACGAGGAGACATTATGACCCCTGCTGCATCCCCGGCACTAGATCAAGATACAACTGTTCAGCCTGAAGTAGACCCTAAAGCCTTAATTGAAGAGGTTCTAGAAGCCTATCCCGACAAAGCTCAGAAAAAGCGGGCCAAGCACCTCAACGTTTACGAAGAAGGTAAATCGGATTGTGGGGTGAAGTCCAACATCAAATCGGTTCCTGGAACGATGACCACCCGAGGGTGCGCCTACGCAGGCTCTAAGGGCGTGGTTTGGGGGCCAATTAAGGATATGGTGCACATCAGCCATGGCCCCGTGGGATGTGGCTATTACTCCTGGTCTGGACGACGGAACTACTACATCGGAACCACAGGGATTGATTCCTTTGGTACGATGCAGTTCACCTCGGATTTCCAAGAACGCGATATCGTGTTTGGTGGGGATAAGAAACTAGCCAAACTCATTGACGAAATTGAAGCACTGTTTCCCCTCAACCGTGGCATTTCCATCCAATCCGAATGCCCGATCGGGTTAATTGGAGATGACATTGAAGCAGTCGCGAAGAAGAAAGCCAAAGACACCGGGAAAACCGTAGTTCCTGTCCGTTGTGAAGGTTTCCGGGGGGTTTCCCAATCCCTCGGCCACCACATCGCCAACGACACCATCCGGGACTGGGTATTTCCCCAGTCGGACAAGGCCAAAAAAGAAGGCACCCTGGGCTTTGAACCGGGGCCCTATGATGTGGCAATTATTGGGGACTACAACATTGGGGGAGATGCTTGGTCGAGTCGTATTCTGCTAGAAGAAATTGGCCTGCGCGTAGTAGCCCAATGGTCTGGGGATGGAACGCTGAATGAGATGATGTTGACCCCCAACGTTAAACTCAATCTGGTACACTGCTACCGCTCCATGAACTACATTAGCCGCCACATGGAGGAAGCCTATGGGATTCCGTGGTTAGAATACAACTTCTTCGGCCCCACCAAAATTGCGGAATCGCTGCGAGAAATTGCATCCAAATTTGATGAAACCATTCAGGCCAACGCAGAAGCTGTCATTGCAAAATATCAAGCCCAAACAGATGCGGTCATCGCCAAATATCGATCGCGCCTAGAAGGTAAAACCGTAGCACTCATGGTGGGTGGATTGCGTCCTCGCCACGTGGTTCCTGCCTTCCAAGACCTGGGGATGAAACTGGTGGGAACGGGCTATGAATTTGGTCATAACGATGACTACAAGCGCACGACCCATTACGTAGAAAACGGCACCTTGATTTACGATGATGTCTCGGCCTATGAGTTTGAGCAGTTTGTTAAAGCCCTGCAACCGGATCTGATTGCCTCTGGGATTAAAGAGAAATACGTCTTCCAGAAAATGGCTCTCCCCTTCCGCCAAATGCACTCCTGGGATTACTCTGGCCCATACCACGGCTATGACGGATTTGCCATCTTTGCCCGTGATATGGATTTGGCCCTAAACAGCCCAACCTGGAGCTTAATTGGTGCCCCTTGGCAAAAGTAGCAGCCTGTTCTGAAGCTCTTTTCTGAAGCTCTTGACCGAGCCTGTAGCCATCGATCGTCGCCCTTTCCCTTTCCTCACCCTCGACGCCCACGCTCAAACTTGGAGAACTCATTATGGCTCAAAATGACATCAACCAAATTAAGGATCACGCGGAACTGTTTCACCAACCGGAATATCAAGACCTCTTTCAAGCTAAGAAAGCTTTTGAAGGCGGCCACGATCCTGAAGAAGTCCAGCGCATAGCAGAGTGGACTAAGACCTGGGAATATCGCGAACAGAACTTTGCTCGTACATCCCTAACGGTTAATCCGGCTAAAGCTTGCCAACCCCTTGGCGCAATCTTAGCAGCGGTGGGATTTGAAGCAACTCTACCCTTTGTCCATGGTTCCCAGGGTTGTGTGGCCTATTTCCGCAGCCATTTCACCCGCCATTTCAAAGAACCCTTTTCTGCGGTTTCCTCTTCCATGACCGAAGATGCAGCGGTCTTCGGGGGCTTGAAAAACTTGGTGGAAGGGCTGGCAGTCTCCTACAACCTGTATAAGCCCAAAATGATTGCCATGTGTACGACTTGCATGGCAGAGGTGATCGGCGATGATTTACAAGCGTTCATCAAAACGGCCAAGGAAGAAGGTGCCGTTCCCCAAGAGTTTCCTGTGCCCTATGCCCATACGCCTAGCTTTGTGGGGTCGCATATCACTGGATACGACAACATGATGAAGGGGATCCTAACCAACCTGACTGCGGGTAAAAAGCAAGAAACCAGCAATGGCAAGGTGAACTTGATTCCTGGATTTGAAACCTATGTCGGCAACTTGCGCGAAATTAAGCGGATTGCAGGGCTGATGGGGGTTGACTATACGCTGTTGGCGGATAACTCAGATTACCTAGACTCGCCCAACACCGGGGAATATAACATGTATCCCGGCGGCACCAAGCTGGAAGAGGCCGCAGATTCAATCAACGCAGAAGCCACGATCGCGCTCCAAGCCTACTCCACCAGCAAAACCCGCGAATACATAGAAAATGAGTGGCAGCAAAAGACCTATGTAGCTCGACCCGTGGGCATTCGGGGGACGGACGAATTTTTGATGAAGCTCTCGGCCCTTACGGGGAAACCCATTCCGAAGGAATTGGAAGAGGAACGGGGGCGCGCAGTGGATGCCTTAACTGATTCCCAGGCGTGGCTCCACGGTAAACGGATTGCGATGTATGGCGATCCCGATCTGATGGTTGGGTTAACCCAATTCCTGTTGGAAATTGGTGCGGAACCCGTTCACATTGTGGTTACCAATAGCAATGACGCCTTTGAAAAGGAGCTACGATCGCTGTTGGATTCCAGTCCCTTTGGTCAAGGGGCTACGATCCATGGTGGGCGTGATTTATGGCATATGCGTTCTTTGCTGTTCACGGAACCCGTTGACCTGCTGATTGGGAATTCCTATGGGAAATACCTCTGGCGGGATACCAAGACTCCCATGGTTCGCATTGGCTATCCTATCTTCGATCGCCACCATCTCCACCGTTATGCAACCTATGGCTATCAAGGTACGATTAACTTGCTCAACTGGGTTGTGAATACCTTACTGGATGAACTCGATCGGAATACAATCATTCCTGCGAAGACTGATATTTCCTACGATCTCATCCGTTAATCTCGTTCTAATCGTCATGAGTTCGTTGGTTGTTAATTTGTTTAATTGATCCATCATTGGTTAACTCTGTAACAAATTAACTGGCGTGATCAGATCAATAATGGGTGAGTGATCAGATGAATGATTCATTAGAGATTGAAAAGCAATCTAATTCTCGCTTCACTCGCCCTCTCTTTCCTCGTTTCTGGATACTTGCCATGGCAACACTAACCCATCATAACCTAAGCGATTGGAGACATCCTATCCTTGATCCTTGGTTCCCCATACGTCAATGGATCAACCAGCTAGAAGTTTCCAGCGATCGTGTAGCCCACTTGATTTGTCGCTTAATTCCCTGCACTTGCCCTTTTGAACGGACTTTTACGTTATTCGGCCAATCCATCCATATTCCGCCGCTTTGTAAACTGAACCCACTCTATAACGAACTCGTTTTCCTACGCTTCCGTGCCCTCAGTTATCTCTCAGATATTTGCGGTGAAGACATTACGCCCTATATTTGCTAACGGCATTTCTATTGACTAACAATTGACTAATGATTGACTAATGATTGGCTAATGATTTTCGTAAACACCACTCAATGCAGTGATTTATAGTGTGCACTGACTATAACATAGGCTCAGTCAGTTACTTTCTCTCATGATTCCATAGGTTACTCTACATCTAATCTAACGCTTCATCGAATCTATTGCCAATCTAAAAATTAAAGCAATCATTCCATCTTTGCATCACTCTTTCCACGCTTGATTTCCACACTGGGTAAACTTCCATCCTCCCTTCTTCCCATGAAACTCACTCAAGGCAAAATTAACGAACTGTTGAGCGAGTCTGCTTGTGAACATAATCACAAGAAGGATCACCAAGGTAAACACAAATCTTGTAAGCAACAAGCTCAACCAGGTGCGGCCCAAGGAGGATGCGCCTTTGATGGAGCCATGATCGCCCTAGTTCCGATCGCGGATGCAGCCCATTTAGTCCACGGCCCGATCGCCTGTGCAGGCAATTCCTGGGGGAGCCGAGGCAGTCTATCTTCTGGGCCGACCATTCATAAAATGGGGTTCACGACGGATCTGAACGAAAATGATGTTATTTTTGGTGGTGAAAAGCGTCTCTACAAGGCGATTTTAGAAATTCACCAGCGCTATCAACCCGCCGCTATTTTTGTCTATTCCACCTGTGTCACGGCTCTGATTGGCGATGATCTGAATGCGGTCTGTCAAAAGGCGGCGGAGAAAACGGAAACACCTGTGATTCCAGTTCATTCTCCCGGTTTTGTCGGCAGTAAAAACTTGGGCAATCGCCTGGGAGGAGAGGCGCTATTAGAGTACGTTGTCGGAACCCGAGAACCCGAAGTCACCACTCCCTACGACATTAATCTAATCGGTGAATACAATATTGCTGGGGAACTGTGGAACGTCTTACCGTTGTTTAAGCAACTAGGAATCCGGGTCTTGGCACAAATTACGGGGGATGGTCGCTATCACGATATTGCTTGCGCCCACCGTGCCAAGCTGAATGTGATGATTTGTTCCAAAGCCTTGATTAACATGGCTCGGAAGATGGAAGAACGCTATGGGATTCCCTACATCGAAGAATCGTTCTACGGTGTGGAAGACATGAACCATTGTCTGCGTAACATCGCTAAAACGATCGGCGATCAGGATTTGCAACAGCGGGTTGAACAACTGATTGCCGCTGAAATGGATCAGCTGAATCAAGCCCTAGTTCCCTACCGACAACGGCTGAAAGGCAAGCGTATCGTTCTTTACACGGGTGGGGTCAAAAGCTGGTCAATCATTTCTGCCGCCAAAGATCTCGGGATGGAAGTCTGCGCCACCAGCACCAAAAAAAGTACCGAAGAAGACAAAGCCCGTATTCGATCGCTTCTGGGCAAAGATGGGATCATGATGGAGAAAGGGAATGCCCAGGAACTCCTGCGGGTGATTGACCAGACGAAGGCTGATATGTTGATTGCGGGTGGTCGGAACCAATACACCGCTCTGAAAGCTCGCATTCCCTTCCTCGACATCAATCAGGAGCGCCACCATCCCTACGCCGGTTATCAGGGACTGATTGAAATGGCTCGGGAACTGGACGAGGCGCTCTATAGCCCGGTTTGGCAACAAGTCCGGCAACTTGCTCCCTGGGAAGTGTCTTAAGTTATCGAATTTCCAAGCAATTTGTGATTGCATCGCTTGAGTGCAAGTACCGTCTGAACGCTCTCATCACCTTCCATCATCGGACAACTCCAATGGCAACGATCACCACTCCCACCAAATCAGTCGCCGTCAATCCGCTCAAACAGAGTCAACCCCTAGGAGCCGCGATCGCATTCTTAGGTTTGAAGGGCGTAATGCCCCTATTCCATGGTTCCCAAGGTTGTACAGCGTTTGCTAAAGTCGTCCTCGTGCGTCATTTCCGGGAAGCCATCCCCCTTGCCACCACGGCCATGACGGAAGTGAGCACAATTTTAGGGGGAGAAGACAACGTAGGGGCCGCCATTCTAACCTTGGTAGAGAAAGCCCAGCCAGAAATCATTGGTCTATGTACCACCGGCTTAACCGAAACTCGCGGGGATGATATGGAACGGATTCTCAAATCCTTTCGTGAGGAACATCCTGAACTGAATCATTTACCGATCGTGTCTGTTGCCACGCCGGATTTCAAAGGGGCTTTGCAGGATGGTTATGCAGCGGCTGTAGAGAGTATTGTTAGTACGCTTCCAACAATTACTGCAACAATTACTGCGAAGTCTTCGATCGAGCCATCTCCCAACCAAGTCGTGATCCTTGTCAGTGCGGCTTTTGGGCCTGGTGATGTGCAAGAAATTAAAGAAATCGTTTCTGCGTTTGGCCTATCCCCCATTGTGATCCCAGATTTGTCCCTCTCACTCGATGGGCACTTGGGGGATACCTATAGTGCTGTGACGGCAGGAGGGACAACCTTAGAACAATTGCAAAGCGTGGGTAATTCAGTGTTTACCATTGCCCTTGGAGACAGTATGCGGAGGGCTGCGGAAATTTTGCAGAAACAACTGGGGATTCCCTACGAAGTTTTCCCTCACCTCACCGGATTGAGGGCGGTGGATGAATTTCTGCAAGCGTTGATGGATTTGAGTGGCCTCTCTGTGCCTCAGCCGTATCTCCACCAGCGCCGTCAGCTTCAGGATGCCATGCTGGATACGCATTTCTTCTTTGGGCGTAAGCGAGTTGCCCTTGCCTTAGAACCGGATTTACTGGCAACTATCACGCAATGGCTGCTGTCCATGGGGGCAGAAATCCATGCCGCTGTCACTACGACAAAATCGCCTTTGCTGCAAACCTTGCCGATCGAAACGGTGGTCATTGGCGATTTAGAAGACTTTGAGCAGTTGGCAGTGGGGGCAGATTTATTAATCGGTAATTCCAATGTAGCCCCGATCGCCCGTCGGTTGAATATTCCCCTCTATCGTCTAGGGTTTCCCGTCTTCGATCGCCTGGGTAATGGCCAAAAATGTACAGTGGGCTATCGCGGAACGACCCAACTGTTGTTTGAGGTTGGCAATTTATTTTTAGAACAAGAGGAGTCCCATGGCCCTACGATATCCAGCGCCCCACAGCATTCCAATTCACAGAAAGCTTAGCGAGTCAATTCTCAGGAAAAAATAGTTCAGGAGAACACCATGAAAATTGCCTTTACCACCCACGATCGTGCCCATATTAATGCTCACTTTGGTTGGGCGAAAACGATCGATGTCTATGATGTCTCGCCCAAGGGTTACGAATTTTTGGAAACGCTGTGGTTCGATGGTAATCTTCAAGAAGATGGCAATGAGGACAAGCTGGTTCCTAAAATTGAAGCACTCCAAGATTGCACGATCGTGTATGTGTCAGCGATTGGTGGGAGTGCTGCTGCTCGCTTAATTAAGCAACGCATCACGCCCATCAAGGCTCAATCGGAGGATCAGGAAATCACTGAAGTCTTAGACAAACTGGTCACAACGCTCAATGGTAATCCTCCCCCTTGGTTACGCAAAGCCTTACAACAACAATCATCTACATTAGATGATCTGGACTAGATATAACCGGACACAGCAATCACAACACAACTTGAAACTATTAAGGAATCCCTAACTCCATGACTAGCAATACTGCACCTGCCACCACACTAGATGCTTCAGACTTGCTCAACAGCCCCTTTTTGAAAGCGATCGCCCAGCAAATTCGCGCCAATGATGCCTATGGCACTTACCGCAACTGGTCCGATGAACTGCTCTTGAAACCCTACGTGGTCACCAAAGCCCAAAAGCGGGAAATTTCCGTGGAGGGTGAGGTTGATCCCATCACTAAAGGGCGGATTCTCGCGTTCTATCGGGCGGTTGCCTACCAAATTGAAGTGGAAACGGGGGCTCTGTCCCAAGTGGTGATTGACCTGAGCCATGAAGGGTTTGGTTGGGCTTTAGTCTTTTCCGGTCGCCTCTTGTTAGTCTCTCGAACCCTGCGAGATGCTCAACGGTTTGGGTTTGAGTCCCTAGAGAAACTCGCGATCGAAGGTGACAAGCTCATTGCAGCGGGTGTGACCCTAGCTCAGCGGTTTCCTGAGGTGAGAACTCTGTAGAGGATGAGGAGAATTACAAGCCATCATGACCCAAGCGACTCCAACCGTAACCGATCTTCAAGCCCAAATCAAAAGGCTCAACAGCAAAGCAGGGCAACTCAAAATGGATTTGCATGATCTAGCAGAAGGTTTACCCACGGACTACGATCGTCTGATTGAAGCGGCGACCACCACGTACGAGATTTATCATCAAATCCATCAGCTCAAACAACAGCTCAAGCAACTGGAAGCATTGACATAATTCCGACACCATTATTCGACATCATTAGCACTTACGGGAGTAATTGAAGAAATGGGAGCCAGCACGATGAGTAAAACCCTTGCCGACTTTCACCAACTGACTGAAACGGAACAGTATTTTGAGTTTTTTGATTTGCCCTACGATCCCGTCGTGGTGAATATCAATCGCCTGCATATTCTCCAGAAGTTTTCTAATCTATTACGGGAACGCCAAACTATGCTGGCAGAACTGATTGCAGCCGCAGCCAATGAAGCCCAGATTTTAGAGCAATATCGCGGTGCCTTTCAACAAGCCTACGAACTGTTTCTGGATTCTAATGCGTTAGAGCAGAAGCTCTTTAAAGTCTTCCACGAAAAGCCACCCAATATTGTTTTGCTCTCAGAAATTGGGCAAAGCTAATACCTCATCTAATTGGTGATTGCAAGCCAGAACGATTTCCCTCAATCTCCTTGATTACGGGTGTCTTTAAGGAAATTTGTCTAAATTCCCCCTTATTAAGGGGGCTAGGGGGGATCGGATCTTCGGATCTGTGGCCTTGATCAGTCAATTGGTGATTCGATGATCTTCAGGGAATTGCTAGAAGAAACAGCGGGGAGAACTCCAGTGGAACCATTGACGCCAACAGAACTTGAACGTTATCGTCGCCAAATTATGTTAAGTGGATTTGGTGAAGAGGCTCAACAAAAACTGAAACAAGCCACTGTACTTGTGACAGGGGTGGGTGGCTTAGGCGGCACTGCGGCGCTGTATTTAGCGGTGGCAGGCGTCGGGAAACTGGTCTTGCTGCGGGGCGGAGAGCTGCGGTTAGATGACATGAATCGTCAAGTCCTGATGACCGATGATTGGGTGGGGCAACCTCGGGTGTTTAAGGCTCAGAAAACGCTGCAATCTATCAATCCCGATATCCAAGTGGATGCGATTTGTGATTATGTCACTGCGGAGAATGTTGATGATCTGGTTCGATCGAGTGATCTTGTCCTCGACTGTGCCCACAATTTTGTGGAACGGGATTTGCTGAATGCTGCCTGTGTCCGTTGGGGGAAGCCGATGGTGGAAGCAGCCATGAATGATATGGAAGCTTATCTCACCACGATCGTGCCTGGATTCACCCCTTGTCTTTCCTGTTTATTTCCCGAAAAACCCGATTGGGATAAGCGTGGATTTGGGGTTCTAGGGGCGGTTTCGGGCACGTTAGCCTGTCTCACAGCCTTGGAAGCCATTAAGGTTATTACAGGCTTCGGTCAGCCCTTGTTTAATCAACTGTTAACGATGGATCTGGCAAGAGCTGATTTTACTAAGCATCGCCCCTACCATGATCCTAATTGTCCGGTTTGTAGCGATCGGAGTCGGCATTTGGGAGGATTTTCCCAGCCAGTCGTTAGGCAAGTCTAGAAAGTGGGTTTGAGAGAGACAATTTCAGCAGACTTTCTAGCAGACCATGAGAATCACTGAACCTTCATGAGGCCGTTTATGGGAACCATCCTATCACTGCTCACGCTATCCATTTTTGCGGTTTCAACGACCCAAAAATCTGTGAGTCCAGCCATTCGTTTACCTGTTTCAATCATCTGCCAGTTTTATCTTTTCCTGAGCTTGTTCTATTCTCCCGTTATCGTTAAGATTTTGATTATCTCTACGATTCTAGTAATGTTTATCCCTTTACCGTACTCCGGTTTACAGAAACGTCGGTACATCCGGTTTTAGTTGAGTAGACGCGGCCTGTAGGAAATAATTCGCCCACTTCCCAAATTTTTCACCTCCCGAATTTCCTATTCCCAACCTTCCCCCTTCAAAAATTTTCCACCGTCCTATTCGTTGAGACTTTGAGGCAATCCATGCTAGTTAACATGACAGAAATCGCTGAACTACGATTACGTGCCTTTGTTCAGAGTGCTAATGCGGTTCCTGATGCTCCGCTGAAGCGTGTCCGTTTGTCTATTCAAGATGGTGGCTGTAGCGGCTATCAATACGGCTTAGACATTGCACCTCCGCAACCCGATGACATTGTAGTAGAGCAAGGTAAGTTACAAATTTACCTCGATCGGCAAAGCGCATCACTCTTAGATGGCGTGATGATTGATTATGTCGAGGGGTTGACGCAAAGCGGATTCAAGTTTAGCAACCCCAATGCCACCGAAACCTGTGGCTGTGGCCAATCGTTTAAAGCTGGAGATTGTTCCCCAGCAGGGGTTTCCTGCCAGTCCTAAAGGCATCCAGTCCCAATTCTGAATTCGGCAACTGTAGGAAGAGATTGTAGGCAGCAACTGTAGGAAGCAATTGTAGGAAGAGATTGTAGAAAGAGATTGTAGGAGATTACAACCATGGCAACCTATCAAGTCCATTTAATCAATAAAAAACACGCGATCGACATCACCTTTCCTGTCAGTGATGGGACAACGATTCTAGAAGCGGCTGAAGAACAAGGCATCGAGCTACCTTCATCCTGTCAATCCGGTTCCTGTTCGAGTTGTGTGGGTAAAGTGGTTGAAGGTGAATTGGATCAGGCCGATCAAGTATTTTTAGACGACGACCAAATGGCCAAGGGCTTTGCTCTTCTCTGCGTTGCCTATCCTCGATCGGATTGCACGATTCGAACCCACCAAGAGCCTTATCTTGTCTAAGTCTATCTCCCCGTAACGCACTGCACCATGACAGATCTTCTTTACCCCCTAAAGCAATTGAAAGTTGGAGAGCGGGCAGTCATTGCAAAACTCCACCAGGCCAACGATTATACCCACCGGAAGCTGAAAACCCTAGGGCTCACCTTGGGTAAAACTATTACCCTGGAACAAGGCTTTCCCCGCTATATCATTCGGCTTGGCCAAAATCGAATTCCCTTGAGTGCTGAACTCTTGGCCGTTGTTTCTGTGCGTATTACCAATCGTCCGTCCTAAATTTAGGCTTTGATTAGGATGATCCAGGGAATTGGTTAAATTTCCCTCAATGAAGGCACATAGATGTCAAGGGATAGTAGTTACAAAACTAAATCCTAGTAATGCGACTACTATCACTTGTCTTGACACCGATTCTGAGTTTTTAGGGAAGTTTTAAAAATCTGGTTTCTCTAATTTAATCCACAGCCACCATGACATCGGAAGCTTTGACGATCGCGTAAACTTCCTTTCCTTCCACAAGTTCTAAACTCTCAGCAGAATGTTTAGTAATGACAGCAACGACCTCAACTCCTGATGCAATTTCTACGGTCACTTCTGTATTGACAGCTCCAACAACGATCGATGTTACAGTTCCTTTTAGAGCGTTTCTAGCACTAACTTTCATTCTATATCTCTCCATGATACAAACTTTGTACAGGTGAATTTAACCAATTCAGTGATGATTGAATACAGCGAGGAAAAGATGCTGAACTGGATCACTGAACCTTATCGCTGGCTTATTCAATGGATGTTATAGATTTTGATCTACTTGTCTAGCCTGAACTGTAGTCTAAGCTACTGAATTGTCTGAAAATAGATGAGTTCGATCGTGTTTTGATTGGGGATCGCCTTTATATGAAGCACCGATAACTGACAGGGTTTGACGAAATTGCAATGGAATTGAATTTGTTTTAACTTGTTTTCTAGTTCGTACTTGACTGGTGTAATTAACTGGTGTCTTTGACTGATATCGTGACTCAGATTTTTTGATTAGGAGTAATCAACCATGACCACACTGACTGGCTTAACCTTTGGAGGAAAAGTTTGGACACCGCTATTTGTGCAAGCCATCAATCCAGAAAGATGTATTGGTTGCGGTCGATGTTTTAAAGTCTGTGGAAGAGATGTTTTGCATCTGAGAGCCCTGAATGAAGAGGGAGAGTTTGTCGAGAATGATGATGATGACGAAATTGAACGCAAAGTCATGACGATCGCCCATGCTGAAAATTGCATTGGTTGTCAGGCTTGCAGCCGAGTCTGCCCCAAAAATTGCTACACTCATCAGGCTCTAGCGAATAGTCTGAACTAATTTGCTAGACTCTCTCTAGGCAGACTTCAGGATTAACGTTTGATTCTGTCTGATGGCAAATAACTGTCCCCTTGGTTACATTGAGGACTCAAAACATTCAGGTTTGAGAAAGGATCATAAATTGGTATGCGGCTTATTTCAAAGCGACGGATTGCGGTTTTCCTTGGATTGGTTGTTGCCCTGGGTGTCATTATTACGGCTTGTTTCCCGAAGGTTTCTCCTAATACCGCGTCAACATCCCCTTCTCCTCCCTCCCAACCCTCGATCGAGCTTACGGTGTCCGCCGCCGCGAGTCTGACCAATGTGCTCCAAGAGATTGCACCGCTGTATCAAAAATCCAACGCCACGGCAATGGTTCGCTATAATTTTGCGAGTTCCGGTGCGTTGCTGCAGCAGATTGAGCAGGGAGCTCCTGTAGATGTTTTTATTGCAGCAGCAGCGAAGCCATTTAACCAGCTAGAGGCCAAAAATTTGATTGTTCCTGGGAGTCGGCGAAATTTGCTGAAAAATCGCATGGTGTTGATTGTTCCAGCCAATCAATCCGGTGTTAGCAATCTGCAAGGTCTGACCCAGGATGCGGTGAAACGGATTGCGATCGGGGATCCTGCGAGTGTTCCTGCAGGACAGTATGCTCAGCAAGTCCTCGAAAAACAGGGGCTTTGGGATACGTTGCAGCCTAAATATGTCCTAGCGAATAGTGTGCGGCAAGTGCTGCAATTTGTTGAATCTGGTAACGCCCAAGCGGGTTTGGTTTACCTGACTGATGCTAAGACCACCAACCAAGTCAAAATCGTTGAAACGATCGCCGACAATTTACACGATTCGATCGTCTACCCGATCGCCGTCATCAAAACCAGCAAACATCCTGAAGCGGCTACCGATTTCTCCAACTTTCTTTCCAGCCCGATCGCCCAAAACATTTTTACCCAAGCTGGATTTGAGATAGTGCCCCGTTAGGAATGGGTGTAACAGTTCGATCGTATTTTTCTGTCTTTTATTCTTCTTTGTTCGATGCAGTCGAGTGAATTTGATCTTTCTCCTCTGTGGATCTCTCTTAAAGTTTCCAGCGTTGCGACGGTGGTTACTTTTTTACTAGGGGTCACTGTGGCCTACCGATTGGTTCACTATCGTGGTCAATGGCGTTCTCTGTTGGATGGCCTGTTGATTTCTCCCTTAATTTTGCCGCCGACGGTTGTGGGATTTATTTTGCTGCAACTGTTTGGGCAACAAGGCCCGATCGGGCAAATCCTCCGGGCACTCAATACAGAGATTATTTTTACCTGGTATGCTGGCGCGATCGCGGCTACAGTCGTAACGTTTCCCCTGATGTATCGCACTGCCTTGGGAGCCTTTGAGCAGATTGATGGGCACCTCCTGCAAGCGGCCAGAACCCTGGGGGCATCGGAAGCTGAAATTTTCTGGCGAATTAGCCTACCCCTGGCCCTTCCTGGTATTCTGGCAGGGGCAACGTTAGCCTTTGCGCGGGGGCTGGGGGAATTTGGTGCAACATTGATGCTCGCGGGCAATATTCCCGGTGTCACGACCACCATTCCCCTAGCGATTTATCGTGCCGTGGAGGCCGGAGAAAACCAACAGGCGTGGTTCTGGTCGGGTGTGATTCTTTCTATTTCTTTATCTGCGATCGCGGCAATTAATCTATGGTCATTTAATCGTCATTCTCCGCAGTCAGCTCAGCGATCGTACCGCTATCGATCTCACGATTCTATAGGGCGTGTCTTCCGTGCTTTCTGGCGATCGCTAAAGTTATCCCGTAGCGATCGCGTTAAGCCAGTCAGCCCCCCATCTCGGCAAACAAAGTCTCGGCGATCGCTATATCGATCCACCGTGCAGTCTACTCATTCAGAACTATCGATCGATCTGTGTAAAGAGTTGCCAGACTTTACGCTCCAAGTCAAATTTTTAGCTGACAATCAGCCCTTGGGGATTTTAGGAGCATCGGGATCGGGCAAAAGTATGCTGTTGCGCTGTCTTGCGGGAACAGAGACGCCGACGGCAGGCCAGATTATTTTGAACGGGCGAATTTTATTGGATTCCCAACGGGGCATTAACGTGCCCAGCCAAGATCGGCGCATTGGTTTTATTTTTCAGAACTATGCCCTATTTCCCCACCTGACCGTGGCGCAAAATATTGCCTTTGGTCTACCGAAAACCCTGGTCAAATCAGCCATTCAGCAGGAAGTCACCCACTATCTCAGCCGCATGGGATTAACGGGTTTGGCCGATCGCTATCCCCATCAACTGTCCGGTGGTCAACAACAGCGGGTGGCCTTGGCCCGTGCCCTCGCCAGTCAGCCGGAGGTGCTGCTGCTGGATGAGCCATTTTCTGCGCTGGATACCCACCTCCGTAGCCAATTGGAGCGTGAGTTAATGACGACCCTCAGCACCTATTCTGGCGTCACGCTGTTTGTCAGCCACAACATGGAAGAAGTTTACCGCATTGCCCAAAATTTGCTCGTGTTGGAACAGGGACAGGCGATCGCCCATGGGTCGAAGCAGGAGATTTTTGAGCATCCCAAATGTACCAGTATTGCCCGACTGACGGGGTGCAAAAACTTTTCCCGTGCCATTCCGGCGGGTGCCCAGCAAGTCCAGGCGATCGATTGGGGTTGTGATTTAACGGTAGTGGAACCGATTCCAGACCGCCTGAGCGCGATCGCCATCCGTGCCCACCAAATTACCTTTGTTCCAGTTCCGACTGCGCTCAGTCCGCCTGTGCTCAGTCCGCCCAGCCCTCCTACCCCGAGCCTGAATACGTTCTCCTGTTGGCTAACAGCGACGAGTGAAACCCCCCACCGGATGACGCTCTATCTCAAACTCCATCAACCGCCGACCCATGCTGGGGATTATCATTTGCAGGCGGAAGTGTTTAAAGAGCGGTGGGAACAGCTAAAAGACCAGCCCTTGCCCTGGCAAGTCCACCTGAATCCGTTACGGCTCAATGTGCTGGAAGAATAATGGCCCATGGAGCGGGTACTGGCTCGATCGGACGTTGCGGAGATTGGAGCAACCACGATCGGGGTAATCACGATCGGGGCGACTATAGTCAAAGTAGCCATAATCAAAACAGCCATAATCAAAACAGCCATAATCAAAACAGCCATAATCAAAACAATCATAGTTTGGGTTGCCCTGGTCGCCCTGGCCCACGATCGGGGTAATCGGGAATACATTAAATCCTGATTAAGAAAATTAAATAAATCGGGAATTGCTTAGTAGGAACAAATACACATCCCAATTCTGATTAGAACTATAGATAGTTAACTATAGATAGTTAATTTCCTTTGTTTGTGCGGCTCGATTGTTTGTGCGGCTCGATCATTCTGCGGGATCGTGCTAGTCAAATGTGCTAGTCGATCGTGCAATTGCTGGAGATTCCTTGATTCCCATGGTCTAAATCCTTATTCTAAAAATGCTTTGCTAATTTAAAAATGCTCTGCTAAGTCACGCTTTATTGTAAAAATAATTTGCTAGGTAATGCTTGCTCAATCATGCTTTGCTGAGTTACGAGTCATGCCTTGCTGAGTTACGAAGTGTTTCGCTAAGTTATAAAATGCTTTGCTCGGTTACGGTCAGCTTGATTTCACTCGTTCGAACTGATTGCTCTGAATGCTTGAGTGTCTTTTATGCGTGTTCTTGACAGTTGTGCCTTAGGCTAAATTGATTGATCACTGCTACAGATTCGATTCCTAGCTTCCCTTATTAAGGGGGAATTCAGTCAAATTCTTTCACAGTCCCCCCTCTTATTCAGGGGAGGATTTGGGGGAATCGTGATGTGTTGCAATCACAAATTGATTGGGGATATTGATTGGGGATTAGGCCATTCTGTTCTAGTCAGCTAGCTCTCAGGTGGCTCAGAGAATCCGTTTTCCTAGTTTTTTCTTGCAATTCTCAATTGAGTTCTGGCTCACTGTCTCTTTTGCTCTCCCATACTATGCCTTATACGATTCACAATCACTGTACTCAATGTGGTAGTTGCGTACCCGAATGTCCTATGGGTGCGATTCAAGTGGAACATCAGCATTACTGGATCGATCCGGCACTCTGTGATAATTGTGCAACGGTTGCTGGAGGGCCACAATGCGTCATTCATTGCCCGATCGAAATGCCCCCTTCTCCCTTGAAGGCCAAAAAAGGACGATGGAAAGAAAACGATCGCGTGGCCACGAGCCCGGATTTGTTTCTCAATGGTAAAACGAATACCTTTGCTTCTGCGATCGTGATGTGGGAAGGCTGTAATCTGTTAGCACAACGGCAATCTTTACCCTGGCAACGGGATGCCACCGGAACGTTTTATTACGAACGCCAGGTTAAGCAAGGTCGAGGGCAACTACGGTTTTGGTTGCGGGCAGAAGCCTTCAGTCTCATGGCGGCGGGTACTGCTCCATCCCCATCGCCTCCAACCGTTGAAGCCAATTCATGCGTAGCCAAGGCCCCAGCTTCGATCGCAAGTATTGAAAAATTGGACATTCGGTCAGCCTGTTTACATTTGATTTATGCTGCCCACGCCGTTGCCTTAGATCATCCTTGGGAACAGACTTTTGTGATCAGCGATCGGCAAATTGAACAGTATTTGGGCTTGGATAAGCGCAGGGATTTGAATAAAACGGCCAAAATCATTTTAATTCGTGAATTGGTGCAGCAGTCCTGCGGATTGGATGTAGAAGTCCATTGGCCCCAGCAAGGCAGGATTCCTAAATTCTCGATTCTCCGGTCGCCCCTGTGGCACCTGCAAGAAATCCAGCCCAATCTTCAGGAAGATGAGGCTGGCCGTCGGCATTTAGTGGGAATGACCTTTCATATTCAAGCAGGGCAATGGGCAAAATACTTTTTAAATCAATCCGGCTGTAAGGAGGGATCGGCCTTCTATCAATACGGACTCTTGCCCAGATCGTTGCTCCAGACAGTTATGGGGATTTGGCAACAGCATGAAGGAGCCGCCCGAATTATGCTGTGGTTTCTGTTTAAAAGCAAATTGGGAATGGAGCAGCGGATTACTGTGCCTACGTTGATGCGGGTCGCCTATGGGCAAGAAACACTACAACAAGGCTATTCCCACCGAGAAGATCGTAAGCGACTGCTACGCACGTTTGAGGGCGATCTAGAAGTCCTGAATCACTATGGCTTGAAGCCGATATTTGATCCAGAAACCTATCCGCCTGAAATCCAGCCGCTCTGGGCGAAGTTGGCCGATTTACCGGAAGACGCTGAGGAAGCTTTGGAATTTTGGATGATGGATGGCGGCAATTCATCCCGTTTAACGGATGCGGCTCCCCGGGGTAAATGGAACCGTTTGATGCAGGCTCGTATTCTTCGGTTAGAGATTCCCCCAGATTGGCAGCAACGCTCAAGCAAGCGAGACAAACAACGGAATCGATCGCGCACTAAAACAGCGAATAAGAAAACGGTAACAACGCCACGATCGCTGTCTGGAGAACAAATTGTCGCAGCCAGGAAACAGTTAGGCATGAGTCAGCGCAGCTTGGCTGAGAAGACAGGAAAGAGCCAAAGCTGGATTCGGGATGTGGAGAATGGCCGATTCCGCATCAAACTCCAGGATCAGAATCTCTTGAAAAAGGTATTAGGATTGTCGTAAGCGAAAAAATTAGATCAATGATAGAGATGATTAACTAGAAATACGATAATAATGCTACGGTGAACATTTTTGATCACGATCGCGATGCCGAATTTGAATCATTTCTGCTGTTATACTAATCGCAATTTCCTCAGGAGTCAGTGCACCAATGTCTAAACCGATCGGAGCATGAATGTGTTGCAGCCACTGGCTAATCTGTAGTTCAGAAAGTTCGCTAAATTCCTGAGCGACCTTAGCTTGCACTGCTTGCAATACCTGCTGCACTCGTCGCTGACTGCCCATCATGCCAATGTAACGGCAAGGGATGGCTTTAGTCATGATTGCTTGTAATGCCT
The DNA here is from genome assembly GCA_002148405.1 of Alkalinema sp. CACIAM 70d. Classification (GTDB taxonomy): domain Bacteria; phylum Cyanobacteriota; class Cyanobacteriia; order Leptolyngbyales; family Leptolyngbyaceae; genus Alkalinema. The sequence goes on along the minus strand of MUGG01000119.1, from coordinate 31,360 downwards.
GCACATCATGCTGATAGCCCCGGGTCAGCAATGCAATATATAGTGCAGCATGGTAATTTAGTTGCGCGATCGTCTCTTCGATCGAAGTCGTAAAAATTCGAGTAGCTTGGGGATAATGATCCGCGTTGGCCCAATCCCGACGATCGTCCTGTACCATGACCTGAAACCCTGCAATATCAGCTACTTTAGCCAGTTGAATTCCACAGTGTCCGGCTCCAATAATCAATACCGTCGGCTGGGGCTGGATAACTTCGACAAAGGCATCCAATGCCTCTCCTTTACAATTTTGATCCCCCCTAGCCCCCGCGCTACGCGCCGCTAACGCTAGAAACAAAGGGGGAACCAGATTATTATTAATCAAAGTCCCCCTTTTGAAGGGGGATTTAGGGGGATCATCACCTTCGCCATGACTGGCAAATCCGCAAGTTCGATCGATCTCATCTCCTTCACAGTTTTGATCCCCCCTAGCCCCCCTTAACAAAGGAACCGGATTAATACTACTCAAAGTCCCCCTTTTGAAGGGGGATTTAGGGGGATCGAATTGATCGACAATCCAAGGCGATCGCTCACTCCCATAGGGCGTCACCAGCGTAATCGATCGACCGGCCTCTAAAGCTGTTAGGATTTCCTGCACGATCGCCCGTGCCTCGTTTCCAGCCCAGCGTTCCAGCCATACCCCCATCCTGCCACCACAAATCCCTTCCTTGGGGCTGATTGGGTTGGCTGCTTTGAGGTGTCCCGATAAATCAATCTCGACCCGCTGCTTAACCCCCGTTTCGAGAACTTGCAATGCGTGTTGAATAACCTTGGCTTCCCCTGCCCCCCCCCCGATCGTTCCTTGAATTTTTCCGGCGGCGTTTACAAACATTTTCGCACCGATTTCTCGCGGTGTTGATCCAGATACCTCAATCACCGTTGCTAAAACGACTGCTTCTGTTTGTAAGGTATTTAAGAACAACTGATAGAACGATCGCACCATGCTGTGATCTAACCTAAATATATCCTCTAGCTAACTTGCTGTTGACATTAGCGTAAATTTAACTGACAATCTCAACCTCTGCTGTGATTTGCTCGATCGCGGTTAGAATTTTCTCCGGTGTTGCAGGAGAGGCTAGGGCTACCCTGGCAGGATGGTGACCAAAGGCCGCGATCGCTTCCCGAATTGCCTCTCGCACCGAAATGGCCAGCATCAGCGGCGGTTCTCCCACGGCCTTACTGCCATAGATCACACCCTCCTGCGCTGCTCGTTGCAACAGATGTACGTTGAAATTTTCTGGAACTTCGCGAATTGTTGGAATCTTATAGGTGCTGGGCGCATGGGTTTTCAAACTGCCCCGATCGTCCCAGACCAATTCCTCCATCGTTAGCCAACCCATTCCCTGCACAAATCCCCCCTCAATTTGCCCCCGATCGATCAACGGATTCAGTGACTCGCCCACATCATGGACAATGTCCACTTGCCGCAGCTTAAACATGCCCGTTAAGCCATCAACTTCGACTTCACTCACTGCTGCACCGTAGGCGAAATAGTAAAACGGATTGCCTTTGCCAGTTTCCGGATTCCAGAAAATGGTGGGTGTGCGATAATAGCCCGTTGCGGAAAGACTAATGCGATCGTCGTAGGCTTTTTGCACAACGGCTTCAAAGGTAATTTTTCGTTTGTTGTCTCGTGCATTGTCTTCCGTGTAATAAATCCAATCCTCGGCAAACTCTAAGGTTGTATCCTCTGGTAATTCTAACAAACGAGCTGCGATCGGTTTTAAGCGAGCCTTCAAGGCTTCACAGGCGTCTTTAACCGCTTGGCCATTCAAATCCGATCCACTGGATGCGGCGGTGGCTGAGGTATTGGGTACCTTATCCGTACTGGTGGGCATCATGCGAAACCGCTGGAGACTGACACCTAGGGATTTTGCGGCTACCTGTAGCATTTTAGTATGCAATCCCTGCCCCATCTCAGTACCACCGTGGTTTAACTGAATACTACCATCGGTGTAAATGAGAACGAAAGCACCTGCCTGATTGTATTGCACTTTATTAAAGGAAATGCCAAATTTTACAGGCGTGATTGCTAAGCCTCGCTTTTTATCAACATTAGTGTGATTGAATTGAGCGATTTCCGATCTACGTTGGGAAAAGTTCGATCGATCTAGTAATTCCTGCCAGATCCGATCGAGGCGATTATCCACAATCTCTTGTCCGTAATGGGTGGTATTCCTTTCCCCGGACCCCCGATAGAAATTGCGTTCTCGAACTTCCTCCGGCGGTAACTGGAGTGCCCGAGCAACCCGATCGATCACCTCCTCAATCACCACCATCCCCTGCGGCCCTCCAAAGCCCCGAAATGCTGTGTTAGAGACCTTATGGGTTTTAGCAATCCAGCCCTGCACTGTCAGATGGGGAATATAGTAGGCGTTATCCACATGCACCATCGCCCGCAGCAGCACCGGAGGCGACAGATCCAAACTCCAGCCCCCATCGGCGTAGAGCTTGACCGCCAGTGCCGTAATCTGCCCCTCTACCGTAAATCCGACCTCATACTGTCCCAGGAAGGCATGGCGTTTCCCGGTGAGAATCATATCCTGTTCCCGTTTCAGTTTAACCCGCACGGGCTGCCCGGTCTTGTAAGCCGCGATCGCTGCCACTGCCGCAAAGGGATTGGCCTGGGTTTCCTTGCCCCCAAAGCCACCGCCCATCCGCAAACAAGTCACCACCACTTGATTTTTGGCAATGCCCAACACCCGCGCTACGATCGCCTGGGTTTCCGTGGGATGTTGCGTGGAGGAATAGACTTGGAAATGCCCTTCGCCATCGGGAATCACCCAACTGGTGTGGGTTTCCAAGTAGAAGTGATCCTGACCTTGGATCTCTAACGCTCCGGTTAAACGATGGTCGGACTGAGCTAGCGCCGTTTCGACCGCCCCACGACTAATTTGGGTGGGTTGGCCGTGGAAGCGATCGGCAGCAATGGCATCGGCGATCGATAGAATCGCTGTTAAGGGTTCATATTCAACTTTGACTTGCTCCGCAGCCCGTTGAGCCGCAATGTCTGTCTCCCCCACAACCCACAGTACGGCCTGTCCCCAATAGCTAATTTCTTCTGTGGGTAATAGAATTTCATCCGCTAGAATCACTCCTGTGTTGTTGATTCCAGGAATATCCGATGCAGTGATTACTGTAACGTAACCGTCAATTTCTTCTGCACCACTAAGGTCAATGGTTTTGATTCTTGCATGGGCATGGGGAGCCATCACGGGATAGAGCGATAACATGCCGACAGGGGGCCGTTGTTCGTCGGTATACACTGCCTTGCCTGTGACATGCCCGATCGCGCTTTCATGGGATTTGGATTGATGAATCATTGGTTTACCTCCCTCCCATGTCGATAAAGAATTTTTCAAATAGATTGGCGACTAACGTTTTTCGGTAATGGGCACTACCTCGCAGATCGCTTAATGGCGTAAAACAGTCGCGTAACTTGGGTTTACAGGCTCTCACGGTTTCCCTTGTCCACGGTTGGCCGATTAAGTCCTGTTCGATCTCGATCGCGCGAATGGGCGTAGCAGCAACGCCACCGTAGGCTAATCTGGCATGGACGATCGTGTTGTAAGCGTCGAGATCGATCGTAAACGCTGCGGCCACAATACTAATATCATCAGCGCCCCGTTTACCAATTTTATAAGATTGGCTGTGGCGTTGCGTGGTTTGTGGTGTCAGAGTTGTCGGAATTTCAATCGATCGAATTAACTCGCCCGGTTGCAGTACAGTTTTTCGATAGGCTGTAAAGAATTCTGCGATGGGCACCCTGCGGACTCCGTTCAAACTCACCAATTCCACCACCGCATCTAGCGCTAGTAAAACCGGGGGCAGGTCACCGATCGGAGAGGCCGTAGCCAGATTGCCACCCATGGTAGCGCGATTGCGAACCTGCTGGGCTGCAAACCAGACTAACATTTCATCTAGGCTAGGGAAATAACCGTGTAATTTTGTTTTTAAATGACTCAGGGAAACGCTTGCACCAATGCTGAACGAATTTTCTAGTTGCTGAATTTCTTGCAATTCTGGAATGGCTTCTAGGGCAACGATTGTTGGAAACGATCGACGACGGTGGCTCAGGTCTAGCCCCAGATCCGTTCCCCCAGCTAGCACCACCGCATCGGGATACTGGTGCAACAGTTCTAAGGCCGTTTGCAGTTGGGTCGGACGATAGAAGCGCTCTGTAGGGCTGATGTAAGCAAAATCGTCTCTGGGCGCAGCATAATTGGCGAGTTGTGCAGAAAATCGATCGCGGGGAGTCACTTGGTTTAAAGGCGCTTGGTTTAAAGCTGCTTGGTTTAAAGTCGCTTGGCTTAATTGCTGGCTGAGTTGCTGGGCCGCCCGCCGAATCGGTAAATAGCCTGTACAGCGGCAGAGATTGCCCTCTACGGTTTCATCCGGGATTGCCCCATCGGCCCCATAGTAGGCCGCAAACAAACTCATAATAAAACCAGGCGTGCAGTAGCCGCACTGGGAACCGCCCGTTTCCACCATCGCCGCTTGAACGGGATGCAACCGCTCTGCCTCCGCCAAACCCTCTACCGTAATCACTGTTCGTCCGGCGATCGCGCCGATGGGAATCAGACAACTGTTAATTGCGTGGTAGGTGGGTTTTCCCTGGGCATCTTGCCCCATGACTGCTACTGTACAGGCCCCGCAGTCCCCGTCTCCGCAGCCTTCCTTCGTGCCCGATCGCCCCGACTGTTGCAAATATTGTAAAAGCGTCATCGTAGGCGACACGGCAGAGAGGCGCACGGTCTGGCCGTTCAGGGTAAATTCCAAAATCTGAGATTCTAAATTATGAGATTGCACGGCATCGGTCATCGGCATTTAACTCGAATCAACAACCATTTTCTCAAAGCATTATTAAAATTGTAGAAGGAATTCAATCATGGGAGAAGCCCACGGTGAACCAAAACGCCCAAAACCTGTCCCCCAGGCTCAATCAAAATTTACAAAGTCCCGGTTCGCAGGCGGAGTTATCTGAATTAACCGGAATTCGGGGGGCATTTTTGGATTGTATCGATGATCCATTTAGCAATGGCTCCAATAATAGTCTAGACAATCCCAGTGCAGAAAACTTAGAAAGTTTAGAAAATAGTAGTATTCGTTACATTCCTGATGGGCTATTAGTGCTGAATCAAGGGTATATCCATGATTTTGGAGCCTATTCAGCTTTAGCCGATCGCTACCCCAATTTGCCCCTGACCCATTACCCCGATCGGTTAATCACCCCCGGCTTGATTGATATCCACCTGCACTATCCCCAAACGCAGATGATGGCGGCCTATGGGGAGCAATTATTGGACTGGCTGAATCAATATACCTTTCCGACGGAACAAAGCTTTCAAAATCCAGAACATGCCGCGAAAGTTGCTAATTTTTTTATCGAGGAACTTTTGCGCAATGGCACCACAACTGCTGCCGTTTTTGCAGCGGTGTTTCCAGGGTCGGTGGATGCGTTGTTCGCCGCAGCCCAGGCCCGCAATTTACGGCTGATTACGGGTAAGGTGATGATGGATCGCCACGCTCCACCGGGCCTGCTGGATACCGCCCAATCCGCCTACGAAGACAGCCAGCGATTAATTGAACGGTGGCATGGCGTCGATCGCCTAGGCTATGCTGTCACGCCTCGCTTTGCACCCACATCCACTCCCCAGCAACTCCAATTTGCAGCCCAATTGCTAGCGGAATTTCCAACGGTTTATTTACACACTCACCTGTCGGAAAATTTGGATGAATTGGCTTGGGTGAAAGAACTCTTTCCTGATAGTGCAAGTTATCTAGATGTGTACGATCGCTATGGATTAGTCACACCTCGATCGATCTTTGCCCATTGCATTCATCTTTCCGATGTGGAATTTGATCGTCTAGCGGATGTTAATGCGGCCATTGCCTTTTGTCCCACGTCGAATCTTTTTCTCGGCAGTGGTTTATTCAATATCCAGAAAGCGAAATCTGAGGGACGATCGATTAATGTGGGACTTGCCAGCGATGTGGGGGCAGGAACCAGTTTTTCGATGCTAAAAACCGCCGCAGAAGCCTATAAGGTCGCGCAATTGCAACGTCAAACGCTCTCTCCCTTTCAACTGTTCTTTCTAATGACCTTGGGCGGAGCAAGATCGCTACATTTGGCCGATCACATTGGTAATTTTGAACTTGGCAAGGAAGCGGATTTTGTTGTCTGGAACCTCCAAGCCACACCCCTCATGGCTTTTCGTAATCCGGGGCCATTACCCACTACGTTCCGGAAACTCTCCGATCGACTGTTTAGTTTATTAGTACTCGGGGACGATCGGAGTGTCAGCGCAACCTATATTATGGGTCAGCAACAATTTGATTCCGTATAGGACTTGGGAAAAATTACCCAAAAATTAACTACATAATTTTTCTCGATCGAAACATTCTACTGCTGCATAAGTGGAGATTTACCAGCCTACTTATACTCATCAAACCTAGCAAGTGTATTAAATCTAGCAAGCGCATTAAAGCTTTCTCAGCTTGATAATACGCCAGGATTGATTTTGCAGTCAGATATTGACTGTTAATTCCTATTAGCTCCCTTAGGATAAGGTAAATTATGAAATTCCACAGAAATGTTCTCAAAATTGCTACATTTTCTGTACTCAGTACAGTGATGACGATGACATTGGCCAATACAACTATTCAGCGATCGCTTGCCATTCCCAACTGCGATCTCAATCCCGATGCTCCCATTTGTAATCCCACCCCCAAACCGCCAAAACCACCTCAACAGTACGGCACCGTTACGATTCCCGGACTAGCTCTCTTATATGTTGCAGGCCAAGTCAATGCCCAAATTCAAGATACACAACTCCATCTGAATAATCTTAATGGGAATACGTCTTTTCTACGCTTGCCTACTACATTTGGGGGCGGCCAGTATCCCTTTACAATTCCAAAAAAAGTGGTGGATCTTGACTGCGGATGGATTTGCCCAGATTTGGGAAATGCTAATTTCTACGTCAATGACTGGAATCTGAACCAAACTCAACTCAGTTGGCAAAGTCCAAATTTTGTTTTGAGTCTGTCCTTTGAAAGCTCTGGACGAGAAATCAAAGGATATCATACGGGTGCTGTAGATTTAGGAGATGATGCAATTCCCGATGTTAATATTGACAATGCTCGCTTGGATGTGAAAATTCAACCTATTTTGGTGAATGGCTTGATTAGCTACAAGGTAGTAGATGCCACATTGAATGGAACAATCCAAGCAACTAGTGTGTGCAATGTCTTTGGTGTAGATGTTTGTAATTCTTTATTTGATTATAAAGATATGATTCGATCGACGGTTGATACCCAAATCCGTAATCGACTGAATGATCCAGGGCTACGCCAACAAATCGATGCGATCGTGCAACCCCAACTTGCACAAATGGGCGTTCCCCGCTTTGGAACCATTACGACTAGTAGCGTTCGGGCGGATGGGAACAACTTAGTTTTCGTCTATCCAAAGTAGATTTCCAGGCTCAACTCTAAATTAAGCCTTTTAGATTTGTGGTAGAGGCAACCATTAAGGTAGTCATGAATGGCACTGACTAAAGCTTAGCTCAACGGCTGAGTTCCTTAAAAACTTGGACTCCAGCTATAAGTTTTGCCCTAGTACAGTGTCATTCAAGACAATGTTGGCTCTTATCCTACTCTAGTCCTCTATAACCGGCTTTTATTTGCAAACCACTTAAAACGCTATCAGCGCACATCCCAAAATCTCCCCTGCGTCAAAAGGAATAATCGATTTTCTGTTAATCGCCGACCTTTAACTCCCTTTTGGAAGATCGCAAATAACACGATCTTCTTTACACTAGATAACAGTTTGTAACCGTTTGTATAAATGCAGGGGTTACCAATCTAGGGGTTACAGATTCAGGGATTACAGATATGCGACGACTTCCATACAAAAAATATTGGAATGCCCGTACAGCGCGATCATTAGCGATCGTAGGACTCTGTATCAGCATGATGTGCCTGCCGCCACTCTTAGTAACAGCTCAAGTAGTAACAGCTCAAGAAACTAACAATCCTCTACAAATTAATAACACCCAAAATAATAGCCCCGCAAATAATCAATCATTAGATAACCAAAATAATTTCAAAACTAATAATCAAACTTCTAATCAGTCATCACCAACGAATCCATCCAATCGTCTAGGCCCTATTACTTTACCCTCTCTAGCGAGTGTCTTGGATCGCTTTGACGCTAGTCGAGTCAATACAGCTACGGTTAAATTAGACGGTTATTCGCTATTCACGATCGCGACCCCCTCAACCAACATATCATCACAAATAGATCCAAATGCAAGTAGTAATGCAGGTAATAGTTCCGCTGAACAGCGAGCACAACATATTGAATCAACGCTACAGGAAATTGTTAATCAAGGGCGTCCACCATCCTTAAAGGTGCGTTTAGAAATCGACGCCCAAACTAATTTACCGGTCATCTACATCAACGAAAAATATCTAATGACCGTGACCACCTTGGACGCAGATGTCCAGGGACTTGATCCCCGATCGATGGGGGAACAAATTCGCCAAGCCCTCCAAAAAGCGCTAGAAAAAGCCTTCCGAGAACGTCAGTCTGACTATTTACTCCAGCAGGGAAGCATTATTGCGATCGTAGGAATTGCAGGCATTGCACTGAGTTATTTATTATCTTGGCAACAATCCCGAAGTCGTCAGCGCCAACATCAACTTACAGAGGCACTCACCACCGCCCAAGAGGCTCCTCCACCCACAGAAAGCACCACAGAAGTAGGCAAAGAGCAGCAGCAATGGCAACAAATGCAACTTCAACAACGCCTCAGCCTACAAAAATTGAAAACTCGATTGTACGGGGTGGGGCAGTTTATCCTTTGGGTGAGTATTCTTGCTTATGCGATCGAACTGTTCCCCCAAACCCGCTGGTTACGAACACTTTTATTAGCAACGCCCTTAAAGCTATTTGTGATCACGATCGCCGTTTACTTTTCTACTCGATTAAGCGATGCAATCATCGATCGAGTCATCACCTCTATTTTCCAAGACAAACGAGCGCTAGATCAATTTAGCCATCGTTTATCCATTCGTTTAAATACCCTATCCAGGGTTTTAAAGAGTGCTTTATCCCTGCTTCTGGTGGGTTCAGGCGTACTCTTGGCATTAGCGGTGATTGGTGTTGACTTGGTTCCCGTCCTAGCGGGAGCAGGCATTATTGGTCTAGCGGTTTCCTTTGCCTGCCAAAGTTTAGTTAAAGATGTGATTAATGGGCTGCTGATTCTGCTGGAAGACCAGTATGCCGTCAGTGACATTATTAAAATCGGAGATGTCTCGGGCAGTGTGGAAAACATGAACCTACGTATTACTCAACTTCGAGATACGGAAGGCCGACTGATCACCATTCCCAACAGTTCCATTAGCATCGTTGAAAACCTGTCCAAAGATTGGTCGCGGGTTGATTTAGCGGTAGACATAGATTATCAATCCGACCCCGATCGTGCCCTTTCGCTATTAAAAGCCATGGCCCAAAAAATGTATCATGAATCCCCTTGGAATCAAAAAATCCTAGAACCGCCCGAAGTTTTAGGCATCGATCGTATTGATCACGTGGGCTTACAAATTCGTATCTGGCTAAAAACCCGTCCTTTAGAACAATTCACTGTTGCAAGGGAGTTTCGCCGTCGGCTTAAGCGATTAATGGATCAGGAAAACCTAGGAATTGGCATTCCCCAGCAACGTCTAGAAACCCCAATTATTCATATCGAAGGGACTGTGCCAGACTCTGATGATCTATCCAGGGCATCCCACAACAACTTTCACCCTCAACCGACATAATTAGGTCGTATTCCAGAATAAGCAATATTTGGTTTGCCTCCGATTTAGATTTGATTGATATTAAAAACTGATTGCAATCAAATCTAACGCTCACATCTATCAATCACATCTAAATTCCTTGAGATACCCTATGTCATCTTCTTCTACATTGTATTTATCTAAAAAGCCCATCGCGATCGCGACGATTTTAGCGACCTTCGGCGCGATCGGGGTTAATTCCTGGTTCAATCGCTTTCCTCCCCAAGGAAAAACGATTGCAGACTTAGCAAACACTACCTACGCCGATGTATTTTTCATTCCCGCTAGTTATGCATTTGCAATTTGGGGCCTTATCTATTTTGGTTTAATCGCTTTTAGTTTTTATCAATTAAAGCTGCCTCCACGGTATGAATTTGTCTTTCAGGCAAGACCTTGGTTAATTCTCGCGTGTATACTTCAAAGTCTCTGGGTTTATACCTTTGTTCAGCAATTTTTATTCGCTTCCACAGTTATCATGGTAGCCTTGCTACTGACCATCATGCAATGCTATCGTTTACTAGGAGTAGGTCGAAAACCACTCCCCAATCGCGATCGTTGGCTGCTACATTACCCTTTCAGCATTTACCTTGCATGGATTAGTGTGGCCACAATTGTTAATGTTTCCGTTTTACTGCATGAAACGGGCTGGAAAGGTTGGGGAATTGCTGCTCCCATCTGGACTAGCATTATGATGGGAATCGCTGCATTACATGCCTGGGCCGTCTATCAGCAGCGTCAAGATCGTTTGTATGTCCTAGTCATTGTTTGGGCATTAGTTGCTTTAGTTGTACGGTATTTAGCACTACCCCTCATTAGTTGGATGGGTGTGGTTTTTAGTTTAGGACTATTGGCTTTACTATTGCTGGATCGAAGAAATCGCAAGCATCGATCGACCTTAGAGGTATAGACCTGAGATGTATAAATTACATCCTCTTTTGTCTCGCCTAGTGACTTGAGATCCTGATCCTAGATTGTCTTATAGCGATGTTTAGCAACTTTTATCAAATTGGAGGACTCACTAATTCCAAGTAGTCCACAGGATAGATGATCTTTAACTGAATGTATTTCCAGTTACCTAATACAAATGACTTCTCCAACCGCTGTAATCAGGTCATGAAAAGACTACCAAATTTGATTCTTCATAGTTTTCATACTCACCAAGATAGAGTTTATAGAGTTTTTCAACCCCCTTGATTTAACTGTTTCTAAAAGCCCATCCGGTTGGAAACAGTCCTAGGGCTGAATTTAGGGAAATTGGGATGGCGGGATTTCCGTACTGGGTCGATCGTAATCTCCGAATTGACGGCACTCAGCATTTTTACCTAAAGTCTCGTTCAGTATTCCCAAACTTAGCTCTCAATCCCAATTAATTTAAACATTATTCGTCACAGGAAACCTATTGTTTCTTGTTCACGTTTTATCTCAGGAGGTTTGTTATGCGGATTGCTCAAATTGCTCCCCTTTGGGAAAGGGTTCCCCCCCCTGGTTATGGTGGAATCGAGCTAGTTGTGGGTTTGCTAACGGATGAACTCGTGCGGCGCGGCCATGAAGTGACTCTGTTTGCGTCCGGTGATTCAATTACTTTGGCAAAGTTAGAATCGGTTCATCCCCGTGCTCTGCGACTTGATCCCAATGTGCGAGAAGCTGGCATCTATGAAATGCTGCAACTCAGCCAAGTGTATGGACGGGCCCAAGAATTTGATGTTATTCATTCCCACATGGGTTGTGCAGCCCTTCCCTACGCAGGACTGGTTAAAACCCCCACAGTCCATACCTTGCACGGCATCTTTACCCCCGACAACGAAAAGCTGTTCACCTATGCTAAGGATCAGCCTTATATCAGCATTTCCAATACCCAACGGGAACCTCGCTTAGGGTTGAATTGCGTGGCAACGGTTTACAACGGCATCGACGTAGATAGTCACCACTTTTATGCCCAGCCAAACCCCGATCCCTATCTGGCATTTTTGGGACGCATTTCTCCAGAAAAAGGAACTCATTTAGCGATTCAAATTGCTAAGGCGGCAGGATGGAAGCTGAAGCTGGCTGGCAAAGTGGATGTCGTGGATGTCGATTACTTTGAGCAAGAAATTAAACCTCTGATCGACGGCAAACAGATTGAATATCTGGGTGAAGCTGATCACGTGATGAAAAATGAACTCATGGGAAATGCAGTAGCGACGCTCTTTCCTATTACCTGGCGGGAACCGTTTGGTCTGGTCATGGTGGAATCGATGGCCGCAGGAACACCCGTTATCGCTTTGCGCCTCGGGTCTACTCCCGAAATCATTGATCATGGAACCAGTGGCTTCCTGTGCGACACGATCGACGATTGTATTGCCGCTATCCCTAAAGCCGCAGAGCTCGATCGGGCGGCTTGCCGCAACCATGTGGTCCAACACTTTAGTGTGCAATGTATGACTGACCGTTATGAAGCAGTCTACCAGCAAGTTTTGGCAGAGCGTTTTGCCCAAAATGGTCACTTACACAGTGCACCCAGTATTGTCCGATAACGCCGTAGGCGTATTGTTCGATAACACCGTAGACTCGGGTATCTACTACTGGCACCCATTAATTGATTGTTAGCAAATTATTTGTTAGTTCATTCAGAGATTTCATTCACCGATCCTCTGTTGTTAAGAGAACATTAGAAAATCGTCAATTTCTCCGAATCTATGAATCTTTTCCGAATATTGTCTAATAGTCTCTGACCCAGGGAATGTTGCCTCCCTAGACTGCTAATCAGAGAACCTGAACCGTCACCAGAGCCATTCTAGGGTCTAAGGTGCTTTTCTCTAAAGCAGGGAATACAGAGGATTAACATTTATCCCGGTCTAGTTAGAATTTAGACGATGGATTCAGACAATAGATTCGGACTGCTGTGAGAGGCAAAGGGATCGTACCGGCGATCGTCCTAGCCTCTCTATTAATTTTTAAGTGAAAATTTTAAGTGAAAATTTTTTGGATAGCGGGTTTTTTACGAGATTAGTTTGTAGCGGTTTTTTTACGAGATTAGTTTGTTACGAAATATTTTGATTCTCTGACAATTCTCTTACGCAGAAAATTCCTGTGCATTATCGCTTCACAACGGATGAATTTCCCTATTCTCGGGATCAAAGTGAGGTGTTCACCTCCGATTTAGGCCCCCTTTTCTCAGATATTTTATAAATAGAAAATTAAATTCCGCCGCTCTTGTCTTCACAAAAAGGGTTGGAGTTGTAAACTGGTAGGTCAGTAATCGGGTTTAGTGCTCGTTGATACCACCACGACGCTGAACATAAATTTTCGCGAATAAAATCTTCTTTCTTCAGCCCTCTCAATCCATTGCGAAACTTTCTGTGTCCCATGTCAGATCTTGTTGAACTTAACGGAAAGACATTCATTCCTGCCGATCAACTACCCATTCCCGAATGGGGCTGTGCGACTACCGATCGCTCACAACCGACTCTCACGCTCAAGGATGATGACCTATTTCTGATTAGCGATACCTTGGGCAATATCTCTGGTTGCAACATAGACGAAGCGGTTACCAGTTTAGGGCTATTTTGCAGAGATACCCGGTTCCTCAGTCGGCTAGAACTCCAAATTGATGGTCGATCGCCCTTGCTCCTCAGCAGCAATGCCCAGAAGGGATTCGCGCTATTTATTCTCTGTACCAATCCTCGCCTGGAAAGTAGTGTTGCCTTTCCGGATGCCCCTGCGTCCCAAGCCGAAAGCCAGACCATTCCAGCGGAAACCTTGGGGATTCAGCGGGAAATGGTTCTGAACGGGGGATTATTTGAAGAAATCACCCTGACAAACTACAGCACCCAAACCATTCAATTCGAACTCAGCCTTAGCTTTGATGCTGATTTTATTGATCTCTTTGAAGTGCGCGGATTCGATCGTAAAAACCGAGGACAGTTACTCCGCGAAGTAGAAATTCCCTCAACCACGGCTCCTACCACAACTCCAGCCAAAGTCCTCGCTTCAGTACCCGCCGCAGAAGAGGCTCCAGAACTTACCTCCAACTATCTTGCCTCCAACTATGTACTGAGCCAAGCCCAATCAGAACTCACGCTGGCCTACAAAGGGCTGGATGGTTCACTCATGGAAGCTCAAATTCAATTTCTGCATCGTCTCCCCGATCGATTGAAGGGCTACACCGCAATTTGGACCATCCGATTGGCATCCCATGAAACACTACGGTTGGGCTACCGACTGCAAATGCTGATTGATAACCAGTCGGCTTCCAATGTCCACGCTCCCATGACATTAATGCAGGCTAAAGCTGCAGAAGTGCTAGAGGAGCAAGAATGGCGATCGGGGATTACCCAGATTCGCACCGATAACAAGGCATTTAACCAAATTATTGAACGGGCAGAGCAAGATATTTATCTGCTGCGGCAAACGTTTGATACGCACAAAGCTTTGTCCGCAGGAGTTCCTTGGTTTTCTACCCTATTTGGTCGAGATTCCATTATCGCCGCATCACAAACTTTGATTCTTGATCCGACGATCGCCCGAGATACGCTCAATATCTTGGCGCACTATCAAGGTAGAAAAGAGGATGATTGGCGGGATGAGGAAGCCGGAAAAATTCTCCATGAACTCCGGTGTGGAGAAATGGCTCGCTGCCAAGAAATTCCACACACACCCTACTATGGAACGATCGATGCAACGCCATTGTGGTTGATGCTCTATGCGGAATACTACGCTTGGACACACGATCAGGAAACGCTAGATCGGTTGTGGGATAACGCGATTGATGCCATGAACTGGATCGATCGCAACTGCCGCGAAACAGGATATCTGGCCTACAACCGCCGCTCTAAACGGGGCTTACAAAATCAGGGTTGGAAGGATTCCGGCGATTGCATTGTCGATCGTCAGGGGCAAATGGCCAAGGGATCGATTGCCCTCTGTGAAGTGCAAGCCTATGTCTATGCTGCCAAGGTGCGGCTGAGTGAAATTGCACGGATTAAAAAACGGATTGATCTCGCCGATCGATGGCAAGAGGAAGCGAGAGACCTACAAGTCCGCTTTAATCGCGATTTTTGGATGGACGATCTGGATTACTGTGCCCTTGCCTTAGATGGCGATGGCAACCCCGTCGATAGCATTACATCCAATCCTGGCCATTGTCTCAATCTTGGCATCTTTACTCCAGACAAGGCCCGTAGCGTCGCTGAACGCTTGCAAGCCCCCGATATGTTTAACGGCTGGGGCATTCGCACCCTCAGCAGCCAATCCCCGGCCTATAATCCCATGGGCTACCACGTCGGCTCGGTTTGGCCCCACGACAACAGCTTGATTGCCTTGGGACTGCGATCGATCGGGCTGATTGACCAAGCGCTAGAAATATCCCAGGGCATCATTGATATGACGCTGCACCAGCCCTATCAGCGGCCCCCAGAACTTTTCTGCGGCTACGAACGCATGGGCGATAGTGCTCCTGTGCAATATCCCGTGGCCTGTTCTCCCCAGGCTTGGGCAACGGGGACGATTTTTCAGTTACTGCACATGATGATTAATCTTGTACCCGACGCCCCTGGTAATTATGTCCGCATCATTGATCCCGCATTACCCAGTTCTCTGCAATATCTTTCGCTGAAGAATCTCCGGGTAGGTGCGACCCTATTGGATCTGGAATTTGTGCGAGAAGACAGTTCCCAGGTCGATCAACCGAGCAATGCCACCGCCTGCCGAGTCACCCGCAAACGGGGAAATCTAAGGGTCGTCATTGAGGCATAATCATCGAGGCATCCAATAACCTGGAATCAAGTCATAGGCACCTTTCTCCTAAGGTGCTTGTTTCTCCTAAGGTGCTTGCAGATCTGTGATCT
Organism: Alkalinema sp. CACIAM 70d; assembly: GCA_002148405.1. Classification (GTDB taxonomy): domain Bacteria; phylum Cyanobacteriota; class Cyanobacteriia; order Leptolyngbyales; family Leptolyngbyaceae; genus Alkalinema. The sequence goes on along the minus strand of MUGG01000119.1, from coordinate 15,656 downwards.
TGCCGCCGAGTCCTGTGACGATCGTTTTTGTATTGGTGATTAACATGTCTTCGTAGGTTTCTGCGCCAGAACCCGCTTCCCCTAAACCATCGGCAAATAATTCCCGATCGGCAACTTTCACTCCGGCTTCACGGGCTACGGTCTGAATCAGAGCCGGGTTGACGGTTTTTTCAGCAAAAATAGTGGGAACTTGGGCTGCTTTCACAGTATCAACCAAGGTTTTGACTTGAGTCGGCGTAGGTTGTTCATCGGTGCTCAATCCCTGGAGGGCACCTTGCACCGGAATCCCGTAGGCAGCGGCATAGTATCCCAGGGCGTCATGGGTGGTAATTAGCTTACGGGCGTTGGCGGGAATGGTGGCGATCGAGGCCTTAATCCAACCGTCCACTTTGGTTAAGCGATCGAGAATCGTCTGAGCATTTTTGGTATAGAGGGCAGCATTGCTAGGGTCGGCTTTGGTCAGTGCCGTTTCAATGACTTTGACCATTTGAATCCCATTCTGTGCGTTGTGCCAAACGTGGGGATCGGCTTCTTCCGCTTCAGAATGTTCTACCGTTCCCGCTGGGGTCTCCTTAGCTTTTTTCTCTGGCTGATCGGAGTGCTGATCGGATTCTCCGCCGTGGTCATGCTCATCGCCGTGGTGGTGTCCTCCCTGTAAGGGTTTGGGCACTGCGAGTTCGTGGACTGCAACTTTGGTAATGGCATTGGGCGCGGCTGTAATTAACCGCACAATATTCGGTTCCATGCCATAGCCGCCATAGAAAATAAGATCGGCATCTTCGATCGCCCTACGATCGGCAGGATTAGGCTGATAGGTGTGGGGATCCTGCCCTGCTTTGACCAAACAATTCAGCTTCACCGTGGGTTTGTCCGCCGATCGGGCAATCCGCTGGGTCAGGTCACAGAGAACACTTGTTGTCGCGACAACATTGATCGAAGCAGCTTGGCTACTGGAGTTAACCGTCGTGTTGGGCGCATTGTTGCTGGAAGCGTTGGGCGTTTGGCTGCCTGTACAACCGGACAGCGCCCCCAGAACCGTCACCCCTGCTAACAGAACCGGAGCCGTAACCCGTTGACCTAGGGAAAAGAAAGACAGCGATGGAGCAAGGATTGAGCGATTTCCACCAGAGCCGATCGACCCACGCAAACCCAGCAAGCGAAAGTAATGCATAGACATCTTCAAAATGAGCAAGAAATGATAACGATTATCATTCTACCTGCTAATCATAGAAGTCCAAGGATCTTCTGTCAATCCTTAAACATTGGCGTGGTGGGAATTCGGCCACGGGGGCAAATCCGAATGGTGCAGCAATTGACAGACCTCTTCATCCGAAGTCTGGGCAAAATTCTCGTACCATAACCCGATCGCGTGAAAGGGTTCAGGGGTTTTCAAGCAAACCACTTGGGTCACCTCTTGGGCCAATTGCCGCACAGTCTCGCGAGGGGAGACCGGAACTGCCACAATAATTTGCGCTGGATGCTGTTGCTCAATCACATGAATCGCCGCTCGCATGGAGGCCCCCGTTGCTAATCCATCATCCACCACAATGACACAGCGATTTTCCACATTCCAAGGGTCCCGATCGCCCCGATAGGTTCGATCGCGCCGTTGGAGTTCCCGTAATTCCTTAGCAGCCACTTCATCAATGGCTGGACTGGAAATTTGTAAATCCCGAATTAAGCCATAATTCAGCCAGCGCACCCCATTCGAGGCGATCGCCCCCATGGCTAACTCCCTATGCCCTGGAACACCCAACTTTCGGACAATACAAACATCGAGAGGAGCCTCTAGCACTTCTGCCACTTCATAGGCCACGGGTACTCCTCCCCGAGGCAAGCCTAACACCACCACATCTTCACGATGAGCATACTCTTTAAGCTTCTTAGCCAACAACCGTCCGGCTTCTCGACGATCGTGAAATAGGGTAGACATCTGATTTGCCTCCGGTTGTACTTGAAGAGCGGTGAGCTATGGCAAGGGAGTGATCATTCTGGGTCACGCTTTTTCCTAAACCAGCCCTTGAATCGGTATTAAACAGCCATTACAGTGAAATACTAATCAATTAAAACAAATGAAAATAAACTCGAGAATAGCTAGACAAACAAGAGGAAAAACAGATCATAAAACATTGAGACAGTATTTTCCATTATGACGAACATCAACGACCAAGCCCTCTTGAGTTCGAACCGCCGCAGTCTGAAACTCAGCACACAGCGATTGCATACGATGGCAGATCGCCTCAAAAACCTCATGTTTGGCTAATTCAATATTGGCATAGTGCAAATGAACGGGAACCATTCTGAGACGCTGAATACCCTCTCGATCGAGATCGACTAAAAAGATAAAGGACCAATCATTACGAATGCGAGGATCGATCGGCGCATCACTAAGAATATCCCCTGTATTATACAAAATCAGTTTATGACGATAGACTTCCACCGCCTGAAAAATATGGGTTCCATGGCCATGGAGAATATCTACGCCCAGATCAATTAACCGATGGGCCAACGATCGAAATTCTTTAGAGGGTGAGATTTCAAGACTCGGCCCCCAGTGCAGAGACAAGATGATGAGTTCTACCCCAGCGTTGCGTAAGTCTTTTATAGCTTGTTCAACATGCTCTAAGGTTGACCATGCTAAATTTTTCTGCACGACTTGTGGCTTAATCTGAGAACGATTTGTTTTTCCATTCAATTCAATATAGTTTTTATTATCATTAAGATGTGAAATCTTCCTATTTTTTGGTGTAACCTTTAACGGATCTTCAACTGCTTGTTTTAAAGAAGAAATTGTACAATCTTTAGTTCTATCGCCAGCCCGAGCTCCCACTTTGGGCAATTCCAGGAGATTGATACAGCTTTGGCTTTTAATTGGGGTTTTAACTGAACTTTGAGGGGCTCGATCGTCTAGGTTGCTTTGATGTAAGCTATGCGCCTCTTGACCAGCGTAGGCCAAAATTCCCGTTGGCAGGAAAGCCATATTTAACCGGACGGGCAAAGCAGCCATGGAAGCAGTGGTGCCTGCTCCCGCATAGGCGATCTGGGCTGCACCCAAAGACTGCATGGTTCTCACAAGTTGCTGGGCACTACAGCCAAGCGCGTGATGATTCGCTAAACTGACAAATTGAATATTGGCTGCCCGTAACAGTTGAGTCGCTGGAGGAATCGCGCCAATCTCCAACGGCGATGGCGATAAATTCTGGGGCTTCACCGTGGCTTCTGAAGTGGCTTCTGAAGTGGCTTCTGAAGTAGCTTCTGACAAAATCGCTCTGGGCGCTTCAATTCCCCCCTCTAAGTTGGCAAAGACAGCCTGCGCTTGCTGCAAAATGGGTAACGCGCCATCCCAAAACGAAAGACACGATCGCCAGCATAAATCTTGATTCATGCCTTCCCCTAGGCGAACATCCCCTACAAATGCTAATGTTACACAGCGATTCATATCTGCCCCATCTCCCATCTGACAGTCAACTGTTCTTGGGACTCGCTAGCCATTCCGTCGGTTACTAAAGCAATAGCATAGAGAGAAAGTTTGAGAAACTTGTGAGTAGTGCAACGACAAAGTGGAGTTATATTACACTGGAGCTAAGCAGCGCTGGGGGAAGTAAACAGGATGAAAATTCTCATTGTTGAGGACGATCCGCTAGTGTCCGAAACGCTGACTTCCATCCTCAGCCAACAGAACTATGTGATTGAAGTTGCCCAGGATGGCCAACAGGGGCTAGACCTAGCCACGGCATTTACCTACGACTTGATCGTGCTGGACATTATGCTGCCCAAAATGGATGGCATTACCCTTTGTCGGCAGTTGCGATCGCAGGGGATTCAAACCCCCTTAATGCTTCTCACCGCACGGGATAGTAGTCACGACAAAGCCGTCGGTCTCGACGCGGGTGCCGATGACTACATGGTCAAACCCTTTGATAATGAAGAATTAGTCGCTCGAGTACGGGCCTTGCTGCGGCGATCGGGCGAAGCCAACCAGCCCATACTCTGTTGGGGGGATTTACAGTTGGATCCGGGTAGTTGTGAAGTCAGCTATGCCGATCGGTTGATTCCGGTCACCCCCAAAGAATACGCCCTATTAGAATTATTTTTACGCAATCCAAAGCGGGTCTTTAGTTGTAGTTCCATTCTGGATCACCTGTGGTCCTACGAAGAAGCACCGGGCGAGGAGGCAGTGAGAACCCATATTAAAGGACTACGGCAAAAATTGAAAAAGAGCCAAATTCCCGGTGAGGTCATTGAAACCGTTTATGGTATTGGCTATCGCCTGAAGCCTCAGGAAGTGACCCAGCCCACTGCCGCCGAGCCGCTCCAATCGTCTCCAGCACCGCTCAAAACTCAAGCAGCCGTTCAGAAAATCTGGGAGCGATCGCAACCCCGCATCCAAGAACAAATGACAACCCTTCAGCAAGCGATCGCCGCCTTAGAACAAGATCAACTTACCGATGTCGTTTTGAGTCAAGCCATCCAGAACGCGCATACTTTAGCGGGCTCGTTAGGTATGTTTGGCTTTCCAGAGGGTTCCACGCTTGCGCAACAGATGGAAACCTTTTTTAAACAATACCAGCACACCCCCCAGCCCACCCTTGCCAGATCTCTGTCTCCATTATTCAAAGCATTACAGCAAGTACTCCATTCACCCAGCGATCGCCCAGTATCCCAAACTTCAGCCATGCCCCTTCCTTCCTCGAAGGTCAATACGATCGAAGATGCGACCGAAGATGCAACCATTGTGATTCTAGTGATCAGTCAGGATACTCAACTATCCGAAGCCCTAATGGCCGAAACCACTCAGTTACCATTCCGCACCAAAATCAAGCGCTCCAGCCGCTTACAAACAGCGCGTAAGCACCTATATCAACATGCCCCTCATGCGATCGTTTTAGATTTGGAGCATTCCGCTGACTATGCCACCTGTCTCACCTTTTTAACGGAATTACACGAACAAGCGCCTTCTATTCCCGTCGTCGTCTTGGCCGCACACCATGATCTTCAGGAACGGCTGGAAGTCATGCGATCGGGGGCACGGGCCTTTCTGCCTAAACCAACTTCTGCCAAGGATGTGATGAAAGCCATTACCCAGGTGCTGAATCATATCGAAAAATTAAAGTCTCACATCCTTGTCGTCGATGATGATCCAGGGGTTTTATCGGTTGTCCAAAGCTTGTTGCAACCCTGGGGCTTTCGAGTCACTACCTTACAAAATCCACAACAGTTCTGGCAGATTCTGGAATCGGACACGCCGGATATTTTGATTTTGGATGTCATGATGCCGGGAGTAAATGGAATCGAACTGTGCCAAACCGTGCGCAACGATCCCTATTGGAGTGATCTTCCCATCCTCTTTCTAACTGCCCACAAAGATGCAGCGACGATTCATCAGGTCTATAGCTCCGGTGGTGATGACTTTGTCAGCAAACCCATTATTGGCCCAGAATTAGTTACAAGGGTCGTCAATCGCCTAGAACGCATCAAACTACTGCAACGACGCTATCAGAAAGCATCCCAGAATTAGTTCTTCAGAAATTACTGATTCACAGGATTGCAAAAAACTCAAGACAAGAATCAGTACAGCCCATAACAATGCATAACACGATGTCGTTTCAAAAACTTCACTAAAGTTATTGAGAATTTATCATCCTTTACTATCATTGACGATTCATGGCTCTCATTCCCTTGTCTTCACCCTAGAACGCTCCTGCCTTAGATTTGACCCTTCACAAGTTTGACCCTTCACAAGTTTCTCAAAGTTACCTTCTAAGCTTAGACATAAGTTTAAGAATACTCAATCCGGGCAAAAGGCTCGATCGAGATTTCTCGGGTCGTCATGGAGAATCCTATGATGGTAAACTATCGCGAAAAAATTATTACACTTTGGGTTGTTTTCCTCCTGGGTTTACTGTTTCATACCCAATTAGCTCTCATGCCGCTGTTCCACGGGCTGGATGTGGCCCATTCCCATGCAGGGAGTGATAGTGATGTTTCGCTCATTTTTTGGCTGATGCTGATTTTCTTTATCATTCCCATGGGTTTAATCGTCACAACAGCCTTTACTGAGTCCTACCGATCGCGCGTGATTCATTTTGGAATCACCGTTCTCTACACTATTCTTAATTTTTCCCATCTGGTTGCAGATTTGATGGTACAGCCCATTGTCTGGCCTCAGATTATTCTCATGGGCATACTTTTTGTTCTAGGGCTAGTGTTGAATCTCGTGACCTATCGATGGATGCGATCGTCGCCAGAAGGCAAACTCCGGAAAGCTCGAGAAGTCCTGCATCACTCCTAGGCTAGTTGGAAAATTGCCATGGCCCCCCAACTGTCCCATAAACCGAAACTCGCTGTCTGGAAGTTTGCTTCCTGCGATGGCTGCCAACTGAGCCTATTGGATTGTGAAGATGAATTGCTGGCGCTGACCGCAGAGGTGGAAGTTGCCTATTTTCCAGAAGCCTCGAGTGCAGAAATGAAAGGCCCCTACGATTTATCCTTGGTGGAAGGTTCGATTACCACGTCCCACGATGCGGAGCGCATTCACCAAGTACGGCGGGTATCGAAGCACCTGGTCACGATCGGAGCCTGTGCCACATCCGGCGGCATCCAAGCGCTACGCAATTTCAAAGATGTGAAAGAATTCACCTCGATCGTCTATGCCCGACCGGAGTACATTAATACCCTGAGTAAATCCACCGCCATTGCCGATCACGTTTTTGTGGATTTTGAATTACGGGGTTGTCCGATTAACAAATACCAGTTATTAGAAGTGATTAACGCCTTTCTCCACGATCGTAAACCCAATATTCCTACCTATAGCGTGTGCGTGGAATGCAAGCGACGGGGGAATCTTTGCGTCATGGTCGCCCACGGAACGCCCTGCCTTGGCCCAGTCACCCAGGCTGGATGTCAAGCCCTTTGTCCCACCTATCACCGGGGCTGCTACGGCTGCTATGGCCCCATGGAAAGTCCAAATACCCAAGCCCTAAGCCAGGAATGGCAAAAATTGGGGGTCAGTGCCGTGGATTTGGTGCGAGCCTACCGCAGTTTCAATGCCTACGCTGAAGCCTTCCGCAAAGAGAGCGATCGCCATGAGCCGTAAAACCATCAAAGTAAATTACCTGGCCAGAGTGGAAGGGGAGGGGGCACTCTACGTCAAGGTGCGGGACAATAAGGTTAAGGAAGTTCAATTCAAAATCTTTGAACCGCCCCGCTTTTTTGAAGCCTTTTTGCGGGGGCGCAAGTATAGCGAAGCTCCGGATATTACCGCACGGATTTGCGGCATTTGCCCGATCGCCTATATGCTAGGGGCGATTCATGCCATGGAAAATGCCTTTGGCCTGCAAGTTCCGCCCAGCATTCGTCTGCTCCGGCGCTTAATTTATTGCGGGGAGTGGATGGAGAGCCATAGCTTACATATTTTTATGCTCCATGCGCCAGATTTTCTGGGCTACGATAGCGCGATCGCCATGGCTAAGGACTATCCTGAATTAGTACAACGGGGATTGCGGTTAAAGAAAATTGGTAATCACATTCTGTCATTGATTGGGGGTCGGGAAGTTCATCCAATTAATTTACGGGTGGGTGGATTTTATAAATTACCAACGGCGTCGGAGTTACGATCGCTGGTGGATGACTTAAGTTGGGCCTGTGAGGCAGCGGAGGCAACAGTACAATGGGCAGCTACCTTGCCCTTCCCAGATTTTGAGCAGGACTATGAATTTGTGGCCCTACAACATCCCACGGAATACGCCATTACCGAAGGCCAACTGGTTTCCAATCGGGGTTTAGAGATTCCAATTTCAGCTTTTTTGGATCATTTTGAAGAACGTCAGGTGCCCCATTCCACAGCACTTCAGGCAGTGCTCAAAGCACGGGGTCATTATTTAGTGGGGCCACTGGCTCGGTTTAATCTTAATTTTGACCAACTGACTCCCCGAGCCAAGGCGGCGGCCCAGGCCGCTGGATTGTCAGGAACCTGTCGTAATCCGTTTAAAAGTATTATTATCCGATCGATCGAGGTCTTATTTGCAGCGGAAGAAGCCCTACGATTAATTGCAACCTATGAGCCAATGTCCCAGCCAGTGGTGGATTACACCGTGCAGGCGGGTACGGGTCACGGCTGTACGGAGGCCCCACGCGGCATTTGTTACCATCGCTATCGTGTTGATGCCCAGGGTGACATTTTAGACGCACGGATCACGCCACCCACCTCTCAAAATCAATCGATGATTGAAGCAGATCTGTGGCAATTTGTCGATCGTTATTTAGACTTACCCGATGACCAACTCCGTGCCCAATGTGAGCAGGTGATTCGCAATTACGATCCTTGCATTTCCTGTTCGACTCACTTTTTAAAATTAGAAGTCGATCGAAAAAATTAGAAGATTCTCAACCTGCTTAATCCTCACATCATCTTCATATTGTTTGACTAGATTACAAAATAGATTAATCGAAAACCTCGATCTAATTTCGATCGAAGTTAAGATCATAACTAACTACATCATTGAATACTTTAAGTCAGGGAGGTTCTACGTATGGGAGCTAGCAATCTACCATGGACACCCATTCTTAGTGCATTAGGGGCCGCATTTGTAACGACTGTAGGAGTTACCTATGGAGTCGGAATGTGGCGACCGGATTTAACCCTTTTCCATAGCTCTGAAGTTACACTTTCGACCGAAGAAAGTGCTAGACCTGATAAGCAGTTTATCGAAATGATTCTGCCCTATCAAGAACAGTTATACCTTATTGCATCTAAAGCTAAAACTAATGCAACACAGCCTGAAGTCAAAACTTTAGCTACTCAAATCTTAGATCAAAGCCCTCAATTATCTCTTCAAAAAGAAGGTCGTTTAGAGGAAGTTATCAAGAACATTCAAACGAAATATCGTGAATGGTACAAAGCAGATTACAAGGCTGAACGTCTGGGCCTAGCAAATCAATTAGCTGAGAATAAGTCTAATTCTACGGATGACCGGACTTATCTCTTACAAATGCGCCATAATTTGCAAGTTTCAGTTAAATTAGCCTACCTTGCTCGGGATAATGCACGTCATCTGGAAATTAGAAACTGGGCCAAGGGTGTGATTGATGAGCAAGCACCGAAGATTACTGAAATTCAGGAATTGCTGAGTAACATACCACCTGCCAGTTCTACAACACCTACTGTAATCTATAAACCAGTTCCTGGAACTCCTGCACCCAAACCGAATCCACAACCTTCACAGTAGGATTTCATAATAATCTATGGATACAGTTCTTTTAATCGGTGTGGGGAATGAGTTTCGGCAAGATGATGGAGTGGGATTGGCCATTGTACGATCGCTACGATCGCGACTGCCTGCCTATCTTTCAACCATGACTACGATCGAGGCTTCGGGGGAAGGTGCTGCATTGATGGAAGCTTGGCAAGGCTTCGATCGAGTCTATCTATTTGATGCGGTAGCTTCTGGCGCAATTCCAGGTACAATCCACCGCATCGCGGCCCACCAAGCCACCGTCCCCACACAATTTTTCCATTACTCCACCCATGCCTTTAGTGTGGCAGAAGCTGTGGAACTGGCCCGATCGCTCCAGCAACTCCCGCCAGAACTAATCTTGTGGGGTATCGAAGGAAAAAATTTCAGGATGGGAATGGGATTATCCCCGGAAGTAGAACCCGCGATCGAAACGATTGTACAAGCAATGCTGATTGAGTTAGAACATTGAAACTTAGCGCAATAGAATCAGGAATCAAATTATGCACGAGGCCAGCCTGCTCAAGAACTTGATTGAAACCATCCATGCAATTGTGATGGAACAACAGGGAATTCGAGCCACCAGCATTAAAGTCCAGATCGGTGCACTGTCCCATTTAACGCCTGAGCATTTCCGATCGCACTTTCACCAAGCGGCCCAGGGAACAGTTGCAGAAAATGCACGGTTAGAAATTACCGCACTAGACAACATAAAGGATCCCCTAGCTCAAGAGATCCTTTTAGAAAGTGTAGAAGTGGAAATGGTCAATGATGCCTAGGAACAGCCATTTCTGCAAACTCACGCAGGAAAACTAGGGGTATACAATCTACTTCATTAGGGTTTTAAGAATTTCAATGTAGGCTCCGATCGCGTGATCCTTAAAGCGCTGGCTAATGAATCGCCAACTCCAACGAGAACCAATGCGGAATTCTTGATCCACCGATCGATAATTCTGCCACCACCGAGGCAATTCCGGTACCAGATCCATACCATGCACGACCCGATAACTGTTGGGAACACGACGATTAAAAGACTCACAGAACTTATCATTCCCCACCTTTGGGGCTCCAAACGTGTAGGATTCGATCGCTAAATAACTGAAGTTATACTGCAAATCCACCGCACACAGAGTTGCCAAGGCTCCACCGAGACTGTGCCCCGTCGTCGTTACAGCCATGATTTCGTGAGTTTTTACATAATCATGAATCTGATCACGCACAGACAGGTAAGCTTTCACAAAACCACAATGCATTAAAGCACCCGAATCCTTGCCGTTCTCATAGGGATAGACTTGCTTGCGTTCTCCAGCAATTTGTTGCCGAATAACTTCTTGGTCAAACTCAAACCGCTCTTGTTTGCTATCAAAGTCAGTTTCCCAGTCCACGTCAGATTCACTTCCTCGAAACACGATCGTGAGGCTTGATGGGTCGGAAAGCAAGGCACACATGGGATATCCGTATCCGATTGGTTAATCAGGACTGGTGGAGTTATAATTCCACTAAACTGAATGCCGTTAAAGTTCTGATAGACTTCTTGGCTAAGAATCGCATATTTTACAGCTTTAGAATAATCAATAGCCATGATAAACATTCCTGAAAATTTTGCAAATAGAGCACATTCAGAACAGATTTAGAGAAGTTCATCGTTGAAGAAATTCATCATTGGAACACTGACAACGATTGTCTACTCAGATCAAATATCGGTAGCCAGTTATTCTTCAAACAATTATTCTTCAACCATTGGGTAACTGTATTTGAATTATATCGTCTGCATCGAAGGGCGATGAACAAAAAATATTGGCGTACCACTGTACCACTATTATTGGGGCAGTTAGTGTTGCTCTACACCCAAAAGTAGCTTGAATAAAATTCGTTAAAAATTATCACGATATGCGACAAACCAATGACGAATCAGCTCCACCTGAAATTGATAGCCTTTTGGCGTCAGTTCGAGGAGTTCTTGCTTAACCAGCCGATCGACCAGTGCACTCGAGAGGATGGGTTCAGAGGTGACAGCTTCAGAGGCGGATGTCTGTACGGCCAACTGATAAAGCAACATTGCGGCCTCCGGTTCGATTTGGTTCTGGGCAATATCTGCAAAAAAGAAACTGCCATGGGTCAGAGCCTGAGGAATCGCGGCTTCCACATCCGCCCACGTCACCCACCAGCGATCGACGAGGGGCTGCTCATTCTTCAGCGCAATCACTTCACTACACATCAGTTGAATCAAAAACGGATGGCATCGGGTCAGTTGCAGAATTCTCGCCGTAGCCTCAGGTGCATAGCGTAGGGAAAAATTCTGAACCGGCTGTTCAACCAATCGCTGAGCCGCAGATTGATTGAGATAACCCAAATGAATCACCTGGAGATTGATCAAATAGCTTGACCATTGCTGAAAAGCTTCTAGGGTGTGGGTGCCTGCTAGTAACACGCGAAATCGCGATCGATGCTGCACCAGATTGCGGAACATGCCCAAAATTGCAGGCACTTCAAACCGACCGGCGACCAATGCTTGATTTAACGCTTCAAACTCATCTAACATCAGCAGCACCGTTGCCGGGGCAATCCGCTGTTCTACGCGATCTAACCATTCGTCGAAGACTGTAAAGGGATCTGCTTCTAACACCTCTCGTGGGAGGGACGGCAGGGCAATCTGACGATATTGCTGGGCGGATTGAATCATGCCCTTTGCCAAGTTGTAGAGAAATCCGCTATGGTGGCGGGCGATCGAGGCTGGCCCCTGTAGGTCTACAAATAAAGGCACAATTTGCGTGGGTAGCAGGCGACCGAGGTGGTTCAGGAGGGAGGTTTTACCCATGCGGCGTTGGCCGTACAGCAGTAGCGAAGTATAACGCTGCTCTCGCAAGAGTCGTTCAATTTGAGCGCTGACATCTTGCCGCCCCACAAAAATTTCCTGTTGCTGGGTTAGGGGAATGCCCACAATATAAGGCGACTCAATTTCCTGGCTCAGGGCAGATTGCTGCACGATCGTAGCTTGGTAGGCTTCGACAATGGCGAGCCAGGTTTGCAAAATTGGGCGAAACCGAGGTGCCGTAGAAGTTTGGCTCCGAGTCAGCTCCCGTGCAAAACTCTCTAATTGCTCCAGCAAATGACTGAGTAATAGCCGTTGATTATACGAACTGGCTTGATTCAGTACAGCTTGGGCATCTTGGCTCAGCCGTCGAAAACCTCGCAGCAGTTGGGTGACATCATCCAGTGACTCCCCGATCGACCACTGCTGATGTAACTGAGCAATGGCCACCATATCTTGACATTGTTCCAAACGGCGAGCATCAAGTTCAATTTGTGCCTCCCGAGCGGCCCAGCGTTGGTAACCTGTGCTAATGAGGGCGATCGCGGGTTGAGTCGATCGGGGCAGGGCGGTCATGCGTAAAACTAGATGCTGATCTAAGCCCCACAGCGGTAAAATCTGTTGCTCATCCCAAAAGACACTATGCCATCGTAAATAGTTCCGCTGTAATGTTTGAGCTTCGACTGGCCGTTCATCTAGCGATCGTTCATCTAGCGATCGTTGGATAAACGATCGCGCGTTCAATTGTCGCTCATCCAGACGATACAGCAACAGATTCCAGGATTGTTCTAAGGGATAGAGCAACACTGGTAACCATTGGCTTAGGGTCAGTCCCGCGCCTAAACAAACAAGACTGAGCAACAGTGGTTGCCACAGGGGATAGCCAGACATAACACTAACAAATACAGTATGAATAGCACTAATCGCTAATGCACCCGTAATTGCGCTGGTTTGTATATCAGCAATTGCAGCAGTCAAGTTATAAGCCAATGCAAACAGCATTGACAGTAAAACGGCGTTACCACTGCCGATCGCCAAACCTAAGATACCTGGAAAGCTCGATCCATAGGCATAGTGGGTTGTAATGGCAAAGACGAGTCCAGCGAGGATGCTGAACGGAAGGTTTCGGTAAGACTGGCGGGTCTGCTGTCCTAAAAGAATGCCAAACATTCCGCCCAGGATGACACCTAATGTCAGTCGATTGACCAGGGTTTTCAAACCAGGAGCCATCAAACCAGGCTGTTGCCACCATAATAACCAAGGCAAAAGATAGCGAACTGCCCCACCGACCAACGCCAATACCAGCGCGCTCCCCAACAAGCCCAGCAGCATTCCTCCCAACTGCCGCCCGATCGATCGTTCTGCGGCGGTTTTAATCTCTACATTCATTGCAATGCTTGCTGCAACCCCATTGGGAAGATTCGCCATCAGGATAGGCGGTAACATGGCACCCACAACATACCGAAAATTTTCGGGATTGGCTCCTAATCCAGTACTGAAACCAACCACACTATCCGGCCCTAGTAAGCCGTAAATCATGCCCGCCACAAGGCCCCCCACCAAAGCGGCCATCCAACTGGCAGCAACGCTGATCACCATGGCACCAATCAGTCCCGCTCCCACACAAGCAGACACCCCCACCGCCGCCCCGAACAGGAGATTGCGACCCGGTGCGCCCAAAAGTGCCAACACGATCGCAACTAGCAGACCGATCGTGGCTGGCAAGATGACAAATTCTAGCCAACATAAGCGCCGCAATTTTGGGTGACGCCGTGCTTCCGGAGGTAACTGTGCCAAGCAGAAGTTCGATCGTTGCTGGAGGCTGGGATGAATTTGCGTGACATACAGTTGCCAAGCGGACGGGCGCAGGAATAACCAAGTCAGCACTTGCATCGTGGCCAGCAGCCCATTGGCTAATAGTTGGGGAGAATCGGGAAATCCTGCGGATGCCATTGAAGGGGAAGACGTTCTGCGGTGAGTCATGATCTGCGGCAGGTCATGGAAAGATAGCAGTGCAATAATTTCTAAAACTCGGAATGCAATTATTTCTGGCGATAAAAGTCAAGTTGTTCGAGTCCTTCCTGTTGCCAAGTGTCTGCTAATTCTGGATTTTGTAAGGCTTCAAGGCGACATTGACACAATAATTGCAGAAAAAACGGCCAACATTCGCTCTGGGTAATAATCCAATCAATTTCTGCGGGGGCGAAGGGTAAGGGCGAACTGTGAACCATCGTTCTCGCGTCGGTTTCTGCTAAAGCCCCAAGGATAGTTGTGTAGCCGAAAATATTGAAAAATGGCGAACTATGCCCCGTATGGGCGGCGAGTTGGGTGGGATGCTCTCGACTGGTGAGAACGAAGGCTAAATGGCCGCCACTGTGGTGCGAAGCGAGCGATCGTAGGCTCTCCCAAAATTGATCATCGAGGTCACTGTTGCGTCTGAGGACAGCATCGATCTCGTCTAGCAAAACCACTGTGGGTTGCTGCAAGTGGGTACTCATCAAATCCATAAATTGTTCTAGATCGCAGGTGTCAATAGTTTGCCCGATCGCTTTGAGTAAATGCTTCAACAACCCCTCGCGATTGCCTAATCGAGGATCCTGTAAATCTACAAAGATCCAGCGATATTGTGTTGGATTGGGCAGCCAATCGGATTTTTGATCCGATCGTAATTGTTCAGAGGGCGTGACTGTGATCTGGGCGAGGTGCTTGAGGAGTGAGGTTTTGCCGCTTTTTTTAGCACCGATGATGGCAATGTTCTGCAATGGGCGGGATTTGAGTAAACCAAAGCAGCGATGGAGTTCCCGCGATCGCCCAAAAAAGCCCGCAGGATAGGCGACGGGATAGCTGGGATTAAAGGGAGCCAATTCACCCTCTAACTTGATATGTGGCAGAACTGGATGTGGCAGAGCGGGAGCGGTGTTGTTGGCTGCGGTACAGACGACTTCCTGCCAATCTAAATCTAGCTTGTCGCATAATTCCCGAAAGTTTTCGTAATCGATCGCGTCTCCTTTCAGAAATTTTTTAACGGTAGAAAGCGAGGGAATCACATCGGCAGCAAATTGTTTTTGGCTGGGGTAGCCCTTGCGCTGGATGGCCAGGTGAACCTTGGGTAATTGTTCTGGCGCAACTTTGAGCGATCGTGGCATAGCAGCTTGGCCTCACAGAGCAAGAAACAGAGCACGCAATTGAATTCCACTGTACCAATTCTACGGCTCCAAAAAAATGCCCAAGGTCAACCTGAAGTCAACCCAAAGTCAGCTCAAAGCTAACCCGATCCTATCCATGAACTCGACTTCGGGCCGATTGTAATTGAGTTATCAATCCATTAGGAGTTCAAAAGATGAACACGCAACTAACATTGAAACAACAGTTTGTTACATTACCGGTGCTAACGCTAAGTTTGCTTGGAATGGGTGTTGGTGCTATTCAATTACCGGCTTTTGCAGGGCCAGCAGAAGCCAAGCAGGACATTGTTTCTAAGCTCGAATACTGCCAAAGTCTGGATACTCCCGAAGCAAGGCGTGAATGTCGCGAGCAAGTCCGAAAATACTGTGCGGAAAAGTATCCTATTCCATTCTGCAAAGAAGTGTTTCAAGAATTCAAAGAGTCCC